>CAUREE010000010.1:0-43237 GCA_963523985.1 uncultured Veillonella sp.
ATTGGTGCCAAAGAAGACTCGTAGGGTGAATACCCCAACATTTGACAGAGAGCCACGGTATCTATAAATATATCATCTATATTGGATACCACTGATTTGAATCCCTAACAGCCCAAGCCTGATTCTATTACCTTGAATTTATCTTCCCAAATTTCCTACCGGCACATAAATGCTACCACTAGACATAGGTCCAATGGTACCTTGGTCATAAATCAATACGATGTCATGATTTTCACGAGCAAAGAAACTATTTGGTTTGCCCGCCTTCACATCTGCATAGATAGCTTTTTTACCTTCTCTCGGCAATTGTTGCATAGCCGCTGCAATCTTTTCTTGTGGTAACACCCCAAAATCACTTAAGGACAAGCTGCGACCTGTGGTCGTATTAAAAGTAAATCCTTTTTCTACATTTACACCATTAGAAGCATTATCTTCAATAGTATAAGATGTAATTGTAACAGAAAAAATACCATTACCATCTGCTTTGACATCATAACTCATATAAAGATTTTGCCCTTCACCATCCAAATTTTTTTCATTAGTTTTATGTACTTGCTTGCGAAGTTTCTCCACATAGTCTGTAATCGTTTTATTTATAGCCTTTGTTACATAAGGACTCACAGATTGCACAGTAGGGTACGCAATATTTAGATGATTCTCTTTAACCGTCTCCGGCTTTACTGTTACTTGTAAGCGATCTGTAAATGCTTTTACTGCTGGTGCCACAACCTGCTTATGGTCTTGCCTTGCCTTCATCATTTCGCCTCGAATCAGTCGATTCGCTTCTGGTGATGCTGTATTAGAAATCTTTTCACCCACTGCTACAGGTATTTCTTTCATTACCGTTATATCTGCCGCTTGAAATGACATTGGTATACAAAGAGCCGCGAACATAGCTCCCCACACTCTTTTTTTCATCCCTATACCTCCTTATTACATAAATTATTGTTACCATAATATATACACTACATATATGAACCCAATATGAATAATTATAGTATACTCCCTCTAATAGACTTATGTATACACAATTCACTACATTTTTTATTGAAAGTCCTTGAGAATACTGTTACAATGAATAAGATAGTAGTGTATTTTAAGGAGGTATAACTATGAAGCATGATTTTATGAGTCATGATATTAGCTTACCGGAATTAACAGTCAGAGGGATGTTACTAGGCGCGATTATTACATTAATCTTCACTGCCTCTAACGTATACCTAGGATTGAAAGTAGGTTTGACATTCTCATCCTCCATTCCGGCTGCTGTAATATCTATGGCAATCTTACGCTTCTTCAAGGATTCCAACGTTCTTGAAAACAACATGGTACAAACGCAAGCATCTGCTGCGGGTACCTTATCTGCAGTCATCTTCGTATTGCCTGGCCTATTGATGATCGGCTATTGGCAGAACTTTGACTTATTGGAAACATTGTTATTATCTGCCTGCGGTGGCTGTCTTGGGGTATTATTTACCATTCCATTACGCCGCGCTATGGTTATGAACAGTGACTTACCGTATCCAGAAGGTCGTGCTGCTGCAGAAATTTTAAAAGTAGGTTCTAGTGTTCCTGGTGAAACAGTGAAACAATCTGGGGGTATGAAAGAAATCGTATCCGGCGGTGTATTAGCTGGTGTCATCAGCTTTGTAACACAAGGTTTACGCGTATTAGGCGAATCTAAATCTTTCTGGTTCCCTGTAGGCGCTGGTGCTACACAAATTCCATTCGGTTTCTCCTCTGCTCTATTGGGCGCAGGTTTCCTAATTGGTATTGCTAGTGGTATCGCTATCTTAATCGGTATGATTATTGCTTGGGGTGGTTTCGTACCATACTTAACCAACCATCTACCAAATCCAGATAACTTGGAAGCTATCAAATTCTCTAACACTATATGGAAAACTAAAGTTCGTTTCATCGGTGCTGGTACAATCGGCGTAGCTGCCATCTGGACATTATTGACATTGATCAAACCAATTATTGAAGGTATTAAATTATCTATCAAATCCATGACGGCTACCGCTGAATATCGCAACACACACCGTATGGATACAGATATGAAACCATCTACTATCGCTATTGTATTTGCCTTAATTATTATCGGTTTAATCATTTGCTTCTACTCTTTTGTATCTGCTCTTCCAATGTCTGCAAGCCTTGCTTGGACACTTGTCATTGCAGGTATCATAGTAGCATTGTTAATCGGTTTCTTCGTAGCTGCAGCTTGCGGTTACATGGCTGGTTTGATTGGTACTTCTGCAAGTCCAATCTCTGGTATCGGTATCATCGGTATCATCGTATCTTCTCTAGTAGTATTCGCCATCGGTTCTGCCAATGACTTATTATCTACTCCAGAAGGCGTAAAATTCTCCACTGCCTTGGCGATTTTCATGACATCCGTGGTTATCTCCATTGCAGCGATTTCCAACGATAACTTACAAGACTTAAAAACTGGTCAATTAGTAGGTGCTACACCTTGGAAACAACAGGTAGCTCTATTAATCGGTTCCTTAGCTGGCGCCGTAGCGATTGCTCCAGTACTTGACTTGTTATACCATGCTTACGGTTTCACAGGCGCTATGCCTCGCGAAGGAATGGATCCTGCCCAAGCATTATCCGCTCCACAAGCTACATTGATGCGTCAAATTGCAGAAGGTATTTTCAATGCTAATATGGATTGGACTTACATCTTCTACGGTATCCTTGTTGGTATTGCCGCTATCGTTGTTAACTTGATTTTAAAATCTACAACAAAATCCTTAACATTACCACCACTTGCAATTGGTATGGGTATCTACTTACCTCCAACTTTGGAAATGCCTCTTGTAATGGGTGCCATCATCGGTTACTTCGTAAATCGTTACATCACAAAACGTGCGAAAGAACGTGCTGGCGCTTATGCAGATGCTGACGTAGAACAATCTAACCGCCGCGGCGTATTGTTCGCTTCTGGCTTGATCGTTGGTGAAAGTATCATCGGCGTTATCATTGCTGGTATCATCGCCTTCTCCGTAAGTACAGGTGGTAGCGAAGCTCCACTTCAATTAGCTTTCACTGAAGCAAAATCCTATGGTGATACAGCTGAATGGTTAGGCTTTGCTGCATACATCTTCGTTGCCCTTTGCTTGATTCGCATTGTTATTGCTTCTAAATTTAACAAAGCAGAAGCTGAAGCAATCGAAAATATGAATAAATAACACACTACACATATCACAAAATAGTCTGTAACCATTTGGTTGCAGCCTATTTTATTTCGCTAAAGAAATACACAAATAACAAAGGACTGAAGTAAATTTTAATGCATCATTTTACTTCAGTCCTTATTTACGTATATCATGGTAGCCTATAAATGCCACCATCATGTATTCTTTCTAGCATACACAATGCTATCATTATGCATTGTTTCTACCATATTTATATAGCCACACCAGTCCATAGATACATCCGATGACAGTAGCAATCATACCACCAATGGATACATCCCAAAGAAATGCCAATATCACACCAATAGTAGTAGCTATAGTAGATACTATAGCACTAATGAATAACATAGCTTTCACAGACCTCACTAGCATAAATGCCGTCGCTGGTGGACCAATCATACAACCCGTTACCAAGATAGCTCCTACAGTTTGAAAGGATGCTACCGTCGTCAAGGACGTCAATGTCATAAGCCCATAGGACACTGCCATAGGCATCGCTTGGTACACCTTAGCACATACAGGATCAAAGGTGGTAAGGATTAGTTCTTTCTTAAAGAGTGCAATACAAACTGCATTGATGAGACACACCAAAATAGCAATCCATAGCAACATAGGTCCTAGGTCATAGGTATCTACGGTAAAGCGTTGGAAAGTAGCAAATGCTAAATCACCTAAAATTGCTGTGTCCACATCGAGATGTATGTGTTTCCCAAATAATGTGACTAACACAATGGCTAAGGCAAATAAGAAGGGGAACACGATACCGATGGCTGCATCTGGTCGAATATAGCGACGCCGTTGCATCCATTCTACGGCATATACTGTACCAACACCCATAGCAGTGGCGCCAATGATGAGCCAAGGAGAGTTCAAATCTTTTGTCACCAAAAAGGCTAATACAATGCCCAAAAAAACAGTATGCGTAATAGCATCCACCATCATAGATAAACGGCGTAACACCAAGAATGTACCTATGAGGCTACAGCTGATACCTGTGACCGTAGCGATACCCCAAATTTCTAATATATGACTCATCCAAAACACCTCCTTATGAGGCGTTTACCTGTAGCCAAGGTTAAACTTAACAAGATCATAGCTGTCATCACAATGATGATAATAGGGCCAGTAGGAAGATTACCCCACAGGGCGCTCACAAATGTACCCAAAAAGGCTACTATACTACCACTGATAGCAGCGATAATTACCAAGGTCCGTAAGGAGTGTGTCCATTGACGGCCAATCATAGCTGGACCAATCAGCAAGGAGCTAATTAATATAACTCCTACTGTCCGAATGCCGATGACAATGGTCATCACCAGTGCAGCACGGTAAAAAAAGCGCACCTTTGACACAGGAATACCCATTAACTGTGCCTCAATGGGGTCAAATACGGTAAGACTCAATTCTTTCCAAAGTATAATAACCCCACCTACAATGCATGTGCCACAAATAGCCATCACCCAAATATCACTTTGCATCATTGTAACAGCTTGCCCAAAAATAAACGTATTCAGACCTGCTTGTCCTGCATTTTCCATGGACTGTACACGAGTCAATAAAACCGTACCAAATCCAAAGAATGCAGCTAATATCGTAGCCAATGCTGCATCAAAGCGAACACCTTTTTTCGATGTTGTATGCATAATCCATTCTGATAAACAGGCCGTGCAAATCGCACCAAGCAATAATACTGTGGTATCTTTCACACCTGTTAGCAGAAAGCCTGCCACCACCCCCGGTAGTGTGGAATGGGCTACCCCATCACCTAGTAAGCTTTCTTGACGCAACACCGCAAAGGTCCCTATGACGCCACATACTAAGCCTAACATCACCGTTCCCAATGCTACGATTTGAAATGTATATTGTTGTAATAGTTCCATGGTGCCTCCTAGTATGAATATGTCTCATCTAGGATATGGGAACCTACTATATCTCGAACTGGTCCCATGCCCACCAATCTACGATTTACGCAGAGAACTTGATCAAAATAAGCTTCTAAAGTCTGTAAATTATGATGCACAATGAGCAAGGTTTTGCCTGCTGCTTGCATTTCTTTCATAATCTTTACTAACACGGATTCTGTTGTCTTATCAATGCCTTTAAAGGGCTCATCTAGCAAGTACACCTCTTGGTTTTCCACCAAGGCACGGGCTAGGAATACACGCTGTTGCTGTCCTCCTGACAATTGTGAGATAGATCGCTGTGCATAGTCTAACATGCCTACCGTTTCCAAGGCCTTCGTAGCCTCGTCTCGTTCACGTTTCCCTGGTCGTTTAAACCAACCTAGTCTGCGGTAGGTGCCCATCAATACCACCTCAAAGACTGTAATGGGATAATCCCAATCTACTGCTGAAGTTTGTGGTACGTAAGCAATATGGTTATAAATACTATTTGTTTTCGCGCCTCCATAAGCAGAAACTGTTTTAGTATCTAATGTTAACTCAATCGTTCCTTCTACTAATGGCACAAGCCCTAACATGGCTTTCACCAAGGTTGATTTGCCAGCACCATTAGGACCAACTATGGCCGTCATCGTTCCTTGTTCAATCTGAAAGGATACATCTTTCAGCACTACCGTATCATCATAGGCGACTGAAAGATGATCTACTTTCAAAATACACTTGCTGTCACTCATCATTTAAGAGCGCCTACAATAGTATCAATATTGGCTTTGACCATGCCAATGTAAGTGCCGCCTTCTGTGTTAGGAGAACCTAAGGAATCGGAGTACAATTCGC
This sequence comes from uncultured Veillonella sp., assembly GCA_963523985.1. Taxonomy (GTDB): domain Bacteria; phylum Bacillota; class Negativicutes; order Veillonellales; family Veillonellaceae; genus F0422. The sequence continues at coordinate 5,942 of CAUREE010000010.1, forward strand.
CGCCGATAGCCACGTTCCAACCTTTAGCCTTAACTGCTTCTTGTACGGCTTCGATTGTTTTATGAGGAACAGAAGATTCTACGAAGATCGCTTTGATTTTATGATCCACAATAAATTGTACTAAGTCGTTCATATCTTTTGTACCCGCTTCTGTAGCTGTGCTCACGCCTTGTAGACCTTTTACTTCAAAGCCATAAGCACGAGCAAAGTAATGGAATGCATCATGAGCAGTGACTAATACACGAGATTGCTCAGGAATTTCTTTCGTTCTATCTTTAATATATTGATCTGCTGCATCTAATTCTTTCATGTATGCTTCGTAATTAGCAACATAATCTTTTTCATGTTTAGGATCTTTTGCTACTAATGTGTCTTTTACTACTTTGGCTGCTAATTTCCAGTTTTGTACATCGAACCAAATATGAGGGTCTTTTGCATCTGGGCCTTCTTCTTCAAAGGCTAACAACGTAGATGGATCCATATCTTTAGACACTTCCACTACTGTTTTGTTGGATTTTTTTAATTCTTGGAATACTTGGCCCATTTTACCTTCTAAATGGATACCATTCAAGAAGATTACATCGCCTTTTTGTAAAGTAGATACATCACCTGCACTAGCTTGATACAAATGTGGGTCTACTCCAGCACCCATCAACCCTTGTACTGTTACATGGTCACCACCAATTTTTTGTACTAAATCTGTAATCATTGTTGTAGTAGTTACCACTTGTAATGGCTTACCATCTTGTACCGTATCCGCTTGTTTTCCACAGCCTGCAATAGCCATAATACAAACGGCAAACACAATGAACAACCGCCATAATTTAAATTCTTTCATGGTCTTTCCTCCCTTACTAAACATGTGGGATGTCCCGTACTATCCCTAAATTAAAAATTACATGAGTCTTACTTATGTATACTATATCACAACTGATAGTATTTCTCAATATAAATTTTTAATTATGTCTTTCAAAGAATGAAGGAATTAGCTATTACCTTTATTATCATTCATTTTTACGATAATGAGTTTTATCTGTAATTTAATCGCGATATACTGCCTTCAACTTTTTCTAACTTATCTAAATACCTATAATATGAGTGACAAGATTCTATAAGTCTGATATACTATAGGTATAAACGTTGATTAAGTCCATCGGGACAAAGAACCCCCACAGTTGCCGCTGTGGGGGTTCTGCTTTTTCACTTACAATATCGTAAACACCGTCACTTCTCTAGCACAGTTCAACCGCACTGGGAACCAATGTCCCGACCCTCGGCTTACATAGGCAAATAATCCTTGTTCTTCGTAGAGTCCTTTCCAATACGGCTTATACACCGGCACTAGGTTCACACCCCATAGATTAATCTGTCCACCATGGGTATGTCCAGATAAGGTTAATGGGATATGTCTACGGAATGCTTCAGGGATAAAGTTGGGATGATGCGCTAACAAGATAGGATAAGCATTGTTGGGCATACCTTTCATGGCTTTGTCCAACAAGCGTACGTTTTCCTCTTGCACATCGTCTTTAAAGTGGTAATCCATGCCCACTAAATACACAGGGCGAGGCCCACCTAATATCTGTTGATGGCTATTGCGATACATATGCATCTTCGTTTGACTCAATCGCTTCCACACTCGTTCTACATCGACACGGTACTCGTGATTTCCTAAAATGTAATCAATGCCATCAGGAAAATCTTGTACACGGCTATCTAAATAGTCAGCCACTTCATCAAGATACCCTAAATCATCGATTAAATCTCCAGTGATAACCAGTCGATTCGGGTGTTCACTAGCAACGGCATTCACCATTTCTTTCAACTTATCCATACCGATGAAAGGACCTATATGAACATCGCTAAGTTGTCCAATTTTATATCCTTTCAGCACCTCTGGTCTATCTTTCAAAGCCAATTGTATCTTGCGTAGTTGCAGTTCATCATTCCCTTGAAAGGCCGCTACTGATCCTGTAACACCTACTACAGCAGGCACCACCACTGCCGTGCGTTTAAAGAAATTCCGCCGTGATTCGTCGATAGGACTATCCCCGCTGTCAGAGCGAGCCCCTAAACGCATAAGTCCATAGAATACACCGAAGATCGTCAATACTGCAAAGGTGCCGAACAGTGCTACAACCAATCCATTCAGTTCGATTAGGACCGGGCGCACTAGATCCAGCACCATGCCACCATGGATGCTGTACATAAGGCGTTGTAGGATAATCGTTCCTACTGCAAGGGCTAACCCCAGTACACCGCCATAGATTAGGTCCTTTCGTTTCGAACCATTTCTAAATAAGGTTACCCAGTATCCTGTCATAGTTCCAAAAAGAGCCATTCCAAGTACTAAGATTCCCATCAATATATATATTCTCATCTATATCACTCCTCGGTATAGATTAACAAAGATCAATGAACTTGCCATGAGGCCCTGCCCAAGGTAAGACGTGAAAGGCCTCTTTACGACAGAGAATCCAATCCTCCTTCAGAGGAATAATCTGACCTTCTGCTACAGCTTGTTGCACCGCTTCATCACCTTCCAGCACAATCGTATTCGACGAATCTATTGCCACTTCTGTCGCTTCCCCTCGGTAGCCTTTCATCGTCCATTTGCGATGGCTAAAAATATGGGTTACTTCCTTTACCATAGGCCGATCCATAGTGACGGTAACCCCAATGGATTGTAACCCCTCAATTAATTCTACTTTGCGACTCTCTGCTGTGCCACCTTCTACACTGGGAAACTCCCACATATTTTGCAGCAATCCTTCTTTGGGTCTTCGATGCAATAGATAGTACCCATCTACTGTAGAAATAATCCCTGCGTATAATTGGACAGATTGTACCTTTGTTTTCTTAATACGTATAGGCAGCACTTGTTCCGTACCTTCTGCTTTTGCCTTACAATCCTGTACTAATGGGCAAGATTCACAGCGTGGTATTTTGGGAATACAAATGGATGCACCAAAGTCCATAAGGGCTTCGTTGAAGTCGCCTGGTCTATCGTAGGGCATAGTCTCTTCTACCAAGGTAGTAATCGCTTTTTTCCCTACCGTGCCGAGAATATCTTCATGGATATTGTACAGACGAGCATAGACCCGAAGTACATTCCCATCTACAGCAGGTTCACGAAGGTTATACGCAATGGAGAGCACTGCCCCTGCTGTATAAGAACCTACGCCTTTTAAAGATTCCATTTCTTTCCGTGATCTCGGCACTTGTCCCCCATAGGTTTCTACCACTTCTTTTACACCTTGATGCAAATTACGAGCCCTAGAATAATACCCCAAACCTTGCCATGCCCGAACCACTGTATCTTCTTCGGCACTAGCTAAACTTTCAAGTGTTGGAAATTGTATTACCCAGTTTTCAAAATAAGGACGCATGGCCTCAATCCGGGTTTGTTGAGACATCACTTCCGATACCCAAATCCGATAAGGGTCTTTACTTTCACGCCAAGGCAAGTCACGCTTATGCACATCATACCAATCTAATAAATGCTGTATCCATGCCACTTGGCTTTGCTGTTCTACTTGTTTCACTTCATTCCCTCATATATCCAAGCCGTCACACGGCCTACATCGTCGCTTTCTAGCACCTCTTCTACAGTTACAAATCGCATGGATTCTATCGTACTATTATCTTCTTTGAAAGTAATGATACCTTTCAATTTCTCGCCACGCCAAATCCGTGGAATCCACTCTTCATCACCAGCCCACATATGGTTAAAGGGAGTGTTCTCCAACCTGAACCAATGTGGCTCCATCTCTTCTGATTCCAAAGGAATACCTTGAAATTGTTCTACCATATATACATAACTAATATGGCTCAACTCCGGTGAGTAAGGGAACTGAAAGTCCAACAGCGCCACTGCTTGTAGGTCCTCTTCTTTCACCAGTAAGGATACTTCTTCGAAGACTTCTCGCACGGCGCAAGCACGGAAACTTTCACCATCCTCAATTTTACCGCCAAATCCATTATAATAGCCGGCTCCAAAGCCGCGTTTTTTACGTCCTAATAAAAATAAATTATCCCCTTTGGGAAAACATAATGTTGTAGGTCTCATAGTTCCTCCTATTCTTTTTTTATTATATCATGTTTCACACTTTCATAAACCTCGCCCCCTATGATACTATAGTAATAGTGAGGTGAACTATGAAAGAACCATTAATTTTTGATATTGCTCTAGGACAAACAAAGCCCGACAGCATGCACAATCGCGACGGGCACTGCCCATTTTGCGAACCCTCGCAATTAACCGATATACTAGATACATCTGGGTCCATCATTTGGCTCATGAATAAATACCCTGTATTAGAACACACATGGCCTACAGTTATCATCGAAACGCCACCCCATGTGCATACGGAATATTCTAAATTGCCCCTTTTAGATGCAGTCCACATTTTAGAGTTTGAGCGAATGAAATGGAAAGAGGTAAAGTCCGATCCTCGTTTTACCTCCGTCTTATTCTTTAAAAATTACGGCCCCATGTCTGGAGGCTCTATTTATCACCCACATAGCCAAATCATTGGCCTAGAGGACTATGATTACCGTGAAGATATTCACAAAGAACATTTTGAAGGATGGATCATCTATGAAGAGGATGGTCTTCGCATAACCTTATCCAATCGTCCTATCCATGGATTCTTTGAATTTAATATGCGGTTTGATCCACAATTAGATACATCCATATTAGCCAAGTATTTACAACGTACTTTACGCTATGTATTAGAAGGCTTTTCTAAATATGCAAACTCTTATAATCTATTTTTCTACGATATAAATGACGGTTATCACTATCTAAAAATTGTACCACGCTATATAACATCACCGCTTTTCATCGGTTATGGAATTTCACAAGTGTGTCACGAAACACGCGCCTTAGAAGTCATCCGTCATATACAACCATATTTACACAATTCTTTGGAGGTTTAATGAAAGTTTTTGCCATTGGCGATTTACACCTATCTGGGCAACCACCAACAAAACCTATGACCATATTTGGTCCACACTGGGATAACCACTGGGAACGTATCCAAGCACACTGGCGAGAACATGTAGAGCCTGATGACCTAGTCTTTTTAGTAGGTGATATGTCTTGGGCTATGCGCCTTAGGGATGCCCAGGTCGACCTAGATGCCATCTCTGCCTTACCAGGCAACAAGTTTATGATTCGTGGCAATCACGATTATTGGTGGACAAGCCTGCAAAAAATGAATACTCTTATGGAAGGACGTATCACCTTCTTGCAAGGTAGAGGTCTATACCAAAATGGCATCGCTTTCGGTGGCACGAAAGGTTATATCTATCCGCAAGACCCTTTCTTTAAAGAAGCAGATGACCGTCACATCTATGAACGGGAATTAATGCGTACCAAAGCGGCTTTAGATGCTATGGAAACTGCTATTACTGAAAGTGGTGATGACCCCTCTCAGGTAACACGCATACTTTTACTGCACTATCCGCCAACCTTAGAAAATCATGCCAATGGATTTACGGACCTATTAGAACAGTACCATGTAGATCACTGCGTATTCGGTCATTTACACGACAAAGCATCATTCCAAAAAGTCCCCTCCCATTGGGGGCACACACAATTACACTTAGTCTCAGCGGACGCCGCTAATTTTATGATGAAGGAGATACCATGAGCCGTATCCACAAAGAACACTTACAAGCAGGGTACATCTTTGGTGACCCTCATAACGAAGAATACCTATACCTACCAGCCGGCGAAGTTGGCTCCAGCGACCCTCGATGCATCTTTGAACAAGGTCCTACAAAAGATGATCTAACCCTAGACGAAGCGTGCCGTATCATTGACCGATATACATTAAAGCCATGTAAACACCCAAGCCTAGGGAAACGGTCGTTTTAACCCTAAGGAACGCAGTTGCGTGTAAGAACATCAGTGGCGTTCCTTTGTTTATCTAACTAAGAAAATACTAGAAGAGCACGCCATATTCCGGAGCAAACCTAACGTAGTATCAGTTTGTGGAGGAATATGTCGTGCTCTTCCCTTTGCTAAGTAAAAGAAACGCCACTGGCTTCATAACGAAGCCAGTGACGTCTTAAAAAGGGGGTATTTTTATATTTTATAGTAAGGGTGTTTTATTTGTGTATTATTTGTGTTTAAAGTAAGGGTATTATAAGGAGAATTTTACTAGAATTAATATTTGCTAGTTTTTGCTTTTACATTGATAATTTCACCAGTCAATGCATCTACTTTAACTTCAGCTTCTTTACCACTGCCGTCAATCATATCTAATTCGTATACTAGACGACCATGATCTTTTTTCACAGACCAGTCCATAGCTTCATAGGTACCGCCTACTTTTTCTTGCGCTTTAGTTTCTGCCACTTCTGGCATAATGATCTCATTCACATCAAATGCTTTAGTAGTACCGTGGGCACCTTTCATAGCTTGACCATACATCATAGAACCTTGTTTTGTTGCATGTTTACCAGCCTTATCCTCTTTCAACGGTTTTACTTCTGTATTTAAAATATCTCCATTTTCACGGATATACATTTCAATTTTTAAACCATCCACGATACCGTCCACTTCATACGTTGGGTTATGTTTTCCATCATAAGAAATACCTACAATTTGTGCATCTGGATATAAAGATTTAAACTTTGTGACTACACCTTTATAATCTACATCGCTTAAAGGTAATACACTTGGTACTACACTACCCACGCCATTCCATGAACTTACTTTTGCCATTTGATCGCTTGGCACCATTTTTGCATCAGCTACACCACTTGCCATCATAAGTCCTGCACCTAGAGCCATCACAGCAGCTCCTAAACGAAATATTTTTTTCATAACTTCCTCCTTTACGTGCTATACGCATCGTACTTTGTTTTCTATTAAGGAAAATTCGTTATTTCTAACTTGCTTATATCTTACCTTTTGTCTATGAATGTAGCATGAAAAAAACATGAGCCAAGCATGAATTTACCATGAATATTACATGAAATTTTAAAGTTCCATGTATATACCCTCATTACTCCATTTATAAAGCAATACACGGTAGAGGTTATCACAATATATAGTGCTTTTATAAATACCAAAGAGACAACACCGAAGCGTTGTCTCTTTTGTATTTGTGTATGCTAGATAGTAATTAGTGTTTAACTAATGTTAAGATACCTTCCAATTGAGGGAAGAATTCTTGACCGAAGTAAGCAAAAATACCAGAAATAACTAAGTATAACAAGAAGTATTTAGATACATGAACCATAATGGAGCTTGCATCGATAGAGTGACGCAATTCGTCTGCTTTTTTAGCATCGATTTTATTTTCTTCGATGAATGTATTCAAAGCAGGACCAACGGCACCAATCGCAATGGCAATACTTTGTGGGGAGAACATTTTACCAACCCCAGCAGAACCAGAGTTAGTTGCTGCCAACCACAATGCTAATGTATCATGACCAGGAGTCAATTGATGAGCCGCTGCTGTTTGCAATGGTCCAAATAATACGTTCGCATTTGTACCAGAACCAGTCAAGAACGCACCCAATGCACCAATTACAGGCGCAAATGCAGGGTACATAGAACCAGTTGCAGCTACCAATGCATTAGCGATCATACCAGTCATACCAGAGTATGTCATCAATTTAGCAGTCACAACTACGGAAATAATTGTTACATACGTTAATTTCAATGTTTTGAAAGTGTTAGTTAATACTTGTTTTTGAGTTCCAAGACCTGCTTTTTGAATAAAACCACCAATTAAAGCAGAAATGAAAATCATAATACCAGGAGTTGCAATCCAAACAAATGTGTAAGGTTTTGCATTTACACCAGCATGGATAGGTACAGATGTTTTGAATACCATCAATGCATTATATACAGCTGGCACTAATTTAGATGTACCGATCAACAAGATAAAGATCAAGATGAATGGAGATGCTGCAATTAAGCCTTCTTTAGCAGATACTGTACGTGCTGCACCACCTTCAACTTTGTACTCAGGATCGTTAACAGGCATTAGTTTTGCGATAGCAATGATAACACCCATGATTACGATGGAGGAGCCCATAACAGCAAGTTCTGGACCACCTGCATACATGTTAATTAATAGTTCAGGAATTGCCAATGCCAAACCAGCTAATAAAGTTTGTACGAATACACCTTTAATTGCTTTCACACCACCAGCAATGATGCCTACGATGAAGAATGGAGTAATTACGTTCAAGAAGAATAATTGCACTGCAATGAATGTACCCAATTCAGCTGGTTGTAGACCAGTCAAAGATGCCAATGTTGTTGTTGGAATCGCAATCGAACCGAATGTTGTAGGTACGGAGTTTGCTACCAAACAAGCCAAGATAGATTTCAATGGGTCAAAGCCTACTGCTACCATCATCGCTGCTGGAATCGCAACAGCTGTACCGAAACCTGCCATACCTTCCATGAAAGCACCGAAGCCCCACGCTAACAATACGGCTAAGATACGCATATCGCTAGTTACGGAAGACAACATAATTTTAATTGTGTCCATTGCTTTTGTATGAACTACCAATTGGTATGTGAAGATGGCTGCTGTAATAACCAAAAGAATTGGCCAAACTGCAAGAGCAACACCTTCCATAGCCCCTGTGTACATAATATATGCATTTTCTCCATAGTAGAAAACAGCTAAAATATACGTACCAATTGCTGCTGCCAAGCATGCTTTCCATGCAGGCATTTTTAATACTGCCAACGCTACGATAAGCCATAGGATTGGCAAGACTGCTAAAAATATATCCATATTAACAATCCCTTTCTATAGTGTGAATCACTGTAATTCAATTCTAGCATACCACAGTGTAATATAAACAATAAGAGAGGAAATCCACAGATTCCCTCTCTCATATGTTCTAAGATATTGACTGTTACCAGTCTCTAAGAAGTATTCCTTAGGGATACAAAACTACTAATTCTGCATCGATAAAGATTTTTAATTGTCAGCTACTGACTTCTAATTAGTAGTTGGATGCTACTGCTTTAGGTGGCTCATAGTCACCAAAGTATTTTTTAGGATCCAATTTTAACAAGTGACATACATCGAATAACTCTGCCACTGTTTTATCGATAACTGGCACACCTTCTTTACGGCAAACTTCGATAGCTTCTGCTTCTTTTTCACCATGAGTGTAGATGCGTTCAGCACCTTCAGCTTTAGGAGCTTCACGAAGTTCTTGTAAGAATGTGGAGAAGTGTTTTTTAACGTCTTCTGGGTTACCAAAGATAGCTGGATTGATAGCCATGAAACCATGACAAATGTTGGAGCGGCCACCAGTCATACATTTATTGGATGTACCACCTTGAGAGAAGATAGATGCGAAGATTTCACAAAGCATACCGTAACCATAACCTTTGTGGGAACCTAATTGTTCAGTATTACCACCTAAAGGCATGATACCGCCACCAACATGGTCAGAGATATTACCCAATACTTCACCAGCATCTTGAGATGCTTTACCATCTTTATTTAAAGCCCAACCATTAGGTAATTCTTTACCCAATTTATTGTACATTTCTAATTTACCACGAGTTACTACTGTTGTAGATGCATCGAAGAAGAAGTTGTATGGTTCAGCTGGCATTGTGAAAGCGATTGGGTTGGAACCAAGCATTGCTTTACGAGCAAATGTAGGAACCATGATTGCTTCAGAGTTAGTGCAAGAGAAACCGATTAAGCCTTCTTTTAAAGCAAGATCAGCATAGTAACCAGCGATACCATAGTGGTTAGAGTTACGAGCAGATACGATACCGATACCGGATTCTTTAGCTTTTTTAATTGCTAATTCCATAGCGAAATGGCCAACTAATTGACCCATTGCGTCATGACCTTCAACAACTGCGGATACTGGAGTTTCGAATACCACTTCTGGTTTTGCTTTAATGTCGATAAGACCTTTTTCAATACCTTTGTGGTAACGAACTACACGTTGCATACCATGGGATTGGATACCGTACATATCGGACATCATCAACACGTCTTTAATGATGCTAGCTTCTTCAGGGCTGAAGCCAAATCCTTCGAATGCGTCTTGACAGAATGCGTTAAGTTTTTCTTCTTGGATGTAAACAAAATTTCCCATCTTTAAAACCTCTTTCCCTAACCATAAAATAAATTGTGACATCTTGTAGTACTCCTCAACAGATTGTCACTACTCTTGATACGTAAATTATAGCACACATGTACACCACATGGAATAGAAAACCCTTTGTTATCGCCTTTTTAACCTTATCATATATGCATAGTTAAGGGCTAATTTAATTAATTTCTTTACAAATTTTCATAAAAACAGCTATTTTAAAGGGATAAATCAATCATTACTTTTAGTTATGCTTAAGTTATATTATTTGTAATACAATTATATGCATTCTCGAGTATATCGAATTCATTCAAAGGAAATCTATATTTATCGCTCCTTTTTTGACTTTTTAATGCGTAGTAATGACTAACTGTATAGTCTGTCATAACAGTTAGTTTTATTCTTCTATATCTTCTATATCTTTTTTATCTTTTTTATCTTTTTTATCTTTCTTGTCTTTTTTCTCGTCTTTCTCTTTCTTGTTCTTTTTGTCTACTTTTTTATCAGCTACCACACCAGACTCATCACTAATAGCTGCATTCATTTGTTTCGCGATCTGAAATGCCGCATCATAGGTCGGCATAGTCACGATATTAGTGCCACCAATCGCTACGGTCGATCCATCTACACGAGCGCCTCCAATAGCATTATCGTGATACAACCTAGATAATTTACCCGCTACTATATAAGCTCGCATAGGCGCCGTATAATTACCTTTTGCCGTTCCTTCATAGACAGGCTTACCATTGATAAACACGGTTTGTTGCTCTACTTTCACGTGATTTCCCGAATATACATATAAGCGTTGTAAGTTATCTAATACACGTTGTGATGTTTTAGGGTGATCATTAGGATTTAAGATTTTACCAAATCCTTCACGGTATGTATCGCCATATTTATTTTTAATCACTTCCATGGCAAGAGCTGCACCACCTACGTTATAGGGGGAGTCTGCCAAAATACTAAAGCCTAATTCATCAGCATTCTTTTCTTGCGACATGGTAAACACTTGACTATCTAAGTATTTTCCAGTAAGTCCCGCCGCAATTTGCCCTAAATCTCCAGAGTTAAACGTAGCTGCCCCAATTACTGTAGATAAAATACTGCTTTTCTTAGCTCCATTCACTAAATCTTTGTGCTCTCCATGGCTCAATTCATGACCAATAACATAGGCCAGCGCATCATCATCTAGCAAATCCATAGCCCCTTTGTTAATCGACATAACACGTCCAAAGGTCATAAATGCATTGAAATCTTCATCTGGATTTACATAGACTACATAACTACGCTTTACATGTGGTGATTTTGAAAGTTCATCTACAATGCGTTTCGCTCGCATTTGATAGGCATAATTATCATACACACCAGTGCGATCTTTTGTTTTTTCTAGCATCTCTTGTTGACCTTGTTCAGTATTATCTATGTCACTCAAATGTTGATGCACAGAAATTCCTCCTAGCACACTTTTACCGAGAGCTTCCCAAATTCCACTGGCACTCACCTCAGCTGTTCCTACTGATACAATCCCCATAGTCAATGCACCTACACAAAGCATGTGTTTCCACGTTTTTGTCATAGTCTCTCTCCTCTTATTACATACCAGGATCATCCTCACGATAGGCTAAATCCCTAAATCGTGTATATGCCCCTTCAAACCATAGCTTTACAATTCCTAATTCCCCATTACGGTGCTTACGGATAATAACTTGCGTTTCTACACCATCACTAGTATCTTCTGTATCTTGATAGTTCTCACGATTCAAGAAAGCTACAATATCCGCATCTTGTTCTAGAGATCCAGATTCACGCAAATCGCTTAACATCGGAGTCTTATCTGCCCGACTTTCAACACCACGACTCAACTGAGACAACGCAATCAAAGGCACATTAAATTCCCGAGCCATAATTTTCAATTGCCGTGAAATGGCCGATACTTCTTGTTGACGATTATCCGCCATTTTTTTACCGCCATTTTCCATGAGCTGAATATAGTCCACGACTACTAGCCCTAGTTCACCATGTTCTTGAATTAAACGACGCAACTTTTTCTTCATTAACTGTGGCGTTAAGCCTGACGTATCGTCAATATACAGTGGTGCTTCAGCTAAATCATTCAAAGCATTGATGGCTTTTCCCCAGTCTTCTTGACTCAACTGACCATTCCGAATACGGCCAGAGTTAATACCTGCCACAGCTGCCAACACACGAGCTACTAACTGTGTCTTCGACATCTCTAGAGAGAAAAAAGCTACATTCTTTTTTGATTTCATCGCTACATTTTGAGCAATGTTCAAAGTAAATGCCGTTTTCCCCATAGAAGGACGAGCAGCTACTAAAATTAAATCTGACTTCTGCAAACCACTGGTCAAGTTATCTAAATCCTTAAAGCCTGTAGATACACCGGTCAATATCCCTTTATGACGTTGTAGCTCATTAATACGATCAATCGTTTCATAGACAACCTCTCGCATAGCACTAAAAGAAGATTCTCCTTTTGTGGTACCACTCACATCGAGCACCATTTGTTCTGCTCGATTAACGATATCTTCTGTCTCTTCTTCTTCACGATACGCCATGGATTCCACTGCATTGGCTACATGAATTAGTTTACGCAAATGAGCTTTATCTCTAACAATTTTCGCATGATCTTCTACATTATAAGCATCTACAATATCTGTGGTAAGATTCGTAAGATACAGAATGCCACCTACAGCCTCTAGCTTTTGTGACTTTTTCAATTCTTCAGATAATAATACATAGTCTGCTCGCTGATTCTTTCCTACAATGCTTACAAGAGCTTCATAAATGACACGATGATTATCACTGTAAAAATCTTCTGCTTTCACAATAGAGCTGACTGCATCAAAGGCATCTTTATTAAGCAAAATAGCTCCTAGTACGGCTCGTTCAGCCTCTATACTGTGCGGTGGTATCCGTCCTGACATACATATTCTCCCTATTCACAACTACATATCTTTACACAAAAAAGAGGGGCCTAGCCCCTCTTTCTATTAACCTGCTACTACTTCCACAGTAATCTTAGCTGTAATTTCTGGATGCACCCGAATTAACACTTCATGAGTACCCAATGTTTTGATTGGCTCTTTTAAGTCAATTTTCTTTTTATCCACATCAACTTTTACTTGTGCTTGCAATGCATCAGAAATATCTTTACCTGTTACGGAACCAAATACACGTCCACCATCACCCATTTTTACAGGGATCGTAACGGATACTTTTGATAATTGGCTAGCTAATACAGTAGCTTCATCAGAATCCACTTGTTTTTTATGAGCTTGAGCACCCAATTTTTGTTTTGCATTATTTAAATTTTGTGGAGTACCTTCAAGAGCTACGCCTTTTTTAATCAATACATTGCGACCATAGGCTTCAGAAACTTCTATAATTTCTCCACGTTTACCAACTTTTTTAACATCTTCTAATAAAATTACTTTCATGATAATTCCTCCTTAGATTCTCTTTGTAATTCTGTCATATGAGATACGGCTACTTCAGTCACCCATTGGCGTGCCTCTTTCATAGACATATTGTAAATTTGAGCCCCCGCCACAGTGCGATGACCTCCGCCACCGACAGCTTCCATAATTAATTGTACATTCAATTTACCTTGCGACCTAGCGCTGACCCCAATACCACCATCTGGCAGTACATAGAATACAAAGCTAGCCTCTATTCCCTCTAGGGTGATCAATTTATCGCCTGTTTGAGCCGCAATAACAGTGGCATTCTTCGCATCTTGCGGTGCCTCTGTAAAAGCCATATTTGAAATTTCCTCTGCAGATGCTAGCATAGAGGAGCGTATACGCATTCCCTCAAAACTATCCATGAATAAATGGCGCACTAAGGATACATCCGCCCCTGATCGACGTAAGAACGATGCCGCCTCAAAGGTACGTGCCCCGGTTTGAACCACAAAGTTTTTCGTATCTACTACTATACCTGCATATAGACCACTGGCCTCAATATGTTTAATCGCAACATGCTCAGGGAAATATTGAATTAACTCTGTTACAAGCTCACTCGTCGACGATGTAGAAGGCTCTAAATACGTTAATAATGGCGATTCAATGAAATCTGAGCCCCGTCTATGATGGTCGATGACAACACGTCGATTTGCTTTTTTCAGAGCTGATGGAGCTGCCACCATTTCAGACCGATGCACATCGGTCACAATCACGACCGTATTATCCGTTACAAATTGTGTTGCTTCTTCTTCATCGATAATAAGTCCTTGAAAATCCGGGTGATCCACTAAGACTTCTACTAGTTTACGGACTGCCGTAGGATGCGAGCTCAATGCAATGTGAACCGGCTTCTTAAGAGCTCTAGCCATGGCCGCTACCCCTACAGAGGCACCAATGCTATCATAATCTTCTCGATCATGGCCCATGACAAGAACACGATCAGAGTCTAGCATAATTTCATGCAATGCGTGGGATACGACTCTCGCACGAACACGGGTGTTCTTTTCATTTCCTGATGTTTTACCTCCGAAGAATTTTACTTCTTCACCATGGTATACACAAACTTGGTCTCCACCACGTCCTAATGCGATTTCTAGAGCCGCTTTCGCCTTTTCTCCTTGCACTTTCACCGTATCTTCTGTTAAAGCAATCCCCATACTAATGGTTGGAGGAATATGTTTCGATGTCGTTAAGGCCCGAATTTTATCTAATAAGCTAAATTTCGATTCCATCATCTGCAACATAGCCGCTTTACTAATACTGAAAGTATACATATCTTCTGTGGCATTCCGAATAAATCCATCATGCTGATCAATTTCTGTTACAATCAAGCGGTTCATATCAGACCACAGTTGTGTATATTCAATATCACTCAAACCAGAGCGCAAATCTTCGATATTATCCATCGTAATAAATCCAAGCGCTGGTACCATAGAAATAGCTTTATATTTCTCTATTTCTATATCTGTAATATCGTCAAAATAAAACGCCATATAAGATTCTAATTCATTGCTATTTACATCAGAATAATTCGACTTAGGTGCTACCAAAGTTTTATAAAGAACTCGGTAATACTTGCCATCAATTTCCTCGTGAAAAAAACCCGATTTGCCCCAATATTTATCAATTCGTAACGTAGGAATAAATCCACTTAATTTTATTGTCTTATCAGAATCACTAGGTAACCAATCTCTAAACACGCTATTACTCCAGCAGATAACATTGTGCTCATCAATGATGACAATACCTACTGGCAAATTTTGTAATGCAAAAGTAGAGGCCTGTGTAATTCCTTTTGCCATACAGTCAAATTGAGCTTTTCTAAGATGTCGTCCTCGACGAATAGTGCGCCCTACGTACAAATACGCAGCCACCACCACTATACATGCTAACATGGCTAGTTGCCAATTTAAATAGAAAATAATGCCTAATAAGATAAGAATGAGAACGGCAGCAGTAATTTCAATAGAACTGTATTCAGTTTGTATATCCATACTACCTCCTCTAGGTTTACTCACTTCGTTTTCCCCATCGTTCCTCTATATGCAAAAAAACATCCAAGGCTCCCAATATAGCCGCAGATTGGGCCATCATAATAAACACCCCTAACACAATCCACGGTATAATCTTCGGTGGGTTATAACTTTTACTAATACGCCAAACACAAGAAATACCTCGTATAAATAGCATTATACCACCTAAATACATCAAATTATAGCCTGCATATTCAAGGATTGGAATATATTGTTTCACGAAGTAGGAAATAACACCTAATAAAAAAATATGCAACGCCCAATCCGGTACACGCCAACCTTTGATGGTAGGCATTTCAGGAATTTGGTAGGTACCAATACGACTGAGCACAATATAAGTGAGACGATTGATAATATAAGAAATCGCCACACCAGAGCAAAACAATCCAGCTATCAAAACTTTTTTCATAATTTCAATCTGCTCTTGTAACGTTGTCATGGCTGTTACAACCTGTTCTTCTGAAAGACCTTGCTGAACATACATATCCTGCATTGATGCCACAATTTGTTCCTCCATAGAGGACCACATTTCTACAGGACTTACCTGCATTACCAGTGCAGATGCCCAGAACTGAACTACCACTGCTAACATCAATACCACTGCAGGAATCATTAATAATTTAGAAATTGACCAATACTTACGTAATCCATAGCCAATCAAAATACCAATAATACCGAAAACTCCACCTTCAACTAAGGCCGTCAGTGGACCTAACAAAAAGGCAATGGCAATCATTGCAGATACAACGGATAATAGACTCCAACGAAAGCCGTGACGTACACCTACGATAGCAATCGTCATAGGTACAAAAATAGATCCAAAAAATCCAAGCATAGGTACACTGAGACCTATCATGGCAAAGACAATCATCAATGCCGTTAAGATACCAGACTCTACGACGGACTTTGTACTTGTTTGATTCATATACTAACTCCTACTATATCTTACCCTAAGTTTCGATATAGTCCATTACAATAAATAGACATATGACTGTCGTCATATGCCTATTATATCACATTCTTTATACGTCTTGAATGATTGGTAAAATCATTGGACGACGGCGTGTTTTTTCATAGAAGAATTTTCCTAATGTGTCACGCACCACTGTTTTAATCGTTGTCCAATCTTTAATATGATCCATTTCACATTTCTCCACAGCTGCATCTACACGACGTTGTGCTTCACTCAGCAATTCTTCTGCATCACGAACATATACAAAGCCTCTAGACAACATATCTGGACCCGCTACAATCGTACCCGAAGCACGGTCCATAGCCATAACTACAATTACCATACCTTCTTGTGCCAACTGTTGTCGGTCACGAATTACAATATTACCGACATCACCAACACCTAGGCCATCAACAAAGACTTTACCAGCAGGCACACGACCTGCTAGACGACCTGTGCGAGTAGTGAACTCAAAAATCTGTCCATTATCACCTACCAAGACATTGCTAGGTTTTACAATTCCCATAGACACAGCGAGTTCTCCATGCTTTTTCAACATACGATATTCACCATGCACAGGAATAAAGAATTTAGGTCGCACTAAGTTCAACATAGTTTTTAAATCTTCTTGACTACCATGACCAGATACATGAATGCCACGATCCTTGCCATAGACTACATGAGCACCTTGGCGCAATAAGTTATCGATGGTACGTCCTACGGCCGCTTCATTACCAGGAATTGGTGTGGCGGAGATAATAACAGTATCATTTGGTGTAATCTCTACGGTACGATGATTGTTCGTAGACATACGAGATAGCCCCGCCATCGGTTCCCCTTGAGAACCTGTTGTTAAAATCATAATTTCATCAGCGCGATAGCGATTCATTTCATCATCACCGATGATAGTTCCTTCTGGTACAGTTAAGTAACCACGCTCTTGAGCAATTTCTGTAACATTTACCATGGAACGACCTAACACTACTACTTTGCGTTTTGTAGCTACCGCTGCATCAATAGCTTGTTGTAAACGAGACACATTAGATGCAAATGTAGCTAGAATAACACGACCGGTCGCTTCTGCGACAGCACGCATGATAGCTGGTCCTACGGAGCTTTCAGATGGAGTAAATCCTGGTTTTTCTACATTTGTGGAGTCGGACATAAGCGCCAATACCCCTTTGTTACCAAGCTCTGCAAATTTATGAACATCCATCAATTTGCCATCTACTGGCGTTTGATCTACTTTAAAGTCCCCTGTATGTACTACGGTACCTACTGGCGTTTCTAAAAAGATAGCACACGCATCTGGAATGGAGTGATTTGTTTGAATAAAGCCTACTTTGAAGCAACCAATTTTAAATTCATCACCAGCTTTTACAACGTGTAATTTTTTAGCTTTTACATGATGTTCTTTTAATTTACCTTCAATCAATCCACATACTAAGTTCGTAGCATATACAGGTACGTTTACTTCTTTTAATAAGTACGCCAAAGACCCAATATGGTCTTCGTGACCGTGAGTGATAACAACAGCACGTACCTTATCTTTATGCTCAATTAAATAACTCATATCAGGGATTACAATATCTACCCCTAACATATCATTTTCTGGGAATGCTAAACCCGCATCTAATACTACTATATCATCGCCATATTGGAAGATGGT
This sequence comes from uncultured Veillonella sp., assembly GCA_963523985.1. Classification (GTDB taxonomy): domain Bacteria; phylum Bacillota; class Negativicutes; order Veillonellales; family Veillonellaceae; genus F0422. The sequence goes on from CAUREE010000010.1 coordinate 24,188, forward strand.
CATATTTTTGCCGATCTCACCTAAACCACCTAATGGAATGATTTGTAATTTATCTTTTCGCACATGTGGACGTGTTGTTTGTTCATGTTTTTCTACAGGTGTATTTGTCCGTTGCGGTCTACGTGGACCACGATTAGATTGACGACGTTCGCCATTGTCACCTTGTGGACGTGGACGGTTTGGACGTTCTCCATCCGCTTTCACAGTAGCGCGACGATTTTGACCTGTCGTACGACGTGTACGTGTTGTCGGGCGTGGTCGTTGTTGCGTAGCTTCACCTGTTGGTGCAGCTACCGTTGTTCTTTCTTCTTGTATATTCAAAATTTCCTCCTACGGGACTATAGTCGTACTGTCTATACATACTACCATAGTCCAAGACTATCTAATTCCATCCGCTGATGGTTGAGCATGTATCGGCATGTAAGCACAAATAAGTATCTATTTCTGTTCGTATTCATACAGCAAAACACTGTGAGAAACCTTTCTCACTATCTATGTCACATTCTTCTACACAGCAAATCATATACCCTCTATACATACTTCTACTGTGAAACATTTGGGAACCCATAAGGTTCATAAGCCGATCAAAATAATTACCTTTATTATACTATAGAAAATCCACCCTAAGCAACTAAGGCACCTCTCCCTAATCCATAAAATTTGCAATTGAATATTGCACTAAATGCAATTGCGTTTTATAATGTAAACGAAGTAAGGTTTTTGAAAGTTTACAATAAGGAGGTCACAAAATGAGAAATGTAAGTATTCACACAATTGCAGAGATCGGCATCTTAACAGCAATGATGACAATTCTAGGAGGCATCAAAATTCCCAACTTAATTCCCGGTGTAGAGTTCCAATTATCTGCTCCCTTGGCCGTAGCCATTTGCGCTGCCTTTGGGTTCCGCAAATATATCATCTGCGGTTGTCTTTCTAGTTTGATTGGTCTTGTATTGGGCACACAAAACTTGCTAAATGTTGCCATTGCTATGCAATTCCGTCTTATCGTAGGTCTAATTTTATGGATTGGCAAAAACCGCATGTGGTCTATACTCATCTCTGGTCCTATTGCCTCTGCTATCGCTCGTATCACCATTGGTTTGTCCTTTGGCAAAATGGTCATTCCTATGCTTGTGATGGCTGTCCCTGGCATGATTTTCACAGTCATCGTAAGTCCAATCTTCTACAGCATCCTACGACGTTTACCTCGATTAGCAACCAGTTTGAAAGCAAAACAAGGTTAATTACTCATGGTTTACAGTATTCGCATGCGCGCCGCTAAGGGCGGCCCTCATGAACAAGGAGGCTCTCATATTTCTGGGGCAGAACGTCTCGTTTCCTTAGAGTCCTTATCACGTGTTTCAGAAGAGTTTTTACAGCGAGCATTACAACATAGTAAAGGCCGTCCAGACTTTATCAACTTACAAATTGATGAGATTCCTGACGATTCTATCGTGAAAGTTCCGGCTCTCACAGTAGCTACCACAGAGTCCGCAACGGTCGAGGAGTCTCATCGGGTAGCTACCCAACTATTACAACAAGCACAGATTCATGAACGAGCAACTCAAAATGCTTTTGCCAAACTTAGCCAAAACACAGAAGCAGTGAGTGGTGCTTGGCTCATCAATGCTACCACAGGCGAGATATACCCCCAAACAGTACGGGTATCCCGTATGGATGCAGAAAGTGATGCTGATATACATCAACATTTACAGCACTTCGGATGTTCCTCTATCCATTCTAGAGAAGCTCTTATCTTGGCTAGTAAAGTCTTAGCATCCCCCTATGTGCTAGGCGAACTGTGTTGGTCTGATGATCCAGATTATACAACGGGCTATGTGTCCTACGGTACGACGTACCATCGATTAAGCCCCATGAAAGTCTATGGTAGTCCCATTGGTGGTCGTGCCTTCTTCATCACAGAAGAAGCCCCTATAGAAACATTACTACAGTATTTTACATCCGCCCCTACTTGGGTCACAGTGAAAGGGATTCACCATGTTTAATCGATATGCCAAAGCCTTAGCTCTACGTCAAGAGGAATCACAATTTCGTTCTCCTCGTACCTATACTCCTATCGATGCTACCCATGTTATCCATGAAGGTTCTACCTATCTAATGATGGCATCGAATAATTACTTAGGATTAACCCACCATCCACATGTAAAGGAACGCGCTTCACAAGCTATTCAACAATATGGTACTGGCTCTGGTGGCGCTCGTCTTACCTCTGGTTCTTTTCCTTTATTTCAAGAACTAGAAACCCGACTTGCACAGTGGAAAGAATGTAAAAAAGCTCTCACTTTTACAGCCGGCTTTATGGCTAATCTTGGAACTATATCGGCGCTTGCACATAAAGGGGACATCATTTTCAGTGATGAACTCAACCATGCAAGCCTTATCGATGGATGTCGTCTCAGTGGCGCCAAAGTGCAAGTATATCCCCACAAAGATATACAAGCCCTTGAACCATTACTAGCTAAATCTAAGCACTATGGTATGCGTTTCATCATCACAGATGGGGTGTTCAGCATGGATGGGGATATAGCCCCCTTACCGGAACTACTAGATCTAGCTGAGCACTACGACTCTCTTCTCATCGTAGATGATGCTCATGCTACTGGCGTCATTGGTGAGGGCCGTGGCACAGCGCATCACTTTCACTGTGAAAGCCCACGTATCATCACCACTGGCACTATGAGTAAAGCCTTAGGGTCTATCGGTGGATACGTCTGTGGTTCTAACACTGTTATCGATTACATTATCAATCACAGTCGTCCCTTTATCTTTGCCACCGCTTTATCTCCAGCTGACATCGGTGCTAGCCTTGGGGCCCTAGAAGTATTGGCACAGGAACCAATGGTCTATCAAAACCTGCGGAGCAATACAGAATACATGCACAAAGCATTGCAATCTTTAGGCATCCCTAGCAGCGATGAAACACCTATTTTCCCCATTATCATTGGATCCAACGAAGACACATTAGAAGCCAGTCACCTATGTGAACAAGAAGGCATTATCCTGAGTGCCATTCGTCCACCTACCGTGCCTATCAACACGGGACGATTGCGCTTAACCGTCACTGCTTCGCACACAGAAGCAGAATTACAAAAGGTCATCCAAGTATTGCAAAGACTACCAATACAAAAGACCTTATAACAAAGCTTCCTCTAAATTCCTATATAAAAATCCTACCATCATTATCGATAGTAGGATTTTTTGCAATACCTGTTTCTTTATTATATTCACCACAAAGGAGGCACTTCTTCGTTTATCTCTCAATATATGACGCAAAAGTATCATAGTCCCCTATAACACCCCCACAAAGAAAAGCCGTGGTGCTTACTAAAAACATTAGCGTAGGTCTGTTTTTAGAAGTGCCACGGCTTTTCGCTTTTTCAGAATCGCTGCGGCTTTTCATCTTTTTTGCATTATTTATTAAGCTTTCAGATTTTCCTCAATAAAAGCTCGAAATTGCTGTTTATACAATCCCGCCCCTCCATTGGCTGGATGGCGCAATGTAGCTTGTACATCGATACCATAGTCACTGAGTGTAAGACTTGCTTTCTGTCCCACTCCAATGATCCGAGCCTGTGGAAATAAATCTAACAATTGGTTTGTATAGGTCCACCCTAAATCTAATTCTTGCTTTGTAGGCGTTCGATTCGTCAAACCATCTGTACCCTTATAAGGATGAAAAGGAAAGATATTCCACAGCACCACTTCATAAGGGTCGATATTAGCTTCTAACATAGCATTCCAAACCACAGAATCAGTGGGCTCATTGAAGCCCTTTTCTTTTTGCGTCGGTTTTATAATATACTCACTCTTTGGATTACTAGTTCGTTTCGCTTCTAATCCAGTAAACACCATAGAGGGTCCTACTGTAGGGTGATGCCCTAACAGCATTCTTTCACAGGTCATAGCAATCCCTGTAAACCGTCCGCCTTGATAGCCCACCGCTTCTGCAATAATAAGAATTTTGGCGCAATCTAATCGCTGCTCCAAATAGGCTTGCAACTGTTTTCTCCGAATAGAGCTCGACCGCTGATTCGTATCATAGCGTTCATCAAAATCATTCCAAGGATTATACACATGGGGGCTGGAAAATCCTTTTAATTGTCGCATCAATCGTTCTACTGACATAGGTACCTCACTATTTGGAATGCAATAGTACTACCTTAGAACTACTTGTATCACGTTCTAAGTATTGACCTACTGAAGATTCCTCTAATTCTTTACCATAATTTTTATTGGTAATAATCAGCATCCGTTCTCCAGATTGCAAGCGTTTAAATAACTCTTGTTCCTCAATTTGAGGCATCACATTCTTACCATTCCACTTTTCACTGCGCTGTACATTATACTTCGCCAATCGTTCTGGACTAGGCTCCACACGTACTGGGGTAATATCTAAATAATACGGCACAGATGCTGCATATTCTCCATAATAATAGACAGGTCCATGAAAGCTACGTATCTGTTCATGATAGGTCACAGAAGAACGCAAGCCTAAGAAGGGTACTAACCCTTCCATGAGAACAATACTTAGCACTACCAAGGTGCCCATCCCCACTGTAAAAGGCATCATTAATCGTTTCCGATACCAGTAACATCCACTCAAGAATAAGGTAAGCCCTACCACAACTGCTCGAAGAATCCACCAAAAACCCCAAAGTGCAAAGAATGTACCAATACCAAGAGCCCACCATAATACTAGAGTAGGCCCCAACACCCACCACCAAGCACGGTGACTGGCATCTTTCAATGAAATAATACCAAAAGCACCTAACAAGCTAAAGGGAATCACCGAAATAAAGGCATACGTCGGGTATTTGGTAGCCATTGCCGTATAAAATAAAATCGTACCCCATCCCATAATCATCGTATATAAATAAGCATCAGTTCTAGTTTTCCATCCCCGATACATACCATATAAAATAGCTCCCGTCCAAGGGAGAGAGCCACCTAGGAAAATAGGTAGATAGTACCACCAATGATTCACCTCTGGATGCTCCGATTGGGTCGCTCTCGTTATATTATGGAGCCCTAAAAATCCATTGATAAATTCCATACCATGAGTATGGTACATATATCCATACCAAGGCAAAACAATCGCTAAAAATACGAGGATACCTTGCCATGGAAATAAAGCTTTCACCAATGGTAAAGAACGTTTAACACCTGCATACACAAGGAACAACAGTCCCGGCAATACGAGACCTACAGGACCCTTCGTCAATACTGCGATACCCGCAAATCCATAAGCTCCTGCTATATGCCAAGGGCTCTTAGCTAGTAGTCCATAATAGGCGTAATAAAATGTGCCTACCGTAGCAAATAAGAGGACCATATCTGTGATGATACCGTGCGCAATGGTCCATACAATAAGAGATGTCCCTAAGATAAAAGCAGATACTAAAGCTCCCAAGCGTTGTCCTGTTAAGGTGCGCACGCCTTGGTACACAAAGGCCACTGATAAGGCCCCGAAAAGAGCTGATGGAAACCGCGCTGCAAAGTCTGTTATACCGAATACGGAATAGGACAAACTCAATAACCAATAGATCATAATTGGTTTGTCAAACCAATAGTGCCCATAGATTTGTGGGGACAACCAATCTCCAGACAAGACCATCTCTTTTGCCGTTAATGCATAATTCGACTCTACTGGGTCCGACACCGGCAACAGATGGTTGCCTAGTACATAGACTCCTAAGAAAAAGAGAAATACTACATAGGTCACACGATGTAATTTCATACGCATCTCCCTATCTATTACGACGTTTCCAATATTTCAAGCCGTATATCACAGCCACTATAGCAAACACAAGAATCATCGCAACAAGTAATTCATGATTATAGTCAATTAAGTCTTTCCAGTGTTCTCCTAATTTCATTCCTAGCCAAACTAACAAAATAGTCCATGGGATAGTCCCTAAAGTAGTCCAAACCACAAAAGGTGTCATTGGATATCTAGCTACCCCTGCTGGGAAGGAAATAAATGTCCGTACCCCTGGTAATAAGCGACCGATAAACACTGCCGCACCACCATAGCGATTAAATAACTTTTCTGCAGCACCAAATTTATCCTCACTAAGTAAAATATACTTTCCATATTTCATTAGTAGAGGTCTGCCACCAAATTCACCAAGCCAATACGATAACACAGATCCTACAACCCCTGCTACTACACCGACAATAATGGCCGTATTCAAATCAAATACACCTTGAAATACTAAGTATCCAGCAAACCCTAAAATAATTTCACTAGGAATCGGAATATTTGCATTTTCCAATACCATGCAAATAAACATGGCTGCATACCCATAGGTCTCCATAACTGTCAATAAATAATCCATTCTTCTCTCCTCATAAGAAGATATCCATTAATCTTCGTCTTCTTCGTCTAATAAGTAATCTTTTGCCATCCATTTTTTTGTAGCCGTAAATGTAATAGTTACCCATTTCTCTGCTGGGTCACCACCAATGGCAAGGTCAATTTCATTGCGAATTTCATCTAGCTCTACAATTGTCTGTTTGGGGAAATTTTTAGGAATCAAAATATCTATTTCAATCATTTTTACATTCCCATAAGCTTGCACACTAGTCACATAATCCTTAAACTTATACTTTTCCATAAAAGAATCCATAATAAACTGAATTCGATTATGCAAAGTTAAAGGTGCAACCCCCATAATTTGCTTTACCGATGGAATAATAATTTTTAAGGCTGAAGGCATCATTTGTAACGATAAAATGATGAGCACAATAGGGTCCACATATACCGCCCATTCTGCATAACCAAAATGTTCTAATCCAAAGGCCACTAAAAAGCTAATTAAAATTCCCGCTTCTAACATGGCATCGATGGACCAGCTAATATTATCAAACTTTACCAAATTGGATTGTAACTTCTTATTAATTTGGTGCACGTAGAAATAATAACAAGTATCAGCAATAGTAAAAATTGTAGCATAAATGATTGCAGGTCCCACATGAACAGCACGACCACCACCCAATAAATCCGTTAGCCCCGATAAAAAGGCATAACTTACGATAAGCAAGGTGAAGCTACCTTCTGCAATCAACACCAGCGGTTCAAACTGCCAATAGCCAAACTGAAAGCGCTTACTTGTTTCATTGGATACCAATCTGGATGTAATGATCATCATCACCTTGATAATAACGGCAATAAACGATACTACTCCATCCAATAAGATTGCACTGGATCCACTAAAAACCCCCATCATAGTTCCGCCTATAGCCACAAATGACATGAGTATAGCCGATTGAATTAATAATCGTTGCTCCACTGCATGTTTATCTTGTATTAACATATATACTCCTATCTAATCTAGTGAGCCTCAGGCTCAATCTCCTATGGATATTAATAAAATATCTTCTAATTAACTATTTTATAGCCTATAGGCATAATGTGTGGTCTACACGCTATGAAACAGTTTTAAGTATTCATATACAAGTATATATAAAAACGGTGTATCATACAAGTATGATACACCGTTTATAATTATCATATGAGTAATTCTTGCCTCCCATTAACCATATCTAGGAAACATCTATTACTATTTTATACGATTAGGCTTGTTTTTCTAAATCGAACTTATCAGAGATGAATCCGTATAAAGTCCAACCTATGAATGTTACGATAGAACCATATGTCATTGCTTCTAAGCCAGATGCATATAAAGCATACAAGCTATATAAAGAACCAATAAAGGCAATAAAAGTAGTTCCACTTAATTCACTACCACCACGTCCTGCAGATTTTAAGATAACAATAATTGCTGCCATGGATAATAAATAAGGGATAATATTAGTAACAACCGCAAGGTTAACTAATACCTCAAATTGTGCATTTAATGATTCAGACATTGTCATCAAAGATAATAACGATTGAATAATTGTAATTGTAACCATACCTACAACTGGAGCATCTTTCGATGTGATTTTACTGAATAATTTAGGGAATAAACCTTCATCAGCAGATTGTTTGAATACGTTCGCAATTGTAAACTGCCAACCTAGTAGGGAACCAAAGCAAGACATAACCATCAAGCCCATAACAATTTTACCTACTGTTGGTGTAAACATACTAGCAAATGCTAATCCAAATGGAGCAGAACTATTTACTAAATCATTTGCTGGTACAAGTCCAAACATGATATTAGTAGATAACACATAAATAACAGCTGCCCCTAATGTACCTCCAAGTACGGCAATCGGTACATTTTTTTCAGGGTTATCAACTGCATCAGAATTAGCCGCTGCTGATTCCAAACCTAAGAACGCCCATAATGTCATAGCAATGGAGTTAGTTGCTGCTTCGTTAAACGGCAAGTTGTTTACATTCCAGTTTTCCATGTACAAATGGCCAGAGAAGAAGTACCAGCCTACGGTGGAGATAACAAATACAGGGCCAATAACACCCCATACAGTAAAGCTAGATACACGACCAGTGATACTAGCACCGCCAAAGTTAAGAACTGTAGCTAACCACAATGTAGCAATTGTCCACATTGCTGTTGTAAACGGAGATAAGTTCGCATCTAAGAATGTTGCACCATAACCTACTGCAGAAATAGCAATGGCCACGTTCGCAATTAAAAGGGATACGCCATAGGTATAGTTCGCCATAAAGTTACCTGCTTTACCGAAGGAATATTCGGAATAGCCACCCATACCGCCGCCTTTTTTACTATACATACCTGCTTTTGCAAAGGCATATGCAAGAGCCATAGAACCTACGGCTGTAATTAACCAAGATACAATTGACAATGATCCTACTTGCGCCAACTTAGTTGGAAGCATGATAATGCCGGATCCCATCATATTTACAGCTGTTAAAATAGTAAGCTGCAAAACACTCATTTTATTTTCGCTTGTGCTGCTCATAGGCACCTCACTTAGAAAGGCCTAGCTAGGAGCAAGCTCCTAGCTTCACCTCATTATAAACAACTATTTATCAAATTCTTTTTTCAATACATAACCAAAGGCTTTTTTAGTTCCATCTTCTTGAGTTGTAATATATACACCTTGGATTTCGGGAGCAAAGCCTGGTAATTTATTGATACCTTCTTCTAATGCTAAGAAGTAGTCTCTAGCAGTTTCAGACCATCTTTCACCTGGTTGTACGCAAAGTACTCCTGGAGGGTATGGAAGAGCTCCTTCTAATGCCATACGTCCAACAGCTTCTGTCAAAGGAACTAACTCACCTTGTCCACGCACAAAATCAAAGTTTGCTTCTTGAGGAGTTTTTACATACTCAGGCAAGTATTCGTGTAAGAATAATTTCTTTTGAAGTTCGCTTACATTACGATCTTTGTAGAAATCATGCATTTCTTGGCATAGGCGACGAATTGTATAGCCTTTATATTTATCAATATTGTTATAGTAAATGGATGGCAATACATCTTGCATTGGTGCATCTTGTTCAATTAATTGTTCGAAACGAACTAATTGTGCTACCAAGTCATCCATTTTTGTTTTGGATTCTGCTGGAGTCATCAAGAATAGAATTGTGTTCAAGTCACATTTTTCTGGGATGATACCATGTTCACGAAGATAGTTAGCCAAGATATTAGCATGGATACCGAACTCTTCATACTCTCCAGTTTCTACATTGATACCTGGTGTAATCAATTGGAATTTACATGGATCAATGAAGTATTGTCCTTCACCATATCCTTCAAAAGAGTGCCATTTCGCACCTGGTTCAAAGGCGAAGTACTTAACATCTTGCGCCATTTCAGCTGTATTTCCATCTTCCCATTTTTTACCATTTACAACTGGTGGTACTAATGGACGAAGGTATTTACAATTTTTAAGGACTGCTTTACGAGCATCAATAACTGTTTCTACACAATCTTTCCACAATAATTTACCTGCTTCTCCTTCATGCATTTTCGCATTAATATCAAGAGCTGCAAATAATGGATAGAATGGAGATGTAGAAGCATGCATCATAAATGCGTTGTTCAAACGTTTATGATTTACATAGCGATCTTGCCCTTTAATGTGAGAGTCTTTTTTATGCACTTGAGATGTTTGAGAGAAACCAGCTTGTTGTTTATGAACAGATTGTGTAACCAAGATACCAGGATCATTAGGACCTAGTTCTAATAATAATGGACTGCAATCTTTCATCATCGGAATAAACTGTTCATAACCAACCCACGCAGAGTCAAACAAGATATAGTCACATAAATGACCAATTTTATCGACTACTTGACGAGCATTATAGATAGTTCCATCATATGTACCTAATTGAATCACCGCCAAACGAATAGGGCGTTCAGCTTTTGCTTTTTCAGGATCTTGCTCTGCTACTAATTTACGGATATATTCTTCATTGAAACAATGTTCCAAAATACCGCCAATAGAACCGAATGGATTACGAGCGGTTTCTAAGTATACAGGAGTGGCACCAGCTTGTACTAATGCGCCATGGGAGATAGATTTATGGTTATTGCGATCATATAAAACAACATCTCCAGGGGCTAATAGTGCATTTAACACCATTTTATTAGCAGAGGATGTACCATTTAATACAAAATACGTTTTATCAGCATTATATACTTGCGCTGCATGTTGCTGTGCATCACAAGCTGGTCCTTCGTGAATCAATAAGTCACCTAATTTAACGTCTGCATTACAAAGGTCACTACGGAATAAGTTTTCACCATAGAAATTATAGAATGCACGTCCCGCTGGATGACGAGCAAAGAATTGTCCCCCTTGATGACCTGGGCAGTCAAATTGAGAGTTACCATCTTCTACGTAATCTGCCAATGCACGGAAGAATGGAGGCAACATATCTTCTTCATATTTTTTAGCTGCCGCTTCAATTTGTTTTACATATAATTCGTAATTCACTTCATTAGCATCGATTACGCGAGTAATCTTGCCTACAAATTCAGGTTTAATAGTGGAGTTCGCATCTTTTTTCACTAAGAATACAGGAATACGAAGAGCTTCAATCAATGGATTGCTTAGTACCTCTTCATGATCTGCATCAGTAATCACAATTGCAGCTACATCAGAAAAATCAGTTTCATCTAATGTCACTGCAAAACGAGTCATAGAATCTTCAAAATCTTGTAATGCATCATGAGAGAACGCAATGTGTAAGTGATTCATAATAAAGCCTCCTATTGCATACTATGAATAGACATAATTATTGAAAACCATTGTCGACATGGTAGCTATGGATATAAAAATATACAGTAGCCGTTTCGTACTAATCTTACACCGAATGACAATTTAATTCAACCTTAATTAACTATTTCTATTATAGCAATTTGTTATATTTTATCCTGTTAAACCGCTAACGTATTATATCCTATAGAATATTATTTTTTATTTCATCTTAAAAAATGCATTTACATTCCCATTTATTTAGATGTGCAAAGCTAACATTACATTTCATAAGATAGTAATCATGTTTTAATATCTTGACACCTTATATTGATAATATGTCTCAATATGCATTACATCTTACGAATATTTATTAATAAATTGTCCACCAATACAAGATTTAATTAATTTTTATTCTTAGTTTTTTATATTACAACAATTCTTTATTATCAAGATAATCATTTTTTCTTTATTCTTGCATTTTTTGCATAGTCTACCGTTATTTTTGCCACAATATAAAAAAGACCCTATATAGGGTCTTTTTCATAATATAATATAATTAAGCAAATACATTCACTAAGTCAATCGTTTGATCACGACCAGGACCTACGGAAACAATACCTACTTCTACACCGGTTACTTCTGCAATACGTTCTACATAACGACGTGCAGCTTCCGGTAATTCTTCGTACTTACGGATACCTGAAATATCTGTTTTCCAACCTGGGAATGTTTCATATACTGGTTCACATTCTGCTAATACATCTAAGCTAGCTGGGAATCCCTGTACAGGCTCACCATTACGGGTATAGCCTACACAGATTTTCACTTCATCTAATCCATCTAAAATATCAAGACGAGTGATAGCCAAATAGTCCAAGCTATTCAAAGCTGCCCCGTAGGTCACAACAGATAAGTCTAACCAACCACAACGACGAGATCGGCCTGTAACAGTGCCAAACTCATGACCTGTTTGACGAAGGTATTCACCAGTTTCATCTAATAATTCAGATGGGAATGGCCCTTCACCAACACGAGTGGAGTACGCTTTTACTACGCCAAAGATATTTTTTAAGTAGTTAGGGCCTACACCAGCACCCACAGAGGCACCCCCTGCTACTGGATGGGAACTTGTTACGAATGGATATGTACCATGATCAAGGTCAAGCATAGTTGCTTGCGCCCCTTCAAACAATACTTTTTTGCCAGCTTTGATTGCATCGATAACGGCAAAGTTTGTATCTTTTACAAACGGACGTAATTGTTCTGCATAGCCTAAGTAATCTTTTAAGATTTCTTCAAAACTAACTGGCTCAAAACCATATACGGCTGTTAACATTTTATTTTTCAATTCTACGTTGAATTTAAGTTTCTTCTCAAATACAACTGGATCCATTAAATCACAAATACGGATACCAATACGATTTACTTTATCTGCATAGCATGGACCGATACCATTTTTTGTAGTACCGATTTTAGCATCCCCTTTCACAGATTCTTCCGCTTCATCCAAGCGATTATGATACGGTAAAATCACATGAGCACGGTCAGAAATATATAAGGATTTTGCACTTTTTCCTTCTTTTTCAAGGTTTGCAATTTCTTCTAACAATACTTTAGGATCCACAACGACACCAGTACCAATAATATTCATTTTATTATCGTAAAGAATGCCGCTAGGCAATAAACGCAATGCGAAAGATTTGCCCTCTACTACTACAGTATGACCTGCATTATTACCACCTTGGCTACGTACTACCACATCAGCGCGTTCAGATAAATAATCAACGATTTTACCTTTACCTTCATCGCCCCATTGTGTGCCAATTACCATACTTGTTGCTACATTGGTTCCCATATGAATTGCCTCCATTACATCATAGAACTTTCTATATTTATAATTGCCTTCTACCGTGAAAGCTCTCATTCTGAAAGTTCTTCCATTATTAGTATTACCTTCGCAAATAGGCGTTTTACGCATAGCTATTTACACTCTATTATAGCATAGATTGAAACCATTAGGGTAGAGAGCCTCCTATAAATTCCCTACCATCGACTGAATGGTACTAATACTGCATACTCAGGTGGAATAGATGCCAGGAATCGACTTGCTTGCTGCCGATACCCATGCTTATTGAACTTTGCATAAGTAATAGTCAAATGTTCCTTAGCACGGGTTAATGCCACATAGAAAATACGTTTCTCTTCTTCCAGTTTGCCATCCTCAATAGCATAATAGAAAGGAAACCCTCCATCATGAGCACTAGCAATAAAGACATGTTCAAATTCACTGCCTTTAGCTTGATGGACCGTTATTATTGGGATACGACTATCTCCTTTTCGTCGGAACATGCCCTCTCCTGAGTGAAGGGCTGACATTTCTAGTATCGCTTTCACACCATCACGACCTACATAGTGTGGATGTTCCTCTTCTAATTCTTTCATGATCCGATATAGTTCGCGAATACTAGATAATCTACGTTCTCCTGTAGGATCTTCTTTTACCTTCTTCTCATAATGTGCCACTACTCCCACATCCTTCATAATACAAGTAAGAATATCTGTAGGTTTGCTTGTAATCCACTTACTTCGCAAAGTATCCATAGAGGCAGCAATATTAGCGAATATATCTCTATACTTATTTACAAATGCCATACGCTGTGCTTTTGTAGGAAGGATATTTTCTTTCATGGCATAGATCAATAATTTACCTGTCGCTATAATATCATCCATCGCATTATGCGTAGACTGATGACCAATCGGGAAGTATCCACTTAAAAATTCTAATTTGTGGTTTGGTAAATTAGGATAGAATCGGCGATATATATCTAGGGTATCATAAATGGCTTGTACCCTTGGCATAGCTACACTATGACGGCTACACTCTTGCTCCAATATCCCCATATCATATTGTACATTATGTCCTACAATTATGGCCCCATCAGCAAACTGTCTGAATGCTTCCAATACTGTTTGTGCATCACCTCCAACTTCTTGTAAGTGCGCATCACTAAAACCATGTACTAATTCTGAATCACCTACAGGTACGCCGGGATTAATGAATTGTTCGAAAGTATCAATTGTATTGCCGTTCTCATCAATACGGATGGCTGCCATCTGCACAATGCGATCTTCCATGATATTTACACCCGTCGTTTCCACATCAAATACAACGATGTCTTTAGCTACTAACCCTTTTTCTAATTGTTCATAAGGCTCTCGTGTAAAGATTTTTGTACTCATAAAATCGGTGATGCGTAAACCAGTCTTTCTCACTTCTGTACTTTCTAATTCCTCCATACGCTTATCACCAATACCTTTGACAAAGGTTCTGATAATCCGTTTTATACTCATCAAATCCCAAGGATTCACTAAGCATTTAAAAAATGCCAGCACATCCTTAATTTCTAAGCGCCGGAAAAATTTCAGTTCATCTGCCAAAATAAATTTCAAATTTCCCTCTTCTGGCAATGACTGGTTACATCGTTTAAACTGATTACTCAATTGTATAGCCTGCTTATTGGTGCGCACTAAAATCCCTACAGGAGGCATCTCTTCTCCAGTTCGTAAGCGTTGGATAGACTGAAAAATATACCTAGCCTCATCGTAAGCATCTTCTGCAATAAATATAGAAATAGGCTGCCCCTCTTGCGTGGCTATGGCTTTCGGTTCTTTTTGATATAACGCTCCTACCCGTTGAGGGAACATATTTTTCAGCATGGAAAAAGCGCCCTTAAATAGCATCTGATTAGACCGATAATTTGTATCAAACACCAATTCTAACGGGTTATAATCTCTCCGATATCGATCGATTAATGTGATTGGATTAGAGCCCCTCCATTCATAAATGGTTTGAAAGTA
Organism: uncultured Veillonella sp.; assembly: GCA_963523985.1. GTDB lineage: Bacteria > Bacillota > Negativicutes > Veillonellales > Veillonellaceae > F0422. The sequence continues at coordinate 39,203 of CAUREE010000010.1, forward strand.
ATCTCCACACAGCAAAATATGGTTACCCTTCCACATAGTATTCATCACTTCATACTCTAATTCACTAGTGTCTTGCATTTCATCCACCGCAATATAGGAATAGCGCTGGCGCCAACGATTAGCTACTTCTGGTCGCTGAAAAATCTGATGAACACGAGTAATCAAATCAGCAAAATCCAAACCATTAAGATTCCGTAAACGGCACTCATATTCCATTAATACTTGTAGCCCTGTTTCTTCTAAAAATACAGCCGTCTCCTGTGACATAATATTGTACCATACAGACTGCTCCCGTTTCATTCGTTCCATCGTACGCCTGTAATCGTTGGCTATATCAGAAGAATAATATTGATACTTAGAGCGATGCTCTTTCACTGCACTGATGACTTGTCTAATCGTATATGCATAGATTCTAGGAGACATAATATAGTGTTCTTCACTATAGGCTTTCACAAAATCCGGCAAAAATTCACTTAATAATTCTTCTGCATCTTCTTCGTCAAAGATGAGAAATTCTTTAAATAAATCTTCTTGTAATTTTGCTTCTTCTTGCAAAATGGTATAACAAAAGCTGTGAAATGTAGATACTTTCACAGCTTGCGCCTCTTGCCCTACAATGGTAACCATGCGCTCTTTCATTTCACGACAAGCTTTATTCGTAAATGTAAGGCACAAAATTTGATCACCAGTAGCACGTCCCGTTTCCAAGATATGTGCCACACGATAAGACAATGTATTTGTTTTTCCCGTTCCTGCAGAAGCCAGCAATACAATATTTCTATCTAATTCCTGTACAACTTGTTGTTGAATTTCATTAAGTACAACAGTATTTGATTGCATAGTTGCTCCTTATCTTACCAATGAAAGTACGCTAACCCTAGCACCGGTATAGGCCCTAACACAGCTGTTAATGCCCACAACATAATATTCATATCTAAAGGAACATGGAGTACTTCTGTAGCCACTGCATAGGTAAGCATACCTAAAAAGACGTTTGTCGCCACTCGTTTAATGGTGAACCAAGCTACTTTGATAATCACCCAAGCTACAACAACGGCTACCACAGCTTGTAGTATGTAATCCATAATTACCTCATTTCTTGACGATGTAATACAGCACCACTCAATGTGACTTCATCGGCGTATTCAATATCACCGCCAACCGGAATACCACGGGCAATACGGGTGACCTTAATCCCTGTAGGTTGTAATAGTCGAGCAATGTATAGCGCCGTTGCTTCCCCTTCTACATCAGGGTCTGTGGCGATGATAACCTCTTGCACTGTATTATCTTGAAGGCGTAGCATGAGTTCTTTCAAGCGAATATCTTCTACACCTACCCCATCAATAGGGGATAAAGCCCCTTCCAACACATGATATAACCCTTTATAGTCACCGCTGCGTTCGATAGCGATTACATCACGTGATGTTTCCACCACGCAAATCATCGATCTGTCCCGTTTAGAGCTTGCACAAAACTCACAAGGATCTTGAGCAGATAAATTAAAACATTGGGAACATCTATGTGTGGCTTCTTTCGCTGCAAGGATGGTTTCTACCAAGCGTTGTACATCTTCTGCATCGGCCTCAATGAGATGGTATGCTAATCGTCTAGCCGATTTAGCACCTACCCCTGGAAGGCGACGCAACTCTTCTACTAATCGTTCTAAAGGATTTGTCATATTAGAACATACCAGGCATTCCAGGAAGTTTCAAGTTTCCTGTAACAGCACCTAATTTTTTCTCTGCTACTTCTTTTGCTTTGCGGTTTGCTTCATTCACAGCTGCTAAAATTAAATCTTCCAATGCTTCCACATCTTCTGGGTCGACTGCAGCCGGAGCAATTTTAATGGACAACACTTCTTGTTCTCCGTTCATCGTTACAGATACAGCACCACCACCGATAGATGCTTCAACTACGGTGCTTTTAATTTCCTCTTGCGCTTTTTCCATGTCCTTTTGCATTTTTTGAACTTTTTTCAACATACCTTGCATATTACCGCCACCAAACATAGTGAACCTCCTTAACTATTAGACAAATCGTCTACTTCTTTAACATAAATATCATACCCACTGGCCTCCATATGTTGCAATGCATCATAGAGTAGGGGCTCTTGTTTTTCTTCATCACTGGCCTCTGCAGAAGACCATTTCGGCAGCTTTCGTATCTCCTCTATGCCTTCTTCTGAAAGCATGCCTTTCCCCATTTCTTGATAGTAGGGATTTAATACTTCCTCTGGATTATCATAGACCGTGAGAAAATCATCAATAATACCATCTACATTAGTAGGGTCACTACCGGCGCCTACCTTTGAATTTGTATTTGTCCCTACATAAGTAGGTTTACCACTCTCAGGTGTTGGTTCCACTTCCGATACAGCTGGTATCTCCTCATGAGGTGCAGTCTGTGCCACTTCTTGCGTCACAACTGTCGGTTGTACTATCTCCTCGGATTCGCTAGAACGTTCCACCACAGGAGCTGCTATCGTTGGTTGGGACTGTCCCCCTTGTTGTGAATTTCCTCCAAAGGATTTTGCTGCATTTAGGTACACCTGCAACTTAGGATCCCTCTTATCGATGGCTTTCACCACAATCGGTCGTCCTATCACTTGTTGGAACGCTTGTTTTCCGCATTCTACATGTTGCTGTTGTACCAAGATAGGGCCCGCAATCGGCGTAGGGAACACCAAAATAGCTTGCTCTTGATCTAAGTACACCAAGGTTCCTTGCTGATAGATGGTATTCAGCAACCCATAGTTCTTGCCTCTCAACCATTTTATCACGTTTGCTAAAATCGTGCTATATTCATGAGGGCTCACCATCCCCTGTCCTACAGTCTCCTCTTGCGTCGTGTCGATTATCGTTGTTTTAGGTGTTACCGTTGGAGCTGCTTTCTTTCGCAATGGAGGTGGCAATGGACTTTTACCACCAGAGCCAACTGCCTTAGCTGTGCGAGGTGGTGGTAAAGGAGATGTTGCTTTTGCAGAACTAGTTTTTACTGATGAGATAGGCGGCAACAACACATCATCTTCCACTGGATGGGGAATTTCCTCTAGGACACCATCATATACATCTGTATCCGCCACAGGTGGTGCAGATTCTACCACAGGTTTAGCAACTACTACAGGTCGTTGTTCTGCCCACTCATTCAGTTTTTGGAGCAATGCATCTTCTTGACGATTTACAAATTGTTCCATCGTCGTCATGCGCCCTTCTAATGTTTGGTAAGTACCGCCACCTAATTGCAAGAGTGAAAGTAATCCCATTTCCACAATCACTCGTGGGTTATCTACTTGTTTTGCATTATTTTGTACCGTTTGTAGTACATTGATATAGCGTCCTATCTCCTCCATAGATAACTCATTGGTCTGCGCCAATAATCGCTCTTTATGCGTATCATAGGCCAACAATTCTTCCGCCTCAGGCAATACTTTCGCCACAATCATGGCTCGCAAATGCTCCACTAAAGCCGTTACAATTTGGCGGGCATCACGACCCATTTGTAGAGCTTCATCCACAGCTTGCAGTAATTCCGCTCCATTACCAGTTTTCAATATATCTACCATATCGAGGACCCAAGATTTACTCACTAAGCCAATCATAGTCTCTACTAGAGGAGCTGTAATCATCTCCGAGGTCATACCAGAACATTGATCCAGAATACTCAAGGCATCCCGCAAGCCCCCATCGGCATGGACCGCAATCACTTGTGCTGCTGCCGGATCAAGAGAAATGTTACTCTCCTTTGCTACATGCAATAAGTGAGTTGTAATATCTTTAGCTGTAATACGACGGAATGTATAACGCTGACAACGAGATAAAATCGTAACCGGCAATTTCTCCGATTCTGTAGTAGCAAAAATGAACATCACATGGCTTGGCGGTTCCTCGATAGTTTTCAACAATGCATTCCATGCTTCATTGGTGAGCATGTGGGCTTCATCAATGATGAACACTTTTTTATGACCTACAACAGGTAAAAAGTTCACCTGTTCTCGCAAGGCACGCACTTCATCAATACCTCGATTGGAAGCCG
>CAUREE010000011.1:0-40806 GCA_963523985.1 uncultured Veillonella sp.
ATACTTACATGCCAGCTTTAATAGGTGGTAGAAACTGGACTTTTATTTCTACAATCATCTTATTAGTACCTGTAGTATGGTTAGGGTATGCTGTACAAGATACAACAACAACCTACGAAACATTTATGATTTTAACAGCTTTGATCGGCTTAGCCGGCGGTAACTTCTCCTCCTCCATGGCAAACATTGGTAACTTCTTCCCTAAAGCTGAAAAAGGGACCGCTCTTGGTATCAATGGTGGTATCGGTAACCTTGGTATCTCCGTAATTTACTTCTTAGCTCCATTCGCAATGGGTTCTGCTACATTAGGTAATATCTTCGGTGTCACACCTGCTATGATTAAAGGTAACGCTGTATACTTAGCCAATGCGGCTTTCATGTGGATTGTTCCATTGATCATCATCTTAGCTTGCATGACTCGTTATATGGATAACTTGCCATTAGCAAAACCAAATCCTAAAGCGCTGGCTCAAATTTTTAGCAACAAACACACATGGGCTATGACATTATTATATACATGTGCCTTCGGTGCCTTCTCTGGATATGCAGCCGCGCTTGGTCTTCTAGTAAATAAAGAATTCCCTGAAATTCCATTTGCTCACATCGCATTCGTTGGTCCTTTAGTATCTGCCAGCCTTCGTCCAGTAGGTGGTTGGTTAGCTGATAAAATCAACAGCGGTACGAAAGTTACTTTCGTCGGATTGATTGGTTTATGTATCACTACTGTATTAATCGCAGTAGGCGTAGATATGCATAACTTCGACTTTTTCTTTGGCATGACTGTATTAATGTTCGTATCTTGCGGTTTCGTAACAGGTTCTACATTCCGTATGATTCCTCACATCTTCACAGATGGATTACAATCTTCCTTGATTGCTGGTTTCGTAGCGGCTGTAGCAGCGTATGGTGCCTTTATTACACCAAAAATCTTTGGTTATGTATACACAACATTTGGAAGTATCCATCCAGCATTCGCAGTATTACTTGCGTTCAACATCGTAACAGTATTTGTATGTTACTGGTTCTATGTTCGTAAAGCAGCTAACATGAATGTATAATTGAATCTTATAAAAAAAAGAGCAGCCGAGGCTGCTCTTTTTCATTTAGATAGTAATTACAATTTATCGTTTGTAATAAATTACAATATGACGATATGGTTCTTGTCCTTCGCTATCTGTTTTGATATTTTTTTCATTTTGCAAAGCCAAGTGAATAATTTTTCGTTCAAAAGCATTCATTGGTTCTAACGCAATTTTTTGACGAGTGCGTCGCACTTTAGCTCCTAAGCGATGCGCCAATTGAACTAATGTTTCTTCACGACGGGAACGATAATTTTCCACGTCCACAACAATTTGGCAACGACGGTGAACTTCCTTATTAGCCACAAGGTTTGTTAAGTATTGGATGGCATCTAATGTTTGACCATGTTTACCAATCAAAATACCTAAATCTTCCCCATGTACTTGGAATGTGATTTTATCTTTTGTAGTCAATTTTTCAATTTGTACAGATAAACCCATCTTTCCAAACATGCCTAATAAAAATTCTTTACCTGTATCGGCAATGAAATCTTGTTCTGCTTTTGTAATACCATCTTCAACTACCACAGGAATTTCAGTAGTTTCTGTTTCCACCGTGCCTACTGCTGTTTCTGTTATAGTTTCTACAATCTGTACTACTGACTCTTCCGCAACAGCTGTATGAGTTACCTCTGCTTCTTCAAAGTATACGCGAACAAGAGCATCTTTTTTACCAAAGCCTAAAAAGCCTTTTGACGGCTCCTCTAATACTTTCACAGACGTAACAACTCGACCTTGAGATTCAATTTGGGATGTTGCTTGTGAAGTTGCCTCTTCAATCGTTTTTGCTGACACTTCAATGTAATCCATGCCTAGCCTCCTATTTGTTATTACGATAAATTAATGTTTGTTGTGCTAATTGGAATAGATTTGAAACTACCCAGTAAATTACCAATCCACTAGCAAAGTTTAAACTGATATAGCCAATGAATAGTGGCATAAAGATGTTCATAATCTTCGCTTGTTGATTATTACCACCGCTAGCAGATGTTTGTTTACTCATGATGTAAGTAGACAAGGCAGATAACACTGGTAATACATAGATTGGATCTGGATCACTCAAATTTGGTAACCATAAGAATTGTGCATATTGAGGATCATATGGATATCCTTGTAATGCATAGAAAATAGCAATCAAGAATGGCATTTGTACAAGAAGTGGTAAACAACCAGCTAATGGGTTGATGCCTAATTCTTTGTACATTTTCATAATTTCTTGCTGTGCTTTTTGTGGATTGTCCTTATATTTGTCTTGAATGGCTTTCATTTTTGGTTGTAATTCAGCCATGCCTTTCATAGACTGCACTTGTTTTTGTGTCAACGGTGCTAATACAAGTTTAATTGCAATGGTAAGTAAAATAATCGCGATACCATAACTTGGGAAGCCCATCGATTTTGTGGCCAAAAACGAATATTCCACAAGGCTTCTCATAAAATCTACTAAATATTGAAAGATTTCCATGCCTACTCCTTTTCTTATTCTCTGTAATATAACCTTTGTGTACCCATATACGTTATGGTATGGTCTATATTTCATCCATACAGGTACTCAGGTATTTCCAAAACTGTGCTATGGCAAGGGATCATATCCACCCTTGTGAAAAGGATGGCATTTCAAAATCCGTTTGATACCTAAATAGCTACCTTTTAAAGGTCCATACCGTCGCAATGCTTGCAACATATACATCGAACAGGTGGGATAAAAACGACAAGTACTTGGCTTTAAAGGAGATAGAGCATATCGATAGAACTGAACTAATCCAATTAACAAGTAATTTACAAGTTTACTAATACCCATTAGTTTCTATCCTTTAGTAATTTACATTTTTTGAATAGACGCATCATCTCACGCTCTGCCTGCTCGTACGTAGCATTGGCTAAGTAACCTCGACCGACTACTACGATATGATGACCTTCGCGTAATTCATGTTGATGCAAACGATACACTTCTTTCATCAAACGTCGTGCTCTATTGCGCTGTACTGCGCCACCTACCTTTTTACCTGTGACAAAACCAATTTTACTTTTTTGCTTTGCTACCGGCATATGATAAACTACACAAAGACGTCCCACTTCATAGCGACCATGTTTATACACTAATTGATATTCATTGTTTTTCCGAATTCTTCTATCTTTTGTTAAACTATTCATAGTTATCCTTTAATACCGTACATACAGAAAAACTTGGCTGTACGGCCAAGTTCTCTAGCTGTATATTTGATTATGCAGATAAGCGTTTTCTGCCTTTAGCGCGTCGACGTTTTAATACTAGACGGCCACCGATGGTTTTCATACGTTCACGGAAACCATGAGTACGTTTTCTCCAAAGTGTATTTGGTTGGTAAGTACGTTTCATTACAACAACACCTCCTCATGATAGGTTTATTTTTTCGTATACCATAACATAGTAATTATATGTATAAACCCTAATTCTGTCAATATAAACCTTGTTTTTAATAGTATATACATAAACGATTTGTAATATTGTCATAGTAAAGAAAAAAAGTTTTTGGTATAATAAAGCTATACACCAACAAAGGGTTATAAACAAGTTTTCCACATTTTTTACATCTTATCCACTGACTTATTCACAATATTGTGGATAGAAACAATTCTACCTATTATCTTGTTTATGAACTCTTTTTCTTTGTCTAATTTTTAGTTATCCACATTATTATGATGTGGACAAATAATTCTTATACACATACAGGAAGGTTTATTATGAGTGACTTAGATCTCTACTCCCTATGGGACCAAGTGATGCAAAAAACAAAAACAAAAATGCCCCAGCAAATGTGGGACTCCTTGGTCGTTAATTCCTTGATGCCCTATTCTATGACATCGACTATTTTAACTTTATTTGTTATGGAGCCTAGTAAACTGAAATATATTCAAACCCCATTAGTCCATAACCAAATCGTAGAGGCAGCAAAAAGTTTACTTCCTACCTTACAAACTATTGAATATTTAACAAATACATCAAGTATAGATGTTTCTTCTACAGATAGTATGACCAATACTTCGACAGATATTCCTCCTATGCCACCTATCGATATGCCCTCCATTGAAGATACAACGTTGGAAAGCTCCCCATCTCCTATCATCCCTCCTCCTTGGGATGCCGATGAGTATGACGAAATATTACCAGAAGGTGTGAGTCGTCCTAGTTATGATTCTCCTGTTATCATTCAAAGAAATACTTCTCCTTCACAGGGTATCCAAAAACCAGTACCTGCCGATTTATTTGCTACTAAAACAACTACTTCTACATCACCAACAACAGCACCACCTGTACAACGGGATATAAATAGTTCTTCAAAATCGCATTTAAATCGCGCTTTTACTTTTAATAATTACATCGAATCCAATTCTAACCGTCTTGCTTTCACTGCTGCAAAAGCAGTGGCAGAAAATCCTGGTCTTCGATATAATCCCCTTTATATTCATGGTCAATCTGGTCTCGGTAAAACCCATTTAATGCATGCTATCGGCAATGAAATTTTAACCCATAATCCATCCGCTAAAATTATGTCCATTACCAGTGAAGATTTTATGAACAGCTTTATTGAATCTTTGCGGACAAAAACACCAGATCAATTCCGTCGTAACTTCCGAGATATCGATGTACTTATCATTGACGACGTACAATTCTTAGAAGAAAAAAATAAGAAAACTACACAGGAAGAATTTTTCAATACTTTCAACCATTTATTGAGCCACAATAAAGCTGTTATTCTTTCCAGTGATAAACCTCCAAAGGATTATAAGGAAATGGAAGAACGCTTAATCACACGATTCAACAGTGGTCTCACCGTAGAAATTGAAGCACCAAATCCAGAAATGATTGAAGCCATCATCCATGAGGAAATTTATCATCGCCGAAACGAATATCCAACTTTATATGTTCCAAAAGAAGTTATCCATCTATTTGCACAGTATTTTAATAAACGAAATATTCGTGAATTAAAAGGTGCTTTTGAAACATTAATTACCCAAGCAGCTATCACAAATCGATTAGAAACAATTGATGTAGAGTTTACTAATAAGGCAATTAAAGACTTTATCATTCATACAGAAAAAATTGTATTATCCATTAAATACATCCAAGAATTTGTAGCAGATTACTTTAAAATCAAGCTAGAACATTTAATCAGTCAAAAACGAAATAAGCAATATGCTCATCCACGTCAAATTGCTATGTATTTAGCTCGTGAATTAATTAATGAAAGTTACCCTCAAATTTCATTTTCTTTTGGTAAAAAAGACCATACTACAGCATTGCATGCATATGAAAAAATTTCTAGGGAAATGGAAAAAGATCAAGATTTACGATACACCATTGATCGTATTCGAGAAGAATTAGAACAAGCTAAGTAATCCCCAATTTGTGGATAAGTATGTGCGTAACCTGTGTACACTTTGTGTCTAAGCTGTTAACAAAGAATAACTTACACACAAGACTATATCCCCTTTGTTATTATGTGGACAGATATAATTTTCTATTCCCAAAGTTGTAAACATGTGTAAAACATTGAAATACAAGGACTTTATACACCTATCCACTTGTACACGCGCCCTACTACTACGGCTACTACTTTAAATACAAACACTCTAACATAGTTATATTAGTCACAAGGAGTTAATAATGAAACTTCAATTTAACAAAACTGAATTAGTCAAAGCCATATCACTATTCCAACGTGTAGCAAGTAATAAAACAAGTTCTAACTTACCAGGATCAATTTATATTTCTACAAAAGATACTTATGTAGAACTACAAGCTAATGATTTTGAAATTGGCATGCGATCCCAAGTAGATGCTACAATTCTTGAACCGGGTACGATTGTAGTAGGTTCTAAATACTTTCAAGAAATTTTAAAAAAATTGCCAGGTGAACAAGTAGAATTATATAAACCAGCCAATTCCAATCAATTACAAATTAAATCAGATCATTCTGAGTTCAAATTAGTCACTATGCAAGTAGAAGATTTCTCATTAGTAGAACAAATTCAAGATGATAATAGCATTATGATTGATGGAGAGCAGCTAAAACAATTAATCGATTTAACTGTATATGCTACTTCTACAGATACAGATCGTCCTATTTTCTGTGGCACATTAGTAGAAATTGAAGGTAATGAGCTTACTATGGTAGGCACAGATACACATCGTATGGCTGTAAAAAAAGTAACCTTAGATACAGCTCTTGAAAATCCAATGCGTATTGTCATTCCAAAACGTACTGTAGAAGAAGTTTCCAGAGTATTACCATCAGATCAACCTGTTATGGTTAAATTAATTTGGAATAGAAATCAAGTAGCTATTGTATTTGATACTGTATATATTATTTCAAGATTAATTGAAGGTACATATCCTGATTATAAACGTGTTATTCCTGCTAAATTCGATGCTAGTGCTATTTTAAATCGTCGTGAATTTGCTAGTTCTTTAGATCGTGTATATTTTATGGCGAAAGATATGAGTTATTCTGCCATTCGTTATGATTGGGAAGAAAATCAAGTTACATTAAGTTCTCAAAGTGCTGATATTGGTATGGTAAAAGATATTGTTCTATGTACCTTTGAAGGTAATCCTTTCACTATTAATTTTAATGGTAAATATATAGATGAATTATTGAAACATAGCACAGGTGAAAGAATCCATATGTATTTACAAGAACAAGGTGCTATGGTGATTCGTCAAGATAATAATGACCATTACACCTATGTGGTAACACCAGTTCATACACATAATTAAGAGAAAAGAGGAAATTATGAATCAAGAAACTGTATCCATTCATACAGAGTATATTCAATTAGACCAACTGTTGAAATATGCTAATGTCTTAGCTACAGGTGGTCAAGTTAAAGTATTATTAGAAGAAAAACAAATCACCTTAAATGGCGTATTAGTTACAGAAAAACGTAAAAAAATCTATCCTAATGATGTGGTAACTATTGCTAATGAAGTAACAATCACTGTGGTGAAGGAGGCTTAATTGTGTATGTGACAGAATTGGAACTAATACATGTTCGCAATCATCGTCATAGAACTATTACTTTCACACCAGAAATCATTGTCATCCATGGTCCTAATGGAAAAGGAAAAACCAATATCTTAGAATCTGCTTATATTGCCACGATGGGGCATAGTCATCGTACATCGGATATGAAAGATGTCATTTCTTGGAATGAAGAGGAGGCTAGTATTATCATTCAGTTTATGAAAGCTGATACACCTCATACTTTGCAGATTAAATGGGGTCGTCAAGGAAAAAAAGTTATTCGTTTGCATGATAATCCCTTATCTCAAAAAGAATTAGTAGGTACTTTAAATACAGTTATTTTTTCTCCAGAAGATTTAGATTTAATAAAAGGTACTCCTTCTTTACGCCGCCGTTTCTTAAATATGGAAATTAGTCAGACTAGTCCTCAATATTATCATCAGCTTACGATGTATCAACGGGCTGTACAACAGAGAAATCGTATACTTAAAGAATATAGTCATACCAGTAAGGTTCCAGTGCAAGATTGGGATGAACAAATTGCTACTTTAGGGGCTCAAATTATTCAAAAGAGATTGGAAAGTTTAAAAAAGTTAAATCAATTAATGGATTTAATGAATCGAAAATTAACCAATGGAAAAGAGGATTTACGATTACAATATACTCAGCCTTATAGTGAGAAACAATTGTTGGTGACTAAGGAGTCTTTATTACAAGCTCTGCAAGAACATTTACCAGAAGATCGTAGACGATTACAAACATCGGTAGGTCCTCATCGTGATGATATTATTTTTTATTCTGGTCCTATGGATTTGAAACGGTTTGGTTCACAAGGTCAACAACGAACAGCGATTTTATCAGTTAAGTTAAGTGAATTAGAATATATTAAATCAGAAGTAGGAGAATATCCTATTTTATTATTAGATGATGTACTCAGTGAGTTGGATCAGGAACGTCGTTCTAATTTAATCAAGTTCATTCATAAACGTGTACAGACAATCATTACCACCACTGATACAACAGATACAATGGAGTTAGATAAGGTGCAGTATATAGACTTGATGGAGGAAATGTAATATGGAGAGTAAGTTAGAATCCTTTTCAGGAGTTACTGATCTTCGTGATGCCATGTTACAAGAATTAGGCATTTTTGAAATGTATCGACTTATGAAACTCTATCATGATTGGGAATCTGTCGTAGGGCCTATGGTGAGTGGGCAAGCTAAATTAGTACATATAAAACCACCTGTTATTGTAGTTGAAATTGGTCATACTGTGTGGATGCAAGAAATGATCATGCGTAAACCACAACTATTGGAAGCATTGCGTGAGTATTATGGAGAATCTATTATTACAGATGTTAAAGTACAACTTCCACGACGTGCTTTACAAGAACAGCTTGTATCAGGGGATGCCTTAGATATGACACCTAGGTATGAAGAAATGATAGACTTTCATAAAATTGTCTTGTCTCCGGAAGTTATACAAAGTATTGAAAATTCTGTTTCTATAATTCGAAATGAGGACTTACGACAAAAAGTATTACAAACACGAATTGAGCAAGCAAAGAAAGAGTTTGTATTACAGCAAGAGCATTTTCATAAATGTCCTAGATGTGGTCGTTGGCAATCAGAAGGTTCTGCAAAGGTATGTCCTCAGTGTGAATATAAAAAGTATCGACATATCATTCGTACGGTGAAAGGTTTATTGAAAGATTATCCTCATTATAAATATGACCAAATAAAAGCAATTGCTCCTTGGTGTACCTATGAATGGTATGAAGTGGCGAAAGAAGAAAGTATTTACTATTATTTAACTCGTTTATTCCAAGGTTCTACTGATGCAAATGATATGTATTGGGCTACAATGTTAATTACAGCGAAACCACAAGAAGAATTGTCTTATGAACAAGTTGTAAATATTACCAATAAATATCGTTGGAACGAAACAGATAAAATGCAAGTAAAATAAAGGATGAGGCTTTCACAGAGATAGTAAAATATTGTATAATGGAATGTATTATATTATATAGAATATGATTATGAGTATGGGACGTCATTATATAAATGGTAGGAGGATGTCAGATGGCAGAACAAACGAATTATGATGCCGGTAATATACAGGTCCTCGAAGGCTTAGAAGCCGTTCGTATGCGACCTGGTATGTATATTGGTAGCACATCTGCCCGTGGATTGCATCACTTGGTATATGAAGTTGTAGATAATAGCGTGGATGAGGCGCTAGCTGGTTATGCAACGCATATTGAAGTGACTATCTGTGAAGATAACAGTATAGAAGTTATCGATGATGGTCGTGGGATTCCAACGGGGATGCATGAAACAGGTATGCCTGCGGTAGAACTTGTATTATCAAAACTTCACGCAGGTGGTAAATTTGGCGGTGGTGGATACAAAGTGTCTGGTGGTCTTCATGGAGTAGGTATTTCCGTAGTGAATGCTTTGAGTGAATGGACTATCGTTGATGTATACCAACATGGAAAAATTCAAGAAATTTCTTTTGAACGTGGTAATAAAACATCTGATTTGAAAGAAATCGGTACGACGGATCGTACAGGTACTACCGTACGATTCAAACCAGATGCACAAATTTTTGAAACTACCATTTTTGAATTTGATGTATTAAAAAATCGTTTACAAGAGTTAGCATTCTTGAATAAAGGATTGCGTATTACATTGTCTGATAAACGAGGGGAAGGTCGAAGCGAAAGTTTCTACTACGAAGGCGGATTAGTACAATTCATTGAATATTTAAATGAAGCGAAAGAAGCCATCACACCAAGTATTATCTCCATTGATAATACTCGTGATGATGTAGTTGTGGATGTGGCATTGCAATATAATGATAGCTATAGCGAAACAATTTTATCCTTCGTTAATAATATTAATACCATTGATGGTGGTACGCATTTAAGTGGTTTCCGTACAGCTTTGACACGTACTTTAAATGACTATGGTCGTAAGGCTGGTATTTTAAAAGAAAATGAAAGCAACTTGACTGGGGAAGATGTACGCGAAGGTTTGACAGCTGTAGTAAGCGTCAAAGTATTGGAACCACAATTTGAAGGCCAAACAAAAGGCAAATTAGGTAATAGTGAAGTAAAAGGTATTACAGATACCATTGTATCTGATGGATTACGTGTATATTTAGAAGAACATCCAGCAGAAGCGAAGAAAATCATTGAAAAAGCAACCAATGCAAGTCGTGCTCGTGAAGCAGCTCGTAAAGCTCGTGAATTGACACGTCGTAAAAATGCTTTAGAAGTGAGCTCTTTACCTGGTAAATTGGCAGATTGTTCTGAAAAAGATACGACGATGACAGAAATTTACCTTGTCGAAGGTGATTCTGCGGGTGGTACTGCAAAACAAGGTCGCGATCGCCGTTACCAAGCTATTTTGCCATTGCGTGGTAAAATTTTAAATGTAGAAAAAGCTCGTCTTGATAAAATTTTAGCCAATGCAGAAATTCGTTCTATGATTACTGCTTTTGGTACAGGTATCGGACAAGACTTTGATATTACGAAGAGCCGTTACAATAAAATCATCATTATGACAGATGCGGACGTGGACGGCGCACACATTCGTACTTTATTATTGACATTCTTCTATCGCTATATGCGACCATTGATTGAAGAAGGTCATGTATTTATTGCACAACCACCGTTGTACCAAATTAAAAAAGGTCAAAAACAATGGTATGCCTACAGTGACCAAGAACTTTCAGATAGATTGGATGAAATTGGACGTGAAAATATTACAATTCAACGTTACAAAGGTCTTGGAGAAATGAATGCAGAACAATTATGGGATACAACGATGAATCCTGAACATCGGACAATCCTACAAGTCAGCATGGAAGATAGTATTGCAGCAGATAAGATATTTAGTGTTTTGATGGGTGATAAGGTGGAGCCTCGTCGAAAGTTTATTGAAGATAATGCTGAATATGTACGAAATCTTGACTTATAAGGAGAATTCCCATGGAAAAAAATAAATTAAAAAGAAGTTTAAAATCCCGCCACATGAATATGATTGCTTTGGGCGGTGCCATCGGTACAGGTTTATTCGTAGCTGGTGGTGAAGTTGTGAGTACAGCAGGTCCTGGTGGTGCTTTAGTAGCCTATAGTTTCATTGGTATCATGGTATATTTCTTGATGACTAGTTTAGGGGAAATGACCACGTACTTACCAGTATCTGGTTCCTTTGGTACCCATGCCTCTCGGTATGTAGATAAAGCCCTAGGTTTTGCGTTAGGTTGGAACTTTTGGTTCAACTGGGCTATCACATTAGCAGCGGAGCTCGTAGCTAGTGCGTTTATTATGAAATATTGGTTCCCGGATGTGCCGGCTATTGTTTGGTCTGCTTTGTTCTTGCTGATTCTGTTCGTGTTGAATTATTTTTCAGCTCGTTCCTTTGGTGAAAGTGAATATGTATTCTCTAGCATCAAGGTAATTACAGTTATAGTATTCTTATTATTAGGTACTTTATTGATCCTTGGCGTGGGAAATCCATCACCAGGATTTCATAACTGGACCTTAGGAGAGGCACCATTTGTAGGGGGATTCTCCTCTATTTTAGCTATCTTTATGATTGCTGGTTTCTCTTTCCAAGGGGTAGAATTAATCGGCACTGCTGCTGGTGAATCGGAAGATCCAGAGAAAAATATTCCAAAAGCCATCAACTCTATTTTCTGGCGTATTTTACTGTTCTATATTGGTTCATTCATTGTGATTGGTTTCTTAATTCCTTATAATGATCCAAACTTATTGAACAGTTCTGTAGAAAATGTGTCCATTAGTCCATTTACATTGGTATTTGATCGTTTTGGATTTGATTGGGCGGCTCATTTTATTAACGCTATTTTGTTGATTGCTGTATTGTCAGCTGGTAACTCTGGCTTATTCTCCTCCACACGCATGCTTTATGCATTATCTAAATCAGGAGATGCACCAAAATTATTTAGTTCTCTTAATAAACGCGGTGTGCCAATTCCAGCTTTATTAGCAACAGCAGCTTTTGGATTGTTTGCTTTCCTAACATCCTTGATTGGAGAAGGACAAGCCTACACTTGGTTGATTAATATCAGTGGTATGAGTGGATTTATTACATGGCTAGGTATTGCTTTGGCTCACTATCGTTTCCGTCGTGCTTATGTAGCACAAGGTCGTGATGTGTCTAAATTGCCTTACAAAGCCTCCTTGTTCCCATTTGGTCCATTGTTTGCCTTGGCATTGTGCTTGATTATCATTGCTGGTCAAAACTATACAGCGTTCATGGGTGAAAGTATCGACTGGTACGGAGTATCCGTTGCCTATATCGGTATCCCAGTATTCTTAGCTGTGTACTTATGGTATAAAGCAAAATATAAAACAAAAGTAGTTCCTCTAAAAGAAGTTAATTTATCTCGCGATTTTGAGGACTAATAGAAACAGCCTATGGGAAGTCATTCCCGTAGGCTGTTTTGTTCTTACTAATGGATTCTATAGTACCTTATAATGTATGAATATATAATAACACTAGTAATGTAATGAGAGAAAGGATACTATACATGGAACATAAACCAGCAAAACATATAATAGGACCTGCCTTTCGATATGGTTTTCTTAAAACAACACCGTTATTATTGGGCTTTTTATTTTTAGGACTATCCTATGGCATTTATATGCATTCCATGGAATTTTCCTGGGGATATACGCTGGCATTGAGTGCTTTGATTTATGCAGGGTCTATGGAATTTGTGACAGTGGCTATGTTACTATCTCCCTTTGATCCAGTGAGTGCCTTTTTGATAACACTCATGGTCAATGGTCGTCATATATTTTATGGATTATCCATGCTAACAGTGTATCGGAATACAGGGTGGCTAACACCATATCTCATATTTGGAATGACGGATGAAAGTTTTTCTATTAACTATACATCACAAATTCCTGCTGAAATTTCCAAGAAATGGTGTTATTTTTTTGTAACTCTATTGAATCAGTTATATTGGGTTGTGGGTTCTGTCATAGGTAATCTTTTTGCATCTGTATTATCTTTTAATGCGAAAGGATTAGAATTTGTACTGACTGCACTCTTTATTGTATTGGCTTTGGAGCAATATAAAATACAACGAAATTTGATTAGTTCTGGTATAGGATTAGTGATTCCTGGGATTACTTTGTTGGTATTTGGTAGTGAACACTTTATGATTCCTGCCATGATTAGTATCGTGGTGATGCTAAGTCTATTATGTAATACAATGGAGGGACAACAATGACTTTCACAGAACAAATCATAACCATTGCCATTGTTGTGCTAGGCACCATGGCTACACGATTTTTACCATTTATCATATTTAACTCGAAAACAAAAACGCCTGCTTATGTGCAGTATTTAGGTAAAGTATTACCGTCGGCGACGATGAGTTTGTTAGTAGTATTTTCCTTGCGCCATGTAGATCTATCTCGAGTGTATCATGGAATGCCCGATATGATCGCCGTAGCTGTGATAGTATTACTACACCTATGGAAAGGAAATATGTTCCTATCCATTGGGGGTGGAACAATATTGTACATGGTTTTAGTGCAACAGGTATTTATTTAATAGTATATAAATTAATCAATGATACCATTAGTTGGAATGGTTATACTATTTTGGAAGTATTAGTATATGAGTAGAGTATCATCAATATAGTAAACAAATAAAAAGGGTCTGCGAGATCCTTTTTTTATATAGTTATTTTGTGTTGTTCTACTTTCATAGAAGGAACTATTCTAAATATGATATAATACGTGTAATGAGATTTGAATCAGATTCAGTGTGAGAATACAGGAGATATGTATGATTATTACAACAACTATGCAAATTGAAGGTCATCCAATTAAAGAATATAAAGGAATTGTGTTTGGAGAAGTTGTGGAAGGTCGTAACTTTGTGAAAGACTTTTTCTCTTCTATTCGAGATATTGTTGGCGGTCGTAGCGATAGTTATGAATCATCTTTAGCTAGCGCTCGTGAGGCATCTTTAAAAGAAATGAGTAAGCGTGCAAAAGCTATGGGAGCTAATGCGATCGTAGGTGTATCTGTGAGTTATGAAACATTGGGTGAAACGAATGGTATGCTCATGGTAACATGTACAGGAACAGCGGTTGTTATTTAGTATGTTAATTAGGAATCGATAAGGAGAGATAGAATCAGTGGGCAGTGACATAGGTATAGAAATTTTAATTGTAGTCATACTCATCATTTTAAATGGTTTATTTTCCATGACGGAATTAGCCATTATCAATGCTCGTAAAGGGTTATTAGAAGAAAAAGCAGAAGCAGGTAATCTCGGAGCTCGCATGGCCATTGAGCTAGCGGAAGATCCAAATGAAATGTTTTCCACCATACAAATTGGCATTACTTTGATTAGTATCGTCACTGGTTTGTATTCGGGGGCTACCTTTTCCGATCCTATGGCGACATATATCAAAGAACATATACTATGGCTAGCTGATTATGCAGATACGGTGAGTCCTATTTTCATCGTATCTTTAACAACCTATTTATCCTTAGTCATAGGGGAATTAGTGCCGAAACGGTTGGCTTATAATTCGCCAGAATCCATCGCTATTATGATGGCCATCCCTATGAAATACTTCGCCACTATCACAAAACCATTTGTGGCACTTCTCAGTATGTCTACGACGATGCTACTGAAAGTATTAGGCGTCAAACACAAGGAAGAAGCACCGGTAACGGAATCGGAAATTAATAAAATGCTCGTACAAGGTGTGGAACTAGGCGCTTATGAAGAAGAAGAGCCAGTGTTAGTAGAAAATATTTTCCGCTTAGCTGACCTCGATGCCAGCGATATTATGACACCTCGTACGCAGTTGACGTGGATTGATATTAATGCTAGTGATGAGGACATCCTAGAAACCATTATGGAATGCAACGAACATCGTATTCCAGTAGGTGATGATTCCTTAGATGAGTTGAAAGGCTTAGTCTCTTCTGTAGATGTGTTAGCACAACAGATGAAAGAAAGTCATCGTCCCATGAAAGATATTCTAGCTTATTGTATGCGTAAACCAGTGCTAGTACCAGAATCCTTGTCCTTGATGAAAGTATTATCTGCTTTCAGAGAAGAAGGTACCCATGAAGCCATTGTGCTAGACGAATATGGTGGTATGAGTGGGATGATTACATTCCACGATATTATGGAAGAAATCGTGGGATTGATGCCATCTGGGGAAGAGGAAAAGAAAGAAGAAGAAAATCGCATCGTCCAACGAGAAGATGGTACGTATCTTGTGGATGGTCTTATCAGCATTGAAGAACTGAAAGAATATTTTGAAGTGGATGAACTATTGCCAGGAGAAGAAGACGACCTATATAAAACATTAGGAGGATTCGTGACGTACTTAATCGGTCGTATTCCAAAAGAAGCCAATCGCTGTCACTATGGGGCATTGCAATTTGAAGTCATGGATATGGATAACACGCGGGTGGATAAAGTGATGGTGACACGGAAAGTAGCGGTGGAGAGTAGTTTAGACTAGAATTATGTATTTTAGATGAATCTATAAATAGATTACAAATCCTAATATGTAATGGTTTTTAGAGATTTATTCTATGGAATAGAATGATTATTGGATAAAAAATATAAATAAAACAGAAGAAAGTTGATGATAAAGTACAACTTTCCTCTGTTTTATTCTATTCATAATGTGTCCACAGAATAATTATTTTAACAACTTTTTCTTCCTCAAAGACCTCATACACAAGTCGATGTTGGATATTAATGCGACGTGAATATAGACCATCTAAATCGCCCACCAATTTTTCATACCTTGGTGGTGTGTGGTAAGGATTGACTTTAATAATCTCTAGTAATGCCTTTACTTTTGTATCAAGTTTTGCAGATTTTAACTTAGGTATATCTTTCACAGCAGATTTTGTATAAGTTAACGTATACATTACCAAATAACCTCTTCTTCTGAAATACATTCGGATAATGGAGTGTTTTTTCCTTCTAGTAAAGTTTCTTTCATACTAGGTTTGGATGTTAAATATAAAGTTTCTAACAAGGATAAATAATCATCTTCGCTTAATAGGACGGCATTACCATCTTTAGTGCTGATGCTAAGTGGTTCATTGTATTTAATAGTCTGCGTTAAATACTCAAAAATATTTTTTCTAAAATTTGTAATATTAATAATTGCCATGTGTATCACCTCTTTATGTACATTATAATGTACGTAAAAATAAAAAGCAATGGTATAGATATTGAAAGTATATAGATGGTAGAGAAATTATTTAAAGTAAACTTCAATAGAATTAGAAGTACCTATATTGCCACTACTTGGAAAGATACGATATAATAGGAAAAGAATACATCAAGGTATGAGTATAATATACATAATAACTTATGTTAGTCATGAAAGAGGGTACACCATGGAATGGGTATATTTAGCAATTCATTATGGAGATAATGAGCGCGGTCATATTGCGTATAACAAAGAAACAAAAGAATACCAAGTGGTATTAGAAGATGCAGCTTGGAAAGAAAAAGTAGAATCCTATTTGCAAGCAGAACAAACAGTGATGCATGCCACAGGATTAAATACATACGATGAGTTAACAGTGAAACCGTTGGATTCCTACGATAACTTAAAATTAGCCTTAACTCGTATGTGGAATAAAAATGGTGTGCAAGTTGACTGGGGTATTCCAGTAGAAGTGGATGGTCAATTATATTTTGCTGAATAAGCAAGAGTATATGGTTGATATTCAGCACTTGTAAGGTAAGATGCGGTGCAGACTACCGATGAAAGTATGATTGAATGAGAATATCTAATACAGAAGAGTATACGAAAGCCTATAGAACAGTTGAAAGTTGTTCTATAGGCTTGTTGTGTTTATGATGAAGGTATAGGAACTGTATCGTTAGTAAAGTATCTAGAATATCTAGAACATCTAGTAGATCTATTAAATCTATTAAATGTGTGTATGTATCGAACACTGCAAGAGAAAATTAAACACTTTCATCGTACATATGGAACAGTTATCCACCTAAATGTGGATAACTCAGTGTATAACTATGGGGATAGATTGTGAGTAGGTTGTTAATACCTTGTGAATTTAGTGTTAATAAGTCTATAGTTATCCACATTTTATACACAAAAAGTGAATAACCCTTGTTATATAAGGGTCTATTGAATCTTATTCATTAAGAAAGAATGTTCTGTATTGTGGATATGCACATACGCACATACGATATGAATCGTATCTTATTTTATTTTATTTTAGATTTCATATTGCTAGGTATAGTAGAGTTAGACTATAATAGTTGTATACTTGCGTTCATAGCTCAGTAGGATAGAGCGACAGTTTCCTAAACTGCAGGTCGGGGGTTCAATTCCCTCTGGGCGCACCAGATATAAAAAGGAAGTTACAGATAAGAGTAGCTTCCTTTTTTTGTATAAGTTATTTTGTTCATCAATATAACTCCTTGCAGAACTAAATACTTCAGTTTTAGTAAGTTGCTTAGAGGAACTGACAACTAATCAATCATAGTATGTGATATTACATTCATAAAATTATATTATGTGTGATATAATCAAAGTATTATATAATTTGTATACTAAGGAGGATGTATAAAATGATGAGAAAAAACATAGTACTAGCGACATTGGTTGCTATACTGTGTACGTCAACAGTATTAGCAGAGGAAGTAAACTTAGGTAAGAATGGAGATACAAGCACAGCCTATACGGCTGGTGGTGTATCAATTGGTAAGGGCAAAATTGGATCGGCGGATAAGCGAATTTCTGCCCCTGTAGGAATTGGATATAATCACAATATTAATGCCAATTTTGGCATTGCATTAGGATATGGTGCAACAGTTGAAGAAAATGCAGAAGAAGGAATTGTTATCGGTACTAGTTCCTATGTTGGTAAATTAACAGATGATGAAGCCTTAGGAGAGGTACCACAAGATACACCTACAAAATTAGGAAATCAATCTGAAAAGATAGTCAATGCTGACGATTATAAACCTTTAGATGAATCAAAAGATGAAAAAGATACACCATTGATTCCAGAGGAATATAAAGATAAAGTAGCATACCGAGCTATATCTATAGGAAATAAAAATCGAATTTATGGATTTCATGCGGTAGGGATTGGTAATGCCGTTCGTGCAAATGGAACAGATTCTATTGCTATTGGTAAAGCGAGCCGAGCTTGGCTAGATGAATCCATTGCCATGGGTTCCCAAGCGGTGACAGCTAAGAAGAGAAGTATTGCTATAGGTAGTTTTGCTACTACGTTGGCAGAAGATTCTATTGCCATTGGTGATCGTTCAGAAATAGGTTCTAAAGCAGATAGTAGTATAACTCTTGGAAAATTAACACTCGTGAATACTAAGAATAGTGTAGCCCTTGGTATATATTCTTCAACAGAAGGGCGCGGAGCTGCGATAGATGGTACATCAGCTTTTTCCGGAGATTCTGTGAAAGCAGCCCAAGGTGTTGTCTCAGTGGGTACAGAGGGATATACTATGCAACTGGGTAGTAATAGCTCTTTAGATATTCCAGATGTAAAACGAAGAATTGTCAATGTAGCTGGTGGTATTAAAGATACAGATGCGGTCAATGTAAAACAGTTGAAAGCTATTACAAATGCATTAGGATATACACCTGAAGAAATCGAGAAAATGAATGCTGGTACGGGATCAAAACCAGAAAGCATTGTCAGCCAAGTTCATACTGTGAAAGCCATGGCAGAAGAGGCCAATGATACAGCAAAAATCGCAGGGGCCTCTGCGATTGCCTTGGGTGCTTTAAAAGCCTTACCATATGATGGTACAAATCGGACACAAGTGATGGCTGGTGTAGGTCAATTTAAAGGTACAAAAGGCGTGGCATTAGGACTAGGTCATTACACAAATAAAGATAGATTCTATAATTTTGGACTTAGCCTTGCGGGACATACCCTATCTTGGAATGCAGGTGCTTCTTTCAGAATCGGTAAAGATGAAAAGAAAACTATGATTTCCAACGATTATGAGATGCGCATCCAACAGTTAGAAGAAAAAAATACTGAATTAGAACAAAAATTGAATCAAGTATTAGCTATGCTACATAAATAATATGTAAACAGAGGATTATTGCTACTATAAGGAGTGATGACCTCTGTTTTTATGTAGATATCATAGGTTAGTATATAAAAATGAATGACTCTTATTGAAATATATACGATAGGTGCCAGTATATAAAAATGGAATTAATGAATCCTGTTGATATATAAATGATGGAAGCATGTATAGGTACAATATAATTATAACTAGTAACTATAATAACTATGTAAAAACGAGTATTAGCTAATAGATAAAGCTTATGATATCCTTAATACTCGAGAGACGTGAGAGAACTTTTAATAGGAATATATATCGAGTAGTTATGAAAGGATAGAACTATGAAATTAAAATCATTATTTACGCCCTTATTAGTGGGTATATTGGCGTTGGGCATTGCGGGCTGTGGTACATCCACAACGACGCAGGATACGCCGAAGGAAATTAAAATTGGTGCTACGGCAGGTCCTCATGCACAAGTGGCTGAGGCGGTAGCGAAGGAAGCACAAAAACAAGGTATCCAATTGAAAGTAGTAGAATTTTCTGACTATATCACACCAGATAAAGCCTTGGCAGATGGAGATATCCAATTGAATGCGTACCAACATGTGCCGTTCTTGGAAAACTTTAACAAGCAAAATAATTCTAAATTAGTACCAATCGGCAAAACAATTTTAATGCCAATGGGTATCTACAGTAATTCTGTAAAATCTCCTATCGATGTGAAAGACGGAGATACGGTAGCAATTCCAAATGATCCAACGAATGGTGGACGTGCTTTAGCCTTATTGCAACGAGCAGGTCTTATCAAGTTGAAAGAAGGCGTTGGTTTCAAAGCCACAGTAGCTGACATTGTGGAAAATCCTAAGAACTTAAAAATTCAAGAACTTGAGGCAGCACAATTACCTCGTAGCTTAGATGATGTGACAATAGCGACGATTCCGATGAACTATGTGCAAAGTGCAGGGATCAACGTAGGTGAAAAAGGATTGTACTTAGAACCAAAAGATGAGCCATTAGCGGTGATGATTTTGGCGACTCGTGAACAAGATAAAGATAATGCAACGTACAAAAAAATTGCAGAGATTTATCAGTCTGAGGCGATCAAACAGTTCATTGCAGAAACGTTCAAAGGAACCATTACATCTGCAAACTAATTACTATGAATATAGAGGTCTACCCATGAGGTGGACCTCTTTTTTTGCATCGTTGCAACAGTAATGAAATGATAGGGGTATCGTTGCATATGCTTATACATGCGATAGTATAGCGATTTATTAGTAGTTGTATCATATGTATATAGTCTATCGTTGCAAAGTGTGTGAAACGATATGGGTATCGTTGCATAATATATAAAAATACATAGTTACACACAGTGCGCACATATGGTATACTATAGGATATATCTTTTAGTACTTTCACTAAGAAAAGGAGTACTTATAGTTATAGATATAGTAAGGGTGTAGCCATTGTTACAGTGGAAATGGCTAGTCTATGGTATACTATACGTATTATATTGAAATAAGTAAGAACCTATAAATAGAGTATGTAAAGGAGAAGTGTGTCACCAGAGTGGTGCAAGGAGGTCTTTATGGAGTTAAGACATGAACTAGAATTTGATAAAGATTATACGATGGAAGAGGCCTTTGCAGAGGCAAAGCGTTGTTTGAACTGTGCGAAGCCATTATGCCGTACAGGTTGTCCTATTGAAAATGAAATTCCTCGTTTTATACAAGCCATTGCACATGGTAATTTTGGTTTAGCCAACGATATCATTGCGGAGCGCAGCAGCTTGCCAGCTGTGTGTGGCCGTGTGTGTGCTCGTGAAAAACAATGTGAAGGGGCATGTATTTTAAATCGTGCAAACAAACCTATTAATATCGGTAAATTAGAGCGCTTTGCAGCCGATTTTGAAAGTGATAATAACCTTCGTAAAGTGAAACCAAACCGTAAAGACCAAGGAAAAATTGCTATTATTGGGTCTGGTCCTGCTGGTTTAACAGTGGCTGGAGATATGGCAAAATTAGGCTATGCGGTAACGGTGTTTGAGCGCCAAGATGAGCCGGGTGGTATCCTATTATTCGGTATTCCTGAGTTCCGATTAGGTAAAAAAATTGTGCGCCGTGAAGTGCAAAGCTTGGAACGATTAGGTGTTACTTTTGAGTGTAATGTAACAATCGGTCCAGATCGCAACTTAGATTCTTTATTTGAAGAAGGCTTTGATGCTATCTTTATTGCTACAGGTACACATGTACCAGCAGAAATTTCTTTACCTGGTGATGATAAAGCGGGAATGTTACAAGCCATGGCTTTGTTGACATCGGTGCAGTTGGTGCAAAATGGCAGAGCGGAAGAGTCTCTAATTCCTGTGTACAAAGGTGATAAAGTTGTCATCATCGGTGCTGGTAACGTGGCAATGGATGCGGCTCGTACTTGTATCCGTCTCGGTGCTGAAAGTGTCACTGTGACGTATCGTCGTGGACAAGAGCAAATGCCAGCGAATCCAACTGAGTTTGAAGAAGCAAAAGAAGAAGGTGTTCATTTTGAATTCTTAGCCGCTCCAAAAGAAGTAACAGGTTCAGATATCGTGGAAGGGTTGACATTTACACGACAAGAATTACAAGAAGATGGATCTGTGAAAAGCACTGGGGAAGACTTTACTTTACCGGCGGATAAAATCATCGTGGCCATCGGTCATAAACCAAACACACGTTTAGTAGGTCCTGGCAATGGCATCGAAGTGAATGAGTCTGGCTATGTGGTAACACGTGATATGCCATATGGTATGACAAGCCGTCAAGGTGTATTTGCAGGTGGTGATGTAGTGCATAAACCAGCTACTGTAGTATTGGCTATGCGGGAAGCTAAAAAAGTAGTAGAAGGTATCGTAAACTACTGCGAGGCAAAACGCTTTTTAGGAGAATAAGATTTAAAATTTTATTAACCTGTGATATAATGGATATGGAAGAAAGTTGATGATTTCCATTTACAAGCAAAAGAAACCCCACGGTCTGCCAACCGTGGGGTTTTGCTTTTTATAGAGAGCTATCTCTTGTTGGGCTAGTTACTTCGTTTCTTTCTGTTTAGCCACTTGCAAATATAGTTGCTGACTATACCTGCCACAACAGAAATAATGAAGTTGATGACCATATCCATTGACAAGCACCCCCTTTCTGTTACCAGTATAGGGGAAGTAACGCTTATAGTATAACAAATTGTGGAAAATAACACATCTGAAAAAGTAAAAAAATATAGATATGTACTTGCACACAGTGGACAAAGGTGTTACAATAGTAGACAGTTATTTTATTTTTAAAGTATTACACTTATAGTTAAGATTCGTACGCATATTGTACAGAAAGGAGATTATCATGGTATTGTTAGCAATTCTCGTGCTCGTCCTGTTCCTAGTAGTGAACGTCATTAGAACTAACAATTCCATAGAGGTCGCCTTTTCTTCGGTAGAGCTACCATCTTAGGTTTCTTTGTGTACAGCATAAGGAATCTAGGTTGTTGTAGTCTATTTGATTAACGTGCATACATATATATTAAAAGGCGATTCCCTAGGGATCGCCCTTTTTTATGTCTAACATACTATGTCAGAGTGACAGATATGGGTTATAGATTTACAAGGAACATAATAAACTCCAAAGGAAAATCAAATAGATATATATCATAAAAATCTTATTGATTTAACGCGTGAATAGACATAGGATATAGACAACAATATGTAACTATAACAGTGTTTATAAATTATATTTATATAAGTAGAAAGGATCATCATATGGTACGCAGTGATAGAGTAGCAAAAGGAGCTACACGAGCTCCTCATCGTTCATTATTAAAAGCATTAGGATTCATTAATGAGGAAATTGGAAAACCGATCATCGGGATTGCCAATTCTTTCAATGAAATCATTCCTGGTCATATCCATTTAAAAAACTTAGTACAGTCTGTGAAAGATGGCATCCGTGAGGCCGGCGGTATTCCTATGGAATTTAATACCATCGGTATCTGCGATGGATTGGCGATGAACCACATCGGCATGAAATATTCCTTGGTAACACGCAACATCATTGCAGATTCCATCGAAGCATCTGCGATGGCCACACCATTCGATGCGATGGTATTTATCCCAAACTGTGACAAAGTAGTACCAGGCATGTTAATTTCTGCGGCACGATTGAACTTACCATCTGTGTTCGTCTCTGGTGGTGCTATGCTTGCAGGCGTGCATAATGGTAAAAAAATTGGCTTATCCGACGTGTTTGAAGCGGTAGGTAAATTCGAAGCAGGATTAATTTCTGAAGAAGAATTAGAACATATTGAAAACGTAGCATGCCCAACTTGCGGATCTTGCTCTGGTATGTACACAGCGAACACTATGAACTGCTTAACAGAAGCATTGGGTATGGCATTGCCAGGTAATGGTACCATCCCTGCGGTTTACTCCGAGCGTTTGCGTCTAGCAAAACGTGCAGGTATGCAAGTGATGGAAGTGTTACAAGAAGGCTTGCGTCCAAAAGATATATTAACGAAAGAAGCCTTTGAAAATGCAGTAGCCGTGGATATGGCATTAGGTGGTTCTTCGAATACAGCATTACATTTACCAGCTATCGCTCACGAAGCAGGCGTGTCTTTAACATTGGATGATTTCAACCGCATTGCAGGAGAGACACCACAATTAGCAAAATTATCTCCATCTGGTAAATATTTCATCGAAGACTTACATGCTGCAGGCGGCGTGTATGCAGTAATGCACCGTTTACAAGAACAAGGTCACTTGCATGAAGGTGCGAAATCTGTGAGCTTGGTGGATCAAGGTACGATTGCTAAAACTGTGAAAGTTCTAGACGAAGATGTGATTCATCCTTGGAGCGATCCAGTATATACCACAGGTGGTATCGCAGTATTGAAAGGAAACTTGGCTCCAGATGGTTCTGTTGTTAAAGAAGGTGCTGTAGACCCAGAAATGTTAGTGCACTCTGGTCCAGCGAAAGTCTTCAATAGCGAAGAAGAAGCAGTAGAAGCAATCATGGGTCATAAAATTGTGAAAGGTGATGTAGTCATCATTCGCTATGAAGGTCCAAAAGGTGGTCCAGGTATGCGTGAAATGTTGACACCAACGGCGACGATTACAGGTATGGGTCTTGGTAAGGACGTAGCCTTGATTACAGATGGTCGTTTCTCTGGTGCTACTCGTGGCGCATCCATTGGTCACGTGTCTCCAGAAGCAG
This sequence comes from uncultured Veillonella sp., assembly GCA_963523985.1. Classification (GTDB taxonomy): domain Bacteria; phylum Bacillota; class Negativicutes; order Veillonellales; family Veillonellaceae; genus F0422. The sequence continues at coordinate 24,444 of CAUREE010000011.1, forward strand.
CTTCTGGCGGAACGATTGCCATCGTAGAAGATGGAGATATTATCGAAATCGACATTCCAAATCGTTCCTTGAATGTGAAACTTTCAGAGAAAGAAATTGCACGAAGAAAAGCAAACTTAGCACCGTACAAATCAGATGTGACAGGATACTTGAAAAAATATGCTATGCATGTATCCTCTGCGGCACAAGGTGCTATCGAAATCCTAGACGAAGCATAAGAGGGAATGTAGTCAGGATACAGACTTAGGAAAGGACATTTATATGCATAAATTATACGATTTCATGGAGGCTAGAGAGCGACTTGCTACCATCGCCGTGAAAACAAAATTAATTCATAGCTCTGTGTACTCCCAAGAAACAGGCAATGATGTATATATTAAACCGGAAAATTTACAGCGCACAGGGTCTTTCAAATTGCGGGGCGCTTACAATAAAATTTCTAAATTAACAGAAGAAGAAAAAGCCTGTGGCGTTATTGCGGCGTCCGCAGGTAACCATGCGCAAGGTGTGGCGTTAGCAGCCCAACGCTTAGGTATTAAAGCAGTCATCGTTATGCCACGCCATACACCGCTTATCAAAGTAGAGGCGACGCGTCAATACGGCGCAGAAGTGGTGCTCGCTGGCGAAGTCTATGACGAAGCCTATGAAAAAGCTTGCGAACTACAACAAAAACATGGCTATGTATTTGTCCATCCTTTCGATGATGAAGATGTCATCGAAGGTCAAGGGACTATTGCTTTAGAAATTTTAGAAGAATTACCAAATGCAGATATTATCTTAGTACCAATTGGTGGTGGTGGATTGATCTCCGGTGTGGCAGCAGCAGCAAAGTTAAAAAATCCACAAGTGAAGATTATCGGTGTAGAACCAGAGGGTGCAGCCAGTGCAAGAGCAGCTGTAGAAGAGGGAAAACCAATAGCATTACCGTCGGTGAGCACCATTGCAGATGGAGCGGCTGTGAAATTAATCGGCACAAAGAATTTGGAATATATTCAAACTTATGTGGATGAAATCGTAACCGTATCTGATTATGAATTGATGGAAGCCTTTCTATTATTAGCGGAAAAACATAAAATTATCGGTGAAAATGCTGGGTTACTTTCAGTGGCAGGTTTGAAAAAACTAAGAGTGCGAGGCAAAATAGTGGTCAGCATCTTGAGCGGTGGTAACATTGATGTGTTGACCATTGCGTCCATGATTACCAAAGGTTTAGTCGTACGGGGGCGTATTTTCACCTTTGCTGTCAATTTATCAGATAAACCTGGCCAATTAGTGGCGGTGTCTGAAATCCTAGCAGAACAAAATGCAAATGTCATAAAATTAGAGCATAATCAGTTTAAAAACTTAGACAGATTCCATGAAGTGGAATTGGTAGTAACTGTGGAAACGAACGGAGAAGAGCATATCAAGAAAATTACGGCGGCTATGGCGAACCGTGGTTATATTATTCACCGTATGAGTTCTAATGAATTTAATGAACATGACTAATGGATGAGATGGATATAGAAAGAGGATAAACTATGAGTGAACAGAAGATGATTCGAGGAGCTCGCATACTCCTAGAAACATTGAAGCGATTGGGGGTAACTGATATATTTGGTTATCCTGGTGGCGCCGTAATTCCTATCTACAATGAAATTTATGATTTCGAGGGTATTAACCATTACTTAGCACGTCATGAACAAGGGGCGGCCCATGAAGCGGACGGCTATGCTCGTGCGTCTGGTAAATGTGGTGTTTGCCTAGCCACATCTGGTCCAGGGGCGACGAACCTAGTGACAGGTATTATGACGGCGCATATGGATTCTATTCCTCTCTTGGCCATTACAGGTCAGGTGTGCAGCCACTTGCTGGGAAAAGATGCGTTTCAAGAATCAGATATCGTGGGTATTACCATGCCGGTGACGAAAAATAACTACTTGGTGAAAGATATCCGAGACATGATACGCACTGTGAAAGAAGCGTACTACTTAGCGACTACCGGTCGACCAGGTCCCGTGCTGGTAGATATCACACGAGATGCGCAATTAGATGTCATTTCCTATGAAGAATTTGAAGCTATTTTTAATGAACCAATTTCCATCGAAGGCTATGATCCAAATTACATCGGACATCCAAAACAAATTAAGAAAGCTATCGATCTATTGAAAGGTGCGAAACGACCGCTTATCATAGCAGGTCATGGGGTACTATTATCGAATGCTACAGAAGAACTTTACAAATTAGCTACTACATGCCAAGTTCCAGTAGTGAATACGTTATTGGGCTTAGGCTCCTTTCCAGGAGAACACCAATTATCGCTAGGTATGTTAGGCATGCATGGTACAGTATATGCCAACTATGCTGTGAATGAAGCAGATGTAGTGTTAGCATTAGGGATTCGTTTCGACGATCGTATTGCAGGGGTACCGAAGGAGTTCTGTAAAGATGCTACGATCATCCATGTAGATATTGACCCAGCTGAAATTGGTAAAAATAAACTTATCGATATACCTATCGTTGGAGATTTGAAACATGTATTGAATGAAATAAATCATGAATTGACTCCACAAACGCATGAAAGTTGGTTGGAACGCATCCGTGAATGGCGTGAGGAATATCCAATTCGAGTGCATCCTCACGAGGGAGATTCTCTATTGCCACAAAAGGTAATCTATGAAATTGACAATATCTTGAAGGGTAATGCTATTGTGGTCACAGACGTAGGACAACATCAAATGTGGGCGTCTCAATTCATTACTTTCTCCAAGCCGAATACGATCATCACGTCCGGTGGTGCCGGTACGATGGGCTTTGGTTTGCCAGCGGCTATCGGTGCACAAGTGGCACAACCAGATAAAAAGGTAGTACTCATCACAGGTGATGGGGGCTTACAAATGAACAGCCAAGAATTGCTCTTATTGAAAGCGTATAATATTCCTGTGAAAGTGGTCATCATCAACAACGGTTTCTTGGGCATGGTTCGTCAATGGCAAGAGTTGTTTAATCAACGTCGCTATTCCTTCGTAGATTTAGAGGTGAACCCAGACTTTGAAACCTTGGCAAAAGCCTATGGTGTACAAGGGGTGACATTATCCACCATCGAAGAGTTGCGGAGCCAATTGCGAGACTTGATCCTATCTGACGAGCCAGTAGTGATTAACTGCGTGGTAGAACGAGAAGAAAATGTATTCCCAATGATTCCAGCCGGTTGCACAGCGAAAGATATGATGGGATTGAAAGGAGGCCCTGACAATGAGTAAAGTACAACAACACCAAGTGTTAGTGATTACAAAAAATAAACCAGGCATCGGGGCTAGAATTTTATCCTTGTTCAATCGTCGTGGCTACTCCGTGACCCAAATGACATCGGGCATTTCCATTCCAAAGGATCAAGCTCGGATTACCTTAACGGTGGAAACAGACGAAGTGCAATTGGACCAAATCCAAAAACAAATCTACAAACTAGTGGATGCTATCAAAGTAAAAGTGTTCTCTCCAGAACAAGTAGTGCGCCGTGAATTGATGCTCATCAAGGTAAAAGCCGACGTGTCTGTACGACCACAAATCATCCAATTAGCAGATGTGTACCGTGGCAATGTACTCGACGTAGGACCTAGCTCTATCGTTATAGAAATTACAGGAGAAACACAGAAACTAGATGCTTTCATAGAAATTATGAAAGAATATGGCATTCTGGAAATTGCGAAAACAGGTTGCACCGCTATGAGCCGTGGAGAGAAAATGTAATGACTATACCAAAACAAGGTGAGTTGTTACATTATGAAGGGGTTACCTTTGTCCGCAATGGAGAAGCGATTTTGCAAGGTGTAGATTGGCATGTGAACGTAGGGGAAAACTGGGCGCTATTGGGTCTCAATGGGGCAGGCAAGTCCACCTTACTGGGCATGATTATGGCCTACACCTGTGCCACCCGTGGTGAGGTGCGTGTCCTAGGACATATCTTTGGACAATGTGTGTGGAAAGATGTGAAAGATCGCATCGGATTCGTCAGTTCTACCTTAGGGCAATTTGAACGAACTATGCGAGACGAAACAGTACGACAAATTCTTTTCTCTGGAGCGCATGGTACCATTGGTGTGTATCGCGATGTGACAGAGGAAGAAGAACAACGCTGTGATACGGTTTTAGCAGATATGGAATTACAACATTTGGAACATCGTCACTTTGGGGTACTTTCCACAGGGGAGCAACGCCGTGTTTTAATCGGTCGTGCTTTGATGACGAGTCCAGACTTGCTCATCTTAGACGAACCATGCAATGGGTTAGACGTACCGAGCCGGGAACAATTGCTCCGTCATCTCAATCAACGTGGGATTCAGGACAGTCCTTGTCCGTTTATCTATGTGACGCACCAAATCGAGGAAATACTTCCCACAGTGACCCATGTGGCACTATTAAAAGAAGGTAAAATTTTTCAATCGGGACCGAAATATGAGGTCATTACCGATGATATTTTATCGGCGCTCTATGGTTTGTCTGTGAAAGTGACTTGGGTCCAAGATCGACCTTGGCTGCAAGTGCTTTCATAAAATGTTTTTATAGAGTGTACAAAAATATTTTTAATCATACCGATTTATCATAATAAGTATGGTAAATCCGTAAGCCGAAAGGCTGAAAATCAGTTGAATTTCACTAGAAAATCTAGTAAATTATAAACATCATTATGTATTACAAAGTAGGAGGTTATCACAATGGCAGGTAACATTTTAGGCACACAAGTATTTTATGATGCAGATTGCAATCTACAAGCATTAGTAGGTAAAAAAATTACAGTTCTTGGCTACGGTTCCCAAGGTCATGCGCATGCATTGAACTTGAATGAAAGCGGCATGGACGTACAAATCGGTCTTCGTGAAGGTTCCAAATCTTGGAAAGAAGCTGAAGAAGCTGGTTTCGTAGTAAAAGAAACAGGCGAGGCTGTAAAAGGTGCAGACGTTGTGATGATCTTGATTCCAGATGAATTACAAGCAGAAACTTACGAAAAATCCATCGCTCCTAACCTTAAAAAAGGTGCGTACTTGGCATTTGCTCATGGTTTCAACATTCATTTCGGTAAAATTAAACCATCTGCTGACGTAAACGTATTCATGGTAGCTCCTAAAGGCCCTGGTCACTTAGTACGTCGTACATTCCAAGAAGGTTCCGGCGTTCCTTGCTTGTACGCTGTATACGCAGATCCAAGCGGAGACACTAAAGAAGTAGCATTGGCATGGGCGTCTGGTGTAGGCGGTGGCCGTTCCGGTATCTTGGAAACTGATTTCCGTCAAGAAACTGAAACTGACTTATTCGGCGAACAAGCAGTACTTTGCGGCGGCGTATGTGCGTTGATGCAAACTGGTTTCGAAGTATTGGTAGAAGCTGGCTACAACCCAGTTAATGCATACTTTGAATGTGTTCATGAAATGAAATTAATCATCGACTTAATCTACGAAGGTGGTTTCGAAACAATGCGTAAATCCATCTCCAACACAGCTGAATTCGGTGACTATATTACAGGACCAAAAGTAATCCCAGCAGCAGCGAAAGAAGCTATGCGCGGTGTATTGAAAGATATCCAAGACGGCAAATTTGCTGATCAATTCCTTGGTGACTATGCAGCAGGTTACCCTTACTTACAAGAACAACGTAAACAAGCAGCAGCACATCAAGTAGAAGAAGTGGGCGGCGAATTACGTAAATTGATGCCTTGGATCAAAAAGTAGAAAGTAAATCCCCTTCATGTACATCATGAAGTAGTATAAGGAAAGCACGCAACACACTCCTTCACAAACGGTATTTCATAATGTTTGTTCAGGAGCATGTTGCGTGCTTTTTGTGTAGATGATACTTAGGGGAAAAGAAGGGGGATTTACTTTTGGGGGCTTTTTGTGACGGAACTTGTTTCGCTATGTAGCCTTGTGGCGTTATTAACTAAATAGAAGTAAAGGGAAGAGCACGGCATACCCCTCACAAACGGTATTTCATAATGTTTGTTCGGGGCACACCGTGCTCTTCTTGTATTTGTGTGATTTAGGTAGTTAAGGAACGCCACAAAGGCTACTACTCGTAATGGCGTTCCTCAGAGTTGTTTCTTATTTTGCTATACTGTCTGTGGTGTTCATGTAGTTAATTTGTGCAAAGGAAGAGCACGGCATACCCCTCGCAAACGGTATTTAATAATGTTTGTTCGGGGCACACCGTGCTCTTCTTGTGTTTGTGTGATTTAGGTAGTAAGGGAACGCCACAAAGGTTACTACTCGTAATGGCGTTCCTCAAAGAATAGAGTCATTTGCAAACTTGCGCTTTGTTTAGTTTGCTGTTCGGCATGGTATTAAGTTCATATAAACAGTACGAATAGATTGTGCTATAATTAAAATTGTAAGAGTCATTGACGTGTTGTTAGGCTCATCTCTTCCTACTACGGGAGGAGGTGGTTGCTATGACTAAGTATGAAAAAATCTCTTTGATTATTTCTATTGCTAGTTTAGCAATTCAGCTCATTGATCTACTTAAGTAGACAATGAAAAAGCCTAACGTATAAGGTCTACTACACCTTAACACGTTAGGCCATTTCTTATTTACACTTTTTAGAGATGAGCCTAACACCAGCAGACGTTGATGGCTCTTCTTTTTGATACCTCAAGTATAGCATAGTTAGGAGTTAAATACAACGTCACTTGTTTCGCTATGTAGCCTTGTGGCGTTCGAATAGCTAATTTATGTAAAGGAAAGACCGCAACATACTTCTTCTCAAACTAATCCTACGGTAGGTTTGTTCAGGAGCATGTTGCGGTCTTTTGCATTTGTGTAATTTAGGTAGTAAGAGAATGCCTCAAAGGCTACTACTCATAACGGCGTTCCTCAGCGGAAGGAAAGAGCACGACGATACCATCTTGAACTGATCATCAGGGAGCTTGTGGCGGTATCATTTGCAAACTTGCATTTTGCTTAGTTTGATGTTCGGCATAGTTTTAAGTTCATATAAACAGTACGAATAGATTGTGCTATAATAAAAATTATAAGAGTCATTGACGTGTTGTTAGGCTCATCTCTTCCTACTTTGGGAGGAGGTGGTACTATGACTACATATGAAAAATTATCTTTATTGATTCAATTTTCTATGTTAATCGTAGAAGTTATTCGTTGCTTTTATAGCTAACGAAAACGCCTAACGAAATGAGGTTTACCAGACCTCACACGTTAGGCGCATCTAAGTTTTATACTTTTTTGAGATGAGCCTAACGCTAGCAGACGTCGATGGCTCTTCTTTTGTTGGTTTAATTATAGCACAGTTAATAGGAATATTACAAATGCCACAAAGGCTACTACTCGTAATGGCGTTTCTCAGAATGATATTCATACTGTTGTTATTTCTCATATTGTATAGTTAGATGTATAATAGTGTTATGAGAGTCACTAACGTGAGTTAGGCTCGTCTCTTCCTAATATAGGAGGAGGTGATACTATGAGAAAGTATGAAAAGTATACTTTATTGCTTTATCTAATTTCTGTAATAGTAAGTATCATTGACCTGTTTAAAGATCTATTTAAATAGACAATGAAAATGCCTAACGTATAAGGTCTCGCACACCTTAACACGTTAGGCATCATCAGTTCGTAGTTTTGAGATGAGCCTAACGCCAACGACACGTTAATGGCTCTCTTTTTGATACTCCAAGTATAGCATAGTTTAGAGTTAAATACAACGTCACTTGTGACGCTATGTAGCCTTGTGGCGTTTCTAACTGAATAGAAGCAAAGGAAGACCGCAATATATTCCTTCTCAAACTGATCCTACGGTAGGTTTGTTCAGGAGCATGTTGCTGTCTTTTGCATTTGTGTAATTTAGGTAGTAAGAGAATGCCTCAAAGGCTACTACTCATAACGGCGTTCCTCAGCGGAAGGAAAGAGCACGACGATACCATCTTGAACTGATCATCAGGGAGCTTGTGGCGGTATCATTTGCAAACTTGCATTTTGCTTAGTTTGATGTTCGGCATAGTTTTAAGTTCATATAAACAGTACGAATAGATTGTGCTATAATAAAAATTATAAGAGTCATTGACGTGTTGTTAGGCTCATCTCTTCCTACTTTGGGAGGAGGTGGTACTATGACTACATATGAAAAATTATCTTTATTGATTCAATTTTCTATGTTAATCGTAGAAGTTATTCGTTGCTTTTATAGCTAACGAAAACGCCTAACGAAATGAGGTTTACCAGACCTCACACGTTAGGCGCATCTAAGTTTTATACTTTTTTGAGATGAGCCTAACGCTAGCAGACGTCGATGGCTCTTCTTTTGTTGGTTTAATTATAGCACAGTTAATAGGAATATTACAAATGCCACAAAGGCTACTACTCGTAATGGCGTTTCTCAGAATGATATTCATACTGTTGTTATTTCTCATATTGTATAGTTAGATGTATAATAGTGTTATGAGAGTCACTAACGTGAGTTAGGCTCGTCTCTTCCTAATATAGGAGGAGGTGATACTATGAGAAAGTATGAAAAGTATACTTTATTGCTTTATCTAATTTCTGTAATAGTAAGTATCATTGATCTGTTAAAAGATTTGTTTAAATAGACAATGAAAATGCCTAACGTAAAGATAAGTATAACCGGTACTTATACACGTTAGGCATCATCACATTTTGTTGTTTCGAGATGAGCCTAACGCTAGCTACACGTTAATGGCTCTCTTTTTAATATCTCAAGTATAGCATAGTTCAGAGTTAAATACAATTGTCACTTGTGACGCTATGTAGCCTTGTGGCGTTATTAACTGAATAAGGCAAAGGGAAGAGCACGGCATACCTCTCACAAACGGTATTTCATAATGTTTGTTCGGGGCACACCGTGCTCTTCTTGTGTTTGTATGAGTTAGGTAGTAGGAACGCCACAAAGGCTACTACTCGTAACGGCGTTCCTCAGGGAAAGGATATAGATTTTATTATTGACTTTATCTTTTTCAATGGGTATACTGTTATTAGAGATAGTAGTATCTCTTAATAATTGTTGTTACTTAATAAGCAACTAAAATAAGATTAAGTTCAAATGGTTGTCGCTACTCGATATGCGACTCAATAAGTGTTCGAGCTCAAATATTTAGACTCCATTCAAAAGAATGGGGTCTATTTTTTTAGGGAGGAGTTTATGAATACAGGTCACTTTTATTATATAAAAGATCAATACTTTATAGATTTTCCAGATCCACACTTAATGAAAATAAAGAAACTATAGATGATAAGCCACATGATAGACCATGCTTCTATGCTTTTTTAGATACAGCAACTAAATTATATTGGATGATACCTTTTTCATCTCAAGTAGATAAATTTCAGAAAATATATAATACGAAGATTGATAAATATGGAAAATGTGACACTATTTTATTTGGGGAAGTTCTTGGGTATGAGAAGGCTTTTCTAATTCAGAATATGTGTCCAGTTAGTATCTTATATATTAAAAATGAATACGTAGATGGAATTTATAAAAAACCTGTCAGAGTTGACGGTCGATTTGAAAGAGAATTACAAAAGAGAGCTCGTAAAGTTTTAGCTTTACAAAGAAAAGGGATACGATTAATTTTCCCTAATGTATTGGAAATTGAACGACTTTTGTTATTAAATAAGTAACTTATAGCATAGGTTATAGAGGTAATACAATCGTCACTTGTTTCGCTATGTAGCCTTGTGGCGTTCGTAATTAAATAAGGCAAAGGGAAGACCGCAACATACTCCTTCTCAAACTGATCCTACGGTAGGTTTGTTCAGAAGCATGTTGCGGTCTTTTGCGTTTGTGTGAGTTAGGTAGAAAGGAATGCCACAAAGGCTACTACTCGTAACGGCGTTCCTCAGAGGAAGGAAAGACCGCAACATAATTCTTCTTAAACTAAGCCTATGGTAGTTTGTTTAAGAGTGTGTTGCGGTCTTTTTGTATTTGCGGCGGCATCAGTTGCAAACTTGCGCTTTGCTTAGTTTGCTGAGTATAGAGGTATAAAGTTTATATAAACTGTGCGAATAGATTGTGCTATAATAAAAATGTAAGAGTCATTGATGTGTTGTTAGGTTCATCTCTTCCTAGTATGGGAGGAGGTGGTACTATGAAAAAGTTTAGAAAAATTGATCTATTGATTTTAATTCTAAAGTTTTTAGTACATCTCATTGATTGGTTTAAATAAATCGATTATTGAAAAAGCCTAACGTAACAATAAGTATTAGCAGTACTTATACACGTTAGGCCATTTCTTATTTGCAATTTCTAGAGATGAGCCTAACGCCAGCTACACGTCAATGGCTCTTCTTTTGTTGACTTAATTATAGCACAAGTTGTAGGTGTAATACAATCGTCACTTGTGACGATATGTAGCCTTGTGGCGTTCGTGACTACATAGGGCAAAGGGAAGAGTACGACATATTCCTACGCAAACTGATACAGTGGTTAGGTTTGCTCCGGAACATGTCGTGCTCTTCTGCGTTTGTAGATTTAGGTAGTAAGGGAACGCCACAAAGGCCACTACTCGTAACGGCGTTCCTCAGGGAAAGGAAAGACCGCAACATAATTCTTTTTAAACTAACCCTATAGTAAGTTTGTTTAAGGGTGTGTTACGGCCTTCTTGGGTTTAATTGATTTAGATAATTAGTATAAAAAATAGGGTTAAATATCATAATATATATTACATTTATCATACAATAAAATAAACGATTTGAATAATTCAGGGGGGGTAAAAGAGTGTAAATAATCACGTCTAAAAATATAGGAGAATAAAAATTCATAAACTTTCATCAAACACCTAGATAATGAATAAAAATTAATATAAATATGAATTTATAATTAAAAATGAAAGAAAAATGAAGAGGAAATAGTGTGTAAAAAGATACCGATAAATATTGCAAAGTCAATATACATAAGGATATTTACCGAATTATATTTGCTATTGTATAGAAATTCATATATAATAATATCGAAATAAGTTGAACTTGGTTGATACAATATATTTTGTAATACAGATTATCTATGAATGGTAGAAGAGATACATAGTTCACGAATAGATTGCTTTTCACTTTGAAACCTTGGGGGAACCGAAGGTTTATTTGTAGTTCTATTATAGTATGCTACATCGTGATATAAGTGAACCTAATGCAAATAGTATCCTATATGGGAGTGTGTAGAGTTTAAACGTTGTATAGACAGTACAGGGAGTGCAGGGAGTACTGAAGGAGGAAGAATTTATGGGATTGAACCGTATATATAAAGTAATTTGGAGTAAGACAAAGGGCTGCTATGTAGTCGTATCAGAGATGGCAAAACGTGTAGGACGTAATAAGGCAAAAGCGATTGTTATGTCTAGGGCGGCGATGGCCATGGCTGTGGCACCGGCGGTTATGAATGTAGATCGAGTAGAGGCGTCGGTGCTGATTGGCGCTACTGAGAATGATACAACAACTGCTACTAAGATAAATAATCAAAGCTCGACAGTATCCCCTTGGGGGATTACTATTGGTGGTGCTATTAGTAAAGCTGGTGACAACTCTGTTCATATTGGTGATGCTACTGGTAGTGTGGGCACTAGAAATGTAGTCATCGGTACATATGCCACAGCAGGTTACGATGAAAAGAAGCCTGCTGATAATCCAGCGAAAGATGGTAGCTTTAATCAATCCGTAGCTATTGGGGCAGGGAGTTCGGCTGGTAACGGCGCTCGTGCGTATGGAGATCAATCCATCGCCATTGGTTCGAATACGATTGCAAAAGGTAATTCCTCTATCGCTATTGGTAACGATGATGTGGATAAAACAAATACAATCAGAACTACCTATACAGACTTGGAAGGAAACACGAGTACGGACACGATTGGTAATGCATATAAAGCATTGACAGGTCAAACTTTGGGAGCAGGATCATATCAAGATACTACGTCAAAGGAAGCTGCAGTAGCAATCGGTGTAAAAGCTGTGGCGGGTGATATTTCATTAGCGTTGGGTACGGGAGCTAATGCTGATCATGTCAATGCTGTAGCTATCGGTTCAGGTGCCATAGCAGGTCGAGATAATGCCGTAGCCATTGGTGGTGGTGCTACTACGGAAAAAGAGGGCACAAAAGAAATAAATGCAACAATTGGTGATCTTAATTTTACCTGGAAAGGTGGGGAAAATACCCTTGCTGGTGACGTGGTGTCCTTCGGTAAGGCAGGCTATGAACGTCAATTGAAAAACGTGGCAGCAGGCCGTGTTGATGAAAACTCCACAGATGCCATCAATGGATCCCAGTTCTTTGGTATATTGCAACATTTGACAACCGATCCTGTGTATTTTTACGGAGCTGATGATTCTACAGCGGGTAAAATTGTAGGGAAAAAAGCAGAGGAAAAGAGTGCGGATGCCCATAAGAAAAAAGTAGTTGCTAGAAGTATGGCAGATAGTCGTTTAGATCTTAAGGGTGGCGCTACCGGAGAGTTAACAGATAATAATATTGGCGTTGTCTATGGCGATGAAAGAACGATTAAATTCAAATTAGCAAAAGAGCTTTCAGGTTTAACAAGCGCTGAATTTAAAGATGCTAACAATAATGTGGTAAATATTACACCAACAGGAGTTTCTCTTAAAAAGCCTAATGCTACGGATGCAAATACTGTTACATTAAGTCAAAATGGCTTGAATAATGGTGGCAATGCGATTACAAATGTGGCTGGTAACTTAGAAGGTGCTAAACTAAACAGTACAGCACCAACGACTAGCGCAACAGCCCCAACTTTGGGAACAGGAATTAACGAAGTCAACAAAAACAATGTAGCCACAGTTGGTGACGTATTAGAAGCTGGCTGGAACTTACAAAATAACAGTACAGAAAAAGACTTCGTAAAACCATATGATACTGTGAACTTTGCGGATGGTAATGGCACAACAGCTGTGGTAGACACTACAGAGAACAAAACATCTACTGTGAAATACAATGTTAATGTAGGTAATGGATTAGAGAAAAATAGTGCTAACCAAATTACCATAAAACCAGCAGATACATCTTTGGAAGTAACCAAAGATGGTGTAAAAGTTAAAACAGATGGTACTACGATTACAACTGACCCTACTAATGGATTAAAAGTTGTCACTGGTGGTATTGAAGATGGTACTACCCCTGGCACTGTGAAAGTAACAGATGGAGACAATAACAAAATTGCTACTGTAGATTCTGTAGTAGATGCTGTAAATAATGCTGCTTTCACATTGAAAGCAAGTGCTATTGAAGGTGGTACAAGAAATACAGGTAGTGCTGTAAGTACAAAGGGTGAATCCATTAAAGCCGGCAATACTATAGAAATGATTGCTGGTAAAAACCTAGAGGTAACACATAATAAAAACGGTAAAATCATATTTGCTACGGTAGACAACCCTTCTTTCAACACTGTGCAAGTGGGTGACAGTGATGGTCCAAAATTCTCTGCCACCGCTGATGGAAATATTAAGGTATCCGATAAAGATGATGCAAACCCGGTAAAAATTACAAATGTAAAAGACGGTGAGATCTCCAAAACATCCAAAGATGCTATTAATGGTAGTCAATTCCATAAACTAGCGAATAATACAATTAAATTAGCTGGTCAAAATGGAGAGGAAGAAGCTACTGAAACAGATCCACAAAATTTAAATCAAAAAGATGGTATCAAGTTTACTGTTAAATCTAGTGATGGAACCTTGTTAGATGTAACGGCAGCAAATGATACAATTACATTAGCTCCAAAAACTGGTACCATTACGACGACAGATGGTGTACCAACTGCAGTTACGAAAAATGGTAAATTAGTGACTGTTGATGAAGTAGTAAAGGCTTTAAAAGACCTGGGCTGGAAAGCGACAGCAGGCACAGAGGGTACTGGCACTATGATTGGTGCTAGCGCTACTGAAGAGTTAATCAAAGCTGGTAATACAGTAACCTTCAAAGCGGGTAATAATTTATCAATTAAACAGGATGGTAAAAACTTTATCTATTCCTTAAATCCAGCATTAACTGGTTTAACAAGTGCTGAATTCAAAGATGGAGATAATAAAGTAAAAATTACTCCAACTGGTATTACCATTACAAAGCCAGCAGGCACAACTGAAAACACAGTGACATTAAACCAAAATGGTTTAAATAACGGTGGTAACCCGATTACGAATGTAGCAGGCAACTTACAAGGGGCTAAACCGAACAGTACAGAACCAACGACTAGCGCAACAGCACCAACATTGGGAACAGGAGCTGACGAAGTAAACAAAAATAATGCAGCCACTGTAGGCGATGTATTGAATGCTGGTTGGAACTTACAAGAAAAAGGTGTAGCGAAAGACTTCGTGAAACCATATGACACTGTGAATTTCATCGATGGTGATGGAACTTCAGTGGCTGTAGCAACTGGAAATGATGGTACAACATCTACTGTAAAATATAGCGTAAATCTTGGTAATGGTTTAGAAAAAACTACAGATAACAAAATTACTGTAAAACCAGCAGATAAATCTTTAGAAGTAACAACGGCTGGTTTAAAGGCAAAAACTGATAACACAACGATTACTACAGGAGATAGTGGATTAAAAGTTGTTACTGGTGGTATCGAAGATGGTAATAACCCTGGTACTGTGAAGGTAACAGAGGGAGATACTGGCAAAATTGCTACCGTAGATTCTGTAGTAGATGCTGTGAATAGTGCGGCTTTCACATTGAAAGCAAGTGCTATTGAAGGGGGTACACGAAATACAAATAGTACTGTCGCTGAAACGGGTGAATCCATTAAAGCAGGCAATACTATAGAAATGATTGCTGGTAAAAATCTAAATGTAACACATAATACAAACGGTAAAATTACATTCGCTACGGTAGAGAATCCTTCTTTCAACACTGTGCAAATAGGTAATAGTGAAGGTCCAAAATTCTCTGCAACAGCTGATGGAAATATTAAGGTATCCGATAAAGATGATACAAAACCGGTGAAAATTACAAATGTAGCAGATGGAACTATCTCCGACAGCTCTAAAGATGCCATCAACGGTAGCCAAATCCATAAACTAGTGAATAAAGCAATTAAATTAGCTGGTCAAAATGGAGACGATGCATCTGGCGAAACAGAGCCACAAAATCTAACTCAACAAGATCCTATCAAGTTTACTGTTAAATCTAGCGATGGTAAATTGTTAGAGGTAACAGCAGGTGGCGATACCATTACATTAACTCCAAAAACTGGTACAATTACAACAACAGATGGTGTACCAACTGCAACTACGACAAATGGTAAATTAGTAACTGCTGATGAAGTAGTAAAGGCTTTAAAAGAACTGGGCTGGAAAGCCACAGCAGGTACAGAGGGCACTGGTACTATGATTGGTGCTGCTGCTACTGAAGAGTTAATCAAAGCTGGTAATACCGTAACTTTCAAAGCTGGCGATAATTTATCGATCAAACAAGATGGTAAAAACTTTATTTATTCCTTGAAAACAGACTTAAAAGACTTAACAAGTGCTGAATTCAAAGATGCTAATAATAATACGGTGAAGATTACACCAAATGGAGTTTCCTTTAAAAAGCCTAATGCTACTGATGCAGACACTGTTACATTAAATCAAAATGGTTTAAACAATGGTGGTAATCCAATTACAAATGTAGCAGGGAATTTACAAGGTGCTAAAGCAGGTACAGACGCACCAACAACTAGTGCAACAGCACCATCATTGGGAACAGGAACTGACCAAGTAAACAAAAACAATGCAGCCACTGTAGGTGATGTATTGAACGCTGGTTGGAACTTACAAAATAATGATGCAGCGAAAGATTTTGTGAAACCATATGATACTGTGAACTTTGTTAATGGTGAGGGTACAACAGCTGTCGTAGAAACAACAGATCAGACAACCTCTAAAATAACATACAATGTAAACACTGGTAATGGGTTAGAAAAAACTACAGATAATAAAATTACTGTAAAACCAGCAGACAAATCTCTAGATGTAACTGAGGCTGGCGTTGCAGTGAAAAAAGCAGATCAGTCTTTAGAAGTAACTGATGATGGCTTAAAAGTTAAAGTTGACGGTACTACGATTAAGACAGGGGATACTGGCTTAACAGTTAACACTGGTGAAATCAACAAAGTAGTAACTGGAGGTACAGCTGGTACCGTTACGGCAAAAACAGGTGATGAACATAAAATTGCGACAGTAGGTAATGTTGTCGAGGCTATCAACAACGCAGCATGGACAGCTACATCCGCGGCGACAGCAGCAGGTGAATTAGGGGCAACAGAAACTAACCAACTTGTAAAAGCTGGTGACAAAGTAACATTTGAAGCAGATAAAAACATCAAGATTACACAAGATGGAAGCAAATTTACATTTGCTACGAAAGACAATG
>CAUREE010000012.1:0-37586 GCA_963523985.1 uncultured Veillonella sp.
GGATCTTCGCTACGCTTCGCCTTCCCAGTTTCCCAGTGACGTTACATGAAGTTTCACTCCCCTTTACAGCGGCGGGACCGTGTTGGCTTTTCACCAATCTTCCCTATTAAGCCTCGCGGCACCAGTAAGGCAAATATAAAGTTATACCTTGATTATAAACTGTTTTTTGAAAGAATAGAACGATAATTATAGGCTATAAGAAGATTTCACGTTGACATAATTTTTAGTTATCACAAGATACTTATATTGCATTTTACAACCTTACCAACACAATACTTAGCGTATATCTCATAATACCTTATTAATTTATCACTTACGGTTATACATTGCATAATTTATATTTATTCGCAATAAGAAACAGAGGTATGCTTACTGTAGCATACCTCTGTTCTATCCTTTATATTCTATTGCAAAAGTTATTTCTTTTTCCACTCCATGACTTCAAAACCATAGTTGCGAATATGTTCTTTCAATAGTTTCAAATATTTTTTCGCAATGAGACTTGGCTCAAGCATATGGGGCATTAAATATCCCATAGTCATCGTATCTTCCACATCTAGTGGGATAGCTATAATCTTATCATCATTTAACTCACGACTCAAAATGCCGGAACTAATCGTATATCCATTCAAACCAACCATTAAGTTAAAAATCGTAGCACGGTCAGATACTTTGATCGTCATTTTTCTGTCCAAAGTGCTCAAGATTTCCTCTGAGAAGTAGAAAGAATTATCCTCCCCTTGATCATAACTTAAGTATGGAAAATCTTCTAATTCTTCTAGTGTAATTTTCTCTTGCTTCGCCAATGGATGTTCACGGCACAAAAATACATGTGGCTCCGCTTCAAACAATGGATAAAAAGTAAGCTTATATTCTTTGAATAACTTCTCCATCACTTGGCGATTAAAATTATTTAAATACAAAATACCTAATTCACTTTTGAAAGTCGCCAAATCTTCAAAAATATTTTGCGTCTCTGTTTCACGTAATCCAAATTGATACTCGTCAGTATCTACACTTTTTATAAGCTCTACAAAAGCATGTACTACAAAGGCATAATGTTGAGCAGATATAAAGAAATGTTCTTTTCTCTTTGTATTAGATTTATAACGTTCTTCTAATAATTGAATTTGATCTAACACTTGTCGAGCGTAAATCATAAACTCTCGACCATCATGGGTTAATGTTACCCCTGATTTAGTACGCAATAATAGCTGGACACCCATTTCGTGCTCTAATTCTTTTACGGCATTGGATAAGCTAGGTTGAGATAAATATAATTCCTTAGCCGCTTCATTAATAGATCCTTTTTCTGCAATTTTTTCTAAATATTGTAATTGTTGTATTCTCATCTGTATTTGCCTTTTCTATATCTATCATGAAGTTCATCGATTCGCCATTACTTCCATAGGAATGAAAAACCTAACGAGTAAGATATGAATACTTACACGTTAGGTACTTCATGTTGTTAACGATTCCACATGTCAAACTCCAGCGGAGTATGAGTCTTGTACATTTATAATACATAAAAGACCACGCATCGTCAACATTTAATTTCTATCAAATCCTTAGG
Organism: uncultured Veillonella sp.; assembly: GCA_963523985.1. GTDB lineage: Bacteria > Bacillota > Negativicutes > Veillonellales > Veillonellaceae > F0422. Next base: position 1,574 of record CAUREE010000012.1, read on the forward strand.
AATTAAATCAAATTCCTATATCATCGTCTTTTCACCCATTAATGGAAAATTAAAATACAAATGGTAGAGGTAATAAACGTAATTAATACTGGCACTGCAGTTCGTTTTACTAAATCAAAACTTGAAATATTTGCCACCCCTGCTACGGCAATCATAACCGCACTAATTGGGCTTAGCAAACGACCTACAGAGGCTGCATTTTGCATACCTAATAGCATTGTAATCGCATTCCCACCTAATTCTTTAGCGAAATTTGGCACTAATGGCGAGAATGCAAACATAGAAGCTACACCAGATCCCATAACAATGCTCAATACTAAGATAATCCCAGACACAATAACGCCCACCATATCAGCTTGGATTGCGAAAGTTTTTATAAATGTCACAAACTCATTCACAATTCCTAGGGATGTCAAACCGAAAGCAAATGTTTCCCCTGCTACAATTAAAGTGACTGTATTTGTGAACTGATCTCCCATTCCTTTGAAAAATGTCTGAATGGACGCAGCTACTTTTCGGAAATCACGTAAACGAATCATTTCAAATATCATGGATATAAACAAACTCAAAAACATTGCTAAATTCACATTCATCTTAATGCCTGCAATACCATATTTACTGAATCCTAGCATAAATACAAGCGGTAAGAATGGCAATACCAAGTAAGCAATAGGACCTACTGCCACTTCTTCTTGCGGTTCTGTATGTACAACTTCGGAAGGAATATGTCCAGATTTTTTGTCCATATATTGTTGCCAAATATAATGGGCAATAGCTGTCACAATACCACAGATAATGTATACTTTCAATTGATAGCCTACAAAATATTCTTCTACCCCTATGCCTACAGTTTTAGACACCAACAAGCTTGTGGCAGATGCTGGTCCAATATCCAATAAGTGACCCGTAGCGACCGCTGCCGCTGCCCCAACTGGGCTCACACCTAAGCGGACTAAAATCGGGAAGATTGTGACCATCATCAACATAGCAAGGCCAGAAGCACTTGGAATTACCAAAGACATAAACATATTCAGCAAGAATGTTAAAGATAATACCAAATAAGGGGCTTTCATCGCTTGTAATGGTTTTATTGCAGTTGTGACCAAACGAGAGCTGGCACCGATATGATCCATATATTTAGCAAAGCCTGTACATGTCATAATCATTAAACCTAGTCCTGCTGCATCCTTTGCAGTAGTATTATTAATCCACTCAAAGGCATCAAAAAACATCATTCCAGTTCCTTTTTTTGCCTCCACAAATTCTGTAGCATAGCCTAGAAAATAAGCACCTAGCATCATAATTAAACCGCCTAATAGCAGTACTGTTTGCGCTTTAAACTTTTTAATTACCAATGTACCTACGCCTATAATTACGATAGCACACAACAATAAATTCATAACTACTTCTCCTTTACCCATTTACATAGGCTAATTAATAATTTTCTTTAGACTGTCGAAAGTCTTCTTGAATCTGCTCTAATAATCCCGGTGTGGTAAGAATTTCTTCTACGGTTAAAGCAATCCCCTTAGCCCCATACATAATCGCGTCTTCTGCTAATTGAGTTTTACCATTATCCAACCACGCTTGAGAATGGCTAGTGACACCTCTATCTACAAACTTAACTCGTAAGCAAGCCCCTGGCACTCGGAAAGTAACACTGGAAAAGTCAGTAGAGCCAGTTACTTTTCTCGGTTCAGAAATATCAGGAGCCCCTATCTTCTCTGCATTTCTTAAAAGTAAATCATTCAGACTTTGTACATTCACCTTATTATCATAGGCTTTCACTTCGTCCCATTCCATAGTGGCTCCCACTTGCAAGGCCGCCCCTTGCGCCACTTGTTTCACACGCTCCACCACTTCATCTAAGCGAATGCGACTCGAGGAACGAATATACCACTGTGTACACGCATAATCTGGCACGATATTCGCCGCCTTACCACCATCTGTGATAATCCCATGCATACGTACTTCTGTAGGCACGTGTTCTCTAAGATATTCCATACCATTAAAGAACATCAATACCGCATCAAGAGCACTGATTCCCTTCTCTGGAGCAATAGCTGCATGAGCAGATTTACCATGGAATTTAATATTCACCAAGTTAAGCGCCAAGGACTTACCATCTACCGTTGTAGAATCACTGCCGTGCATCATAAATGCTACATCTAAGTCATCAAACACTCCCTCTTTAGCCATCACTAACTTACCTGATGCAGTCTCTTCTGCTGGCGTCCCATACACCACCAATGTGGCTGGCACTTGCAAGGTACGACGCAAGCCAATCGCTGCAGCACAGATGGAAGGGCCTTGTAGGTTATGACCACACGCATGACCCAAGCCTTCTAAAGCATCATATTCGCAGAGAAGCCCAATTTTTGGCCCTCCTCCTTGCACATGGTACACCGCACGAAATGCTGTTTGTAAGCCACTTACTTCTCGGTCTACAATAAAGCCTTCGCTTTCTAGTAAGTCTGTTAATTTACCATGCGCTAAAAATTCCTCATTCCCTAATTCTGGATGATCGAAGAAAAAATCATTCAATATTTTCATCGGTCCTCGTAAGGATTCAATTTCCTCTAATAATTGACTCATCACTATCTCCTTTCTTGTACAACTCTATATCCATAGGAAACCATACCCCTCTGATTTCTCCTCTTCTGAAAGTCCTGCTATAACCCCTTTGTAACAGCAATCATTTCGAATACATTTATCATATCTATTTCTCAGTAAACTTTCAATATACAGAGATTGAATTTTCATATGGTTTCCATGATATATAGTTATTTTCTATGACCCCATATATATATTAAGAATTTGTCTATATAGAGAAAAATTGGTATCATAAGACCATGTTTGATTAGTAGAAAGGAACCAGCTATGAGCGAAACTATACAACAAAAAAGACCTACCTTATCTTATGAAATATTCCCTCCTAATACACAAGTAGGAGATGAAAAAATCATCACTGTCTTAGATGAACTAAAAAGTTTAAAACCTGAGTTCATTTCTGTTACATGCAGTAATAAACAACGCAATATTGAAGAAACAACTATTAAATTATCTAACTATGTACAAAATACATTACATATTCCCACAAAAGCCCATTTGCCAGCTATTTATTTATCAAAGGAACAAGTTCGCTCTGTTATCGATCAGCTAGACCAATTAGGAATCCACAAATTACTAGCCCTTCGAGGTGATATTTTAGAAGACCTACCGCCAGTAGGAGAATTCAAATATGCTTCTGAACTCGTTCATTTTGTCAAAGAATATGCTCCTCATTTCCAAATCTCTGGCGCCTGTTACCCAGAGGTACATCCTGACTCACCGAATCAATTGCAAGACATTCGTTTTTTGAAAGAAAAAGTCGATGCAGGTTGTGAGTTATTAGTAACACAATTCTTCTTGGATAATAACGTATTCTATGATTTCAAAGAAAAATGTGCCCTAGCTGGCATCGATGTGCCAATTTTAGCCGGTATTATGCCTATCATCAACCGCAACCAAGCCTTGCGTTTATTAACAAGCAATGCTACTGCTATTCCTCGTAAATTTAAAGCTATCTTAGACAAATATGAGCATGATCCAATTGCCCTTCGTGATGCAGGCCTTGCCTATGCTTTGAATCAAATCGTTGACCTTGTAACAGAAGGTACATCTGGCATTCATCTATATACAATGAACCAATCTAGCACAGCCTTATACATTGAAAATGCTGCACGATCTTTGTTCAGTTCTCCTATTTATGAAAACAAGTAAGTAAATAACAAAATAATTCCAATAAAAGAGGAAAGTTGATTGAAACATATCAACTTTCCTTTATTGTTGTTTTCTAATATAAATTTTACCGTATATATTGGGGCCTGTACTAATCATATTTTTTCATGTAACCATACCCTCTATATATAATGTCTTGGTACTCGCTCTGAAAAGTTACAGAATATTTCATAGGGAATGGTACCTACCAAATAGGCTAGCTCAAGTGCAGTAATACTCTCTTGCCCTTGTTTACCTAATAGAACAACTCCATCCCCTGGTTTGACCGCAATGTGACTTGGTACTTTTACCATAAATTGGTCCATACAGATACGTCCTACAATGGGACAACGTGTACCATGAATCAGCACAGAGCCTTTGTTAGAAAGCGCCCTAGGATACCCATCGGCATACCCTACAGGTATGGTAGCAATCGTTTCCTCCCCCATTGTTGTATACGTGCTGCCATAGCCAATCGATGAGCCTGCCGGTAAATGTTGTACATGTACTACCTTACTATATAAACTTAAAGCAGGTTTTAACCCTAATCGATTAGGCACATCCATAGATGGCATAATACCATATTGAATGATACCTGGCCGAGCATCATTAAATAGACTATCTCTTACCGCTAATAAGCCAGCACTATTGGCTAACGAAAATCGATATGCTTCATCCCGATGGGCACGAATCGTTTCCACCACATGTCTAAACTTTTCTACCTGAGAATTAGCATGACTCTGATCCGCTGCATCTCCATTTGCTAAGTGAGAAAAAAATCCATCAACTCGTAAATATTCATAAGATTCTACTTTTTCTAAAAATCTCAATACATCCTCTGGCTTGCTACCGATACGATGCATACCTGTATCTACAGCAATAGCACACTCTACAATCGTTTCATGTCGACGAGCACACTCATTTAAAGCTTCTAAATCTGTGGATTCACAAATAGCAGGTCTAGAGTTCCCTTCTATCACTAAATCAAACGATTGGGGCAACGTTAATCCTAATAAATAAATAGGTACCGTTATACCTGCTTCTCGCAAAGGAATAGCCTCTTCTGGGAAGGCTACTGCTAAGGACTCATAGCCCTCTTCTACGGCAATACGTCCTACCATGACACTACCATGTCCATAGGCATTTGCTTTCACCACGGCCGTACTCGTACACCACTCTGGCAAACAATCTTTAATTTTCCGTAAATTACTTCGTATTTGTGCTGTATCAATTTCTACATAGGTAGGTCTCACACATTCACCTTCTTATTTTAGTAAATAAACTCTAGAGTAGACTGCTATATACTAAGCTATTAAAATAACTCCTAAACTATCTAGGTTGTTAATTGTATTACTAATGTACCACGCTATAAAAGTATATGCAATCATTTCCTAATAGACTACTATAGCATACTACATATATTACTCTATTATACACCCAAACAAAATCAAATGCTCTACTGAATTCAATAATTTAATTAACTATGTCTAACAATACTATAAAAGATTCTAAAAGGACTGACTACAGAATTGATGGAACACAATTCTATGTCAGTCCTCAGTCATTACTTATTTAATTTGATGTTATACCTAGATGACATACTTTACATTAAGGCATATTGAAAGGCCATACCATTGGAATAATGATAAGACTCACGATAAAGCATACCACGATTAATGGCGTACCGGCTTTCACATAGTCCATAAATTTATAGTTACCAGGTGTTAATACGATAGTATTAGGTGGTGTACCTACCGGCGTTGCAAATGCACAAGATGCAGCCACACCAATTGCCATTAAGACCGCATGAGGGCTTGCTCCCATTGCCTGAGCAATAGAAATACCAATTGGAGCTAATAATGCACAAGACGCTGTATTAGACATAAATTGTGTCAATGTACAAGATAGTAAGAATAATATAGCTGTTGCAAAATAAGGACTAGGATTCTCTCCCATAATACCTACTACTGCATTAGCAATTAACTTACCCGCTCCAGAGTCATTCATAGCCGATGCAACCGGCATCATACCTGCAAATAAGAAAATAGTTACCCAATCAATCGATTGATATGCCTGTTTTTCTTTTAAACAACCTGCAAGTACTGCTAGAATTGCACCTACAATAGCGGCTAAATGAAGAGGTACATTAATACCAATATCTTTCAATGGATCAGATAATGCCATAAATACAACAACACCTAATAATATAATACCAGAGTACCACATTTTCTTAGGGTCATTAGAAATATCACTAGCATCCACTTCTTGTTCTACTTCAGCATCAGCATTACCATCATGTTTAGGCAAGAAATGTTTACCAATTGTTACCATATAAATCATGAAAGCAATCGTCAAAGGAATACCGATCCATGCAAATTCAAAGAAACCGAATTGAGGTAGTTTTGCTTGGCCTAAAGCACCATTAATAATGATGTTAGGAGGTGTACCTACTAATGTAATAATACCACCAATCCCTGCAGCAAATGCCATAGGCATCAATTGACGAGATGCTGGAATTTTAGCAGATGCACAAATACCAATTACCACTGGTAGCAAAGCTGCTGCCGTACCTGTATTAGAAAGCACAGAAGACATACCTGCTGTTACAAGCATTAAAGCAATCATAAGAGCATTTTCGCTTTTGCCTGCTTTATTTACGACAGAAATACCAATTTTTTGTGCTAAACCTGTGTGGAATAAAGCAGCACCAATGATAAACATACCTGCAAATAACACTACTGTACTATCAGATAAACCACTAAACACTTGTTTCATTGGAATTACACCTAATAAACCAAGTGCCATAGCACCACCGATAGAGGTAATTGCGAGTGGAATAATTTCTGTTACGAATAATAACGCCATTATACCTAAAACAATTAAGGTTAGTACAGCTGGATCCATAAGAATCAACTCCTCCCTGAAGGGCGAATTTCAGATTGGCCACAAGCACATTAAAAATAAGTGCATATAATATAGGAAGAAAGGCCAATAAGAATAAACATCATCACTGTCACCCCATACCCTTCTTTAGTACAAGGGTAACCAAAGTGTAGCCATTCTCCAAGTAAGCCACGACGAAGAAAAAAACTATATCGTTTTCTTTTTTGAAACCATTTAGATTTTCGTTCCTCTCCAATGAGAAGGGCAGTGATAAAAAAAATAAAAAGCGCAATACAAATACACAAGAAAAACTTCATTTCGTCTGATACTATCATAGGCGTCACCTCATAAAGAAGAAAAGTGAATAAAAAGTTTACGTGTTTGTATAGCGCTGCTACAGTAAAATACTGTATATGATTGTAATACACCTAGGCAAGGCCAAGCCATGCCTAGGGATATATACAAGTTACTTCAACATGGCAAGCATTGTACCGGCTGCTACTGCAGTACCGATTACACCTGCCACATTTGGTCCCATCGCATGCATCAATAGGAAGTTCGCTGGGTTTGCTTGCGAGCCGACCACTTGGGATACTCGGGCTGCCATTGGTACTGCAGATACACCTGCAGAGCCGATCAATGGATTTGTTTTACCACCATCTGCCCAGCACATTAATTTACCGAAGATAACACCACCAGCGGTGCCACCGATAAAGGCAATTAAGCCTAATACGATAATTTTAATAGTTTCTAAGTTCAAGAAACTCTCTGCTGTCATAGTAAGACCAGTACCAGTAGCTAAGAAAATTGTTACTGTGTTAATTAAGGCGTTCTCAGAAGTATCTGCTAAACGTGCTGTTACACCAGATTCACGGAATAAGTTACCAAGCATTAACATGCCTAATAAAGAAGTGATTGGTGGCAATAACAGGGAAATAGCAATGGTAGCTACAACTGGGAAAACAACCTTTTCAAAACGTGTCACTTCACGCAACTGTTCCATTACAATTTCACGGTCTTTTTGAGTTGTAAATAACTTCATAACCGGAGGTTGAATCAATGGTACGAGAGACATATAGGAATATGCCGCTACTGCGATAGCACCTAATAACTCAGGAGCTAATTTTGAAGCTAAGTAGATGGATGTAGGACCGTCAGCGCCACCGATGATACCGATAGCTGCTGCTTGTTTAGCAGTAAATCCAACCATCATCGCTCCACCAAGAGCCACGAATACGCCGATTTGAGCTGCTGCACCTAATAATAATGTTTTAGGATTTGCAATGAGTGGACCGAAGTCAGTCATAGCACCTACCCCTAGGAAGATAAGAGGTGGGAAAATTTCGTATTTAATCCCTAAGCCAATTAGGTTCATTACACCTTCATGGAAACCATTATTAGGAATGTTAGCCAAAATACATCCAAATGCGATTGGACTCAATAATAGAGGTTCAAAGCCTTTCGCAAAAGCTAAATACAATAAGATAATTCCGACAAGGATCATGATACCATGACCCATTGTGAAACTAATAAAACCACTATCCACCCAAACAGAGTTGAGTGCAACAAGAAAAGCGTCCATATGGAGTTCCTCCTTTAGTAATAGAAGGGTTTAGTTTAAGCAGTATAAAGTTATGATTAGCCTAAAACAACTAAAGCGTCGCCAGTTGCTACAGTTTGGTTAGCTGCTACACGAACTTCAGCTACTGTTGCATCATGTGGCGCATAGATTTCATTTTGCATTTTCATAGCTTCTAAGATGCAAAGAAGATCACCTTTTTTAACTGCTTGACCAGCTGTAACTGCTACAGATAAAATTTTACCAGGCATTGGGCATTTTACTGTTTCTGCACCTGCTGGTACTGGAGCTGCGGAAGCTGCTGGAGCTGGAGCCGCTGCTGGAGCTGCTTTAGGAGCTGGAGCTGCTGCTTTAGGTGCTGCAACTGGAGCTGCGCCGCCAACTTCATTTACTTCTACTTCATAAACTGTACCGTTTACTGTAACATTGAACTTTTTCATTATAACTTCCTCCTGAATTACCTATTTGTAATGAAACTTTTTCATAAGCTTAGATTAGCTTATAGGGCCTGTAAACGACTAGCAAGTCGCCAAGAATTAGACACTACTGGGCGAATGGATGCAATTTGATTTTGCGAATAGCCCATAGCAACGATAGCACTGACAATAGCCGCTACTACTTCTGTCTCTTTGTTAGCAGCTTGTGCGTTGGTAGTCTTATTCATTAAGTTCTCCTCCAAACTATCTGGTTACATTTCTACCTAGCATTCTACCGTCCAATTTCCAACCTGTGCTCACAATCGGTCTTACGGAAGCAATTTGTGATTTGGAATATCCCATCGCACATACTGCTGCCACGATGGCTGCAACCACTTCATCATGATTAGTAGTAGTTACCGCACTAGGAGCTGTGGCTGATGATACCTCTGCTACCTCAGCCTTAGTTGACTTTTTTTTTGTAGGATCTACTAGATAAATAATATGCATAAGCACGCCTAATAAAATTAGAACGGCGAATACAATTGTCATATTGATGGCCATAATTAGCCACGGATTATCTGTCATACTTTCACCTCATTAATAGAGAACCATGATAGTAGAATCATGCAAGAAGCAAAGTGTGTAGTATGCCTCTACCTAATATCTTATAGAGGGATATTACCGTGTTTTTTCGGAGCACGGGTTTCGCGTTTACTTGCCAACATTGCTAATGCATTGATGATAGCAGGACGAGTATGTTTAGGTTCAATTACTACGTCAACGAATCCACGTTCAGCAGCTTTGTATGGAGTTGCGAACTCTTCTACATATTTAGCTGTTTTTTCATCTTTATCTTCATCGCGTTTGAAAATGATGTTAGCTGCACCAGCAGGTCCCATTACAGCGATTTCAGATGTAGGCCATGCATACACTTGGTCTGCACCCAAATCTTGGGAACACATTGCAAGGTAAGATCCACCATATGCTTTACGAGTGATAACAGTAATTTTAGGTACTGTTGCTTCAGAGTAAGCATATAACATTTTCGCACCGTGACGAATAATGCCACCCCATTCTTGGTTTGTGCCCGGTAGGAAGCCCGGTACGTCAACGAAGTTTACAACAGGGATGTTGAAAGCATCACAGAAACGGATAAAGCGGGAAGATTTGTCGGATGCATTGATGTCTAAGCAACCTGCCATTACGCGTGGTTGGTTAGCAATGATACCTACGCTTTGTCCAGCAAAACGTGCGAAACATGTAATAATATTTTGTGCATAGTGTGGTTGTACTTCATAGTATTCACCATTATCGACTGTTGCACGGATAACATCGAACATGTCATAAGGCATATTTGGATTGTCTGGAAGTAAAGTATTTAAACCTTCATCTTCACGAGCTGGGTCATCACCAGTGTCAACTAATGGAGTGTCTTCCATGTTGTTGCTTGGTAAGAAGCTCAACAAGTAACGAATTTGTGCTAAGCAATCATCTTCGTTTTCAGTTGCAAAGTGAGCTACACCAGATACACTGTTATGAGCCATTGCACCGCCAAGATCTTCCGCTGTTACTTCTTCTGCTGTTACAGATTTAATAACTGCTGGTCCAGTGATGAACATTTGAGATGTATGTTTAACCATGTAAATGAAGTCAGTTAATGCTGGAGAGTATACCGCACCACCTGCACATGGTCCCATGATTACAGAGATTTGTGGGATAACGCCAGAAGCATTAGTGTTTTCAAAGAAGATTTTACCGTAGCCAGCTAATGCGTCTACTGCTTCTTGAATACGAGCTCCACCGGAGTCATTAATGCCGATAATAGGAGCACCCATTTTCATTGCCATACGCTGTGTTTTAACTATTTTAGCAGCATGCATTTCCCCTAAGGAACCACCTTCTACTGTAAAGTCTTGAGCAAAAGCAAACACCAAACGTCCGTCGATAGTACCATAACCAGTTACTACGCCTTCACCTGGTAATTCTTTTTTCTCTTGACCAAAGTTAACACAACGATGTTTAACAAATTGATCTAATTCCACGAAACTATTGTCGTCAAATAGTTTTTCAATACGCTCGCGAGCTGTATATTTGCCACTAGCGTGTTGTTTTTCTACGCGTTTTTCACCGCCACCTTGTTTTACTGTGGACAGTTTTTTGTGCAATAATTCAATCTTTTCCTGAACTGTTGCCATTTTACACCTCCATAGGATTATTACGGATACAGTTGATTATTTCATGCGTTGGCAAAGTTCTAATAAAACGCCGCCAGTAGCTTTTGGATGAAGGAATGCAATTGCAGATCCACCAGCACCATAGCGAGGTTCTTCGTCAATTAATTGAACACCTTTTGCTTTTAAATCAGCGATAGCTGCTTTGATGTCATCAACGCGAAGTGCTACGTGTTGGATACCATTACGGCCACCATTTTTTTCGATAAAACGACCGATAGGGCCATCTGGAGTTGTAGATTCTAAGAACTCAAGTTCAGCATCACCGCAAGGGAAGAAGCTTACTTTTACTTTTTGTTCTTCAACCACTTCATCTTCTGGTAGATGTTCCATACCAAGTGCGTTTTTATAAAATTCTTTTGTTGCTGCTAAGTCAGATACACCGATACCGATGTGGTCTACTTGTAATACTTTGAATGCCATAATAACTCTCCTTTCAAATGAGCTGCAACTCGAAAGTGATATACATCACCTTTCGATTACTTATATGATACCACGATATTAGATTTTTTTCATTCTTTTCCTTATCTTTTTAAGGACTTTTCTAATACCGAGTTAACAACACTATAAGGGTCATTCGTTCTGTTATTGACTGTTGCTACATCTTGTTTGAACGCGTCACTTTCAATAACATGTTCATGAACATAGCGCATAATTTGTTCATTGATCATAGCCACTAACTCGTCATGTGTGCGTTCTGCACGGCGAGCAGCTAATTCTCCACTATCTTCAAGATATTCAAAGTGTTCGTCTAGAGCTTCCACTAATTCATCAACACCTTCATCTTTACTAGCGATAGTTCTCTTAATTGGTGGTCTCCAATCAAGTTCACGAGAATCTAGGTCTAGCATCATTTCAATTTCAACATTTAGCTTATCACAGCCATCGCGGTCCGCTTTATTGATAGCGAATACATCACCAATCTCTAAAATACCTGCTTTGATAGCTTGGATATCATCACCTAAACCTGGTACCAATACAACCAATGTAGTATCTGCATTTTTAACGATATCTACTTCGGATTGTCCAACACCTACTGTTTCGATGATAACAAGATCCATGCCAAATGCATCCATTAATTTAACAACATCTGCTGTTTTTTTAGATAATCCACCTAGGCTGCCACGAGTACCCATACTTCGAATAAAAACATTTTCATTCAATGTTAAATCATTCATTCGAATACGATCACCTAAGATGGCACCACCTGAAAATGGACTGGTTGGGTCAACAGCAACGATGCCGATTCTCTTACCTTGTTCTAAATAATGCTTAACAACCTTATCTGTCAATGTACTTTTACCCGCTCCTGGAGCACCTGTGATACCCAAGATACGAGCCTTACCAGTACGTGGATAGATGGCTTTCATGATATCGATAGCATTATCGTATTCATTTTCTACAGCCGTGATGGACCGAGCCAAGGCAAGACGAGAACCTTCTAGTAGTTCTTTAATTAAATCCATATTGTCACCGTCCCAATTATATATACGTCTAGGCTCGAACATTCTTGCCCGAGCCTAGCCCAAGTATATTATTTTACGTTAGCTTTGATGAACTCAATAACATCAGCTGTTGGAGTGCCTGGTGTGAACACTGCGGATACGCCAGCTTCTTTTAAGCCAGGGATATCAGCGTCAGGAATAACGCCACCACCAACTACTAATACATCGCCCATGCCTTTTTCTTTCAACATTTCAACGATTTTAGGGAACAATGTGTTGTGTGCTCCAGAAAGAAGAGATAACGCAACTACGTTAACGTCTTCAGAAAGAGCTGCTTCAACGATTTGTTCTGGAGTTTGACGAAGACCTGTGTAGATAACTTCGAAACCAGCATCGCGAAGTGCGCGTGCTACTACTTTTGCACCACGGTCATGACCATCAAGACCTGGTTTTGCTACGATTACTCTGATACGTTTTTCTGCCATGATGTTATACCTCCAAATAGGTTCGATTAATTATAGTGTGGAATGAGCTTGGTATTCACCGAATACGCCGCGCAATACGTTACAAATTTCACCTAATGTAGCATATGTTTTAACGGCAGCCAAGATTAATGGCATCAAGTTTACAGATTCATCTTCTGCACCAGCTTTTAATGCTGCTAATGCTGCATCAACTGCTGCTTGATCGCGGTCTGCACGAACTTGTTGTGTTTTCTTGGATTGGTTGATACCTACAGAAGCATCGATACGAAGAAGACCTTCAACTGGTTTTTCTTCTACTTGGAATTTGTTAACACCTACGATTGTACGAAGGCCAGATTCCACTTCCATTTGCCATTTATAAGCAGACTCTTGGATTTCTTTTTGGATGTAACCTTTTTCGATAGCTTCAACAGCGCCACCCATTTCATCGATTTTTTGGATGTATGCTTTAGCTTCTTCGTAAATAGCATTAGTCATAGCTTCTACATAGTAGGAACCGCCCAATGGGTCAACTACGTCAGCTAAACCGGATTCGTAAGCAACGATTTGTTGAGTACGAAGAGCGATTTGTACAGATGCTTCAGTTGGAAGAGCCAATGCTTCATCACGAGAGTTAGTATGTAAGGATTGAGTACCACCCATTACAGCAGCTGCAGTTTGAAGAGCAACACGAACGATGTTGTTGTCAACTTGTTGTGCAGTCAACATGGAACCAGCTGTTTGAGTATGTACACGTAACATCATGGATTTAGGTTTTTTAGCACCAAAACGTTCTTTCAAGATATGTGCCCATAGACGACGGGATGCACGGAATTTAGCAACTTCTTCTAATACGTTGTTATGTGCGTTCCAGAAGAAGGATAAACGACCTGCGAAATCGTCAACTTCTAAGCCAGCTTTAAGAGCTGCTTCGATGTATGCAATACCATCAGCAATTGTGAAAGCGATTTCTTGCGCAGCAGTGGAACCAGCTTCACGAATATGGTAACCGGAGATGGAGATAGTATTCCATTTTGGCACATATTGAGAGCAATATTCGAAAATATTAGTGATCAAACGCATGGATGGTTTTGGAGGGAAGATGTAAGTTCCGCGAGCTGCGTACTCTTTCAAAATATCATTTTGAATTGTACCGCGAAGTTCAGTGGAAGGCACACCTTGTTTTTCAGCAACTGCAATGTACATAGCAAGAAGTACAGATGCAGGAGCATTGATTGTCATAGAAGTGGAAACTTTACCTAAGTCGATACCTTGGAACAAGATTTCCATATCTTTTAAGGAGTCAATCGCAACACCTACTTTACCAACTTCGCCTTCAGCCATAGCGTCGTCGGAGTCATAACCGATTTGTGTTGGTAAGTCGAATGCGCAAGAAAGACCAGTTGCACCGGACTCGATTAAGTAACGGTAACGTTTGTTGGACTCTTCAGCAGTTGCGAAACCAGCATACATACGCATTGTCCAGAAACGGCCACGGTACATAGTAGGTTGTACGCCACGAGTATAAGGATAGAACCCTGGGAATCCAAGATCACGTTCATAATCAAAACCTTCTAAATCAAGCGGTGTGTATACCGGTTGTTCTGGTAAGTTTTGACGTGCAGGTACTTTCTCACAGTTTTTAGCGTACGCTGCTTCGTATTCAGCAAGTTTGGCTTTTAAGTTGTCATTAGCCATGTCATCATCCTCCTAAAAAATTAACCTTGTTTTTTCATGCTTCCTGTTTCAGTGAAGCGTTTATGCCAAGAAAGAGCTTCATCTAATAAGATAGGTGTATGGGCGCCATTTGTCTTTTCAATAGCTCTTTCGAGGTAATCTAATAATTCTTGTTTGTAGTCTGGGTGAGCACAGTTTTCAATGATTTTGTATGCTCTTTCAATTGGAGCCAAACCACGAACATCGGCAATACCTTGTTCTGTACAGAATACTTGTACATCATGTTCTGTATGGTCAATGTGAGATACAAAAGGAACGATAGAACTGATGTCTCCGCCTTTTGCTACAGAGTTCGTACAGAAAATGGAGATATAACCATTTCGAGTGAAGTCCCCGGAACCACCGATACCATTCATCATTTTGCTACCCATGATATGAGTAGAGTTTACATTACCGAAGATATCGAATTCGATAGCTGTATTCATAGTGATAACACCAAGTCTACGAGCTAAGCCAGGGTTATTGGAAATCTCTTGCGGACGCAAAAGAATATGTTTGCTATATTTGTCAATATTAGCGTAGAAGCGTTTCAATCCATCTGGAGATGGGGACAATGCTGTACCAGAGCAATCTGTTACTTTACCTGCATCAATTAAGTCCAACATACCATCTTGAATAACTTCTGTGAAAATGGATAGATTTGTGAAAGGACCTTCAGCCAAGCCAGACACAACAGCATTTGCTACAGAACCTACACCAGATTGTAATGGTAATAAGTTTTCAGGTAGACGTCCTGCTTTTACCTCTTCTTGGAAGAAGTTAATCAAATGTTGGCTCATCGCTTTTGCATCATCATCGATTGGTGCTAGTGGACGAGTTGTATCTGGTACATCACATGGAACGATGGCTACGATTTTTGCAGGGTCACACGGAATATATTCAGTACCAATTCTGTCTCCGGCTTTCTTGATCGGGAATGGCTCACGATATGGAGGATCTTTTGGTTCATAAATATCATGCATACCTACCAAAGACATTGGCTGGGATACATTGACTTCTACTATCACTTTTTTCGCTTGGCTTACGAATGTTGGGGAGTTCCCTACAGAAGTACTTGGCACGATGCCACCATCTTCACGTACACAAACTGCTTCAATGATAGCCACGTCTGTGTCACCAAAGAATCCATAGCGAATTTGTTGCGCCATATGACTAAGATGCATATCAATATAACGCATTTTTTGGCTATTTAATGCTTTACGAGTATCATTGTTAGTTTGATATGGAAAACGACGACGAATACCGTTCACACGAGTTAATGCGCCATCTGCTTCATCACCAACGGAAGCGCCAGTCCAAAGATCAATTTGGAACGGTTCAGTTTCCATGCGTTTTGCTAATGCCAATGGCACTGCTTTAGGGTAACCAGATGGGGTAAAACCACTGATACCTACATGGTCTCCTGGATTAATCAATTTAGCCGCTTCTTCTGCTGTAGTAATTTTTGCTTGCAACGCTGCACCTTGCACGCGATCTAAAATGTCGATCATACTACCATCTCCTTTAGTTTGAATGACTTATTCAGCTATCTAACATTCACACACTTTTCATTTTTTATTTCTACTAAGAATTTCTTAAGTTAAAAAATTCTTTATAGAAATATTAGATTAAATATCTACTCAAAGTGTGATATTTGTTAATTCTCATAAATACTACTCATTTTTCTTGTTATTGTCAACCATATATGTAAATATATGCATAATAAGCATACAGAACCGAAAAAATCAACGCGAGTATAACTTTTTGTTATACCCTTTATCTACCTATATCTATAAATGTTGGTGTAGTACAACTTTTTTCGATATTTTACTTCTTACTCATACTCTCTATTTATGTTTATGCATTTCTATGCGTTATATTATTCATAACTAATAGTTATTTGCTTTTATTCCATTTTGTTATTTTACATACACAATTCCGAAACTCCTATATATTAACTGTGCTATATATCATTATTAGCTTCTAATCAAACTAGCAGCTTTCGTATCACATAACCACTTATATGGTTCTGTCTATATCAGCCCTTCTATATATTCTTAACATAGATTACTACATACTATCACGATATATAAAAATATAGAGACAGTATGCCACCGTCTCTATACTTGTATTTCAATTTATTCCGTTGTATTTCAATTTATTCCGTTGTATTTCAATTTATTCCGTTGTATTTCGTATTATGCTCATAGCAAACCCTAGAAGTTGCCATAACACTAAACTCACCTGTTGGCTATACAAAGTATGATCAAAAAGACCACTTACCAATACAACTACAGCTAGTAACGTCATACCATAGCGTAAGGGAAGAGCAAGGCGCTTTTGCTTTTGTACATTTCTGCTATGACCTAGCAAAATTGCCAAAAATAAGCATAGAGAAACAGGGCCCGTTTCTGCTGCCACTTGTAAATATAAATTATGGGCATGATAGATAATCACCGTTGGATCTTGGATAAAATAGTTATAGTCTGGATAGGTCATCCAAAACGCATCCCAACCAATCCCAAAGATAGGAAAATCTTCTATCATGTACATAGTACTATCCCACAATGCCCACCGAAGCATAACCGATGTATCTTGCCCACTAAAGAGAGACCACAATCGACCGGATACTTCCCCATGGTAAAAGAATAGCACCAAGGGAACCACCAATAACGTATATAATAGCCTACGATCTACACAGATGCCGGCTACAAAAACAGCTACCGCCAAGCTAAGCCACATGCCACGGGAATAGGTAAGAACTAAGCACAATAACATAACTGCCATAAAGAGCGCCATCATAGCAGAACGTTTCCAGTCTTTTGCTTTCAATACTTGCATAGCACCTAATCCACCAATGGAAATGGTAAAAAGTAAGTATTCTCCTAACAAATTAGGATTTTGTAACGTTCCATACATGCGCCGCATGAGTCCTGGGAAATGGACATTATCCACCCATTCATGGATATGCTCTGGAGTCATGTAAAAATACTGATACCCCGCACCTATGCACACAAGAACTCCTGTGATACAAAATAATGACAAAAATGTTTTCTGCCGCATTTCATTGTCTATATAGTATGTCATTAGCCAATAGATACTGCCATACATCCCTATGTGGTAGAACCAACTCATAGCCGACCATGGGACATTCATAGAATTAACAATGGAAATGCCTGTCCAGAGAATAAACGCCAGTACTGCCCATTGTAACCAATGTAAAGTTCCAGAAAATCGTTGCCTATCGAATAGTAATGCCAGTAATCCCGCCACAAGGACGAGAACATTGCCTCCTATGGGTAACAAAGGAATACACACTGTTGCTCCATATAGTAGATAGACTATCCATTGGTCCACAGATAGTCTACGTAGGGCATCCATTAGTGCCCCATTTCTTGGGCAAGCCATTGTTGCACGTCACCAAGAATGTATAAGGATCCTACTACAACGATGATATCGCCTTCCTTAGTTGTTTTCATAGCATAGTCTAAGCCTGCTTGGATGGTCTCCATAGGATCTGCTTGGACGGGCATTTGTTTCGCCAATTGCACTGGATCAGTACCTCGTGGCGTTGGCGCTGGCACCGTAATCACACGGTCCTTTTGCCCTACTAAATAGCTGACCATAGTAGATATATCTTTATCTTCTAAAATCGATAGCACCACTGTTTTCGCTTGTTCTGGATACCGTTCATTAAAGGTCATAGAAAAGGCTTCTGCCCCGCTTGCATTATGGGCTCCATCTAAAATGATGGTTCGCCCATGGACTTTAAACGTTTCAAAGCGACCCGGCCATGTAGCACGAGCTAGTCCTTCACGATATGTTTCCTCACTCACAGCTGGTTCTTTGTCTTTCAAGATTTGCAATACCCGCGCTGCACAAGCTAAGTTCAAGGCTTGATGGATACCATGCATAGATGTGAAGAGCATGTCTTTATGACCTGCTTTGTCTTTTATGGTAATCATTTGGCCCATCGCCATCGCACTACGACTATCGATGGTAAAATCTTCGTTGAATACATGGTATTTCACGCCTAAGGATTTTGCCGTTTCTTTAATCACATCAAGGGCACCTCCTTGGGCTGCCGTTACAAGAGGCACACCTTGTTTGATAATTCCTGCTTTATGGCGGGCAATCTCCTCTACAGTATCTCCACAGTACGCTTGATGGTCAATGGTCACGTTTGTAATCACTGCCACTTCTGGAGTGATTACATTCGTAGAATCTAGTAATCCACCTAAACCCACTTCGATAACAGCGTAGTCTACGCCTTGTTCTTTGAAGAACAAGAATGCTGCGGCTGTTAAGATTTCAAATTGTGTGGGTGCTTCTACGCCACGGTCCATAACAGCTTCCACAGCATGGCTCACACGTTCAATCAAATCAGCAAAGGCCTCTTCTGTAATGTCCGCTGTGTTTACACGCATGCGCTCCGTATAGGATTGGAGGTGCGGAGACGTAAATGTCCCCACACGAAGTCCGCTCATATACAATCCATAGGTAATATAGGTGGAAACGGATCCTTTCCCGTTCGTCCCCGTTACATGGATAGTTTTATATGTATTTTGTGGATTTCCTAGCTCTTCTAATAAGGCCGTAATCCGTTCTAATCCTGGATGAATCCCAAAGGAGGCTACCTCTTCTAGGTAGGCAATCGCTTCCGTATAATTCATGATGGATCTCCTTATGCTAATGTTTTTAAGAACTCTTCACGTTCGTTCAAAGCTTGTTGTTTTTGTTTGTACTCTTCTAATTTTTCTTTTTCTTTCGCTACTACCGCTTCAGGGGCTTTTGCTAAGAATCCTTGGTTGTTCAATTTGCCTTCTAAACGAGCGATTTCTTTCACTACTATAGCTTGTTCTTTGGCAATACGCTCTTTTTCTTTATCAGCATCGATTAAATCTTTCAACAACAAGTACACTTCTAACCCGTTCACCACTGTTACGGTGGCATTTTCTGGTTTTGGTGCTTCTGGTGAAAGTACCGTCACTTTTTCAGCCCAACCTAATGTATGGAAATAATCACCATGCGTTTCTAAGATACCTTTCAACTCTTCTGTCGCCGGCACTAAGATAACTTCAGAGCGTTTACCCATTGGTACATTCATTTCTGCACGCATGTTACGGATACCTTTGATGCCGTCCATCATTACATTCATATGAGCCGCTGCAGAGCTGAAACCTTCCATGGATAATGTACTCGGCCATGGAGCGACCATGATGCTCTCCCCTTCATGGGGCAAGTGTTGCCAAATATGTTCTGTCACGAATGGCATGAATGGATGTAATAATTCCAGCATATGACGAAGGATAGATACCAATAAGTATTGTACTGTTTGACGGTCACGGCCACCTTCTTTGTTGTATAAGCGAGGTTTTGCCAATTCAATGTACCAGTCGCAATAGGTATTCCAAATGAAATCATACACAGCGCTTGCCGCTTCTCCTAATTCAAATTTATCAAGGTTATTCGTAATATTAGTAACCGTTTTATTGTATTCTTCTAGAATCCATTTATCTGCCAATGTGTAATCGTCTGCACTTGGCACGAAATTTTCATCAAAGCCTTCTAAGTTCATCAATACAAATTTAGAGGCATTCCAAATTTTGTTGGCAAAGTTACGGTTTGCTTCCACACGTTCCATGTAGAAACGCATATCGTTGCCCGGTGTATTGCCAGTTACCAAAGTAAAACGCAACGCATCGGCACCATATTCTTCGATGACTTCTAATGGATTGATACCATTGCCCAAGGATTTACTCATTTTACGACCTTGGCTATCACGTACTAAACCATGAATAAATACGTGTTTAAAAGGAATTTCTTCTTTAAATTCTAAGCCCATGAAAATCATACGAGCTACCCAGAAGAAGATGATATCGTATCCTGTTACCATGACACTAGTTGGGTACCAATGTTTCACTTCCTCAGTATTCTCAGGCCAACCCATTGTAGCAAATGGCCATAAGGCAGAGCTGAACCAAGTATCTAATACGTCTGGATCTTGTTCTACCTTGCCATGGCAATGTGGACATTCTGTCAATGTTTCTGTAGTTACGATCGTTTCCCCACACTCTTGGCAGTACCAAGCTGGGATACGATGACCCCACCATAATTGACGAGAAATACACCAATCACGAATAGACTCTAACCAGTTGGTATATGTTTTAGTAAAACGTTCTGGTACAAATTCAATAGATTTGTCACGCACCACTTCTAACGCAGGTTTTGCCAATGGTTCCATAGACACGAACCATTGTTTCGACACCATAGGTTCTACCGTTGTATTACAGCGAGAACAATGACCTACGCTATGACCATGGTCTTCTACTTTTTCTAATAAACCTTGTGCTTCTAATTCAGCTACTACTTGTTTACGAGCCAATTCACGTGGCATATTCACAAAGTGACCTGCTCCTGCATTCATAGTGCCATCTGGATTCATCACCACGATACTTTCTAAGTTGTGGCGTTGTCCCATTTCAAAGTCATTAGGATCATGAGCTGGCGTAATTTTTACGCAACCAGTACCAAAAGATTGATCCACATATTCATCGGCAATGATTGGGATGTGACGATTCACAAATGGAAGTAATAATTCTTTGCCTACTAAGTGCGCATAACGTTCATCATTAGGGTTCACCGCTACGGCTACGTCACCAAACATCGTTTCAGGACGTGTGGTAGCTACGGTTAAGAATGTATCTTCTTCGCCAATAACAGGATATTTGATGTGCCATAAATGACCATTTTCATCTTCGTGTTCTACTTCAATATCGGATAAGGCTGTCAAACAATTAGGGCACCAGTTAGTGATGCGTTCTCCACGATAGATTAAACCTTTTTCGTATAACTCTACGAATACTTTTAATACCGCCTCATGGTAACCTTCATCTAAGGTAAAACGCTCTCTCGTCCAGTCACAAGAAGCACCTAAACTACGGATTTGTTTTACGATGGTGTTACCATATTCTTGTTTCCATTCCCATACGCGTTTTAGGAACTCTTCACGACCTAAATCATGACGAGATTTCCCTTCCGTTTTCATGATATTTTCTTCTACTTTTACTTGCGTTGCAATCCCTGCATGGTCTGTACCAGGCATCCACAACACGTTGTAGCCTTGCATACGTTTCGTACGAATCAAAATATCTTGCAATGTGTTATCAAGGGCATGACCCATGTGCAATTGACCAGTTACATTCGGTGGCGGTAACACAATACTGAACGGCTCTTTTTCAGTATCTACTTCTTCGTGAAAGTACCCTTTCTCTTCCCAATATGTGTACCATTGTTGTTCAATCTCCTTCGGATTGTAAGTTGTTAAATTTTTATATTCTTTCATATGTCCTCCTGTGTATTGAATATATCATAATTATTTTATTAATTGGTACTTTCTACCTTTATTATTACCAATTCCTTTAATTTTACCTTCTTGCACTAATTCCTGTAATAAGTACCTTGCCCTCGATGCTTGTAACCCCAACAATTCCGCGATATCCTTCGACTTAAAGAATAGATTCATTTCAGCAAAAACAAGTATTTGCTTTTTTTGCTCATTTTTTATCGTTATTTTATCGCCGTTTTCATTATTATTTATTGCCGGTCTTATATCGCCACTATCGGATCCATTTCCCTTAATATCAAGGCTTATAGCCCTTTTATCGCCGTTTTCATTATTATTTATCGCCTGTCTTATATCGCCACTATCGGATCCATTTCCCTTAATATCAAGGCTTATGACCCTTTTATCGCCGTTTTTTACCGCCATTCTTTCAGCATATCCATAGTTTAAATTCTTGAGCACCGAAAAAAAAGAAGTTTGAGTAGAACGAAACTCTGGTCGTAAAGATGTATCATATTCTTCTTGTGACTCATAGATATCCAGCACCTTTTTTAGCCCACTGCCTCGTCGCTCCATTAAGTGCAATCTACTAAATACATCAGCAATCATAGGATTTCTACGCTTAGATGAAATATTTGAAAGATTTAATTCTTGAATAAAAGATCCATCCATCATGCCACCAGGAGAATATATTTCTAATCTATCATCATACATATCAATATGAACTTCTGACCCTAATTCACCATAATCACGATGAATCAAAGCATTCACCAATACTTCTTGTATCGCTCTCTCAGGATAGTCAGGATATTCCACACGATAGGTATCAACTTTTTTCCATCGTTTTTTAGAATTCGTTTTTATGAAGTCTATACTATTTTGTAATAATAACAAAAGACTTCCTTCAAACTCTTTATCATCAATCGCCTCTTCTCTACCATTTGTTTTATCAAGACCATTCCACCTCGTGGCAAACACCCTTGACTGACGAACCAATGGCTCATCAGCTAATAAAGCTCCCGCATTTGTAAGGTGCTGATCACTAGTTACTAATCCAAAAGACAACAAATCATTATCTCGCAAATCAGTTCCTATTCTCTGAAAATATACTGACTTTAACTTAGAAAATGCTGCTCTTTCTATTGAAATTGTTGTTGATATGGTGTCAAATGTTTTATTCATTCCACGCAAAATAAGGCTATTTAGTTGCACGCTACTAGCCACAACACTTTCATTTCCTACTCGTATAAAGGCAATTCTATTCCCATTATCTACATAATAATAGGGCGTTTCGTTTCCCTCATACACATGTAACATAATGATGTCTTTATTATCAGTTCTAATGATTTCCAAGTTAACTCTAGGTGTAGGATCTAGTTTAGTCTTAATCATTGTACTGATGAACTCAGAATCACCTTTTGCATCATCTAAGCCTACAAGCCTATCTTCATCATCAATTCCCCAAATAAGCGCTCCACCTTTTGAGTTAGCAAATGCACTAACAGATTTTAGCCAACTTTTAGGTTTATGCCGTTCTAGTTGTACTTTTTTATCGTAAGAACTAGTTTCTCCGATATAGTTTACTAAATCCATAGTTTTCCCCTACAAAATATCAAAAAAGACCCCCTCGTCCATTAGGACGAAAGGGTCTATACTTCCGCGGTACCACCTAGATTATTGCCGTAGCAATCACTCATTATCGTTAACGCTGATCAGCGGGCATACTTACTCTAGTTCACCATGCCAACTCCGAGGCTACCCTCTTCCTACTACATACATTGTTCCACCAACCCAATGCTCTCTGTGATGCGTTCAAAAGATTTTTCCTCTTCTTAGTTATTATCCATATAGTATTAGTATACGTGAAAGCATGCAACAACGTCAATATATCAATCTATAAAACTATCTATCGTTTTGCAAAGGATACATTCATTTCATCTAAAGACTTCGTCAAGCTAGGCACATACACTTTCAAAAATAAATCTACCTCTGGTAATTGCATCTGTACTAATCGTTCGTAAATCGTATCATAAGCCGCATTGAACTCATTATTACCAGCTGCTTTTTCTGTGACGCATTTCATAAATGCTGACAAGGTATCGGCGGCTTTTAGTAGTACTTCGTATTCCTCTGGCACAGATACTAAAGCTTCCTCATAGGCTGGTTGCACCGATTCTGGTAATGTACGCCATAAAGTTTCATTGGCCAATTGTTCCACTTCCCCGTAAAGAGCTCGTAGCTTCGGGTTAAAATATTTCACCGGCGTTGGCATATCTCCTGTGAATACTTCACTCACATCATGATACATGGCCAGTACAGCTAATCGATTCACATCTATGTTACCATCAAAATAGATATTTCGAAGTACACCTAATTGGTGTGCAATCATAGCAGTTTCTAAACTATGACCTTGTAAGTTTTCTACTTCTGTATTGCGCATCAAGCTCCAACGTTGAATATATTTCATACGCCCTAAAAGAGCAAAAAAATGACTTTCTTTCATCGTGCACTCCTCCTTGACCTTCTACCTTCATTATACAAAAAAAAGCTCATTACCGCCATTACGGTAATGAGCTATCTACACTTTCGTTTCCGTCTATACATCATCATACTATCTCCTACTTTTTACACACCTTAATTATTGATATGGATCATATATTTCTGCCGAAGCAAATACGTCTATATACATAATATCCTCCTTTTTCCATACTTTATAATACATTCCACACACAATTACAGCAATAATACATACAAACTCATTCTATCACCACCTTTATCTACATCCCTAAACCTCATTCACCTATTCTTACCATTCTATATATACTTCTATTTCAAAATCCATAGTATTAACTCCTTTCTTATTTTCCTACATACATTACACTTCTATTACACTTACCATTCTATATATACTTCTAATTCCATTGTCTCATCTCCTTTCGTCGTACCTCATGAACACATTATACTTGAACTAGGTTACCTCCTTTTACAAAAGTCCCGATAGTTAATTATCTTATGCTTATGCCCCTACCATACCTTCCCAATATTCATCATCTAACAATTCAACCCAATATCCTTCTTCATCTTGTACAAACCAGGGTTCACATACATATTGTATTTCTAACATACTATTTCTCCTTTTCTAACACATATTTCACACTGTTACATGTTTATTATTATAGTACTAACAACAAATATAAACTCATCATATCACCACCTTTTTATACCTTTAACAACGCCCTATATTACCACTCTACATACACTTCTAATTCCATTGTCTCATCTCCTTTCGTCGTACCTCATGAACACATTATACTCAAACTTGGTTACCTCCTTTTACAAAAGTCCCGATAATTAATTCTATAGATAGATAGAATTTCAAAGTATGATTAAAAATAATGTGCTCCTCCTCTCCTTTTATGATACTATAACTATAGATAAAAGCATGCTATATCATGCATAACCAAGTTGTATGCCCCTATAGAAAGGAGCCTTTATGGCTGCAAACACAAACTTTTTTGCCACCAGCGATGAAACAGAGTCCCGTTTTTATAGTTTTTTAGACTTAATCGCCAAAGGTGGAGTCTACAAAAGTGCCGACAAAGATTTCCACCCTTTTAAAGGTACGTCCTATCAAGAAAAGACAAAACAAGCTCACTTTTTTATGGATGCTTTGTCACCCCAATCCCTCTATGAGTTTTCCTACGGTCGCGCCAAGTTATTAACATTACCTGGTCTTAGTTATTCTCCTTATAATCTAAATCCGTTAGCCTTTGCTCATACCGTGCGCAAAATGCTGCCTACGGACATTCGACGCAGTCTATACTTATATCATTTAATCGCCACTAAGGATATATGCCATGATGAGTCTAGTTCTGAAGTCTATCAAAATGGGTTACAACATCCTCTACACTATTATGCAAAAGATGACCGTTTTACCGTAAAAGATGATAGTGTCTTAGAAGAAGGTAATTTAAAACGATACTTAAACGCTATTAACGAAGAAATTTTAATCACCCAAGATGAAACAACGGAATCCAAAATTAATACTACACAGCTGTTTGATAGTGCCTCCTCTACATTATATGCATTAGGTCTATTAGCCTCTCATCCTACATTAAAAAACGGCTATATCCTAACACCTAATCCGATCGTTTCATCAAATCTCACAGAGGATGAACAAAAAGAACTACACTACGCTTTGGACTTTCAAAAATACATTTCCCCCATCTCTTCCTATGCTCATTATTTACAGTTCAAATTGGGGTTAATTACATTAGAAGAGGGCACTGCTCCAGAAGATATATTAAGCGATATGCCTCTAGAGAGATCTCCTGAGCAACCCTCTCCTATCCTAGTGCGCCAAATTCCTCCTTTCAAAACATTGTTAGATGATAAACGATTAGCCGTCTTAGCTAGTATGAATACATGGTGTACGATTACATCAATTAATCGGGGTAATCCAAAACACACATCAAAACTAGCTACTACAAAAACTCTCAACTACATCGATCAATTAGAAGAGTCTCTCTATGATTCTAGAGAGTACATATATGGTACAAGCAAACATAACCGTCCTATGTCACCAATGTCATTAGATTCTGTGCAAAGCATTACTACGTCACCTGTTACACCTCTTTCTCGAAAACAGAGTAAAACTCGTACTCCTCATATTGTCTACATAGCATTTCATACTTGCCCTGCTAAAGATTGGAACCAATTACAGCGTACACTACATCAATTCTGTACACAACGGATATCCATGGAGTGTATCCCACAAGACGGTGCAAATAGATACCCATTCCTTGTAAAAGTCATATACATGGAAACAACCTCCTTATTACCATTATTATATCAATTGGGACCTTATCTCCATTTTGTGACTTCCAGTGGGGAAGAAATTACAGAAGATATGCCAAATATAGACTACATCCAAAAACTAAAAGATCTTGCATTAACTAGAGTAAGGAGCATTTTATCTCATTATGAATCCTAATCCATTCCTTCAACGATATATGAACTCTGAACACACCTCTGTGGGGGCCTATACCTTTTATTACATACGACTCATCCAACTGCTTCACTTTATCTATATGGATCGAATCAATTGTGACGACCTAGGTGTTGAGTATAATCAATTAGATCCTAGAGAAATCACTGCTTGGTTACTACAAGATTATCAGCATTCTATGGATAATGGCAGTGCCTCTGAAATGGCAGCAAAAATTATCGAGTTATTTTTCATGCCTGGAGAGACTCCTAATACAGTAGAACCTCTCTTTATTCCCCACTTACCTACCCCCTATATACTGACGGACCGAGAAATTCTAGCCCTATATCTATGTATCCATGATGAACGTACATTTCCCTTCCTATCTGCACAAATACGGGATAAGCTACATCAAGCCATAGAAGAGCACCCCTTTTACGATGCTTTTAAAACAATACAAGAAAACTTTGCATCCACACGCACCATATTTCTCACGGATCCACATACCCTAGACATCGTTCACAGGGTATACCGCACGATTATTGAAGGCACGCATAGGATTGCAATCACAACAGCAGATGGACAAGTCTCTGTTATTACACCTTGTCATTTGCGCTACTACGCTAATACGGAAGAGTACTATCTCATCGGCTTATGCAATGAACGAGAATATAGTTATATTCCTGTGAAAGAGATTCAAATTATGACTGTGGAAGAAGAATCCCCGATTATAAATCGATATACTGTATTAGAGCAATTATTGAAGGAGCAAGCACAAACCTTACAACTACGGGTAACAAATGACAAGAATGCACTAGAACGTGCCTATCATTTGTTTGCAGACTACACAAAAGAAACTACTTTAGTAGAAACTATCATAGATGATGAAGATGAATTGCAAGATCACACTTATAACTTAACCATTACTTACTACCCTTTTGACGAAGAAGATATCTATCAAAAGGTGCTTTCCCTAAGTCTTATGGTTACTGTTCTAGAACCTTCATTTATACGAAAAAGAGTCGTAGAACATTTCACAGCCCTATTAGATAATTTAGATACATAAATCTATCCCCTTTAGTAGATCCCTAACATATATCCATAAAGGATACCCTCTATGGATATATATCTTTTAAAAGTGCCATATAGAACATTCATGAGTATTATAACTCACTATTATACATTCATTTAACTATCATATAGACATCATAGGAGGCTTCATGCATACCCCTCAAAATCTCTATCATGCCCCTGCGGCACTACGTAGTGGCGGTTATGTAAACATCCATAGTTCGGCAATCACTATTACCTATGATATGCCTTTTTACGCCATTAGTACTAGCCCGTTTAACGGAGGCTTACACCATGTCATGGCTGTGCGTAACCAACAATTAACTTTTTTCGTTGAAAATGAACACGAACTACCTGGTGGCTCTACTTCTGCTTATTTAGCTAAAGAGTGTGTACACTTAGACTTGCCAATCCATTTCTGTACGGCCCTCTTAACCAGTGCCTCTATGAATCGCCACGCATATGTCTGCCAAGCAGAAGGTTCCATTATCGTAGAAGTCATCGCCACAGCCGGCACAGAACAAACTGCACACCGAGCCGGCGATGGGTATACATACTATGAACAAGATGGATCCTTTCACAGCGCTGGCACTATTAATTTGTTAGTATTTACCAATTGTGCCCTCACCGATGGAGCCTTAACAAAAGCACTCATCACCATTACAGAGGCAAAGACTGTAGCCCTTCAGTCATTAGGCATACATAGCATCCTCACAGATCTTCCAGCTACGGGGACATCTACAGATGGCGTCATTATGACTATAGACCCTAACGGAGAACTCCTCTCAGACGTAGGTACTTTCTCCCAGTTTGGAGACACTTTGGCAAAAGCTGTCCGATCTGCCATTGAAAAAGCCATAGAAAATGGAAATACCTTAACCTTATAAACACTAACTATTATAAACATAAAAAGAGCACGGTCTGTTCCTAAACAAACAATATGAAATACCCTTTGCAAAGGAATATGCCGTGCTCTTCCTTTATGTAATTAAATGATGCCCACCATAGACTACTTGGCACAATAGGTGACCATTTAGTAGGTTTCAAAGATTGCTTTCAATTCTTCTCGTCTCCGTTTTTGTTGTAGAGCTAGCATTAATAGTATTCTAGCTTTCACAGGTGATAAGGAATCGCTGACGATAAGTCCCTCTTTTACATCCGATGACTGGCTCGATACAATACCATTCCCAATTCGTGAAGCGCGTACCTTCGGTACCTCTATGGTATGCAATACATCAAGCACACCTTGTGGCAATGTACCATTTCCAAAACCACCGATGACCAATCCTTGTGAGCAGCTAGCTACCATTTTTATAATTTCTGTATCCATCCCTCCATAGAGATTGACAATTCCCACTGAAGGCAATTTTACTTCTTCCCGAAGAACAAACTCACTGTACTTACTATGACGTCGACACGGGCTGTAGTAGAAATAAGCTTTTCCATCTTGTACACATCCCATATGTCCCCATTGTGCATTTCCAAATGTTGCCACATCTGTAGTATGTAACTTTGCCACATCTCGAGCACTATCAATATACCCATTCATGACTACCAGTACACCTTGCCCTATGGCACTTGTACTACGAGCTACTTGCACGGCTTGTAACAAATTAACTGGTCCATCCGCACTCAATGCCGTAGCTGGGCGCATAGACCCAGTCATCACAACAGGTATATCCGTACCTACCGTCAATTGCAAGAAATAGGCGGTTTCTTCCATCGTGTCAGTACCATGAGTAATTACGATCCCCCCTACATCTTCTCGGCTAGCTACTTCATTAATGAGTACGGCCAAACGTACCCAACGGTAGGGACTCATTTCTGAACTATCAATATTCGAAAATTGCACACTTTCAAAAGGACCATAGTCCTCTAATCCAGGCACTGCTTGTATGAGTTCATCTACACCTATAGATCCTGCTGTATATTCTGTTAATGCACTAGCACCCTGACCCTTGCCAGCAATTGTGCCTCCTGTCCCTATTATGACAATCTTTTTATCTTTCATATAGAAACCTCCTTGAAAATCATTACTCCTATTATATCATTCTTTTTCCTCCTATTTCATCAGAAAAGCCCCTATATATCTATACCTTTATCTTCCCTTTTATATATTGACCCTCTACGATGAAAGGAGTATAGTTAATATATTAATAATTACATTTTATCCTTAAGAAAGGTACTATTATGACAGATACTAATTATACATCCAACGTATTGCATTGGTTCCGAGAAATCAGCCAAATTCCTCGTGAATCTGGCAATGAACAGGGCATTAGCGATTTTCTACTACAATTTGCAAACGATAGAGGCTATGAAGTAGAACGTGATGAAGAACTAAACGTTATCATTCGTGCGAATGCTACTCCTGGTTATGAAAGTCATCCACCTATTATCATACAAGGTCATATCGATATGGTAGCTGAAAAATCTGCTACATCTTCACATGATTTTACCAAGGATCCAATTGAACTCATCGAAGATGGAGAGTGGTTACACGCCAATGAAACTACGTTAGGGGCCGATAATGGGATTGCTGTAGCAATGGCATTAGCTGTTCTAGATGATATATCTATCCCTCATGGTCCATTGGAATGCTTATTCACAACGAACGAAGAAACAGGTATGAATGGCGCTATGGCTGTGAAAGGAGAAAAACTACACGGCAAGTATTTACTCAATATTGATACAGAACAAGAACATGAATTTATCGTTGCTTGTGCCGGTGGCTGTCGCTTAGACCTTACATTGCCAACAGAGATGATACCAACACCTAATGGATTATCATCCTTCCGTATTTCTGTAGAGGGATTACATGGTGGTCATTCTGGTATTGAAATTGGAGAACAATTGGGTAATGCTATCACTATTTTAGCAAGACTATTACTAGAAGCCCATCGGGAAACCCCTATCTCTATCAGCCGTTTTATAGGTGGATCTAAACATAATGCAATTCCTCGTTCTGCAGAAGCAATCATTCTTTGCCAAAACTCCGACGCAGCCGCATTACAAGCCCATATCCAATCCAATACTACTATCATTCGTCACGAATTATCTCCACAAGATCCAAATTTAGAGGTGACGATCAGTCCTTGTGATCCTCCTTCTACTATCTATGGAGATACGCAAGCACAAGCACTTCTACAATTCTTATACTTAGCTCCACATGGTGTGTTCGGTATGAGCAAAAAGTTAGAAGGTCTTGTGGATACAAGTAATAATATTGCTATCGTTGAAGATCATGGTACACAAGTAGATGTATTGATTTCTGTACGTAGCTTAACTATGAGTCAACTAACATATCTTCGAGATCGCATTATAACATTAGCCAATACCCATGGATTTAACGCGTCTGAACAAGGTCGTTATCCTGCTTGGGAGTACGAACGAGGCAGCCAATTAGAAGAACAGGCTATTACTATCTATGAAGACCTTATCGGTGTTAAGCCACATGTAACAGCCGTCCATGCTGGTCTTGAATGTGGTCTCTTAAAAGCTCAATTACCACATACACAAATGATTAGCTTTGGCCCAACTATTCTAGGGGCACATACACCAAAAGAACGATTACACTTGCCGGCATTAACAACCGTATCTACATTCTTATTAGCCTTACTAAAAAATTTAAAATAATCAATATGCCCATACCAAAAAAGGGAAATAGCTTCCGCTATTTCCCTTTTTTATGTCTAAATTGCTTTTTTCTTACGCTCTCTGCACCTATCTTATCATCCATTATTAAGGAAACAAAGTTCACCCAGATCATGTAATATACCATCCACTACTGTACGACCCTGTTTAGGCACTAGTTCTCCAGATGGCAAAGTTTCATTCACTGCTAAAATATCATCTGCAATCGTATATAACTCTTCTCGTGTTTTTGGAGTTTCTAATGATTTCATCATCAATACATGTCCAGAGTTAAGACCATCAATGCTATCATTATACAAATCAGATACGTTGATAAAATCCTTTCCTCCACGGTCAACCACTGTTTGAACATAATTTGCCAGTTCTTTAGATACCGTGGATACTCCTTCTATAAAAGCATTACACTCTCTTGCTTCCGATGTAGCCCCTATAATTCCACATAAAAGGAATCGAATTATCATACTATATACATCTATCTCATGATATTCTAAACCTAGCCTCAATTGTTCTATTCCAGATTTACAATCTTCTATGGAGAAGGTTTTTCCTGCACGACATAAGTTAACAATAGATTGCTCTACAGGGTTTGTAGAGTCTATAAGGGTATCTGCTTTATTCGTAGCTCTAAAGAAAATACTATCCAAAGAAGCGAGTAAAAATTCTTCATGGTGACGCAGTCTATGAGCTTGTGATGCATGACATAACAGAGAACGACGGAACTGCGTATCATAATAGAAATCTAAAATTTGTTCCTTTGTATTCCAGTCACCACCCGATAAATTTCTAATCAGTTCTGCACGCTCTGGTTTCATCCAAGTAATAGCCGATAATTGAAAATCTGTATCTGCTACGTAGGTCAATCGATGTTCTTTCGCTCTATTAATGAACTCCGTTATATATACAGGATCGTTAATAGGTTCCAGATATTCATGCGCGATATAATACAATTTATGATCCAACGCCGAATCAAATGAATCCACTTTCCATCCTTGTTTAGGAACAACTTCTTTAGAATTTTTAATAAGTTCAGTTATATGGCGCACAAATACTACAGCTTTTTCTGTACGTGATAATAAATCTAAATCTTCATCATATCGAGTAGCAAATTTCATCATTTCTCGAACTTGATTTAATCGATTCCATCCCGGATATACATTATAAGATACATAAGCAACCCCTCGTTCTGAAAGGTTAACATTACAAATCTCTAAAATTTTATCTTTCACCACATCCGGTACCCAAGACCAAATGCCATGCACAATAATGTAATCAAAAGTACCAAAACTTTTATCAATGGTCATGATATCTTTTTCTAACAATGTAATATTATCTAGTTCCATAAACTTAATAATTTCATTGCCAATTTCGATTTGAGATGTGCTAAGATCTACACCTATAAAAGATGCCTTTGGATGATATACGGCTTGTCCTATAATATTGCCTCCCATGGAGCAACCTAGCTCCAACACTCGCGCCTCTTTTGCCGGCACTGGATCCAAGCCCCATAGTTTTGCTTTAGCCTCAATAGAGTTAATAGCCGTAACTCCAAACGATTTAGATGGATAAATCAATTCATTATAAGAACTTTTTAATACTTCAATGGCTTCTGATTCTTGTTGTGAAACAAAAGTATTATTTTTTGCTTTCATCATATATGCCTTTCTTATATTTAACGTACAGGATATTCCATTCTTCTGCACCTCTTCACATTCAATGTAATCAATGTAATTATAACAAATTCTATTTATTTTTTCTAATATACTATACATATATGATGAGTAGTTATCTTATAAAATATGTAATAATTGTAACAGAATGACCATTGTATAGATAGCAAATCCTGCATATAGGATATGTAATGTACGATTTACTATGCTCTCTAGGTCCATAGGACTCTTTTTAAATAATCGTTCATGGCGCACTAAAAAGAGGTCTGGTTGGCGAGAATTAGATGCACTTAGGACAATACGATACGCTACAATGGCAGAACGAATTCCCACTATAATACTTACACAAACGAGACCTAGTAGTAAATTATCTAACCAGTGAGGATCACGTATGAAGCCTTTCACTAACAAAATTCCTAACACATCTGCAGCCCCTGTAAAAATGATTCCACTCATGGCCAAACCAGCCACTGCCTTAGGAGAAATAAAGTTTAAAACCTCCTCCAATGCATGCCCCGCATTCTCAGCTTTTTCCTCTTTTGACTCCGATTTTATCCATCTGTGAATAGACCATAATTGGTATATAGTCCATGCCATCAAATATCCTAAATACATATGTAACTCTGTCATCCTATTCCCTCCATTCTTCTTCTACATTGCCACATAAAATCAATACCTATTCTATGATTAATACTAACACAGTGTGTAAAAATGTACTACTAGAAAATGATTCATGATGTCGTTAGAAACTCATTTGTTCGCCGATTGCAACACTATGACAATCATTTCCTTTACTAATGAAAAATACCTAGCCTACTAGTTAGGTTAGGTATTCTTAGTCCTATAGCAAAATATTAATGTCCTTCTTTAGTTTGGAAGATTTCTCCTGTGACAGCATCAATTTTAATTTCTACTTCACGTGTTAAGGTTTCCCCATCAATTTCATAATGAGCACGACCATGATCTGTATCAAACTTCACTTTTTCAATGCGATATTCAGGGTATGCTGTTTTGAAGATTTCCATCGCTTTTTCTTGCGTAATTTGTACTTGTTGTTGTGTTGTTTGCGGTGCTACCGCCCCTGCTTGTTGTGGCGCAACTCCATTTGTTGTTCCTGCTGGTGTTCCATTCACTGCCGGTGTTACTTGGATCGGACCTTTCACAGCTGGAATCGCACGTGTATATTGCTCACGTTCTTGATACCAGAACCAACCCATGGCGCATGCCGTCACGATGGCGCCTACTAAAAAAGAAATAATGGTACGTTTCATATTATGTCTCCTTGCTCAAATGTCACATTCTTAATTCGTATATAGAAATTAGCGATTGCCTCTATTATGCTTGCATAGTGTATTTGCACACTATATTTATATACTAGATTTGCATTCTACATTTATATAGCACATTTTCTTAGCACATCTATACAGTATATCTACATATTTCTATATAACTCATAGGAGTATAGTATCATATTTCTATTTCCGTAAGCAAGGGGTGTCATAAAACTTCATCAAACTTTTAAACTACTCCTCTTATAGTACCTATCATTACATCATTTTAGAATAATAAAAGTTTTATTATCCCCTTATATTAGCATTGTATACTATTTGAGTGCTAACGAAAAATTCACAGCACATCATAAATTTTATAATGCCCTAAGACCTGCAAATAATTGGACAGCTCGCGCACCTCTGCCAAAGCCTGTTGTACTTCTGTTTCAAGACCTTCCCCCTCAATATCAATGTAAAAGAAATACTCCCAAGGGGTATGCATGCATGGTCGTGACTTGATATTCACCATGTTCAACTGATGGTCTTCAAAGACTCGTAGGACTTTCACCAGTGCCCCTGGCGTATTCGGAGTTTGTACAATAATACTCAGTTTATGGGCATCACGGATTACTACGTCCTTATGAGTAATAATAAAGAATCGTGTAAAGTTTTCCTGAAAGTTTGCAATATCTGGCGCCAACAGTGTGAGGCTGTATAATTCTTTAGCAGATGCATTAGCGATGCAAGCTTTTGTTACATCTCCAGTATCACTGACAAACTTAGCGCTCACGGCGGTATTACTCATAGGACCCAAGTGCCAAGAGCTATGGGTGGCCAAAAATTGCGAGCATTGCATGAGAGCTTGCTCGTGAGAGTATACTTCTTGAATTGTATCTAAACTAGCACCTTGCACACCCAGTAAACTATGACTAATACGATGGCGCACTTCTCCTACAATGTGAATGTTCTTATCCTTGATTAAATCCGTACTGTCTCGCACTTCCCCGACAATGGAATTTTCAATAGGCAATATGGCATAATCGATACGTCCTTCATGGACAGCTTGCACCAGCTCACGATGACTTTGACAACGATCAATCCGTTGCCCTTCCACGGAACCGCCTTTTTCTATATATTTTGAAAGTAAATTCTGTAACACTTCATAGGCATAGGCACCTGGAACTCCCGTATACCCAAGCACCACATGTGCAAGGTCTAGATCCATAACTCGTTCATCTGCCATAGTAAACCCTCCTATTTTCCGTTTCCAACACTGACATATGTACTCTATTATACACAAAAATACATGAAACCTTAACTGGTATATATATTTCTATTAATATCCTCCAAAATTTCAGTTAGTGTAAAATGTTTGTGGGAAAAGTAAAATAGAAAAAGAAGGACATCCTTTGTTACAATGAATGTGTCAAATAACTCAAAGCAAAGGAGACCTTCTTATGGAATTTATTTTGGCTCTCTGTCAAATGTTGGGGTATTCACCCTACGAGTCTTCTTTGGCACC
>CAUREE010000013.1:0-37359 GCA_963523985.1 uncultured Veillonella sp.
TAAATGATATGGATAAAAATCGCGTAGGCGCAATAGCTATTATCCTATATAGAATAAAGTTGTTTTATGAAAGAAATTCAGAGGAAGTGGATACTAAAGCACTTATAAGTTTAGAGCAATTACAAAAGCTAGAAGAAATATATATACTGAATATCAAATTGATAACTGAAACAGAAGTGATATCAAATATAGTAGGATTTCACTTTGCTTTTTTCTTGTGGGAGAAACTCAATAAAGAAGAAGCTTTAGAATATTTCACTAAGATATCTAGAAGTAATGTGAATACGCTCAAATTTATTTGCGCGTTGGCAATAAGATGGCGTGGCACTGGTGGCAAAGGGTGGAGATTTGAGACTAGTAATTATGAGCAATATATTTCTAAAGATGAAATTTATAATGGAATTAAAAGGCTAAATGAAAATGATTTAGCTGAGTTTACCGATATTGAGAAAATAAAGCTGGCAACATTTACCTTAAACTATCAGATGAAGGATATATATCCTGCTAACGAAGAAAAGGCCCAAGAATTAGTAGAACAATGGGAGCACAACGGTATAATAGCAGAAAGTTAAGGCATATAAAAAGCACAGAGTTAAAACCCTGTGCTTTTTGCATGCTTTATATTAAATTACGTTTCCTGTTTCTGCATTCTCCAATAAAAAATCAACTACATGTTTGTGAACAATTCCATCCTGGCTAAAGTCAACGGTATCCATGGAGAGGACAAACTTAGGGTAATTATCTTGTACATGAGCATAGACGCCAAATTCACGTTGTCGTGTGGCTTCTGTTTCCATGAGATAGGATACTTGATAGTATATTCGTTCCTTATCTTTAGTGGCGATAAAGTCGATTTCCATATCTTTTACTTTCCCAATTTCTACGGTATATCCTCTAGAAATCAGCTCAATATATACGATATTTTCTAGGGCTCGTTCAATATCTTTCGTATTAGAATACCCCTTAGCAGCCCGAAATCCATGATCCGTAAGGTAATATTTTTCATCGATTTTAAGATTCTTTTTACCGACCGTATCGAATCTAGACACCTTTTTCAGGATGAAAGCTTGCTGACAATAGTCTAAATAATTCAGGATAGTATCAATGGAAACATCCCGATGCTCGCTCTTTAAATACTTTTTAATACTAGTTGCCGAAACAGGGGACCCTATATTTTGTATAGTAAATGATAGGATTCGATTGAAAATATCTACATCGCGAATCTTATTGTGTGTTAACACGTCTTTAATCAAAACCGTATGATACACATCATTTAGATATTTATAACTACTATTTTCTTCTAGGTTAAAGTATTTTAAGGTAGGCATACCACCTAATTGAACAAACTTAGTGAATAGCTCTTCCTTACTTAGATGTTTTTCCTGAAATACTTCTATAAACTCAGCAAATGTAAATGGTTGTATTTCAAACTCTACATATCTGCCAGCAAGAAGTGTAGCAAGCTCGCCAGAGATTAAGGAGGAATTGGAGCCAGTAATATAGATATCACAATCCCTATCAACACGCAGACCATTTACAACTTTTTCCCAATCTTGGACCAATTGTATCTCGTCAAAAAAATAGTAGAGTTTTCCATCCAAGTGTTTCGTTGTTTCTATGAGATGCTTAGCTAGTAGTGCTGCAGTGTTTATCTCTAAAAATTCTAAGGATTCAAAATTAATATAAATTTTTTGTTCATCAGGTACTTCCTGCAAGATAGTATCTTTAATGATTGTTAATAAAGTAGACTTCCCCACACGACGCATACCTGTGAGAATTTTAATCACTGGTTTATCAATAAATGGTTCTATTTGTGCCAAGTACTTAGGGCGTTTAATATATTCCACGGCTAACACCTCACTTTCATTGATTCTATTATACTTGAAATAGATGTATATTCCAACAGTGATTTCGAGTATAGTCGAAATTATTAGTAGATATTAGCGTAAGTTCGATTATACTCGAAACCTATAGGAGTTTCATGATATAAAACGCCTAAAATATTAACATATCGTAAATATTTATGATATAATAAAGACAAAGAAGAGTTATCAACGTGAGTTGGGCTCATCTCTTCCTACTATGGGAGGAGGTGGTTGCTATGACAAAATATGAAAAGATTACTTTAGTCATTTCTATTATTAGCTTAGCAATTCAAATCATTGATCTTGTAAAATAGACAATGAAAAGCCTAACGTAAAGAGGTATCTCACCACCTCAACACGTTAGGCAAATCACATTTCACTACTTTTGAGATGAGCCTAACGCCTCGGACGCGTTGCTGGCTCTTCTTGTTTCTAAGTCAAGTATACCATAGTTACTTACAGAATACAAATCCGCCCCTCCCCGAAGTAACGACGTCGTTCCGACTACATCTTTGGCGGGGGAGTTATATTATTCAGAACATACAAAAAGAGCACTACATGCTCCGAAACAAACCTACCGTAGGATCAGTTTGTGGAGGAGCGTGTGGTGCTCTTTCCCTATTCAAATATAACCCCGCCAAAGATTAGGAGGAACAACTAGTGCATTCATCCATTTCTAAGGATTGGTTACGGATATAGTAAATTGTCTTAATGCCTTGTTTATAGGCTTCCACATATAAATCTAGAATTTCTTTTGCTTTCATTTGTGGCGTAATATACAAGTTGAAAGACTGCGCTTGGTCGATGTGGCGTTGGCGGATACCGCAAGCCTTGA
The DNA here is from genome assembly GCA_963523985.1 of uncultured Veillonella sp. Classification (GTDB taxonomy): domain Bacteria; phylum Bacillota; class Negativicutes; order Veillonellales; family Veillonellaceae; genus F0422. Next base: position 2,701 of record CAUREE010000013.1, read on the forward strand.
TGGACCATTGTTGATCGATAGTATGTGCTTCTTTGTAGAACCACATCGTTTCGTTGCTCAAATCAGGTGCTGTTTTCGGAGTGAAGCTGCCTTTTTTCTCTTCGATGAAGAATTTTTTGAAGATCGGATCGATACCAGCTGTAGTATTAGCAATGTTGGATGTACTGCCTGTAGGAGCGATAGCCATTAAGTAACCATTGCGGATACCGTATTTTGCAACGTCAGCTTTCAGTTGTTGCCATCTTTCAGAGGTATACCCACGGTGTTCAAAATATTCTCCAGTTTCCCATTGAGACCCTTTGAAAGCAGGGTAGGCACCTTTTTCTTTTGCCAACTCCATAGATGCTTTGATGGCAGCATAGGCAATATTTTCAAACAATGTATCAGCGATTTCCAAGTGCGCATCGCTTTCCCATTGCACTTTATGTTTCACCAAATAGTGGTGGTAACCGCTAGTACCAAGACCGATAGCGCGATATTTTTCGCTGGTTACACGAGTTTCAGGCACAGGGAATTGGTTGATAGTGATAACGTTATCCAACATACGAACTTGTAAAGCAATATTTTCTTCTAATTCTTCATCAGAGGTTTGACCCAGGTTGATAGAGTTCAAATTACACGTTACCATGTCTCCCGCTTTTGTACGAGTCACGATAGAACCATCCTCTTGGATAATTTCCTCATCTAAATCAGTGAAACCAACGTTTTGCGCGATTTCATGGCATAGGTTGGATGCGTAAATCATACCTGCATGTTTATTAGGGTTCGCACGGTTCGTCGTATCTCGGAAGAAAATAAACGGCGTACCTGTTTCTACGGCAGAACGCATGATTTTTTTCATCATATCCAAGGCGCTTACTTCGATGCCGTGTAAATCTGGACTCGCTTCACAAGCTAAATATTTTTCTGTGAAAGCTTTATTCGTATCGTCATCGTAATAGTCTTCTAATTGAAAGCCCATCACACGAGATACTTCATGTGGGTCGAATAAGGTGAAATGTTCACGATTGATAACACGTTCCATGAAAATATCTGGCACAGATAGAGCAGGGAAAATGTCGTGTGCCTTACGGCGATCGTCACCATTGTTCGTACGAAGTTCAACAAATTCGTAGAAATCTTTGTGCCATACGTCGAGTGTCACCGTAGCGCCACCTTTACGTTTCCCCAATTGGTCTACTGCAACAGCAGTATCGTTGTATAAACGAATCCAAGGAATCACACCGCCAGAAGAATTTTTATAGCCACGAATGTCGGAGTTCAAGGCGCGTACTTTACCAAGATAAATACCAAGAGCACCACCATGTTTAGACACACGGGAGAACTTCGCATTCACGTCATAAATGGACCATAGATTATCTTCTACACCAGAGATAAAGCAGGAGCTTAGTTGATGGAATGGCGTACCTGCATTTGCTAATGTTGGAGTAGCAGTGGTCATTTTTAACTCGCTCATTAGGTCATAGAATTTTTTTGCGTAGTAGACCTTTTTGTCACCTTCAATGACAGCTAGATGCATAGCGATAGCCATGAAACGCTCTTGAGGAAGTTCAAAAATTTCTTTATTGAACCCTTTCACTAAATAGCGGTCTGCTAATAACTTAATACCTTCATAGTTAAATAAGTAGTCACGTTTTGGTTTGATATAGTCGCCCAGTTCTTCTAATTCAGATTCTGTATATTGTGTTAAGAAGAAGTCTGCATAGCGACCAGCATCCACCAATATTTTTACTAAGTCAGTGAAATTGCCATACCCAAAAGCTTTGTACTTACGGTTAATAGCAGCCTCTTTGTACAAATCGAATAAGTATAGACGAGCTGCCACGAACTGCCAGTCCTGGTTCATGCGGTTCACCATGTTGCCGAAACCATCGTCTACCTTTTGGATGACTTTTTCGATGGCAGTTTGTACAAGAGTTTGTTGAATTTGTTTTGTAGTCATGCCGTCTACGAATTGTAATTTACAATCCATTTCTAATTCGATAGGATCACAAGAATCTAGGCCTAAACAAGCGAAGGCTACCATCTTTTTGGTTTTCTCTACCGACAATGGCTCATAATGGCCATCCCGTTTCTTGATCATAATGCTCATGAGTGTCTCCTTTTTCTGACGATGTAATATTTGCATTCATTGTAAAGAGTATGCACATATATTGAATATATGTGAAAGCATATCCGGCTAACATATGTATTAGGCCTTGACCATAAAAGGACTCCCATTTACAACGTGTAAATGAGAGTGCATAGATATGTTTTCACACGGACTCAATATCAATATATTGTATAGGGATGAAGCACCTTGGCACAACATCTTCTAAAATTATACTATACCAGTCGTTTTTTCACAACGCTTTCAGCATGTCAAAAATGCATACCATAATGAGGAAAAGATACTTTACAAAAGAGTGGTGTTAGAAATGCATTGATTTGAAAGCTGTGGAGAGAAATGATTGACTTAACGCTTGTAGAAACTGAATTAGGGGAACAAGTATAACAGATGTAATAAGGGGTTATGTTATACAAGCGGACAGCCTGTGAGAAAGAAGATAAAACTCTAATAGTGAATAGATTGAATTTCGAAATATAATTATGATAATATGAGAATGATATTAAATTGTTAGAGGCTATTTATTTGTTTTATTTTTTGAGTGAAGGAGAGAGATTTTATTTATGGAAATATATTATGCTAAAGAAGCTGTTGATAGTATGTTAGAAAAGGCGAAGGCTGGAGATACTGAGATTCAATATTCTCTAGCGTTGGGGTATGAGTCAGGATCTGTTGGTGAAGTGAATCAAAAAAAAGCAATTTATTGGTATGAAAAAGCTGCAGTAGGGGGACATATAGATGCACAAATCAATTTGGCTTGTTGCTATCAACGCGGGGAAGGAGTATTTCCCGATATGGACAAAGCAGCTTATTGGTTTGAGAAAGCAGCGATACAGGGGGCAGCTGATGCTCAGCTAAGCCTTGGGCTGTATTATTTTCATGGTGATGGGGCAAATAAAGAAAAAGATTATGAAAAGGCTTTTTATTGGTTCATGAAAGCGGCAAAACAAAAAAATTTGACAGCAATGCACAATGTTGCTATTTGTTATTATAATGGTCATGGGGTAGAAAGGGACCTTACATCAGCGATGATGTGGCTAGAAGAGTCATCTAATCTGGGAAATGAGGAATCCTTAAAGCTGTTTAAATATTTAATGGGGGGGATGTTATTTGATAAGTCGAATTATGTTAGTTCTAATGTAGAATCATATAATTTAAAGCTTAAAAAAGTTATAGATGATATGGATAAATCATTAGATTTTACTTTAAGTGATAAGGTACAATCGATGAGTGGAAATCGTAGGTTTTATAACAACACCTTTAAACCACAAGGGGAACACCTTATAAATATTATATTTGATGACAAAAATATTAAATCAGATGATGAGATAAGATACGCAACCATTGCTGCAAAAATGTATCTTGATATGGGTCGTGCATTGACGAATTCATTGGATATTGATCTTGCAGTTTCTTGTTTAGAAAAAGCGAAAATATATGCTTGTAAAGGTAATGATGAGTCTATAAAAGAAACAATTCGTGAGACATGGAAGAAAATTGATGCGTATAAAGAAAAAAGTTCGGATAGAACTAATGAGGAAAGTGATAAGCATAGATCAAGCTCAGAAGAATTTATTAGATATAAGATAGCTGATTATGATATGAAGTTAAAAGAAGTCATAGATGATATGAAAAGATCATTAGATTTTACTTCAGGGTATAATAAACGATTAGAAAGTAAGAATTATACATTCTATTATAGTGCGTTTAAACCATATGCTGAGGTAGTTATAGAGCATATATTTGATGATTCAGATATAACAGGGGAGAATGAGATAAGATACGCAACTATAGCTACTAAGATGTATATCGATATGGGGAATGCATTAGCTAGTTCATTAGATTTCAAGCTTGCTGATCTTTGTTTAGAAAAGGCAAAATTATATGCTGGCAAAAGCAATAGCAAGGTTTTAAAAGAAACAGTAAATGAGGTGTGCAATAAATTTGTTAATGCAAAACTAGAATGCTACAACATAAGTTTAAGGGAATTTATGTGTAAAGCTAAAAGCTCGTTAGATTTTTTTACGGCCGGTTTTGCATATCCAGATAGTGAAAATTATAAATTTTATAATAACTTTTTTAAGAGATATGTGGAAACGCTTATAGAGGATATATTTAGTGATAAAGATATTACTGAAGATGATAAGAAAAAATATACAACTATTATAATTAAACTATATTTTGATATGGCTAATGCATTAGCACATTCATTAGACGTTGAACTTTCACGTTATTGCATAGAAAAAACAAAGTACTATGCTTCTAAAAGTGATAACTTTATAAAAAATGAAGTGGATAAATTATGTGATAGAGTTGAGACATATATACAAATCGCTTCATCTAAAGCTGATGATGACGACAATAGTTGCGATGACATTGACTATGATACATTCAACATAATGCCAGAAGAGATAAATATTAGGTTAATGGTAGCCTATTGTGATAAAAGGTTAAGAAGCCTTATAAATGATATGAAAATATCATTAGATTTTAAAATGGTAGATAATATACAATCAATGAGTGAGAATTGTAGATTTTATAATTATATTTTTATACCAAAGGTAGCTCATCTTATAGATATTATATTTTATGGTATAAATAGTGAATGTGATGAATATCTAGCAGATATTATATTTGATGAAGCATATATTTCAAGAAATGAGGAAATGAACTATGCAACTATTATAGCAAATATATATCTTAATATGGGACGTGCATTAGTACATTCGTTTGATATTGAGTTTTCGTTTACTTGTATAGAAAAAGCAATTGAATATGCTGCTATAAGTAATAATCAATCTGTAAAAAAGAGAGTATGTGATGTATGCAATAAAATTTATGTACATTTTCATGAAAGGTCGGGAGAGAATGAATGGGTACATAATAATAAAGATGATAAGGCCAATTTAACATTAGAAAACGCCATTGCTAGGTTAAAGGTAGCATATTATGATATGAGGTTCAAAGAACTTATATGTGATATGGAAACATCATTAGAGTCTACTCTTGCAGACAACCCAGAATCAATGGGTAGGAACAATAGATTTTACAGCAATTCTTTTAACATACAGATGGAGTCTCTTATAAATATTATATTTAAGGACTTAGATATTACAGAGGAAGATAAAAGTATATATGCAAATATGGTAGCAAAGGTATATCTTGATAGGGCGTATGCATTGATAAATTCATCAGATATTGAACTTGCAGATTTTTATTTAGAAAACGCAAGAAGTCATATTTGTAAAAATAATAGTAAATTTACAGAAGAACAAAAAAGTGATTTATGCAATAAAGTTGTTACATATGCACAAAAACTTTGGTCTAAAAAATATGATGAGTATGATAATTTGGATGTGATATTAAAAGAGACATCTAGTGATATGAGTATTGAAGATTATAATAAAATACTCAAAAAAATTCGAGAAAATATAGAAAAATCATTAGATTTTACTTTAATGGATGATGCAGAGTTAATGAGTAAGAATTGTCTATTTTATAGAACTTTTTTTCAGCCATGTGCGGATATTCTTATGGAGTATATATATAGTAAAATAAGCGGTATAAAACCTCGTAAGGATAAGGAATCCATTCTAAGTATTATAGTAGAGATATATGTTGATATGGCAGATGCATTGGCGAGTTCTTTAGATTTAGATATGTCCACCGTTTGCATCGATAAAGTAAGAGGATATGCTTACAAAAGTGATATTACACACTTAATAGTAAAAGTGAATGACATAGATAATAAAATCAATAAGAGTTCTAGAATTAATAGATGGAAAACAAGGATATATAATAAGTCAAAGTTAAAAGAATATGATATGATAGTTGAAAAAATTAAAAATGGTGTAGAAAGAACAGTGGATTACCGTGAAATTGATCGATTTTTAAGAGAGTCTATACTAGATAATAAGAGTATTCCAACTGTTAAAAAGGAGGTTTATAGGAGTAGAGCAGGTAAAACTTTTTTGAATATTACTAGAGTATTGCTTGAGTTAAATGATTTTAAGGGGGCAGAATTTTGTTTAGAAAAAGCAAAAGAATATTCATTGAATAATCGGAGTAATGAGATAAATGACCTGGAGTCTGATATTGATAAGCGTAAAATGGAGCTCTTTAATAAGTCTGACAACAAGTTAAAGTCAGATAACCCATCTGAAAAGAAGGGCGATGATAGTTCATCATGCCTGGGTTGTTTAATTGCGCTAGTAATTATTGGAATCATATTGTATTTTATATTCCGTTAATTGTGTAGGGACTATTTAAAGTTTATCAATAGGATGCTCCCAAATATATTTATTAGATTGATTGTATGATACAAATTTTAAGCAAAGCTATAATAATATATAAAATAGGAGGAAAAATGAAGTTTAATTTTTTCAAGGAGTTGACTGTTATACTCACTTGCTCGTGTATAGATAAATTGATTAAGAGAATCTTCTGTAGGGAACTTTTCCTTTCGGTTTGCATAACACTTTAAAGACTTATTGAAAAATTCATTATGTGATTTTTATTTGATACTTAAATCTTAAAGAAGCTCAGTTCCTTTACTGCCTAAATATGTTTACACAAAATATTTTATACTGTCATGAAACAGAATAGATAAGATTAAAGACGGTGGAAAATTCCATCGTCTTTTTTGTGTTTTGAGCATTCTCCATTCGATACTTTTAGAAAAAGAAATAGAAAAAAATAGATATAACTTGTAGTCAAATTGTGATAAAAATCAATATATTGTATTATAAATTTAACTCATATCATAAATGCTAAAAAAGTATAATTAGATGTGAAAAAAATTAATGAGAAAAAGTATCACATAGAAAAAAGTAAACTTTTTAAAAGTATTTTATTTATATAAATCTAATATAAAGTGGAATGATGAGAAAAAATTATAGGACCTAAAAAATTGTGTAATAATAGGATTGTTTGAAGGAAAGATAAAAGTACACTGTAAAAGTATAAAATAGATGCAGTAAAACTTGAAAAATAAATAGTAATATATAGCAAGAAAACCTGTGATAAACATTATCAAAACCGCTTAATCCCTTGTAAAAAAGGGGTTTTTAAGGGGGTGGTGTGACAATTGTAACACTTTGAAATACCGTATATAATAAGGCTATAGATTGATGCATATGTCAGTCATATATGCAGTTAAACATAGTTCCTTATTTCAGAACAGTATGTAAGAGGTATAGTTCAAAATAAGACAAGTGTTTTTGAGGAGGTACGTATGGAACAATATGATGTTCTCGTAGTAGGTAGTGGTGGAGCAGGCCAACGAGCTGCTTTAGAAGCTGCACGACGCGATGGTTTGCGTGTAGCATTGATCACAAAAATTTTCCCAACACGTTCTGCCACAGCAATGGCACAAGGTGGTGTTAATGCGGCGTTAAATAACGTAGCAAAAGAAGACTCCACAGAAGTTCATACATTTGATACAGTAAAAGGTTCTGACTATCTTGGCGACCAAGATGCTATCGAATTCTTCTGTCAACGTTGCCCAGAAGGCGTATTAGAAATGGATTTCATGGGAACTCCTTTCTCTCGTACAGACGAAGGTAAAATCGCACAACGTAACTTTGGTGGACAATCCTATCCGCGTACATGCTACAGTGCGGATAAAACTGGTCACGTGATTCTTCATACAACATATGAACAATGTCTTAAAGAAGGCGTGCATTTCTTACAGGAATGGTACCTATTAGATATCGTTGTAAAAGACGGTAAAGCTGGTGGTGCTATTATCTGGAATATGAAAAAAGGTAAAGTAGAAATTATCAAAGCTAAATCCATCGTATTATCCACTGGTGGTGCTGGCCGTGTATTCTGGACTCGTACAACTAACCCATTCCTTTCCACTGGTGACGGCATGGCAGTAGCTTTCCGTGCTGGTGTAGGTTTGAAAGATATGGAAATGATCCAATTCCATCCAACTGGTCTTGGTAAAACTGGTATCTTGATGTCTGAAGCTGTTCGTGGTGAAGGCGGATACTTGTTAAACGTTGAGGGCGAACGTTTCATGAAAAAATACGCTCCTAACAAAATGGAATTAGCGTCTCGTGACGTTGTTGCAAAAGCAATCGAAGATGAAATTGCAGCAGGTCGTGGTTTCAATGGAACTGGTCTTGATGCGTACGTAGTAGCTGATCTTCGTCACTTAGGACCAGAAGTTATCATCGAAAAACTTCATGGTATCCGTGACTTGGCTCTTTGCTTTGAGCATTGCGATCCATTAACTGATCCAGTGCCAATTCGTCCTACTTGCCATTACATCATGGGTGGTATCGACGTAGTAGACTACAAAACTTGTGCTACAGAAGTTCCTGGTATCTTTGCATCTGGTGAAGCATCTTGTATCTCTATCCATGGTGCGAATCGTTTAGGTGGTAACTCCTTAGCGGACGGCGTTGTATTTGGTAAAGTATCTGGTGCAGGTGCTGCTGATTATGCGCAAGCTAATACATTTGCAGATTGCGATGCTGAATTGAAAGCAAAAGCTGATGAATGGGAAGCTAAATTTGTTGAAGTGACATCCCGTACATCTGGTCGTCCAGTAGCTGAAATTCGTGATGAATTGGCTGTAGCTATGTGGAATAAAGTAGGTATTTTCCGTAATGAAGCAGGTATTACCGAAGCTCTTGAAGTCATTGATCGTTTGACTGAAGAATATGAAACTTGCTATGTAGGTGACTCTAACCGTACTTATAACATGGCATTTGTTAACTATGTAGAAATTAAATCTATGTTGACAGTTGCGAAAGCGATTGCTTTGGGTGCATTGTATCGTAAAGAATCTCGTGGTGCTCACGTGCGTGAAGAATTCCCTAAACGTGATGATTCCCAATATTTAAAACATGCTATTTGGAAGCTTGGCGAAAATGGCGAATACGTAATGTCCGAACGCAATGTAGTGTTCACTAAATATGAACCACAAGAAAGGAAGTACTAAGATGAGACAAATTACTTATCATATCCACCGCTTTAACGAAGGCCGCGCGTATGTACAGTCTTATACTTTCGATTATGAAGCAGACCGTACTATCCTTTGGGGCTTACAAAAAATTAAAGATACATTAGATCCAACATTAACTTTTGTTGCAGCTTGCCGTTCTGCAGTTTGTGGTGCTTGTTCCGTGAAAGTTAACGGTCAAGCAATGCTTGGTTGCGAAGCTAAAATTGATGAAGTAACAGAGCGTTTTGGTTCTGATGAAATTACAGTAGCACCTATTGGTAACTTCGATGTTATTCGTGACTTAGTAGTTGACTGGGAAGCAAAAGTTAGTCGCTTGAAAGAAGTAGCTCCTTGGATTTTCGTAAAACCAGAATTTACTACTAAAACTGGTACTCGTCAAACAGCGGCAGACTTCAAAAAATTCGTTATGAACACAGAATGTATCCTTTGTGGATGCTGTGCTTCCGAATGTAACAAATTGTCTGCTAATCGTGAAGACTTCTTGGATCCATATGTATATACAAAAGCTAATCGTTTTGTAATGGATTCCCGTGATGTGTCTCCAATGGCGCATACTACACCAGCTTTCAATCATGGCTTGTGGAAATGTGTACATTGCATGAACTGTATCACTCGTTGTCCTAAACATTTGAAACCAGAAAAAGATATTTCCAACCTTCGCCGTGTAGCGACAGAAGCTGGCTTGTCCAACAAAGGTACTCGTCATGCTATCGCGTTCAAACAAGACTTGTTAAAAACTGGTCGCCTAAACGAAGTAACAATGAGCTTGAAAACAGATGGATTATTGGATTCCGCAAAACAAGGTCTATACGCTCTTCGTTTATGGAAACATGGCAAAATCAATCCATTCGAATTAGTAGTTCCTCATAAACCAGTCAATGGTATTGAAGGTGTTCGTACAATCGGTCGTGCAGTAGAGGAGGCTGGAAAATAATGAAATACGGATTTTTCCCAGGTTGCGTATTAGAAGGCGCATCTAAAGAAGACTACTTAGCAACCGTTGCAGTAGCGAAAAAATTAGGTATCGAAATCCAAGAATTAGATGGATGGACTTGCTGCGGCGCATCCCACGTTCAAGATATCGATCCATTATTGGCTCTTTCCACTAACGCTCGTAACATCGCGTTAGCTGAAAAAGAAGGCTTAGATATCCTTACAGTTTGTAATACTTGTACCTTAATGCTTCGTGAAGCTAAAAAAGAACTTGATGATCATGAAGTGACTCGTCAAAAAGTAAATAACATTCTTGGCGAAGCTGGTATGAACTACAAAGGTACTAGCGAAGTGACACATTTCTTGTGGGTGCTTATCCGCGAATATGGTCTAGATAATTTGAGAGCAAAAGTGACTCGTCCATTGACAGGTCTTAAGGTTGCTGAATATTATGGTTGCCATATCCTTCGTCCAGAAGAAGAAATGGGCTTCGAAGATATGCAAATCCCAACAAGCTTGGCAAATTTGATTACAGCATTAGGGGCTACTCCAATCGATTTCTCTCGTAAATTAGATTGCTGTGGTTTCCATGCAGTATACCCTGCACATGATTCTGTCATGCAAATGACTGGTTCTATCAATGCAGATGCACAAAAAGAAGGTGCTGATTGTGTCGTAACACCATGCCCACTTTGTCAAATGCAATTGGATATGTTCCAAAAAGAAGCAAAAGCGACTGTTGCAATGGATGGTGATATGCCTATCATTCACATGAGCCAATTAATCGGTCTTGCATTGGGTTGCAGTGCAGAAGAAATGGGTATGACTAACCGTCACTTGGCAAGCACTGCTTCCTTGAGCCGTTTCTTCTAATAGAAAAAGAATATCGTAATTACACAAACTTACAACAGGTTGTCCCTCGGGGCAGCCTGTTTTCTTCATCTATTCTTGGGTTATAGGCTAAAATGAGTTGGTTTCAATAGTGATGAGCCTAGTTATATGCTTGGTTTATTGAATGTTAAAGTTGCGTTAGTAAGTGTTGAGGATGATAAAGAGAGGGGGCTCGATAATAAACCAAGTCAAATACAGAGAGTATTGCATAGTCATCTTTTGAAAATAATATACAACCATTATAATATAATAGGTTCAATATAGCGAACATATATATTGAAAATATAGAACAAATATGCTATTATACTCCTATAGAGGAGGGATAGTATGGCAGTGTATATGTGTTTGGATTTGAAGAGTTTTTATGCGTCTGTGGAATGTGCCGATTTGGGGGTGGATCCGTTTACAACTCCCTTGGTAGTGGCTGATGCATCACGTGGACTAGGGGCGATTACACTGGCTATTTCTCCAGCGCTAAAGCAATTAGGAGTCAAGAATCGATGTCGTTTGTTTGAGATTCCATCCACCATTGAATATATGGCAGTGAAGCCTAGGATGCAAAGATATATGGAGGTATCTGCCTCTATTTATGGTATTTTATTAGAATATGTGGCACCAGAAGATATTCATGTGTATTCTATCGATGAATACTTTATTGATGTGACCCCTTATAGTCGTTTATATAAAAAAACATATTATGAATTAGCGCTGTTATTCAAGGATAAGGTGTTAGAGAAGACACATATTCATGCCACGGTCGGGTTAGGAAGCAATTTGTTTTTAGCGAAGGTAGCTTTAGATGTATTAGCTAAGCATGCATCACAGGGAATAGGTTGCCTTAATGAGGAACTATTCAAAGAAAAGATATGGTATCATCAACCGATTACAGATATTTGGCAAATCGGAAAGGGAATAGCAAGTCGACTACATAAGTATGGGGTAGTAGATTTACATGGTATTACTGCGGTGCCAGAAGAACGTTGGTATAAGGAATTTGGGGTGAATGCAGAATTACTCATTGATCATGCTTGGGGACGTGAGACATGCACTATGAAAGAGATTCATGCCTATCGACCAGCTAAACACTCTTTATCGAGAGGGCAAATTTTGCTGAGAAATTATTCTTATGAGGAGTGTTTTGTGCCTCTTCGTGAGATGGTGGAATCTTTGTTGTTAGAACTTATTGCAGAAGAAACATTGACGAAGCATATTTCTTTAGGGGTGCGGTATGCAGATACAAGTATAAAGGGTACCGGTGGATCACGACGTTTATCGAAGTATACTTGTTCTTTAGAAGTACTTTCACAGGCAGTGTTAACGTTGTACAAAGAAACGACCCATCCCCATCAAGAGATTAGACAGTTATCAGTAGGATTTGAAGAGTTGGTAAATCGTGAGGCTGTGCCATGGGAAGAAGATTTATTTTCTCCCTCGCAAGATGGGGAAGAAAAGGCGTATCAAGTGGAACGGACTGTATTGACGATTAAGGAAAAGTTCGGAGGTAATTCTATACTTCGTGCTAGTAGTTTGCAAGAAGAGGGGACTATGCAGTTTCGTAATACTTTGGTGGGAGGGCATAATGCAACATAAACGACCAAAAATGACATTATTACAACGAGCTAAACAATTTATGCCTTTTGCAGCCTTGAAAGGATTTCAGGACTTACTGGATGAAACAGCACGATATAAAGAGAGTTGCAAAGAGCTTTCAGAGGAGCAATTGGAAGCATTAGATGTACAGTGCAAGAACCTAGTGATAGGAAGTTTAGTAAGTGTGGTGTATCATAATGGACGTGTTTATGATACGGTGCAAGGACAATTACGACAGATAGATACAGTGTATCGAACGATGACTATAGGAGAGGTCATTATACCTATGTCTCGGATTATGCGGGTTACTACCATTGGCTGAGTATTGACCATTTTTGTAAATCATGTAGAATGATACATATAGGCTGCATGAAAAAGCTGTGAGCTAAACCGAATATATGAGAATAGGATAGACATGATGAAACAGAGACGATATATAACCTATTGGTGGTGGGCTATAGGATTAGGCCTAATTTTAGCTTTCCTAGGGTTAGGTTGGAAGATGTATGTAAAATATACAACACCAGTGACTAAATATGTGCTAGAAGCAGGCGATTTTGCATTACAAATACCTAAATTAGATATCACTAGCACAACGATTTCCTTGGCATGGCATCCAGTGGATGATGATCGATTGGATGGGTATGATATTTACGTCAATCAAAAAAAAGTGAAAGAAATTCGCCCTAATGTAAAGGGGGCTTCTCTGATTCCTAAGGTAGAGTTGAATGGGTTGGATCCCGATACGGTCTACGTAGTGCAAGTAAAAACTGTAGATGATACGGGATCTACGTTGGCGGATTCATCTAAGGTGCCCGTAAAAACATTGCCCAAAGAACCGCGCTTAGAGGCGACAGCCTATGGCGCTGTAGGGGATGGAGTTACGGATAATACCGTAGTTTTGCAAAAAGCGATACGAGATACTCCAGCGGGTGGTATTTTGCATCTGAGTAAAGGGGTATACCGCACAGGGACGTTATTCTTACATAGCTATATGACATTGGAACTAGATGAGGATGCTGTGTTGATGGCGGTCAATGATAGCTCTGCCTTTGTGAAACCGAATTATGTGGTGACAGGAGGTACGCCGTATTTAGGACTTTTACAATTAGACGGTGATGACCAAGGTCCTATTGAAAGTGTGGTCATTCGTGGTGGTACTATTGATGGAAATGGATGGAAAGAAGACCTTTTACAAGAGGAGAGGGTAGCCGAAGCGGATGCCGTGACACAAGATGTACTTGATACTACTGGTTTATTAAGTAAGTCGGAAGTGCAAGCAGCTATGCGTAGAGGAGCTAGTTATGAAAAAGGGAAATCCACACGGTCTTCTTTAGTGGGCATTCATCATGGTAAAGATATTTCCCTGAAACATACAGTGTTAAGAAATGCACCAGCTCATATGGTAGAGGCTACACAAGTTGACCAACTGAGTATGCAAGATGTGCGTATGGAAGGTATGCACAGTGGTGATGGATTGCATTGGGATGGTGTAGGATTACTGACGCATAACCTTGTGATGGAGCGTATGCAACAAGGGGTTGTGGTGTTAGCGGGACATCCTGTAGGATCTAGTGTCACAGAGCAGTGGAATGCATACAATTTACAGATTCGTCATAGTGGTGTAGGTATTGTATTTGCTAATACGGGGAATACTTGGATTCAGCATATATATCTACAAGGCTTGACTGTGGAAGATGTACTACTAGCGATGCGTATTCGTGAGACTACAACTATCGGTGGTGGTATTCGAGGCATTGTGGTGCGAGAGGCACAATTGCGAGAGATTATACAACAAATTGACATAGGGAATAAACGGAATAGTCCTGTGGAATGGGTTCGTAGTTCGGTAACATTTCAAAGACAACAAAAAACAGAGGAGAGTTGATGGTTAACTCTCCTCTGTTGCTTGTTCAAAAACTGTTGGATTTATTTTGGCAAGGGATTATGGAATAATCCCTGCGACTTTTTCGGACGTTTGTTAGGGACGTAAACTTGTAAAAGTTTGGGTAACACTTCTAGGTCTACTGGTGCATCTGGTCCGATATCGCCATCCATGTTGGTAGAAGCATCCATGGTATCGCATACCTCGATGCGTGCTTGTTTGACTTTTAGTATGGTTACATATTTTGAATTATAAATAGAACCGCTGAGAATGAGGGGTAAAATAAAGAAGAGATTCATAATGAAGTATTCTTTAAAGATAATAATGCGCATATACCCGTCATCCACGGAAGCAGTAGGCATGAAATGCTCAAAACTAGAGACTACATTAGTTAGCAAAGCGATGACCAATGGAGACATAAATTCTTGGGTTCCCTCTTCGGTAGTGATACGGAACCGATAATCTTTTGTTGTAAATAAGGCTTGTCCACCTTTGGCGAAGTAGGCTAAAGGGCCTAATAATTGTTTTTCTTTTGGAGTGACGGAGGCCACTACTTCAGGGATGACTCCAATGGCAATATTGTTGCAGAAGAACGAATCGTTACAACGACCAACATCAACGTGACGGATAGTACTATGTTTTAAACCGTGAATTGCCTCTAATGGTTGTAGAGGGATTTCTAAAGCGCGGCTCATATCGTTTACCGTGCCAAGAGGAATGAAACCGAACTTAGCACGACAGCCGGCTTTTACAATACCATTGACAGTTTCATTAATAGTACCGTCTCCGCCCATACAAAAGATGGCATCGAATCCTTCGTTAGAAGCTTCAATAGCAAAACGGGTAGCATCACCGGCTTGTCGGGTAAACTTTACTTCTAAGCGATCAAAGAGGGCACTCAATTGCCATTGTAGTTCCATTACGTATCGGCGAGCCCGACCACCACCAGATACAGGGTTTATAATAATTAGACAACGACTCATGGTTGATTCCTATTCTATACACAGATACATTAGTTATTACTATTATATCACAGGGGAATTGAATGTGGAAAAGAGGGATTACTTATATTTCATTGATTTTTAGGGGCTATTTCACGTATAATGAAAGAAATATGTTGCGCCTGCCAAGATTAGGTGAAAGTATAGAACAGTAACATCCTGGAGGAAATAGATGGATAAGACGGAAGAGTATCGTTTACATAGTATTGACTCAATCGGGCGATTGCCGTTGAGTGAGCAAGTATATATGTCATTGAAGCAAGCTATTTTAACAGGCTCTTTGAAGCCCAAAATGAAATTGAGTGAAGTGCGTATAGCAGAACAATTAAATGTGAGCGCTACACCGGTGCGTGAGGCATTTCGTAAACTGGCGAAAGATAATCTTGTAGTCATTAAACCTTGGAAAGGTGTTACGGTGAAAGGCTATTCTCCAGAAGAAATTGTGGCTATGTATCAATGTCGTGAAGTGATGGAAGGCTTAGGCGCCAGACTGTGTGCAGAGAGATGTACAGAGGAACAACTAGCAGAACTACAAGAAGTGTGTGATGCAGGAATTCATACGGAAGCTCCAGAGGAACGTGTGGCCATTAATAGTCGCTTTCATACATTGATTGCAGAATTTTCTGGAAATGACCGTGTGGCAGATTATTTAGCAGATTTCCGGGAAATGGTGAATCGTGATATGTATATCAGTACATCAGATAAAACACGGACTATTTCTTGTGATTTAGAACACCAACAAATTATGGAAGCCATTCATAATCGTGATGGACAATTAGCAGAAGAACGTATGCGTGCTCATGTGCGAAATGCCTTTGTCTTTAAAAAAGCGCATGCAGACTTATTGGCAAAACAAAAGGAAAAGTAAGAGTCTACAATCTACAAAGATCATATTCATAGATTGGGATGCTAGTAATTTGTAATGTTATATTTAAAAAATATATAAAAAAGCTAGGAATTTATAAAATTACATGTTTACTTTTACACAATCCTTTGTTATAATAACTCAAGCAAAGGGTTCACACTACCTTTGCTAGATAAAGATCTCTCTCTTTATCTACCTAACTTACAATAGGGAGGGTTTATCTTATACCTTCCTAGGTAAAAGACCCTACTTTTACCGAAAGGGGCGCCCCCCATTGCCCCAACAAAACATTTGAAGTTATTTCAAATGTTCTCTCTCTTTTTTCTCAAATACAAAAACCTCGGCTTATTCTCTTGGTCGAGGTTTTTGTATTTTTTATATCTAATTACACTCTAGTAGTAAAGGATAGGGGATGTGTTTCTTGAAAAAGAAATAGAAATAGTAGAGAGATAGGAATGATGCTTTATAAATATAGGGAATGTGATTGATGAAAAGTTGTAAAAATGCTATCATTAGAAGTGAACTTTGAGAGATTGATGTGTATTGAAAACACTGAATAAATACAGTCTTTCTGTAGTCCTATATTACAATCCTAAGGAGGGTGAATCTCTTGCAAAAACGTAAAGATTTTATCTGGAAAATGGGCGGTCAGCAAGGTGAAGGTATTGAAAGTTGCGGCGAAATTTTAGCTACTATTCTTGCCAAAGAAGGTTATTCCTTGTATAGCCAACGTTTATTTGCATCTCGTATCAAAGGTGGTCACACAACATTTGCATTACGTATCGCATTAGAACAAATTATGACAGTAGGGGAACATATCGATTTCTTGGTAGCACTTGACCAAGAAACTGTAGATATGCATGGTAAGGAAGTGCGCGAAGGTGGGTTTATTATTTGTGATAGTAAAGTAAATCCTAACTTTGAAGCATTTGAAGGGACTGGAGTTACATGTCTGGCCTTGCCAATTTCTGAAACAGCACTACAACAAGGGTCCTTGTTGATGCGTAATATCGTGGCATTGGGGATGTCGGTGGCTTTACTAGGATTTGAAACAGAGTTGTTCTTAACAGCTATAAAAGCTCGTTTTGCGAAAAAATCCGAAGATATTATTAACAAAAACTTACAAGCATTCCAATTGGGTTATGAGCTTGTGAAAGAACAATTGGGTGATGTAGAGGTAGATACATTAGATAAACCTGAACCAAAAGACCAAATGTTCTTGTTAGGTAACGAAGCATTAGCATTGGGTGCGATTGCGGCAGGTTCTCGTTTCATGGCATCTTATCCGATTACTCCAGCATCTGAAGTGATGGAATACATGATTAAGAAAATGGACAAAATCGGTGCCACAGTAGTACAAACAGAAGATGAAATTGCTGCTTGTATGATGGCTATGGGTGGTGTATACGCTGGAGTTCGTGGCTTTACATGTACATCTGGCCCTGGCTTGAGCTTGATGGCGGAGTCTTTATCTATGGCATCTATGGCTGAATTGCCAATGCTGATCATTGATGTGCAACGTTCTGGTCCATCTACAGGTATGGCTACAAAAGTGGAAACATCCGATATTGATGCAGCTTGCTACAATGCACATGGGGATTATTCCAATATCGTCATTGCTCCAACAAGTATTGAAGAATGTTTCTATGAAATTCAACATGCTTTCAACTTGGCGGAACAATACCAATGTCCAGTTATTTTCATGCCTGATTTACAACAAGGTTTAAATAAACAGTCTGTACCAACATTTGATTTAAATCGTGTAGGTATTGAACGTG
The DNA here is from genome assembly GCA_963523985.1 of uncultured Veillonella sp. GTDB lineage: Bacteria > Bacillota > Negativicutes > Veillonellales > Veillonellaceae > F0422. The sequence goes on from CAUREE010000013.1 coordinate 20,727, forward strand.
GTAATTTGATGAAAGAAGAAGAGTTACCAGTATTGGAAAATCCTAAATATTTCAAACGTTTTGAAATTACTGAAAGCGGTATTTCCCCTCGTACTATTCCAGGTATGAAAAACGGTCTATTCTTGTCTACAGGCCTTGAGCATAATGAAGAAGGTAAACCAGCTGAAGCGCCTTCTATGCACGTGGCACAAACAGATAAGCGCTTCCGCAAATTATCTACAGTAGCAGATGTATATGAACCATTTTTGAACAATGCAAAACATGAGGAAGCTGATGTTCTTGTCATCGGTATTAACTCCAGCCGTGGTGCTATCGAAGAAGCAGTGGTGGAATTAGAGGCAGAAGGCCACAAAGTGAACCATTTACAACTTCGTTTGATTAAACCGTTCCCGAAAGAACAATTGCTACCATTCTATAACAGTGCTAAAAAAGTTGTGATTTGTGAGCAAAATGCGACAGGTCAATTAACTAACTTATTCCGCATCAATATGCCGAATAAAGAAAAACTTTCTAGTTGCTTAAAATATGATGGCAATCCATTTACAACATCTTATGTAAAAGCGGCAATTAAGGAGGTTTTATAATGGCAACAGCAAATGAATATAGAAATGATATCCGCCCTAACTGGTGTCCAGGTTGTGGTCATTATGGGGTACAAGCAGCCATCGCTGATGCAGTAGCTGCTCTTGATATTGCGCCTGAAAAGTTGGCTGTTATCTCTGGTATCGGTTGTTCTAGCCGTATCGGTGGTTACTTCTATGCCTATGGTGCGCATACTACACATGGTCGTGCACTTCCGTATGCACAAGGTGTGAAATTAGCGAATGAAGATATGAACGTTGTGGTTTGCGGTGGTGACGGTGATGCCTTTGCGATCGGTATGGGCCATACGATTCATGCGTTCAAACGTAACGTAAATATTACCTATGTGGTTATGGATAACCATGTATATGGTTTGACAAAAGGCCAAACATCTCCTCGTTCTGATGTGGGATTTGTGACAAAAACATCTCCTCATGGTTCTTTTGAAAGTCCATTACCAATCTGTGAAACAGCTATAGCTTCTGGTGCTACTTTCGTAGCGCAAAGTTACATGGTAAATCGTGCGCAATTAGTAGATTTGATTAAACAAGGCATGCAACACGAAGGATTTTCTTTCATTAACGTATTCAGCCCTTGTGTAACTTACAATAAACAAAATGGCTATGATTACTTCAAAGATAATTTGGTGAACTTGCCAGAAGGTTACGATCCAACAAACCGTGCACAAGCATTTGCTACATTAGGCGAAACTAATGGTCTTGTAACAGGCTTGATTTATCAAGATACAACAAAACCATCCTTTGAACAAGCATTATATGCTGCGAACGGTGGCCCACATGCTCGTGCATTAGTGCATGATGTAGTGAAACCAGATGCAGACGTGTTTGCATCTCTTTGCAACGAGTTTAAATAGAAACGACATATCTCGGTTAAAAGTATGAGTGATATAGAAAAGCTGTGTTACTTCTGAAAACTGCCCTACGCGAAAGTTTTCAGTAAGCAACACAGCTTTTCTTTTGCATTACTGTAGTATGTGGCGAGATATGTTGTTTCTATTGGGGGGACTCGAGGGGGGAAGCCACGTCACTTCTAAAGACTGACCTATGCTAAAGTTTTTAGTAAGTAACGCGGCTTTTCTTGACGGATGATTTTGTGGAGTGATGTGTTTTTTTAGGATGATTGCATAGTTGGTTTGGAATGTTTATTTTATAGTTTGTGAAAATTTGCTATACTGTAGATGTTACCTCCCCGATACTGGTGACAGGAAGGGGGTGTTTTGATGGAGTTAGCACTCAACCTTATTGTTTCTATCATGGCAGGTATTGTTAGCCACTATATCTGTAAATGGCTAGATAGAAAGTTTAGAGGTAATTAGCCTAGAGGTAGCTCTCTAAAAAGCAGAAACCCCACAGTAGCCGCTGTGGGGTTTCTTTGTTTCGATGGAAACACTCAACCTTTTGATGTTTATAGTTTATCATAAATAAAGAGAATTGTCATCTAAAAAAGCAGAAACCCCACAGTAGGACTGTAGGGGGTGTTCCAACGGAACTTAATCAGCTTGTGTCTGTAGTATAGCACAAGTCAAGGGTGGTGTCATGTTACATGGTAACCCTTTTTTTGAGGTGTATGTATAATATATGTTGAGGTTGTAGATTAGAGTGTTGTCTGTATGCTTATGTCGCTTTTAAAATCTCATTTGTATTGCTATAATGAGAGTATATTAAAATGAGGAGTGATATTTGCATGAAAGCTGTTTTATATACGATGATGATAGCGGCGTTTTTGAATCCGTTTGCATCGAGTTCTCTTACGATGTCCTTTCCTGATATGATGCAAGAGTTTGGTGCGTCTACCAATGATATGGCATGGGTGGTAGAATCGTTTTTGCTGTGCTGTACGGTGGCGGTGATTCCTGCTGGTAAGTTAGCAGATATCTATGGGAAACGTAAGTTGTTTTATATAGGTAGTATTGTATTTACGATGATATCGGGGCTTATGTGCTTTGTGGGAGCAGTAGAAATGCTGACGGTGTATCGGGCGCTGCAAGGAATTGCTTTAGGGATTGTATATACTACGTCCATGTCTATTTTAACTTTATCTGTACCAGTGGAACGACGGGGATATGCGTTCGGTATGATTGGAGGAATGGTATATTTAGGATTATCCTTAGGACCTGCCTTAGGTGGTTTCCTAAATTACTATTATGGCTGGCGTAGTATTTTTGTGTTTACTACCTTACTAGGTATTGTGGCAAATGTGATGGCCTTTCGCTCGTTGCATAAAGAGTGGGTGCATACACCGGATAGTAGTATTTCTTTGAGAAGTTTACTTTTATACGCCTTGGGTATCAGCGCAGTGATGGTCGGTATTACCGAATGGGTCCGCTTTTGGTGGAGTGTCTATGCTTTTGTAGTAGGGTTAGTGGCATTGAGTGTGTTAGGATATGTAGAATGGCATAGTAAGGATCCGCTTATTCCAGTTAAGATATTTGTGTCGAATCTAGGGTTTACTATGTCTAGTGTGGCTGCCATGATGAACTTTAGCGCTACTTTTGGTGTAGGATTTGTATTATCCTTGTTTTTACAAATGATAATGGGCTTTGATTCTCGTATGACCGGATTGATTTTGTGCATACAAACTGGAGTTATGGTATTTTTAGCGCCTCGTATGGGTGCTTTATCTGATCGATACAATCCATCCCAATTTGCTAGATGGGGGATGGTGCTCATCGGCTTAGGATTGCTTAGCATGGCCTATGGTACTTTCACTGAAAGTATGGCAATTATCATGGTAAGCTTGGCTATTGTTGGTATCGGAGTTAGTTGCTTTGCGCCACCGAACAATAATCTAATTATGAGCTCTGTACCGAAAACATATATTGGTTTTGCTTCTTCTACGATTTCTACTGTACGATTATTGGGGCAAACCATGAGTATGGCACTGATTGGTGTCATACTTGCTTATACAATAGAAGGAAGAACGGCACTAGAAATGATGGAATATAACAGCACTGTTGCGCTAGTTGTATTTGGCGTGATTTGCTTGGTAGGAGCGATTCCGGCGGGGATGTGTACTATGCGGAGTTGAACTGTCAACTAATAGCTGACAGTTGCCCCTGATTTTTGTATAATGATAAGGTAATATAGAATGCCCTAAGAGGTATGACTTTCATAATGTATAGTAAACATAGTTCCATAAGGAAATGGATTAGATAAAGGAGTTAAGGAATGATTAATCGCTACACTCGTGAAGAAATGGGACATATTTGGAGCGAACGCAATGAGTTCGATACGATGTTATTAGTTGAAATTTTGGCATCTGAAGCGCAGGCAGAATTGGGTATTATCCCGAAGGAAGCGGCCGTAGCGATTCGTGAAAAAGGGGACTTTCAAGTAGAACGGATTCGTGAGATTGAACGAGAAACGAATCATGACATTATTTCCTTTGTCACTGCTGTAGGCGAATATGTAGGTCCTGAGTTTGCAAAATACATTCATCTTGGCTTAACGTCCACAGATGTAAAAGATACAGCATTAGGATACATGATGAAACAAGCCTGTGATTTATTGTTAAAAGGGTTGCGTAATTTCCGTGATGTGTTGGCTCGCCGTGCGGTAGAGTTTAAATACACGCCGATGATTGGTCGTACGCACGGTATTCATGGAGAGCCGATTACATTTGGTATCAAATTGGTGAATTGGATGTCCGAGATTGATCGCGACATTGCTCGTTTAGAACAAGCTCGTCAGTCTGTAGCGGTAGGTAAATTATCTGGTGCTGTGGGCACGTACTCTAATATCGATCCATTTGTGGAACAATATGTATGTGAAAAATTGGGCTTGGAACCTGTGAAAGTAGCGACACAAGTAGTATCTCGTGACCGTCATGCTGAATTGTTGTCTATGATTGCTGTTATCGGTGGCACCTTGGATCGTATCGCTTTGGAAATTCGTCACTTACAACGTACAGAAGTGCGTGAAGCGGAAGAGTATTTCAGTCCGAAACAAAAAGGTTCTTCTGCGATGCCTCACAAACGTAATCCAATTACTTGTGAAAGAATCTGTGGCTTAGCGCGTGTATTGCGTGGTCATGCACAAGCGGCATTTGAAGACCAAGCCTTATGGCACGAGCGAGATATTTCTCATAGCTCTGTAGAACGTGTGATTTTACCAGATGCAACGATTACATTGGATTACATGATTCATCTAGCTACACGTACAGTAGATAAATTGTTAGTATACCCTGAAAATATGATGAAAAACTTGAACTTAACAGGTGGTCTTGTATTTAGCCAAACGATTTTAACACATTTGGTGGATAAAGGGGCTGTTCGTGATGAAGCCTATCGTTGGGTACAACGTCATGCTATGGCTCGTTGGTTGGAAGGAAAAGACTTTGCCACAGGATTAAAATCTGATCCAGAGATTACTAAGTACTTAAGCCCTGAAGAAATTGATGCTTGCTTTGATCCAACACCATTGTTACGTCATGTAGATACTATTATGGCTCGCTTCGGATTATAATTGGGATGCCTTGTATTTTAAGCGTGGATGGTATATAATAAGCTTAGTTACTAAGGATTGATAACTCGAGCATGTTGTCAAACAAAAAAAGGACGGTTGCAGCCGTCCTTTTTTCTTTCTATTTGTAGGCACGTTTTTTTATTCTATACATAACATCATGTATGCATATTAATGCGATATAAAGTGGTAAAATATATAAATTACTTTTGGAGAATAACTGTAAATGTATATAAATGAACACTCTATCATTTATACTAAAGGAATAGTTATGCATTAATTTTATAATTGAAATATTTACAAATAGAGGTCACACCCTATATACTAAAAGATAGTATATATAGGAAAGGTGGATTGTATCACCGTTGTGTTATTACATTAGTGATGCCTTACAAGATGGTAAGCAGGTGTAAAAGGAGGAATTATGAAACGTTGGTTAGTACTAGCAATGACCTTAGTTGTTGCCTTAGGCTTATTGGCTGGATGCGGTTCAGATACTAGTAAAAGTGGCAAGCATGCAGGATTAGGTTTATTCTGGTTTGGAGAAACATTAGATCCGACTCATGAATGGGATGCGTGGACATTAACACGAATCGGTGCTGGTGAAACATTGGCGACAGTAGACAAAGATATGACATTCCAACCACAATTGGCAGATTCTTGGGAAAATGTGGATCCATTGACTTGGAAATTCCATATCCGTGAAAATGTAAAATTCCATAATGGTGTTGTGATGACTCCAGATATGGTGAAAGCATCTATTGAAAGAACTATTGCTAACAGCAAACGTTCTAAAGATGCCATTAAAATTGAAAGTATCACTGTAGATGGTCAAAACTTGATCTTTAAAACAACAGAGCCAAATGCACATTTATTGGCAGACTTAACAGAACCTGCTTTCGTGATTGTGGATGTAGCGGACACAAAAGATATGGAAAATGCACCTATCTTAACAGGTCCGTACAAAATTGTGAAACATACGAAACAAGAAGAAATTCAACTTGAACAACATAAAGAATATTGGGGTGGCACACCTGGTTTAGATACGTTAACAGTTAAAAACATCGAAGATCACAGTAAACGTGCTATGGCATTACAATCTAAAGATGTAGATATTATCCAAAAAGTAGATGGTCCTAACCGTAGCTTATTTGAAAATAAAGACTACAACTTATTAGAAGTAGCTGGTGTTCGTACGCATATGCTACAAATCAATATGAAAGAAGGTTCTCCATTAGCAAACACTATGGTTCGTGCTGCAATCTCTTATATGATTGATTATGAAGGATTAGCAAAAGCATTGGGTAATGGTGCGATTCCTGGTGGTGCTACATTCCCTCCAACAGCTAACTTAGGCTTTGATAGCTTGCCAAATAAACAACATCAAGATTTAGCAAAAGCAGATGAATTGTTAAAACAAGCTGGTTACACAAAAGAAGGCGACGTATATACAAAAGATGGTAAACCATTGCAATTAACAATGGGTGTATGGGGCAAAGATACTGTATCCTATGAAAAAATCCAATCTGACTTAAAAGCTGCTGGCGTACAAGTAGAGTTAAAACGTGTACAAAGCGCTGATGATGTCTTAGGTGGTGCTACAGATAATTTAACTATGGGTGAAAATAACTGGTCTACCTTAACTAGTAATGACCCATTCCGTTTCTTATCTGCTTTATTTGCAACAGGTACGAAAGCTAATCGTGGTGGCTACTCCAACCCTCGTGTAGATGCATTGTTGGACAAAATGACAAATACCTTTGATGCAGAAGAACGTCGTAATATTACGAAAGAAATCCAAAATATCTTGATTCAAGACAATGCGGCTTACTTCTTGTACTATCCAGTATCCTCTGTGGTAACAAGCAAACGCGTTCACAATGCACAAGCATTCCCAATTGATTACTATTTAATGACGAAGGATATTACTGTTGACTAAATAGTAAAGCAAATAGTATTCATGATGTCCTAGTCGATAAGAAAAGTAAAATTATAAAAAAGAAACATAAGTGAGGCTACTTTGCTATATCTGAAATCAGTTATATCATGCATCTCACTTATGTTTCTTTTTATTTTATTATAGTTACATCTTTATACAGTTCTTATAGGAAAGAGACTGAATAGAGCATACCCTTATTCTACAGTAGTGTCTTTTGTAATCACATAATAGTCAATAGGGAATACTTTCACATTTTTAACTCGTTTTGTTGTTACAACATTGGCGCTTGGATAGTACAAGAAATAACCAGCATTATCTTCTAGCAACACATTTTGAATATCCTTGACAATCGCTGTGCGTTCTTCTTCGTTAAATGTGGTTGTCATTTTATCAATTAACTCATCAACCTTCGGATTCGAATAGTCGCCACGATTGGATTTAGCACCACTTTTGAAAGCTAGGCTAAGGAACCAATATGGATCATTTGTGGACATTGTTACCCAGTTTGTTTCTCCCATATCAAAACCATTAGGAGCTAAAGTTAATAATTCATCAGGACCTTGTACACGTTTTAATTCGACTTCAACACCAGCTCGTTTTAAATCATCTTGAAGTTTTTCGTAAACGCTACTATCTTTACCAAAAAGAGCTAACACTAAGTGTAATGGTTTACCATCTTTCATGTAGGTAGCACCTTGTTTTGTGTAACCAGCTTGTTTTAGTAATTCATCTGCTTTAGCTAAATCTTTATGCTGTTTATTTTTTAGTTCGTCAAAGCCTAGGTTAGCTGTTGGAGGGAATGGCGCACCTCCAGTAACGGCACCATTACCGATTACTTTTGCTAATGCATCATAATCGATCATATTTGCGATAGCTGCTCGTACGGTTGGATTTGATAATACATTGCCTTCACGGACATTCAACTGTAGCATATATGTGCGAACCCCTGCGGATTCAATGATGTTATAATCACCCTTTTCAAATAAACTTCGATTAGCACTATCTACCTTTTGGATCATATCTACATCTTTAGACTGTAGAGCCATAGCACGTTTATTATTATCTTCTAGGTTTTTAACTGTTAAAGAATCTAAAGCAGGTGTTCCACCCCAGTATTCTTTGAACTGCTCTAACTGAATTTCTTCTTTTTTTGTATGTTTTACAATTTTGTAAGGACCAGTCAAAATTGGCGCATTATCCATATCTGTTGTGTCCGCTACATCGACAATTACGAAAGCAGGCTCAGTTAAACTAGCTAGTAAATCAACATTTGGCTCTGTTGTTTTAATAATTAGATTTTGACCATCCACTGTAATAGAGTCTATCTTTACAGCTTCTTTGGAACGCTTGCTATCGGCGATTGTACGTTCAATAGATGCTTTCACCGCCGCAGGTGTCATCATAGCACCATTATGGAATTTTACATTTTCGCGAATATGGAATTTCCATGTTAAAGGATCCACTACTTCCCAGGAATCGGCTAACTGAGGTTCGAATTTCATATCTGAACTTACCGTTGCCAATGTTTCACCGGCACCGATTCGTGTCAATGTCCATGCATCCCATTCATGTGTAGGATTCAATGTTTCCCCAAACCAATATAATCCAAGATTTAAATGCTTGCCAGTTTTATTTGATTCATCAGAACCACAGCCAGCAATTAACCCGATAGCAACGAATAGCGTCATTGCTAATGCAACCCATTTTTTCATATATCCTCCTTATAAAAAACTTAAAAGAATAATTATAGTATACTGTATTTTTCTATAAAAGACAATGATTCTCATAAAAGCGGATATATATTGGAAGTGTATAAGTTGCTAAATGCTTTTGCAATTATATATTTAATCACACAGAAGGAATAAAATTAAATTGTTATATTTACAAAGAGAGGCCCTATACTATATACTTTAAGAGAAAATATATAAAGGAAAGGTGGATTGATATGGTACGAATATTATTATATAAATTGGCATCTATGGTAGGTGTATTATTAGCAGTCACATTGGGAACGTTTCTCTTAATGCAAATGTCTTCTGTAGATCCAGTGTCGGCACGGTTTTATCTGCAAGGTATGACGCCAGACCCCACTATAGTGGAACAAATTCGACAAGAGTTAGGCCTTAATGATCCTTGGTATATACAATATGGTCGTTGGTTGTGGCAAATGTTACATGGAGATTTTGGACAGTCTATCTTCCTGAATGTGCCCGTTGTAGATTTGTTGCAAAGTGCTTTACCAAGGACCTTATCCTTGGTGGCGGTTTCCATTGGTTTAGGCAGTATCCTATCGATAGGGTTAGGAGGACTGGCAGCGCATTATAAAGATACTTGGATCGATTATGTGGTGCGGATAGTATCCTTTCTAGCATTGGCGGTACCAGCATTTTGGGTAGGTTTGTTGTTATTATATGCGCTAGCCGTGAAGATTCCTATTTTTTCTGTGACAAATACGAAGGGGTTAAGTGCTTACGTGTTGCCGAGTATTACCTTGGCGATTTGGTTTTGTGGCTTATACATTCGTCGTGTTCGCAATGCTGTGGTGCAAGCTCAAGCATCGTTGCCGGTGATAGGGGCAAAAACGATGGGTATACGGACACGATATATCTATCGCGATTACATTATTCCTCAAGTGCGCCTTGTGCTGTTATCCATGTTAGGGATTACGACCGGCGCTATGTTGGGCGGTTCTGCAGTGATTGAAACGGTATTTTCTGTCAAAGGGATGGGCCAACTCATGGTGCATGGTATTATTAGTCGTGATTATATTGTGATTCAAAGTTATATCGTATGGATTTCTCTAGTCTATGTGGTGGTCAATACATCAGTGGATATATGGATGTACTTACTTCATCCTGAAAGAAGATATGGAGGGCGCCCATGATTCGTTTATGGAAACAAGATAAGCTACTCTTAGGGGCCATTTTACTGACTATACTTTGGATGGGACTCTTTCTATTTGGGTCTCAGTTAGCTCCCTTTGACCCTAATGAGACAAATTTAGGGGCTCGATTACAAGATGTAAGTGCAACACATTTACTAGGTACGGACCAATTGGGGCGTGATGTACTTTCACGGATATTATGGGGCGGACAAGATTCGTTGTTCATAGCCATATCCATCATTGCCATTAGTAGTATTATCGGTATTTGTATTGGTGGTTTGCTAAGTATGAGTCCTTGGTATATTGATGAATTGGGATCTCGTTGCATCGATATGATACTAGGGTTCCCTAGCATGATCGTGGCTATTGCCTGCATCGGTATATTGGGGCCGTCTGTGGAAAATATTATCATTTCACTGTGTCTAACTCGTTGGGCAGAATACGCAAAGATTACACGGAACTTGGTGAATTTGGAAAAACAAGCACAATATGTGGTTGTAGCACGTATGTCTGGGGCGTCCTTATGGCGCATTATCCGTCGCTACATGATTCCCAATCTTCGAGGGACTCTATTGTTGGTCATCATTCAACATATGGGGGACACGATTATTACGGTGGCAAGCTTTTCCTTGATCGGCATTGGCGTACAACCGCCTACACCAGAATGGGGCGCTATTTTGCTGAATGCTCGAGATTTCTTGCAAACAGCGCCTTGGCTGTTGATCTATCCAGGGTTAGCAATTTTTATCACTGTTGTGTTATTAAATTACATTAGTGATGCCTTACAAGATGGTAGGCATGTGTAAAGGGTGAAATAGTAGCCCCAATTTGATTCTTATGTAATGACAAAGGATAGTACCATTGACTAATATAGATTTAGTAAACGTAGACAATTTATCCGTCTTTTACGATGGAGTAAAGGTCGTGAAAGAGGTATCTTTCACGTTAAAACAGAATGAAACCTTTGCCATCATTGGTGAAAGTGGGTCCGGAAAATCTACTGTAGCGAAAGCTCTCTTAGGTTTGTTAGAACAGGCAGACCTAACGGGAGCCATCCACTATGGGGGAGATAATTTGCTCACTTATGGACCTAAAGAATGGCAGGGTGTACGTGGTGTACATATAGCCATGATTTATCAAAATCCAGGTAATTATTTAAACCCATTCAAACGCATTGGAGAGCAGATGAAAGTAATCTTAGACTCCCATGGAAAGGCCTATGATGAAGGCGATATTTTGAATCTGCTAGAGGCTGTTTCCTTACCACGAGGAAAGGCATTGCTTGAGTCCTATCCATTTCAACTGAGTGGGGGCATGCAACAGCGTGTGGCCATCGTTATGAGTTTACTCATACATCCACAACTACTGATTGCAGATGAACCGACTAGCGCTCTTGATGTATTGGTGCAACAGGATATTGTGAAAGTCCTAGAAGAGGTGCAACAGCGATTGCAGAATACGTTGCTGTTTATCACACACAATATTCAGATAGCCCGTAGATTGGCGGATCGCGTAGGCATTATGCATGAAGGTGTGTTAGTGGAAATCGGTAAGACCGAAGAGGTTTTATTAAATCCGCAACATGAATATACGAAACTACTTTTACAGTCCTTGCAGGAGGTGAAAGTATGATACTAGAAGTTCAGGGCGTCAGCAAACTATATACCCGCAAAGGGGAAACGGTGACAGCACTGCAAGATGTGAGTTTGTCCGTGCAAGAACGAGAGCGTATTGGAATTGCGGGTGGCAGTGGATCTGGTAAAAGTACCTTGTTGCGATTACTGTCCTTGCAAGAAGAGCCAACTTCAGGGAACCTTTCTTTGTTTGGAAAATCTACCTCCCAATGGAAAGGAAATGAGAGAGAGCTCTATCGTTCCTTGCAAGTGATGTTCCAAAACTCCTTTCATAGCATTAGCCCTCGCATGGCAGTAGGTGAATTTATGCTAGAGCCTTGCGTGAATTTTGGGATAGGCACAAAACAAGAGGCGAAAGAGCGCTGTGAATGGTGGCTTTCAAAGGTGGGATTGGATACATCGGTGTGGAAGAAATACCGCCATGAATTGAGCGGAGGCCAGTTACAGCGATTGGTTTTAGCCCGCATGATGGCAGTCGGGGCTGAACTTGTCTTATTTGATGAGCCGACGAGTGCCCTCGATGTGTGCAATCAAGCGAGGGTCATCGAATTGATTCAAAGCGTTTATGAAGAGCAACCATTTACCTATGTGTTCGTCAGCCATGACCTAGGAGTGTTGCAGGCTCTCACAGATCGCATTATTGTCATGAAAGAGGGAACTATCGTTGAAACCTTGGCATCAAAAGATTTGGGATTAGCAACGCACCCGTATACAAAACAATTATTGGCAGCTAGCCGTGGATAAATGGCTGTGACCATGACATAATAAAGACCGCAACAGTTTCTTAGTGGAGAAAGTGTTGCGGTTTTTTTGTGTTGTATGGGTTGTTGTAGCGTGAGTAGCACATAGAGATTTAAAATACTGTAGGACGTTATTAGATATAGTAGAAGGATAATAGAAATACAATCAGTTTAACTGATTAGTATGTGCGTGGCGTCATGTTTGCTTGATGTATGGAAAAGTAGGTGTATATCAACCAAGCGCATCTACATAAAAATTGCATTAGTGATAGGGTGCATCGTAAGAATCCTTACAGGGAGTGAATGTAAATATTGGGGTTAGTGATAGCATGAATCGTAAAAAAATAGTATAATTGTATTTTAGAATATACGATACAAGTGATATAGAAGAAGATAGGGAGGAACGAATGAAAGAAATCAAAGATGTGTCGAAACTGAGTTATACCCATGTGCAGGGTGGCCAGTTTCGTTGGATAACGGTAAGTACCATCATGCTAGCGTTGGGAACAATTCTGCATGCAGTATCGCCAAGTGTGGCAGGGGTGACACCGAATTGGACCATAGCGACCTATTGTGTAGCTATCAACTTAACGCGTCCAACCCTTAGACAAAGTTTGGGCATCGGCTTGGTAGCCGCCTTGATCAATGTATTTACATCGAAATCGGCATTGCCATACGGTAACTTGATCAGTGAGCCTTTAGGGGCTTTCACATGTGCTGTATTAGTGCATTACATTTCTAATCTAAAAATTGGTAAGTTAAATTTGATGCCTATATTGAGTGCTTTCATCAGTACTGTGGCATCTGGTGGCGCTTTCATTACTTGCTTGTACCTCGTGTTAGGTTTGCCTAGCAATGTGTATTGGAATGCTATGTGGCCATTGGTGTTGATGGTGGCTCTCTGTAATGCCGTAGTGGCACCATTCCTGTACATTCCGGCGCAAAAATTGTTGGCTCGCCAAACTGTGAAAGGACAACAATTGACGGACAGCAGTGATCACAGTGATTTACACATTGTACCATCCGTGAAAGCTCCTATCGTCATCGATCATATGAGTTATCGTTATGGAAATCAAACGAAGTATGCCGTGAAAGACATCAACTTAGTTGTGAACGAAGGAGACTTTCTTGTCATCACAGGACCAGCAGGTTGTGGTAAATCTACCATCTGTATGGCCATGGCAGGGGCGGTGCCTAAGTTTTATGGTGGTACTATGGAAGGTATGGTATTCATCAATGGTAAAGCGGTGACACAATTAGAAATACCAGATGTAGCCGATGATATCGGTATTGTCTTAGCTGATTATGATACACAATTAGTAACAATGACAGTAGCAGAAGAAGTAGCCTTTGCCCTAGAAAATCGAGGCTATACGGCGGAAGCTATCGAAGAGCGTACGGCCATTGTATTAGACCAAGTGGGATTGACGGGCTTAGAAGACCGTAATGTATATAGCTTGTCTGGTGGTCAACGCCAGCGCTTAGCGATTGCCTCTGTACTTGCTGTCAACCCATCGATTTTAGTCTTAGATGAACCAACGAGTTCCTTGGATCCAGAAGGAACAGAAGAATTGTATCGTTTGGTAGGTTCCTTGAATCGTGACCATGGTATTACTGTAGTTGTTATCGACCACGATTTACATGCTGTATTGCCGTATGCAAACCGTATGGTATTAGTCGATGGTGGGGAGCTAAAAATCGATAGCTCTGTAGAAAATGTGTTATCTTACATGTATGATACAAATACCTATGTAGATGCATTACCATCCTTATTTGTGACCTATAAATCATTAGCAGCGAAAGGGATCGCCTTAGATACACCATGGTTGTCCTTGGAATCTGCTCAGTCTTGTCTGTTGAAAGGAGAACGCTAATATGTTACAAGTTGAAAATTTGCGCTTTTCCTATGTGCCAGGACAAGACATTATGAAAGATGTGACTTTCACTATTGGCAGTGGTGAGTTCATTACATTAGGTGGTCGTAATGGTTGTGGAAAAACTACCGTGACCCGCTTATTAGTCGGTTTAGAAATACCCGTAGAAGGCAAGATTTCTTATGATGGCCGAGATATTACACATATGCCTACCTCTGAACGAGGCCGTTTTATTGGCTATGTATTTCAACAACCAGATCGTCAAATGTTCCGCCAAACCGTGGCAGAAGAGGTGGCATTTGGGCCTGAACAGTTGGGATATGATACAGAAACCGTTCGTAGTATTGTGAAAGATGCGTTGGAACGAGTAGGTATTTCTCATTTAGCAGAATCCTATCCATTAGGCCTGCGCCGTGGAGAAAAGCAACGGGTAGCTATCGCCTCTGCCTTGGCGATGCAATCGAAATTGTTAATTCTTGATGAGCCGACGAGCGGTCAAGATGGAACGGAAACAAAGGAACTTTTGGTGTTATTGCAAGAATTACAAGCTCAAGGGTTGACCATATTATTAATTACTCATGATATGGAAATTATGGCAGAATACTCTACACGAGTGATCATTATGGGATACGGCACGAAAGCTTTTGATGGATCCCCAGAAGAATTATTTACGAACCGTGATGATCTGTTGGAACTTGGTTTAACAAAACCACCGAGTGTGGTACTCGGTGAAACGGTACCAGCCTTAGGGTATTGTAAGTCTATGAAAGAGTTTGAACTGCGCTATGCAGAGTATGTGAAAGGTTAGGAGGAGACTGATGAAATTTGTACCATTAACAAAAATTTGGGCTACTATTTTCGTATCCATCTTAGCCATTGCTATGAAAACTCCGGAGTTATTGTTAGCATTATTTGGGGTAGAATTACTGTTAATGCTACTTGGTGGTATCTTGTTCCGTCAATGGAAACCTTTATTGGCTTTAATTGGATTTTCTGCATTCTTAGGTATCGTACAGTATTTGGGTAGCTGGTCTGTGGATTCTGCTATTGTGACGGCTTTGCGTATGTTGACGATGACTACTATTTTTATGATGCTCATCGTGACAACAAAAACACAAGATTTAACAGTGGCTCTTGTGCAACAATGTCGCATCCCCTATGCTTATGCATTTATGTTTACAGCGGCTTTACGATTTGTACCAGACTTTTTACGTGAAAGTAAAGCGGTACAAGAAGCACAGGCTTGCCGTGGTATGTCTTTAGAAGGCAATTGGCTGACAAAGATAAAATCTTATATGACTGTCATTCAACCATTGATGCTGAAATCATTAAGTCGATCTGAGACAATGGCGTTGTCTTTAGAGCTTCGAGGCTTTGGAAATCAGCAACATACATTTATGCGAAAAGTAAGTTTACAAGGCGTTGACTATGTGGCGTTTTTGGTTATGCTAGGGGCGACCCTTGTGACGCTATGTAGCCTATGGCGCTCGTAACTAGCATAAGGGAAGAGCACGGTATACCCCCTCTCAAACGGTATTTCATAATGTTTGTTCGGGGGCACACCGTGCTCTTCGTGTGTTTGTGTGATTTAGTTAGTAAGGGACGCCACAAGGCTACTACACCTAACTGCGTTTCTTTGGGAGAAGATGGTGTTTGTTTTGTTATAGTTTCTATCTATGCAGTTTTAGCATAACATAGGCTGTGGTTATGGTTGACGATTTTATTAGTGCTAAGATATACTATTATTGTAGGATATAGAGATATATCGATATAAAAGATAAGTTTCGTGTATTGAGGAGAAAATATTATGAATAAAGTAATGAAACAAGTAGCGTTAGCAGCTGTGGTAGGTGCAGGTTTATTTGTGTCTGCAGTGCCAGCACAAGCGGCTTTCAGTAAATATACACCAGTACAAGCGCAAGCAGCAATCAGTTATGATCGTGCGGTAGAAATTTTTAAAGCGCAATATCCAGATTATCAAATTAAAGATGTTGATTTTGATGTGGACTATGGCCGCCCTCATTATGAAATTGAAGGCTTCCGTGGATACGAAGAAGTAGATGTAAAAATTGATGCAGCTACAGGTGAGATTTATCGCGTGAAATATGATCGTGACTAAGTCGCCTCTTGTTTTGCTATGCAGCCTGTGGCGGTTTTAACTGAATAGAGCAAAGGGAAGAGCACGGCATACCCCTCTCAAACGGTATTTCATAATGTTTGTTCGGGGGCACACCGTGCTCTTCTTGGGTTTGTGTGATTTTGATAGTAAAGGAACGCCACAAGGCTGCTACTCGTAACCGCGTTCCTCAGGGGAGGGCGTTTGCAAACTTGTGCTTTGCTTAGTCTGCTTCGAATGTATCGTATTTACTTTGGTTGAGTTAAGTTTTTAATAATAATTTTCAAAATTATCCTTTAATACTTGAAATGGACATACCTGTTAGTGATATAATAGAATGAGGTAAGTTCGTGCAGGGGTTGAAAGGAGAATTGATGGATTAT
>CAUREE010000014.1:0-35359 GCA_963523985.1 uncultured Veillonella sp.
ACTTCTTAAATAAATCTTTAGGAGGTTGTGTCACAAATGTTTGACTACTATAGATGACGAGTGGAGATACGAAGGTATTCTATGTTTACCTTTACGTTAAGTTGTGATAAAATAATGGTGAGTTAAAACAACAGGAAATGTATCTGACATTGATACACCAAAAAAAGCACAGGGTTGCCGCCCTGTGCTTTTTCTTTGCCACTTATATTACGGCATTGGCTAGTCACTATTTGTTGTTACTATCTAGCCATTTGCAAATGAAATAACTAATAACATTTGCCATGATAGTAACGAGTAACAGGAAAATAAATTCTGACATTAATAACACCCCCTTTCCGTCACGGAATTGGGATATAGTGACAAGTTTATTATACCAAATTTTCTGCAAAATAGATAAAAATCACAAAATGTAAATAGGGTATTTATTCTGCATTGAATTTTATCGATGAATAGCATATAATAGTAATGTTATATCATAAAATCAGAGTATTAGGAGGCGAGTCCTATTTTAGACTTCAAGCGTTTTACCTTAGAAGATAAGCCCCGTATTGATGCGTATTTTGGAGAGCATCATTATGAAGCGTCAGATAATAGTTTTACCACATTGTTTATGTGGCAAGATATTTATGGCATTACTTGGGCAGAAGAAGAAGGCGTGTTATTTATTAAAGGTGGCGGAGTGACGGAATCTCCATTTATGTTACCACCGTTTGCGGGAAAAGATGCCAAGTTTATTGATGGTTTACAGATGGCTAAAGAGTGGTTTAAAGAGAACCAGATTCCATTTTTATTAAAAGGTGTGAATCCAATCATGATGGAACGGATGCAAAAGTTGTGTCCAGATTGCTATGAATTTACACCTGACCGTGACAATTTTGAATATATCTATCGTACAGAGGATATGATTACCTTAGCGGGTAAAAAGTTACGTCAAAAGAAGAACCATTTAAATCAATTCCGTATGCAATATTCCAATTATGAATATATGCCAATTGATGAGAATACAATTCCTTTATGCCGTGAAGCTGCAGCGCAATGGGTGGAAACACATCATGAAGAGGGTATTGAAGATGAACTAACTGCCATCAATTTGCTGTTTGATCATTGGGATGCATTAGGCCTGGTAGGTGGCTGCATTAAATTGTTCGGACGAGTGGAAGCTTTCACGATTGGAGAAATGCTAAATGAACATATGGCACTGATTCATATTGAGAAAGCAAATCCAACTATCCGTGGTTTGTACCAAGCTATCAATAATGAATTTATTCGTCATGAATTTGCGGATACAAAGTTTATTAACCGTGAAGAAGATATGGGTTTACCAGGTCTTCGTATGGCGAAAGAATCATATAACCCAGATCATTTTGCTGAAAAATATGATGCTTGTTGTGCTAAACAAGGCGCATGTGAGGATAGTCATCCATGACCTACTTTTGGGAAGGATTACTCATCGGTTTTGCCGTGTTGGCGCCCATAGGAATGCAGAATCTATTTATTATTAATACAGCATTGGTACAAAAGGTGTCACGTATTATTACAACGATTTTAATCGTGGCATTTTTCGACCTCACCTTGAGCGTGTCAGCCTTTTATGGTATCGGTGCCATCTTTGACATATGGCCATTTTTGAAAGGTATCGTTTTATTGTTAGGTGGGGCGGTTATCTTTTACATGGGGTATACTGTCTTCAATTCGGAACCGAACGTGTCCCATGTAGATACAAATGTGACTATCTGGAACATTGTGACCACTGCCTTTGCGGTGGCATGGCTGAATCCACAAGCACTTATCGATGTGACCATGATGTTCGGTGCTGTGAAAGCCAGCATTCCAGAGGACTCATCTCTCTATTTCTTGTTGGGATACATCGTGTCTGCCTTTGCTTGGTTTGGGGCGTTATCGACGATCATTCATAAACTGTCAAAGCGTATCAAGATTTCGCAACTTGTATGGATTAACCGGATTTGTGGATTGATCCTATTCGGGTATGGAGCGAAATTGTTTTTAGATGGAGTGCTATTGTATATATAGATAGATGCATACATCATGTCTTGTACCTTTCAATGGAATGCTGTCATATTTAAAATAACTCATATCATCCTTGCTTCTAGGTTTTAGAAATTAAAAGAAGTATACTTATATGCAATAATTGGGGTATGCGTTCGCGGATGCATGCTTGAAAGAGTCAGCTAAGCTGGCTCTTTTTCTATGTCTGCAAACTTTCAGAAAAGAAGTGTATAAAGGGTCTAGCAGTAGGCCCTTGTTTTTTTATATAATAGTAGAATAAAGTGTACGAACTGTTTTCTATGTACCATAGCGATGGAAGAGGGATTATTTTGAAATTTAGAATTGCCAAAGAGTCAGACACAAAAGAAGTAAAACGTTTGTGGGCCTATTGTTTTGAACCAGAGGACCATCCATTTTTTAAATACTATTTTGATACGGCTTATGAACCAGACAATACGATGGTCGGCATCGATCGAAGTTATTTGGTGAGTACCGTTCATTTACGACAAAATACCATTCGTGTTCGTGGTGTGGACCTACCTATGTCTTACATGGTAGGGGTTGCCACAGATCCGATTGTACGGCGTAGCGGGGTGGGTAAAAAATTATTGAAAGCCGCCTTAGGGGAACTGAAAGAACGTGGACAAGGCTTAACTATTTTAATGCCATCTTCTGCAGGGTTTTATCAAAATTATGGATGGGATTTGTACGCCCATCAATGGGTACAAACCATGAAACTAGATGAGTTAGCCCCTCTGTTAAAGAAATTAGATAAAACGTTATCCTTTGGCATGTTGCGATCTCCACGTGAATGGAAACGCTTAGCAGGCGTTTATGAAACGTACACAAAACCATTGTCCGGCTATGCGGTACGAAAAGAAAAAGAATGGGTTCGCTTGTTGGAATCCATTTTTGCAGAAGGCGTGCAAGTGGGATATGTAAAAAATGATTCGGGACAATTAGAAGGCTATTGTTTCTATCGCTTAGGAGAGCCTGAGATTGCTGTGAGCGAATTTGTGTATACCACTCGCCGTGCGCAAAAAGCATTGTTGAACTTCTTGTACAACCATCGCTCCCAAGGTGAAAGCGTACGTTGGAACGAAGGCATGATTGACCAAGGCTATATCTTTCACACAAATGGAAAAACAGGACACAGTACGATGCCATTCATGATGAGTCGTATCGTAGATGTGAAACTGGCTATGGAAAGCATTCCTGTACCTGTGGCGTTAGAAGGAGCCATCCAATTCGGCGTGAAAGACCTATTATGTGAGTGGAACCACGGTACCTATGTGGTATCCTATAAAGAAGGCAAAGCGCAAGTGGTGAAACATAAAGAACATGTGGACATCAATGCGAAATTAGTGTTCTCCGTAGGGGCCTTGAGCTTATTGCTGATGGGTCGTATGAGTGCGACAGAACTTGCCTTTGAAGAAACACTAGAAGGGCCAGATGATATATTAGAAGTGTTAAATCGGGCCTACCCAAGACAAAATACATATATCAATGAATGGTGGTAAGATACCTTGTTACGTTGATACAAGCACCATAAGATAAGAAAGAACGCTATACATTTCTTGACAAACTATGAGAATACTCAGGCTTGTTATAGGATGGGTAGTGTTCTTTTTATTTTTCTATTGATCTTATGTATAAGAGCTGGTAGAGTGATCTTATATAGATGTATATAGGAGATAGAGATGAGTGCGATAAACTTTACTAAATCATTACAACATAGTGGGCCAGAGTTTGTATCGAATAATACAGAAGAAGGTCGGAAGGTTATTTCTGCTATAGAGAGCGAGTTAAAACGGTGCGAATCTTTTTTTATTAGCGTAGCCTTTATTACAGCGGGTGGACTAAGTCCATTATTGATGACGTTAAAAGAGTTGGAAGAAAAACATATTCCAGGTCGTATTTTGACAACGAATTTTTTGATGTTTAATGACCCTAAAATACTAGACAAGTTAAGTCAGTTTAGTAATATTGAGCTCCGCATATTTGATGCACAAGGATCTGATGTAGGCTTTCATACAAAAGGATATGGATTCCATTTAGAAGATGAGTTTACGATTATCATGGGCAGTTCAAATATGACACTCCATGCACTGACGAGAAATAAAGAGTGGAATGTGTATTATAGTTCTCATAAGCAAGAATCTTTTGTGACATCTGTCTTAGAGGAGTTTGAAAGTTTATGGGCAGCAGATGAAACAAAGTCTTATGTAGAATATATTGATACATATAGAATGTTATATAAACAGTACAACGATTCTACTAAGAAACAATTACCAGCAGTGGCAGATGCGAGTGTAGCTGAATATAACCAAGTCCCAAAAGTATTACAGCCGAATAGTATGCAGTCCTATGTGATTGAAAAGTTTACAGAACTATATGAGACAGGGGCTAACAAGGGGTTATTAATTTCTGCAACTGGTACAGGTAAAACCTATGCATCGGCATTTGCTGTCAGCAGTGTTAAACCAAAGCGAGTGCTATTTTTGGTCCATCGTGAACAGGTAGCTCGTCAAGCGATGGAATCGTATCAACGTGTTATTGGTGACTCCGTGACGTATGGTGTCTTATCAGGTACAGCAAAGGGGTTTTCTGAGACGTATTTATTTGCCACTATGCAAATGATGTCGAAGCCAGATTGTTATGAGAGGTTTGCCCCTACAGATTTTGATATTATCGTCATTGATGAGGCACATAGAGCAGGATCTGAAAGTTACCATCGAATTATGGAATACTTTACACCTAAGTTTTGGTTTGCTATGACCGCTAGTCCAGAGCGTACAGATGATTTCGATATTTATAAATTATTTGATTACAATATTATTCATGAAATACGATTACAACATGCATTGGAGGCAGATTTGCTGTGTCCATTCCATTATTTTGGTATAGGGCAATTATCTGATGGGATAACAACTTATGAAGGAGATGAAGCTCAGAGTATTTTTGCTAATGAATGGGATTACGAAACAAGAGCTAGATTAATTCTAGAGCAATGTAATTTTTATGGATATTCTGGAGAGCGAGTAAAAGGGTTAGTATTTTGTCATAGCATTGAAGAAGCACAAAAACTATCCATGGCCTTTAATCAATTGGGGATGCGAACTCTTAGTCTAAGTGGTGCAGACTCACAAGAAAGTCGTGAAGCGGCGATTCAAAGATTATCAGGGCCGGACGCAAATGATGCATTAGATTATATTATGACGGTAGATATTTTTAATGAAGGCATAGATATTCCAGAGGTCAATCAAGTTGTTATGGTTCGTGGCACAGAGAGTCCTATCGTATTTGTGCAACAATTAGGACGGGGATTGCGTCGTCACAACAGTAAAGATTATGTAGTCGTTCTTGATTTTATTGGAAACTTTAATA
This sequence comes from uncultured Veillonella sp., assembly GCA_963523985.1. Lineage (GTDB taxonomy): Bacteria > Bacillota > Negativicutes > Veillonellales > Veillonellaceae > F0422. The sequence goes on from CAUREE010000014.1 coordinate 5,395, forward strand.
ATAACTTTATGATTCCTGTAGCTCTTTCTGGTGATGTGAGCCATAATAAGGATAGTTTACGTTATTATGTGCAAGAAGGTACACGAGTGATTCCAGGTGCATCTACCATCCATTTTGATGCGATTGCTCAAGAACGCATTTTTAAATCTATTGATACGGCTAAGTTCAGGCAGATTAAACATATTCGACAAGCCTATAAAAACTTAAAATATAAATTAGGGCGCATACCTAAATTGATAGATTTTGAAAACTATGGAAGCATTGATATTTCTTTGATCTTTAGTAGTAATGCAAAAACATATTATAAGTTTTTGGTAGACTATGAAAAAGACTATACCTATAGGTTTTCGGCGGTAGAGGCTAAAATATTAGAGTACATGGGGCAGTATATGGTACTTGGCAAACGTGTGCATGAACTCTATGTACTGGAAGGATTATTGAAAGGTGAAGTTAATCCATTGGTATACATGAAACATCAGTTAGTAAGATTAGGTATTCCTTGCACAATCCATACAGAAAAAAATATCATTAATTTATTTACAGGTCAGTTTAAAACAGGCTCCTCTAAAGCTGTATTTAAGGATGCAGTGTTGTGTGATGAAGTATCCGATGGATTACAAATATCAACAGTATTTCGTGAAGCGCTAGAAAAAGAAGGGTTCCGTGATATGGTAGAAGATTATGTGCAAGTGGGCTTTCAAAGAAATCAAAAATATTATAGTCAACGATATGAGGAGGCTTCATTTACGCTGTATCAAAAATATACGTATGAAGATGTATGCCAGCTAATGGAGTGGGAAACGAGTATTGTGCCATTAAATATTGGTGGCTATAAATATGATGAGGCCACCAAAACATATCCGGTATTTATCAATTATGATAAGGGTGAAGATATTGCAGATACTATTAGATATGAAGATAAATTATTATCTCCACAACAATTAATTGCTATTTCTAAAAGTGGCGTGGACCTTATGAATAATTTGGTACAAAAAGCTTTACATGCAAAAGAAGAAAATATTACTATGCATCTGTTTATTCGGAAAAATAAAAATGATGAAGATGGTGCAAAAGAGTTTTATTATTTAGGTCATATTCATGCTACAGGCGATACAGAAGTGTTTACAATGCCGGGGACAACGAAAAAGGCGGTTCGCATTATGTATGATTTAGAAACACCAATACGAGAAGATCTATATGATTATTTTGTAAATCATTAAAGGAGATATGGATGAAAACGATAGAAGTAGTAGCGGCAGTTATTTTGAAAGATAAACAAGTATTAGCTACACAAAGAGGCTATGGAGATTTGCAAGGACGTTGGGAATTTCCGGGAGGTAAAATTGAGCCCGGAGAAGCTCATAAAGTAGCTTTATCTCGTGAAATACAAGAAGAGTTAGATGTACAGATTACAGTAGGAGATTTTTTAACAACTGTAGAGTATGATTATCCTAATTTTCATCTTATTATGCATGCCTATCAATGTGAGTTATTAGGAGACTTTCATTTACAAGAACATAGTGCAGCTCGTTGGTTAGGTTTAGAAACATTATATGATGTAGATTGGTTAGAAGCAGATTTACCTATCGTGGAATGTGTGAAAAGTTTAATTGCTTAGATAGAATGCATAGATGTATTAGTGATATACTAGTAATAAAATAGCCCAATGTTTGAATGGTATATGAGTTGCAATGAAAGAGAGAGAACATGAAAAAATTAACTACATCTATTTTACTAGCACTATTCAGTGCCACCATCTTTACGCCAGCCCATGTAGAAGCTAGCTGGTTGTCTAAAACGTGGAAAAAGGTCGAAAAATCTTGGAATGAAGCGGGGAAACAAAATAGCTCTACTGGATCGAGTGGAACATCTACGAGTACAATTCGATTACCACAACGATCTGAGTATCCAAGTAGCTTTAGGTACGGACAAGTAGTAGGACAAAGTATGGATATACAAGACCTTACCATTGCAGGAGTACCAGTGAATGCGAAATATAGCGAAATACGAAAGGCGTTGGGAGCGCCGATAGAAGAAAGAATGTACGATCCTTCCTCATATACTGGTCCAAATACATTTATGAGGTATGGTGGAATTAAGTATTCTAGTCTTATGGGAGACCTAGATAGAGCCGGTATGATAACTATAGAGAATAGAGATGCTGTGACTTATCGTGGTATTGCAGTCGGTGACTCTTTAGAAGCTGTGTATCAAGCATATGGTAGACCTAATTATATTAATAGTGAAAATGATTGGTTCTATGGATATTTTGTGTGGGCTTCAGATGCAATAAGGGGTATACATTTTGAGAATGACGGAGAAAAGGTAACTAAGGTTAGAATAGTAACCTCCTAATATACTTGGAATACTAGTTTCCATTCATACATTATGTTTCTACTACAAAGGAGGCACAAATGAACAATACGCAAATACTCAACCCTTCCTCCTCTCTCCGCCAATCTCCTATTTCTCAAAACAACTCTACCCCCATCACCTACGAATACAGTCATTTGCTAGACCACTTCCCCCTCACTCACGGTGTCACTTATCGCTATGGTGGTGTCAGCGAAGGCTCCTTTAATAGTTTCAACATGGGACTGCATGTTGGTGATAATCCAGAAGCGCTGGCAGAGAACCGTAAACGTTTAGCACAGGTGCTTGGTGTGGATTCTCATCGGTTGACTTGTGGTGAGCAAGTGCATGGTATAGGTGTGACGAGAGTGACAGAAGATCTTGTAGGTAAAGGTGCTTTCAGTTGGGATGATAGTATCCCTGACAGCGATGCGATCCACACGAACTTGGTGAATGTTCCTCTCTTGTTGCTTGTGGCGGACTGTGTACCTGTGCTCATCTATGATGCGGTGCATCATGCAGCGGCGGTTGTTCATGCAGGCTGGCGTGGAGCCATCGCTCACATTGTAGAGCGTACGATGGATAGTATGCACGATGCGTACGGAACGTTGCCTTCTGCTTGCTATCTCTTCATCGGTCCTTCCATTGGAGCGGACTCCTTCGAGGTAAGCGAAGAAATCGGTGAACAATTTCGACAAGACATGCGTGCCTTGGGGCTTTCACAGGTGGACCAGGTGGTGCGGTATATCCAACGAGACGGACAAATAACAGCTACACCACATGTAGATTTGAAAGGATACATTGCAGCCTGTGTGGTGCAGAAGGGCGTACCGGTAGAACAAGTGTCGGTATCATCCACAGACACGATGACTACTGATGGATGTTACTCGTACCGACGAGATCAAGGGTGTACAGGACGTATGGCGATGTTCGCTGTCCTGCGAGACCAAGCCTAGGATACAGACGTGTTAGATTCCTTTTTCTTAAGGATGGTCACTTTCACAGGACACTCTAGGATATTGTAGGGCGCTCGAGGATATAACATGCAATGATGGTGTACGATCGGGGACATATACTTTCACCCACTCGTGTAATACTTGACAAATACATAAACTAGACAACTAAGAATAAGAAAATACAGAGAACTAGGCTTGAAATCATGCTTTTTCTATGTACTTTTCTTATTCTTTCGTTTATAATAAGAAAGATAAAGTATTATTTTTTTTATGAAGACCTTTCAGAGTGGAATGTAACGACGAAAGAGGACTGACATATATGATAGCAACAGCATTACATGAAGTGCAGGAACGCATCGAAGCGGCGAAAGCACGAGTAGGAAGAACAGATTCTGTTACACTAGTAGCGGTGACGAAGAATCATCCTGTAGAGGCGGTACAAGAGGTAGCCCAGTTAGGCGTAAGAACTGTGGGCGAAAATCGTGTACAAGAAGCAAAAGAAAAAATGGAACTCTACCAGGGACCAGAGTTACAATGGCATTTGATTGGACAGTTGCAAAACAACAAAGTCCGCAATGTGATAGGTAAGTTTGCATTGATTCATTCGGTTCACAGTGTTAAGTTGTTGGATGAAATTCAGCGCATTGCCGCTAGGGAAGGGTTAGTACAAGAAGTATTACTGCAAGTCAATGTGGCACGAGAAGAGAGTAAGTCTGGCATGGATGTGGAAGAGTTTCCTACCATAAGGGAATATGCCAAAACATTACCCAATGTACGGGTAAAAGGGCTTATGTGTATGGCACCATTTTTTGATGATCCAGAAGAGGCTCGCCCAATTTTTCGAGTGGCTCATGCTTTATTTGAAGACATGAAACTTCATTTTGATGAAGGGCAGATTGAATATATATCCATGGGGATGAGCCATGATTTTGAAGTAGCAATTGAAGAGGGTGCAAATATTGTTCGTGTGGGAACCGCAATATTTGGAGAACGCCACTATGATAAGTAATGGAGGAAATGACGATGGCACTGAAAGACAGCTGGAATTCTGTAAAAAACTTTTTTGGCGGTAATCAAGATGATGGATATGAATATGAAGAGTATTCAGATGATACATATGAAGAAGAATTTCAACAGCCAGTGGTAACAGCACCAGTGGCAGGTGGTAATGGACCTGTAGCATCTGCAGTAAAACCAAAAACAGGAGGATATAATACAGTGGCACAACGTTCTAGTGGTATGAAAGTAGTCATCGTAGAGCCAAAGGCATTCGAAGACTCTGAAAACATTGCAAATCAATTACGCGATATGCGTCCAGTCGTGATTAATTTTGAAAATACAGACCCTCATGAAGCCGCGAGAATCGTGGACTTCGTTAGTGGCGCTACATTTGCCTTAGATGGTAAATTAGAGAAAATTGGTAAAGATATTTTTATCTGCGTACCGGTGAATGTGACAGTGGATTATACAGATAAAGAATATACAGAAATATCTGATAAATTAGCTTGGAAAGAGCCTCAAGCCTAATTAATAGGAGGTAGCCATGCAAAAAATACTACTAATTGGCGTAGGATCGATGGGTGGTGCTATTTTACAAGGGGCTTTGGAACAAGGTGCTTGGGGTCCTGAGGAAGTAGATGTATTGGTACGTCGCAGTGAACAAGCGGCGGAATTAGAGCGCACATTTGGTGTGACAGCCTTTACGGATTGTGATGCCATACCTGCTTTTGATGAGTATAGAACCATCGTATTTGGCGTAAAACCTCAAGTATTGCCATCTCTTATGCAAGAGGTAGGCCCACTTATTGAGCCGAGAACGCTATGTATTTCCATTGCAGCCGGCATTACATTGGATACCTTGCAGTCGTTTGCGCCTCGTGCGCATTGGTTGCGAGCTATGCCGAATACACCCATCTTAGTGAAAGCTGGTTTTACAGCCATTGCTAGTAGTGATGAGGTAACGCCAGGTGAACGGGAGCAAGCCTTGCGCATTTTTGAAGCATTAGGCGAAGCTGTCGTATGTTCAGAAGCTGATTTAGACCGTATTGGTGCGTTAGCAGGGGCAGGTCCAGGCTATATGTATACCATTTTAGATGCTATGGCCAATGCAGGCGTTCGAATTGGACTCACTAGGCCATTGGCGTTGCAAGCGGCAGTGCAGACCATGTATGGCTCGGGATTAATTGCCTTAGAAACAGGCGCTCATCCGAGTGTATTGCGGGACCAAGTGACTTCTCCAGGGGGGACTACCATAGCTGGTATTGCTGCCATGGAGAAAGAAGGCTTACGGTCCTCTATTATGGAAGGTGTCCTAGCTTGCTATGAGCGGTCAAATGAAATAGGAAAACAACGTGAAAGATAAAGAAAAGTTAATTCGATATTTTGAAGCATCTGGTAATGGCGAAGAAGCTAGACGTATGATTGATCTAGCGGAGCAAGTACAAGCAGGCAGACCGTACCGTGTAACAGATTTTATGTCTCCCGCAGGTCTTGTTATTGCCGATGCAGTGAAAGCGAATTTCGGTGGTATTGACACCATTTCCAGTGGTGGCTACGAAGGGGCAGAACGCCTTCGCGTGGCTTTTGTGGACCCTCACTTTCAAGGCACAGTAGATTTACAAATTGCGGTATTGAAAGTATCTTGGGATCCACGATTCCGACTGTTGACGCATCGTGATGTATTGGGCTCGTTGATGGGGCTTGGTATTGATCGCACTCATTTTGGGGATATTATCGTCACTAGTGGCGGTGCTCAGGTGATTGTCGATGAGACGATAGCAGATTTTGTAATTCAAAATTTCACAAAAATTGCTATGGTTACTGTAACAGTAGCACGGATGGAATTGAGTGAATTACAACCGAAAGAAGAAAAAATAAAAGAAGTACGAACTACTGTAGCTTCCATGCGTTTGGATTCCATAGCTTCTTCTGGATTTAGTACATCTCGTACAAAAGTAGTAGAAGCCATCAAAGCGGGATTAGTACAGGTGAATTGGCAACCTGCCAAAGGACCAGCGCAAGAAGTAAAAGAAGGGGATGTTATCTCTCTTCGTGGCAGAGGTCGTATGCAAATAGAAAGTATTACAGGTACGTCTAAAAAAGGACGTATTGGAGTACATCTAAAACGATTTATGTAAGGAGGCTGATCCTATGTTAACACCAATGGATATTCATAATAAAGAGTTTGGAAAAAGTATTCGTGGCTTTGACTGCGATGAAGTAAACGAGTTCTTGAATGAAGTGGTACAAGCCTATGAAATCTTGTATCGCGAAAATCGTGAAATGACTGATAAAGTAGAGCAAATGGAAAAACGTTTGAGCCAATATGAATCAACGGAAGAAACTATGCGCAATACATTGGTACTAGCTCAAGAAACTGGTGAAAACGTAAAAGAGGCAGCTCGCAAAGAAGCGGATTTAATTCTACAAAATGCAGAGCAACAACGTAAATTAATCTTAGAAGATGCCAATCGTGCGTTGCGAGAAGCAGAAGCTAAATATGCTACCATTGCCAATGAAATGGCCGTATTCCGTGCAAAAGTAGAATCAATTTTGACAGCGCAACTACAATTATTAGATGGTATTGCTTTACAGGACATAACACCTGTAGAGACAACAACAGAAGCATAAGGTGAATTTCGGCTTGAGTATTCAAGCCGTTTTTGCCATTGTAGAGATATATAAGGATAGTAGAATGATTACTGTTGGACTTTCACTAAAGGATAGACCCTGCCTAGTTGTGGGCGGCGGAGAGGTGGCCTTACGGCGTATTAAAAAATTAATAGACGAAGCGGCAACTATTATGGTGGTCAGTCCTGAGGTGCTACCCGACATTGCAAGATACCATGAAACAGGTGCATTACAATGGGTAGCGGAGCCGTACCGCTCAGAATACATGGTAGGTCAACAGTTTGTCATCATCGCTACAGATCGTCTAGATGTGAATGCTCAGGTCATGGAAGATGCACAAAGTGTACAGGCTTTCATTAATCGGGCAGATGTGAAGGACGATTCCACGTGGGTATTCGGCAGTGCTGCGGAGATGGGTGATTTGGAGATTTCTATATTTACCAATCAAGTGAGCCCACGAGTGAGCCGTTTGCTTAGACAGGATATAGAAAGAAGATATGGCATATTAGCCGAGTGGCTACCTCAGATTCGTCTATGGAGACAAGAATTACAACATATATTAGATACGCCAAAAGAACGAGAGCAGTTCTGGCGGACTTATTTAGGAGAATCGGAGTTTATACAAATAGTAGAGGGTCAAGGAGACTCAGTGAAGGAGAATATTGTACATGCAATTAGTCGTATTAGGTCTGAATCATAGAAGTGCACCTGTAGATGTGCGAGAGAAATTTTCTTTTTCTAAAGAAGCTCTCGACCATGCTATGGATCATATCTATGCTCATGAAGAAGTAGAGGAGTGCGTCCTTTTATCGACATGTAACCGCACAGAACTCTATGTCGTCCTAAATGACATGGAGAATGTAAAAGAATATATGATACGTTTACTGCTACATCTGAAAGGTGAAGAAACAGTAGATGTAGATGAGAAATGGTTCTTCCTCCATGAAGGGAAGGCGTGTATTTCTCATTTATTCAGAGTGGCATCTAGTTTGGATTCTCTTGTATTAGGAGAAGGTCAAATATTGAGCCAATTAAAAATGGCGTATATCTCTTCTTATAGTAAGGGATTAACGGCCTCTGTGTTTAACATTATCTTTCAAAAAGCAATTGCTGTAGGAAAACGTGTACGAACTAAGACTGGGATTGCGAATACACCAGTATCTGTGAGTTATACAGCGGTGAATTTAGCGGAAGATAGCTTAGATATTCCTATGCCTGAGGCAAAAGTTCTCATCTTGGGAGCTGGTCAAATGAGCGAGCTCACAGCACGCCATTTGCAAGCTAAAGGGGTAAAGAGTATGTTCGTGTCTAACCGGACTTTCAAAACAGCAGAGGAGTTGGCAAGACAATTCAATGGCAAGGCTGTGGCGTTTGATCATTTTGTGGCGGAAGCGAAAACAGCTGATATTATTATTACATCTACAGGGGCGCCTCATTATGTGATTGAACGGGAAGAAGCGGAAGAAATTATGGATGGTCGTGGTGGCAAACCAATTGTCATGATTGATATTGCGGTGCCTCGTGACATCAACCCAGATGTAACGGATATTCCAGGGGTCTATTTATTTAATATTGATGCTTTGGAAAGTGTAGTAGAAGCGAATAAACACCAACGAGAAGAGGAAGCTCGCAAAGCAGAGCCGATCCTAGAAGAAGCGTTGCAAGAAATTGAGGAAAAATTACAATATTTGTCCGTTCGTCCTATTATGGTCTTGCTCAGTGAAAAAGCAGAAGCTATTCGTAAACGGGAAGTACATCGTGCGATGGCAAAGTTACCAGAAGCTACTGAGAGAGAGCGTAAAATTATTAACAATATGTCACGCATGTTAGTGCGTAAATTATTGCGAGATCCAATGATTCATTTTGGTGAAATTGCTGGCAAAGAGGAAGAACGAGATTATTGGAAATTATTCCAAGATATGTTTGCTTTGGAAGTGGAGGACGACACACCATGAGAGACACAATTCGTATAGGCACCCGGAGTAGTGCTCTTGCTTTATGGCAAGCCAATTATGTAGCAGATACATTGCGCAAACATTACCCACAATGCAAGGTGGAGTTAGTTCATCACAGCACGAAAGGTGATCGTATTCTAGAAAAGCCATTGGCTGAAATAGGTGGCAAAGGTTTGTTTACAGAAGAGTTAGAAGCATCCATGCGGGATGGAAGCATCGATTTGGCGGTGCACAGCTTGAAAGATATGCCCACAGAATTGCCCGAAGATTTGGTGCTAGGTGCTATTACTGAACGTGAAACACCATGTGATGCTTTGGTGTCGCCAAAATATAAAACTTTAGACCAATTGCCACAGGGAGCTAAGGTAGGAACTAGTAGTTTACGCCGTCAAGCACAACTATTAAATCGACGACCTGATTTGCAGATTTCTGTACTTCGTGGAAATGTGCAAACACGATTAAACAAATTAGAAACAGAAAATTTTGATGCCATTGTATTAGCAGAGGCTGGTTTAAAACGTTTGGGTCTGGAATCTGTGATTACACAGACTTTCACTAGTGATGAAATGATTCCTGCTGTGGGGCAAGGGGCATTGGGCATTGAATGTCGCAAGGACGATGCAGAAATGCTAGACATGTTATCTGTGTTGCATGATGAAAATACTATGTGGGCTACTCGTGGAGAACGTAGTTTTCTTCGTCAACTCGAGGGTGGTTGCCAAGTGCCGATGGGTGTACATGGGACGATTTACAAAGGTCAATTAACGCTGAAAGCAATCATTGCGTCTTTAGATGGAAAAAATTGTTTTGAAGGTGAATTGTCAGGACCAAAAGAAAAAGCAGATATGTTAGGTCGCAACTTGGCGAAAGCTCTCTATGAAGAAGGGGGAAAGGCCATCATTGACGATTTAGTAGAAAGAGGAGTATTGAAATGACAGGCATTGTATATTTAATTGGTGCCGGACCGGGCGATCATAAATTAATCACTCTAAAAGGTAAGGAATGTATTGAAAAAGCAGATGTTATTGTGTATGACTATTTAGCAGATGCTCATTTCTTGTCCTACGCCAAAGAAGGAGCAGAGATCATTTATGCGGGCAAAAAAAGCAACAATCATACGATGCACCAATGGGAAATCAACGAACTTCTCGTGAAATATGGGTTAGAGGGTAAAGTGGTGGCACGCCTCAAAGGAGGTGACCCGTTAGTCTTTGGCCGTGGTGGTGAAGAAGCGTTGGCTTTGGTAGAAGCAGGTGTGGCATTTGAATTTGTACCAGGTATCACATCTGGTATTTCTGCACCAGCTTATGCAGGGATCCCTGTTACACAGCGTGCCATGGCGACCTCCTTTGCCATTGTTACCGGTCATGAAGATCCAACAAAACCAGAATCTGGTATGAATTGGGAAGGCCTAGCCAAATCTGTGGATACCATCTCTTTTGTGATGGGTATTTCCAATTTATCGAGCATTGCTACTAATTTAATCAAATACGGTCGTCCAAAGGAAACGCCAGTGGCGGTTATCCGTTGGGGTACAAAGCCAATTCAAGAAACCTTAGTGTCGACCTTGGAACATGTAGTTGACGATGTAGAAAAAGCGCAATTGAAAGCGCCAGCCATTGTTATCGTTGGGGAAGTCGTTTCCTTGCGGGAGCAATTGCGTTGGTTTGATAATAAGCCATTATTTGGTAAAACCATCGTTGTTACAAGGGCTCGTAGCAAAGCTAGCGCTTTATCGGAGCGTTTATTAGAACTGGGTGCTCATGTCATTGAAGCATCTGCTATCAAAACACAGGCCTTACCTCGTACAGAGGAGATGGATGTGGCATACGATAGCCTATCTTCCTATGATGGATTGATTTTCACATCTGCTGAGGGTGTACGATTCTTTTTTGATGGCTTATTAGACCGTGGCTTAGATAGCCGTGCTTTAGGTTCTATGAAAGTATGTGCTATCGGCAGTGCTACTGCAAAATCTTTGTTAGACCGAGGCATTCGTGCGGACATCGTGCCACCGAATTACCAAGCGGAATCTGTGGTAGACACGATTACTGCTGAACAAGGACGTGTGTGGACAAATCGTGAGTTAGGGGAGTTGCGGTTTCTGTTAGTACAACCCAAAGTGGCGCGTGATGTGATTTATAAAGGACTTTCACAGGCGGGATGCGATGTGACAGTATTGCGTTTGTATGAAACGGTACAAGATACATCTCACAAAGAATATTTAGAAGAAGCCTTACGAGCAGGGGAAGTAGATTATATTACGTTTACAAGTTCTTCTACGGTGACAAATACAAAAGATATACTCGGATCTGATGCGGTGAGCTTATTACGTAATACAAAAGTAGTTTGTATTGGACCTATTACAGGTGCTACCTGTGTGGAAGAAGGGATTCAACCAGATTTAATTGGTGAAACCTTTACAATCCCTGCGATGGTAGAGCTTATCTTGAACGATTGTAAATAGAAAGAGGCACATTATGGAATTACGAAATCGACCAAGACGATTACGCATTAACTCAGCTATGCGTGCGTTGGTTCGTGAAACAACATTACAAGTAGAAGACTTAATCTATCCTATATTTATTGTTCCTGGAACAGCTGTGAAAGAAGAAATTTCTTCCTTACCAGGACAATATCATGTGTCTGTGGACGAAGCGGTGAAATTGGCAAAAGAGGCCTATGATTTAGGTATTAAGGGGGTCGAAATTTTTGGCATTCCTACGTACAAAGATGAAGATGGCTCTTCTGCATGGGATATGGAACAGCCGGTGCAACAGGCAATTATGGCTATCCGTAAAGAAGTGCCAGAGTTGATCGTTATCTCCGACGTATGTCTTTGCCAATACACATCCACAGGTCATTGCGGTCACGTGGAACATCATGAAGTCATCAACGATGCGACGTTGCCATTGTTGTGCAATGTAGCAGTAAGCCATGCGAAAGCGGGCGCTCACATGGTAGCGCCGTCCGACATGATGGATGGACGTATCGCTGCCATCCGTGAAGCCTTAGATGCAGAGGGATTTAGCCATGTATCTATCATGAGCTATGCCGCAAAATATGCATCTGCTTATTATGGACCATTCCGTGATGCGGTCCATTCCGCACCAGGATTTGGGGACCGTAAAGGCTACCAAATGGATGAGGCGAACCGCCTGGAAGCGTTGCGTGAAGTGGAGCAAGATATCAGCGAAGGAGCGGATATCATAATGATTAAGCCGGCTCTATCCTATTTGGATATCGTCCGTGAAGTACGTGATAACTTTGATTGCCCACTAGCCGTGTACAATGTCAGTGGTGAATATGCCATGATTAAAACGGCAGCGGCAGCGGGGTTAGTAGACGAAAAACGCATTACGTTGGAAACCTTGCTATCCATGAAACGAGCAGGGGCGAAGATGATCATTACCTACCATGCCCTTGATGTGGCACGTTGGCTACAAGAAAAATAGTGTGGAAATATAGGAGCCATTATGTTTAGTTTAGAAAAATCAAAACAAGCCTTTACAGAGGCTCGTACATATATGCCGGGCGGCGTGAACAGTCCTGTTCGTTCTTACCGCAGTGTAGGGGGTAATCCTCCTTTCATCAGTTCTGCTAGCGGATCTCGCATTTACGATATTGATGGCAATGAGTACATCGATTATGTATTGTCTTGGGGTCCTATGATTCTAGGTCATGCGAACCCTGAAATCGTGGCCTCTATTTTGGAAGCTATCCCTCGAGGTACTAGTTATGGAGCGCCAACGCTATTAGAAACAGAAGTTGCGAAAAAGATTCAAGCCTTCTATCCATCCATGGAAATGGTGCGTATGGTAAACTCCGGAACAGAATCTACGATGAGTGCATTGCGTTTGGCTCGTGGCTACACAGATCGTGACAAAATTGTGAAATTCATCGGCTGTTACCATGGTCATAGTGATAGCTTGTTGGTAAAAGCCGGTTCTGGTTTAGCAACCTTTGGTGTGCCTGACAGTCCAGGTGTGCCAACTGGTGTGGCAGGGGATACTATTACACTGCCGTACAATGATTCTGATGCGGTTCGTCAGTTATTTGCAGAACATGGCAAAAGCATTGCAGCTATCATCGTAGAACCAGTGGCAGGCAATATGGGCTGTGTGCCTCCTGTGGAAGGATTCTTGGATACGTTGCGTGAAGTGACGACAGCACACGGTGCAGTTCTCATCTTTGATGAAGTGATGTGCGGATTCCGATCTAGTTCTGGTGGGGCTCAAAAATATTACAATGTCATCCCAGATTTGACATGCTTGGGCAAAATCGTAGGCGGTGGGTTACCAATGGCTGTGTTCGGTGGGAAGAAAGAGATTATGTCTTCTATCGCTCCATCGGGACCTGTGTACCAAGCAGGTACCTTGAGTGGCAACCCTGTAGCCATGGCAGCAGGTCTTGCGACCTTGTCTATGCTACAAAAACATCCGAATGCATTTCGTCAAGTTGAGGAATCTACAGAATTACTTTGCCAAGGCTTAGAAACAGCAGCGAAAGAAGCAGGTGTACCTGTGGTGGTGCAGCGTGTGGGATCCATGTTTACACTATTCTTTACAGATAAAGAGGTGCATAACTTTGAGGATGCTAGTGCTTGTGATATGGAAGCATTTAAAACATTCTTCCACTATAACTTGGAACACGGTATCTATTATGCTGCGAGCCAATATGAAAGCAACTTCTTATCTACGTGCCATAGCGATCAAGACTTGGCATATACATTGCAAATTGCAAAAGAAGCATTTCAGGCGATTAAAGGGTAATAAGAACATTAAACTTTCTTATGCAGGGTAATGGAATTCTACAGAAACGAATAGCATGTAACAGCACAGATGTATGAATAGAAATGCCATACACATCGAAACTAATCTATGTTACACTAGATAGTAGAGAGTGTATGGCATTCTTTATAGTTTGTATATACATGTTAATAGTTTCTATTTTATGTATCGGTACCGTAGTAGATAGAGATATTTTAGTCTCTATACTATATCTTGGAGAGTCAGCAATAGTTATCTATCGTCCCAAGGTATATTTTTATGCATACTAGATACGATAGAGATGTAACATAGGTATACTAGTTTATATATAGGAGGTGTAATGATGAGTGTTTTAATTTCCCCGAAAGAATTACATGAACAATTAGATAAAGTAGTTGTCCTAGATGCTCGTGGGTTTGCAGCCTATGAAGTAGCTCATATTCCTGGATCTTTTGCTATTGATATGGATGTCCACATGAGTGGTCCTTTGGGGGCACACGGCGGTCGCCATCCATTGCCAGATATGTTAGTATTAGCACAACGATTGAGCGAGTGCGGGGTCACTATGGATTCTCACATAGTAGTATATGATGCTTGGATTTCCTTTGCCGGTCGGTTACGCTTCTTGCTACTATACATGGGTTTCACCAATGTGAAAGTCCTAGCTGGTGGCATCGAGCGTTGGTATCGTGAGGGATATCCGTTGACACAAGAACTGACACCTACTGTGGCAGATCCCCAACCATTGGCGTATACATTGCAAGACCATTTAGTGATGGGCCGTGATGAAGTGTTAGTAGCTAGTCAAAGGAATAGTCATGTTATCATCGATGCAAGGGTACCACAACGTTATGATGGCTCTGTGGTGGACACCATGGACGGTATGACAGGTCATATCCCAGGGGCGATTAATCATTTTTACGAATGGGGCTTTACCCCTGATGGCGTACGTCCGATGGCAGAGTTAGAAGCGGCCTACGGTGACTTAGCTAAGGTGGAAAAACCTATTGTTACTTACTGTGGATCTGGGGTAACAGCGGCAAACTTGATGATTGCTCTCGCTGAAATCGGTGTAGAACCAGCTATGTACGTAGGCAGCTCTAGCGATTGGGTGACCTATGAAGGATTCCCATTGGAGACGGGGGTTAATACATTGTAGTTTTGCATTGTTATTGTTAGTATAGTAGATACTGATTCATATGTATGTGAAGTACTACTATAGCGTAATTTATGCTTAAACATATAGCAGTAGTAGATTACCTTGATATATAAAATATTTTTAATAGAATAAGATAAAAAACAGAGGCCTTGGTGATAAGACCTCTGTTTTATTATATTCTATTTATTTTTTTTATAGTTTCTTATAAGTGTACCTTCATGAGTATATAGTGTTTCAAGATATATCGTATCTTATAGGAACGGAATTAATGGTTAGCTGTTTGAGTACGCCCTAATGTGACTTTCAAGAATATCCCTGTTAGTGCAATGATTATACCTGTTACGATAAACATGGTGCTAAAACCCCATTGAGATACGATAGCAGAACCACCTACAGCGCCCATAAAGTAGCCAAAGAATAGAGTGGACTGATTGTAAGCAAAGATTTGTCCTGCTAAATGCTTTGGTGTAATACTAGCGATATAGGTGTTGATTCCTGGTAATAGTCCACCTAGTCCAAACCCTAGTAAAAAGCGAATCATGCATAAGATGATAATCGAGTCTGTAAAGGCTTGAGGAATTGTCATGCATCCTACATAGATAAAACTTGTCCAGAGAATAAATCGAGGGCCTAGTTTGTCGATGTAACGACCTAGTACAGAACTAGCTAACATTTGAGCAATCCCTGTAGAAGTGAAAGCTAAACCAGCTAATAATGCGATATGTTCGTGTCCACGCCCTACGATGTGTTGAACGAATACAGATAGGATAGGAGCTGATGCCATGGTAGTGAAAGCAAAAATAAAGGAAGCGATAGATACAAAAATAAGACCTTTCCAATCGGAGATAGATTTTTGTAAGTCTTTGATAGACGGAGCAGCGCCTTTTATTTTAGGCGTAAAGTCTTCTTTTATGAATAATAAGGAAGATAAAAAGGTTATGCCTAGTAAGGCGGATACTACAAAGAAGGCATACCGAATACCAAAGGTGCTTCCCATATAGCCACCAATCATAGGGCCTAGTAATGAGCCACCTAAGTTAGCAGCGGATAATAGACCTAAAGCCCAACCAGTTCTGAACTCTGGAGTTTGGGTGGCTACTAACGTGATAGATCCAGAGAAAAATCCAGATACCATACCATTTAGAATGCGGATCATCACAACATGTTCAGGGCTTTGTGCGAACCCAAGAAGTGCATTGGTTACCATCATTCCAAAGCTAGCCCGTAGTAAAATTAATTTTCTTCCTTTTCTATCAGCTAGTTTTCCCCAAAAAGGAGAGACAAGGGCTACCATAAGATAGGTAACACCCATGGCGATACCAGACCAGTTGGCAAGAGCTCCTTGGTCGTGGACGCCGAGGTCCTGTAAATATAAGGGAATGAGAGGGGCTGCTTGACTGAGACCCACTGATGCCATGAAGGCACCAAATAAACAAACGTATAATGTGCGTTTCCAAAGTTCCATACTGACTCCTATGTGCGTGGTGTAAAATTGTAATCATCCATGTACCTATGGTAGCACACAAGTGAAATTTGTTACACCCCCCAATCTAGGCGCCTATCCCTATTGCAACTACCCCACAGATAGTATATAATTGTATCTGTAATTGACAACGATATATGTTAATACGTTGATAAAGACGGTCATGCAAGGTAGCTCCGAGCGAGTGAGGGATGGTGAAAGCCTCATGGGTGAATGCATGACGGATCACTTTTGAGTATATGTTGGGGAGCCCGTACTGGGGGTACTCACATCGGTGGACACCGTTATATGTTTGAGCGATGATTCGTTGGGGGTAACTTTCACAAGAATCATCAGTAGGGTGGTACCACGGATTTGCATTCGTCCCTTCGGGGAGCGGGTGCTTTTTTTATTGAGAGGAGAAATACAATGTCTAATGAAGTGGATTATGGTAAGACGTTGCACTTACCTGAAACAGAATTTCCTATGCGTGGCAATTTGCCAAAGCGCGAACCAGAATTTATCAAGTTTTGGGAAGATAATAAAATTTATGAAAAACGCTTAGCGAAAAATAAAGGTAAAAAATCTTTCATTTTACACGATGGCCCTCCCTATGCAAATGGTAAATTGCACATCGGTCATGCCTTGAACAAAACATTAAAAGACATTGTGATGAAATATAAAACAATGCAAGGCCATTATACACCATATATTCCTGGTTGGGATACACATGGTCTTCCTATCGAGCATGCGGTTATTAAAAACACTGGTTTAAATCGTCATGAAATGAGTCCTTTGGATCTTCGCAATAAATGTCGTGAATACGCATTGAATTGTGTAGAAGAACAAAAGAAAGATTTCATCCGTTTTGGTGTGCTTGGTGAATGGGATCGTCCGTATTTGACATTGCGCCCTGAATTTGAAGTAAAACAAATTGGCGTATTCGGTGAAATGGCGAAACGTGGTTACATCTACAAAGGTTTGAAAACTGTGTACTGGTGTACCCATTGTGAAACGGCCTTGGCAGAAGCGGAAATCGAATATGCAGAGAAAAAATCGTTCTCCATCTATGTTAAATTCGGTTACGTAAACGGCGCTGAAAGTACTTTACCAGCAGGTTTTGACACAAGCAAATTGTTCTCCGTCATCTGGACAACAACTCCTTGGACAATGCCTGCTAACCAAGCAATCTCTGTGAACCCAGAATTAGATTATTCTTGGGTGAAAATTGGTGACGAAGCATGGTTGTTAGCAAATGGTTTAATCGAAACTGCTACAAAAGAAATGGGCGTCGAATCCTATGAAGTGTTGAATACATTCAAAGGTAGCGCATTAGAATTAGCGAACTTTAAACATCCATTTGCCGATCGTAATGCTCCTATCTTATTGGGTTCTCACGTTACCTTAGAGGCTGGTACAGGTTGCGTACATACAGCGCCTGCTCATGGTGAAGACGACTTTAACGTGGTGAAAGTATATAAAGATGTTGGTAAAATTGATTTTGACATTTTATCCTTAGTAGATGCTACTGGTCATTACATTGCAAAAGTAGATGATGGTCGCTATGGCGATACAGAGCAACCATTGGTTGGTGTCGAAATCCACGATGCAGAAGTGCCAGTAATTAAAATCCTAGCGCATAATGGTGCGTTGGTACAAAAAGGCAATATTCGTCACCAATATGCTCATTGCTGGCGCTGTAAAAATCCTGTTATCTATCGTGCTACAGAACAATGGTTCTCCTCTGTGGATGGATATCGTCAAGAAGCATTGAAAGCGATTGATGAGCAAGTACAATGGATTCCTAAATGGGGTCATGACCGCATTTACAACATGATTGCAGATCGTGGGGACTGGGTTATCTCTCGTCAACGTGCGTGGGGCGTGCCAATTCCTATCTATTATTGCGATCACTGCGGAGAGCATATTGTTAATGATGATACTATTGCTTCCTTACAAGAATGGTTTGCTAAAGAAGGCTCCAATGCTTGGTGGGCTCATGAAGCGAAAGAATTATTGCCAGAAGGATTCACATGTCCATCTTGCGGACATGATTCTTTCCATAAAGAAACAGACATCATGGACGTATGGTTTGACAGTGGTAGCTCTTGGTCCGGCGTATTGGAACAAAACGAAATGGAAGTACCTTGCGCTATGTACCTAGAAGGTTCTGACCAACATCGTGGTTGGTTCAACTCTTCCTTGTTAACAGGTATCGCTACACGTGGTCATGCTCCATACAATGCGGTATTGACGCACGGTTTCGTAGTGGATGGGGAAGGTCGCAAAATGTCTAAATCTGTAGGTAATACAGTGGCGCCTTCCGATATCATCGATGTACATGGTGCAGACGTAATGCGTTTATGGGTATCTTCTGCAGATTACCAAGCAGACGTTCGTTTGTCCAAAGACATCGTAAAACAATTGGCGGAAGTGTATCGTAAAATCCGTAACACATTCCGTTTCTTGTTGGGTAACTTAGATAACTTTAACCCTAATACAGATAAAGTGGCATACAAAGATTTGACGGAGTTAGATCGTTGGGCATTGCATCGCTTAGAAGAAGTTCGTCAAAAAGTAACGAATGCTTACGAAAACTATGAATTCCACATTTTGTATCATACAATCCATAACTTCTGTACTGTAGATTTATCTTCCTTCTACTTAGACGTGTTGAAAGATACTATGTACGCAGAGAAAGAAAACAATATAGCTCGTCGTAGTGCGCAAACTGCCATTTATGAAATCTTAACAACTCTAGTTAAAATGGTGTCTCCAGTTCTTTCTTTCACAGCGGAAGAAGTATGGCAATATATGCCAAAAGAAGAGGGCATGGAAGAAAGCGTCATGTTAGCAGATTGGCCACAAGGTTATGCAGAACATGTGGATGCAGAATTGTCTGCACGCTGGGCAACCATGTTAGACCTTCGTAGCGAAATGACAAAAGCTTTGGAAGGCGCTCGCCGTGATAAAGCTATCGGTCACTCCTTGGATGCGTCTATCACTGTCTACGCAGATGGCGATGCGTACCAAGCATTGATTGGATTCGACGGTTCCTTAGCTAGCTTGTTAATCGTGTCTGAAGCACATTTAGTAGAAGGCCGTGACAAAGCACCAGCCAATGCAGTAACAAGTGAAGATGGGGTATTGTCCATTGTGGTAACTCCATCTGCATTAGAAAAATGTGAACGTTGCTGGATCCACCGTGACACAGTTGGCCAAGATACAACACATCCGACATTATGTGCACGTTGTGCTGAAGTGGTAAAAGGCTAATCATAATAGAATAAATAGTCTAAGGTTCGAAGTACTATCAGAGTAAGCAAGGCAAGGGGATGTATCATTTCCTTGCCTGTTTTCTAAAAAGGAGATGTTAAATATGAACGTATTGATTGTGATAGATATGCAACATGATTTTATTGATGGAACTTTAGGGTCTCCGCAGGCGCAGGCTATTGTACCAGCGGTACGTGAAAAAATTCGTAATTTTGATGGCTCTATTGTGTTTACTCGAGACACACATGATGGCAGTTATCTTGAAAGTCAAGAAGGGAAACATTTGCCAGTGGAACATTGTACACGTGGTACAAAAGGCTGGGAGATCGTCGATGACTTGTTGGAAGTGGCTCGTGAACGAGGACAACAGGTGGATGTGCTAGATAAACCTAACTTTGGATCCTTGGCTTTGTTGGACCACCTGAAGGCGATGCATGAAGCGGAACCCATTGAAACCATTACCATGGTCGGACTATGCACAGATATTTGTGTCGTATCGAATGCACTAATTTTGAAAGCAGGCTTGCCAGAAGTCCCTCTTCATGTGGACCCAAAATGTTGTGCAGGTGTGACACAAGAATCTCATGAGGCAGCACTATTGACTATGAAGATGTGCCAGTGCATTGTGGAAGACTAAACATGTACTTTCATATTAAAGACACTTGCGTGTGTTGTGCGGGCTGCGCTATGGATTGTCCCGTGCAAGCCATCACACGGGATGGTGATCGCTATGTCATCCATCAGGACATGTGCATTCACTGTGGCGACTGTTATGCCATATGCCCAGTGGGTGCCGTGCAGATGGTAAAAGAAAAGGACTTGGATACGAACGAATAATATGTTTGTGTACCAAGTCCTTTTGCTTTTTTGTCAGTATTGAAATGAAGCGCTAGTAACTAATGAATATATCGTAGAGTACTTCTTACATACATCGTTAAGAGGTTGTGTCACAAATGTTCGACTACTATAGATTTATTATAGACTTTCAGTGAACACATCCTTGACAAATAGAGATAACAAGATTATAATATTTAATTGCAAAAAAGTAACTATAACATTGAATTGATGAAGGAATATATCCAAGGTTGTGCTGAAATGAGGAAAGCAAGGTTCACAAGAAAAAATTACGAGCCTTGCTTATTTTGTCATTGGTCAGCAGGAAAACTGAGACCTGGAATCGTCTGCAGTCATACCGTTATAGAATATGTAAGCCAATTTTTATGAGGGGTGAAAAGAACATGTTCAAACCTGAGCAGGTGGGTAAGCGTACTCGATATACCTACGCTAAGATCAACGAAGTTCTCGAAATGCCACATTTGTTAGACGTGCAACGCAAGTCTTATGAGTGGTTTTTGGAGAGCGGTTTACAAGATATTTTTAACGATATTTCTCCGATTAAAGACAATTCAGGAAAGCTAGCTCTTTCCTTTGAGGGATTCAGCCTTGGAGAGCCAAAATACGACATTAACGAATGCAAAAACCGTGATGCTACCTATGCAGCACCATTGCGTGTCAATGTTCGTCTCGTTAATAATGATCCAGAAAATCCAGATATTAAAGAACAAGAAGTATTCATGGGCGACTTCCCATTGATGACAGATACAGGAACGTTCATCATCAATGGTGCGGAACGTGTTATCGTATCCCAATTGGTTCGTTCTCCAGGCGTATACTACGGTGGCAGCATCGATACGATGGGTAACCGTTTGTATGATTCCACAGTGATTCCGAACCGTGGCGCTTGGATCGAGTTAGAAAAAGATGCGAATGATATCGTGTCTGTACGTATTGACCGTAACCGTAAATTGCCAGCTACCGTGCTAGTGCGTGCATTAGGTTGGGAAACTAACGAATCCATTTTGGAATTATTCTGGAATGGACAAGTAGACGAAAATGGTCATCCAGAATACGATGAACGATTACTTCGTACATTAGAAAAAGACAGCACACAATCCGCTGATGAAGCTTTGGTAGAAATCTACAAAAAACTTCGTCCAGGCGAACCACCAACTGTGGAAAGTGCTCGTAACTTATTCGATAACTTATTCTTTGACCCTCGTCGCTATGATTTAGCTCGTGTAGGTCGTTATAAATTAAATAAAAAATTAGGTTGGCGTCAACGCATGTTCGGTCAAACTTTGGCAGAACCAATCGTAGACGAAAATGGCGAAATCATCGTAGAAGCGAATACTTATGTGAACGAAGAAGTTCTTGATGTAGTGGCTAATAGCGGTGTGTACAGTGGCGATGTAGTACCTGAGTTCTTCGTAGTAAATACAGAAGGTACTGTGGTAAAAGTCATCTGTAACAACAGCAACTTGCCATTCAGCCATCGTACAGTAACTCGTGAAGATATGATTGCTAACGTAAGTTACATGATGAACTTGATCGAAAACATTGGTCAAACTGATGATATCGACCATTTGGGTAACCGTCGTCTTCGTTGCGTAGGCGAATTGTTACAAAACCAATTCCGTATCGGTTTAACGCGTATGGAACGTGTAGTCAAAGAACGTATGACGATTCAAGACGTATCTGTGATTACACCACAAGCCTTGTTGAATATCCGTCCAGTTGTGGCAGCGATTAAAGAATTCTTTGGTTCTTCCCAGTTGTCCCAGTTCATGGACCAAACTAATCCGTTGGGCGAATTGACACATAAACGTCGTCTATCCGCTCTAGGACCTGGCGGTTTATCTCGTGAGCGTGCAGGCTTCGAAGTTCGTGACGTGCATCACTCTCACTATGGCCGTATGTGTCCAATCGAAACACCAGAGGGTCCAAACATCGGTTTGATCAACTCCTTGTCCAACTATGCGAAAGTAAATGAATTTGGTTTTATCGAAGCACCATACCGTAAAATTGAAAAAGTATATGGTACAGGTGAAGATGCTAACAAAGTGTTGAAAGTTCGTGTTACAGACCAAGTTGTGTATATGACAGCTGATGAAGAAGAAGGCATGACAATTGCCCAAGCGAACTCTCGCATTGATGAAGAAGGGTACTTCGTATCTGAACACATCGCATGTCGTCGTGGTCATGATGTATTAGAAGTATCTCCAGATAAAGTAGACTATATGGACGTAAGTCCAAAAGAAGTAGTATCCATCGGTACTGCTATGATTCCATTCTTAGAAAATGACGATGCGAACCGTGCCTTGATGGGTGCGAACATGCAGCGTCAAGCGGTGCCTCTACTTCGTGCACAAGCACCATTAGTAGGTACAGGTATGGAATACAAAGCGGCTACAGACTCCGGCGTTTGCGTATTAGCAAAAGAAGCGGGTATTGTGACACGTTGTTGGGGCCATGAAATCCATGTACAACGTGAAAATGGTCGTGTAGACATATATAAATTGAATAAATTTATGCGTTCTAACCAATCTACATGCTTTAACCAAAAACCAATCGTATACCGTGGACAATCCGTTGTGAAAGGACAAGTATTGGCAGATGGTCCAGCTACAGATGGCGGCGAATTAGCATTAGGTTTCAACGTGTTGGTAGCGTTCATGCCTTGGGAAGGTTATAACTACGAGGATGCGATCTTATTAAGTGAAGAACTTTGTAAAGAAGATATCTACACATCCATCCATATTGAAGAGTATGAATGTGATGCTCGTGACACTAAATTAGGTGCTGAAGAAATCACTCGTGAATTACCAAATACTGGTGATGATAACCTTAAAAACTTGGATGAAAACGGTATCATCTGCATCGGTGCAGAAGTTAAACCTGGTGATATCCTAGTTGGTAAAGTTACTCCTAAAGGAGAAACTGAATTAACTCCAGAAGAACGCTTATTGCGTGCGATTTTCGGTGATAAAGAACGTGAAGTTCGCGATACTTCTTTGCGTGTACCACATGGTGAAGCAGGTAAAATCGTGGACGTTAAAATCTTCACTCGTGAAAACGGTGACGAACTACAACCAGGTGTTAATAAAGTAGTTCGTGTATATATTGCGCAAAAACGTAAAATTCACGAAGGTGATAAAATGGCTGGTCGTCATGGTAACAAAGGTGTCGTTTCTCGGGTTATGCGTCAAGAAGATATGCCATTTTTACCAGATGGTACACCGGTACAAATCGTGTTGAACCCATTAGGTGTACCGTCTCGTATGAATATCGGACAGGTATTAGAAACACATTTAGGTTGGGCAGTACAAGGTTTAGGTATGCAAATCAAGGCAACAGACCTAAAAATCAAAGAAGTACTAAACGAAGCTAAATTGAATGGTACATACTGGGATGGTATTGACGGTATCAAAGATATCTACGCAGAAATTGAAAGTTTAGAACAAGCTATTGCAGATCCGACGATTGCGAACTATTTAGAAACAGATAAACAAATCGACAGTCAAAAAGTAGTGGCATTAGATAAGATTTTACATCGGGCGCAAGAAAAATTTGAAGAATTGGGCGGACAAAGTCGCTATGACTTCTTATTGGCAGAAGAAAAACGCATCTATGAATTAGGAATCGAAACATTTGATGATGTAGAAGCAGAACGTCCAGAAATGGAACCAGCTTTAGAAGAAGAATTGCGCGCACTTCGCCGTGTGGTTAATGTGATCGACACAATCCACCATGTTCGAGAAAAACGCAGTCATTTGCGTACTGAGTTGGAAAAATATGGTTATGACTATGACACATATGGCATGCCAAAACCAGATAAAGCAGGTATTCATATTGC
This sequence comes from uncultured Veillonella sp., assembly GCA_963523985.1. GTDB lineage: Bacteria > Bacillota > Negativicutes > Veillonellales > Veillonellaceae > F0422. Next base: position 29,647 of record CAUREE010000014.1, read on the forward strand.
AACACCAGTATTTGACGGCGCTCATGAAAGTGACGTATTCGATACACTTAGCATAGCTGGTCGTGATGATGATGGTAAAACTGTATTGTACGATGGCCGTACAGGCGAAAAAATGGATAACAAAGTTACCGTTGGTTACGTATACATGTTGAAACTTCACCATCTAGTAGATGATAAAATCCATGCTCGTTCTACAGGTCCGTACTCCCTTGTTACACAACAACCATTGGGTGGTAAAGCTCAATTCGGTGGACAACGTTTCGGTGAGATGGAAGTGTGGGCTCTTGAAGCGTATGGCGCAGCCTATACACTACAAGAGTTGTTAACTGTAAAATCTGACGATGTTGTAGGCCGTGTAAAAGCGTACGAAAAAATCGTAAAAGGTGAAAATATTCCTGAACCAGGCGTACCTGAATCTTTCAAAGTATTGTTGAAAGAATTACAAAGTATCGGTCTTGACGTGAAAATCTTGAACGAAGATCAAGAAGAAGTTCTCATCAAAGAATTAGATGAAGATGATGTACCACGTCATGATGATATTCGTGAAGTGATGGAAGAAGGCACTACAGAGGCGACTACAGAAGGAGAAGCTTCCACAGTAGAAGGCACACTTGACGGATATATTGTAGAAGAAGAGCCTGTCACAGCAGGTGAAGAAGACGATATTATCAGCCAAATCAGTGGCTATGTAGAATCTTCTGATAATGAGTAATACCACTATCTCGTAAAGGAGGGAGCATACAGTGCTAGACGTAAATGAATTTGATTCCATGCGAATCGGTTTAGCTTCGCCACAACAAATTTTGGAGTGGTCTCATGGAGAAGTTAAAAAACCTGAAACAATTAACTACCGCACCTTAAAACCAGAGCGAGATGGTTTATTCTGTGAGCGCATTTTCGGGCCAACAAAGGACTGGGAATGTCATTGTGGAAAATATAAACGCATCCGTTATAAAGGTGTTGTCTGTGATAAATGTGGTGTAGAAGTGACTCGTGCCAAAGTACGTCGTGAACGTATGGGCCATATCGAATTGGCTACACCAGTGTCTCATATTTGGTATTTCAAGGGCATCCCATCTCGTATGGGATTGATCCTTGATATATCCCCTCGTTCCTTGGAACGTGTGTTATACTTTGCTGCGTATATCGTAGTGGATCCAGGTCAATCTCCATTGTCTAAACAACAATTGTTATTTGAAACTGAATTCCGTGAATACGAAGCCATGTTCAATGATGCTGACTACAAAATCGGTGGTAAAAGTGTCATCATTGAAACCATTGCACAACGTCGTGAACGTTTGCAATTGATCAACTCTGCTAAACACAAAGAAGCTGTGAATGCAGAGTTGGCTGCTAATACTGAAATTCCAGAAGAAGAAAAAGAATACGAAGTATTAACTCGTGAAGAAAAATTAGAGCTTGGTGCCTTAGAAGAAAACACATTCGTGTGTATCGATATGGGTGCTGAAGCGATTAAAGAGTTGCTTTGCGAATTAGACTTAGAAGCATTGAACGATGAATTGCGCGGTGAGCTAGAAACTGCAACAGGTCAACGTAAAGTTCGTGCCGTTCGCCGTTTAGAAGTAGTAGAAGCATTCCGTCAATCTGGCAACCGTCCAGAATGGATGATTATGGATGTTGTACCAGTCATCCCACCTGAATTGCGTCCAATGGTGCAATTAGATGGTGGTCGATTCGCTACGTCCGACTTGAATGACTTATACCGTCGTGTTATCAACCGTAATAACCGTTTGAAACGTTTATTGGATTTAGGCGCTCCTGATATTATCGTGCGCAACGAAAAACGTATGTTACAAGAAGCTGTAGATGCGTTGATCGACAATGGTCGTCGTGGTCGTCCTGTAACAGGTCCTGGTAACCGTCCATTGAAATCCTTATCCGACATGTTAAAAGGTAAACAAGGTCGTTTCCGTCAAAACTTGTTGGGTAAACGTGTTGACTATTCTGGCCGTTCCGTTATCGTAGTTGGTCCAGAATTGAAAATGCATCAATGCGGTCTTCCAAAAGAGATGGCATTGGAATTGTTCAAACCATTCGTGATGAAACGCTTGGTAGAACGTGGACAAGCAAGCAATATTAAAGCGGCAAAACGTCAAGTAGAACGTATCGGTCCTGGTGTTTGGGAAGCTTTGGAAGAAGTTATCAAAGAACATCCAGTATTGCTAAACCGTGCCCCTACGTTGCATAGATTAGGTATCCAAGCCTTCGAACCAATCCTTTGGGAAGGCCGTGCTATCAAATTGCATCCATTAGTATGTACAGCCTTCAACGCCGACTTTGACGGTGACCAAATGGCATGTCACTTACCATTGTCTGTAGAAGCACAATCTGAAGCACGTACCTTGATGCTTTCATCTCATAACATCTTATCTACGAAAGATGGTAAACCAGTAGCGGTTCCATCTCAGGATATGATCTTGGGTACATACTACTTAACAGTAGTTCGTAAAGGTACAGAAGATAAAGCAAAACGCTTCGCAAATTACGACGAAGTGATGTTGGCATACGATTCTGGTGTCATCGGATTACAAGATGTGATCTACATTCGTATCGAAGGATATGGTCTAGTTAAAACAACAGCAGGTCGTTTGATTTTCAACGAAGCTTTATATCCAGAAATCCGTCAATTTGTGAAAGAAGAAGATGGCACATGGTCCTTGGGTAAAGTCATGGATAAGAAAATGGTTGGTAAATTGGTAGACCAATGTTTCCAAGCATTCGGTAACGAAAAAACTGCAGAATTGCTTGACCGTATCAAATCCTTGGGTTATTCCTTCGCTCGTCGTGCTGGTATGACAATCGCTATTGCGGATATCAAAGTACCAGAAGTAAAAGCTGGTATCGTAGAAGAAGCAGATACAGAAGTTAATAAAGTATCCCGTCTATATCGTCGTGGTTTAATTACAGAAGAAGAACGTTACCGTAAAACAATCGATCTTTGGAATGAAGCTATCGACAATGTAACAGAAGCCATGATGGATAATATGGCGGCTGACCAAGATGGTTTCAACCCAGTATATATGATGGCCATTTCCGGTGCCCGTGGTAACAAACAACAGATTCGTCAGTTGGCGGGTATGCGTGGTTTGATGGCGGACCCATCTGGTCGTATCATCGACTTGCCAATTAAAGCAAACTTTAAAGAAGGTTTGACTGTATTGGATTACTTTACGTCCTCTCATGGTGCTCGTAAAGGTTTGGCCGATACAGCCCTTCGTACAGCTGACTCCGGTTACTTAACACGTCGTCTTGTTGACGTATCCCAAGACGTAATCGTTCGTGAAGAAGACTGTGACGTAGTAGGTATTGACTTAGCTCGTGAAAGAGCCCGCTTAGCGCGCAATACAAAAGATGCGTTGACATACTTAAAAGATGATTTAATTGGTCGTGTATTGGATCGCGATGTAGTGGACCCTATGACTGGTGAAGTGATTGCTGACGCTGAAAGCATCGTAACAGAAGCAACTATTGAAGCATTAGCAGAATCTCAAGTAAAATCTATCGCATTGCGTGGTGCACAATTGGGTAGCGACAGCGATATCAACCATACTAATATCGTTCAAACCATTGCCTTAGGTGAAGTGGACGATACCATTCGTACGACATTACGTAATACCATGATTGAAAATATGTTGGGTAAAGATACTGTATATCCTGTTATCGATAGTGAAGGTGTGGAAATATTCCCTGCTCATACAGCGTTAACAGAAGAAGGTATCGAAGCGATTTTGAACTCTGATGTAAAAGAAGTTCAAGTACGAAATAATGACATCCATGGCATTGAAGTAGAAGCTATCGTGGAAGGCACTGGCGTTATCGAACCATTGAAAGATCGTATCGTAGGTCGTACAGCAGCAGAAGAATTAATCAATAAAGAAACAGGTGAAGTGATCGTTCCATTGAATGGGGAAATTACTGACGAACTGGCTGATGAAGTGGTAAAACACTACGACACAGTGAAAATCCGTTCTGTATTGACTTGTCGTTCTCCATATGGCGTATGTATGAAATGCTATGGTCGTGACTTAGGTACTGGTGGACAAGTACAAGTGGGTGAAGCAGTAGGTATTATTGCGGCACAATCCATCGGTGAACCGGGTACACAGTTAACAATGCGTACATTCCATACAGGTGGTGTTGCCGGTGACGATATCACGCAAGGTTTGCCTCGTGTCGAAGAATTATTTGAAGCACGTCGTCCAAAACGTAATGCTATCATTGCAGAAGTAGAAGGTACTGTACGTGTCGTACCTAACGATAATAAAAAAGGTACGAATACAATCTTCATTACAACAGCTGAGGGTGAAGAGTTTGATTACTTAATCCCTTACGGATCTCGCATCATTGTAAAAGATGGTGATGTAGTATCTTTGGGTGCGCGTTTAACAGAAGGTTCCATTAACCCTCATGACATTATGCGTGTCATGGGTACAGAAGCAACGCAACGTTACCTAGTATATGAAGTACAAAAAGTATACAAATCTCAAGGTGTAGAAATTAACGACAAGCACATCGAGGTTATCGTTCGTCAAATGTTACATAAAGTGAAAATTGAAGATGCTGGGGATGCAGATGTATTGCCAGGAGACTCCATCGATGTGAATACATTTGAAGATGAAAACCGTCGTTTACGCTTAAATGGTAAAAAAGAAGCCACTGGTGTTCGTACACTATTGGGTATTACCAAAGCAGCCTTGGCAACAGATAGCTTCTTGTCAGCAGCTTCTTTCCAAGAAACAACACGTGTTCTTACAGAAGCAGCTATCAAAGGTAAAATTGATCCATTACTAGGCTTAAAAGAAAATGTTATCATTGGTAAACTGATACCAGCTGGTACAGGTATGAGCCGTTATCGTAAGATTAAAGTAGTGAAACATAGACCTGAACTAGAAGACTTGGTGATAGATACAGAAGTTGTTAACGCGGATGTAGCCAATGAAACTACAGATGTAGAAACAGCAGAATAGTATAAGGCAATAATACGTGCATAGATAGCGAAAAAAATGTCTAAAGGAATGGCGGATAGCAACCCATAGGGAAGTTATCCGCTTATTTCTTTATATCATATAATAAAGAAACAAATACTTTTACTATATCAATTTTGCATAGATAAAATATAAAAAAGAAAATACAATGCATATACATACAGATAAAACTCTTAGAATGTATAAAAGCAACGGAAAATATACAAAAAAATATATTTTTGAACCGCACGGATGCATGTACATATAAAATGCTTTATTGTAGCGATTTATAAGGGATAAAATTGTTTGACATGGCATATAAAGAATGGTAAACTATTAAAGTGCTTAAGGGGTAGTGCGCCCTAAAGTAAGTAACGAATGAGAAGGAGACGCATATGACAATCGATATGCTTTCAAATGCAAATCTCACAATAGGAGCGAAGCAAACGCGTAAAGCGGTGGGTCGTGATGAAGTAGAGTGTGTATTTGTAGGTCTTGATAGCGATGACCGACTTATCTTGCCGATTCTGGAAATTTGTTTAGAGCATAGTGTGCCAGTCAATCGTAATCACACGATGGAAGAATTGGGACAAGCTGCTCACATTAAAGTAGGAACTGCCGCAATTGGCGTGCTTCGCTAGTTTTGGTAATATCCGAACGATATATCATCGAGCGGATCAATTATAAATCTAATTGTTTGGAAAGGAGGTGCCCACATGCCAACTATT
>CAUREE010000015.1:0-30091 GCA_963523985.1 uncultured Veillonella sp.
AGAACGTAAGGAGCGAACGCCATACACTTCTCCACAAATTTACGTTCCACTGAGATTTGCTCCGAAGTGTATGGCGTTCTTATATCTATATACTATATATGCACTTGCTTCATAAAATCAGACATAATAGCTACGCCAGTAAATGTATGATTCAAGCATTCAATATAGTTACTCCTATGTATACCTCCTAATGCAATCCCCTTAGCAAGGGGATATATATTTTGAACAGCCTCAAGCAGATCCTTCCCCCGCTTAACACCAATACCGGGATGTCCTTCTTTGCATGGTGTAGGAAAAATAGGGCTAATTAAGATGCACTCCAAATTAGGGATTCCGAAAGATGCTAACAACTTGATATCATCTTCGTTGTGTACGGTACTCCATACTGTGACGGTATTCCAATGGCTTTGGAATGTGTTCCACAGCTCTTCTTGTTCGGATTGCCAATGGCGTATTAGATTGGTGGGCATATGGATTCGTGTTTGTCTGTTTAAGATAATCTCTAATTGTTCTAGGGTAGTGATGATTTTACCATGGTATACTACAGTACTACCTATGGCATCGCAGAGTTGGATATACTCTTCAAAGGGTAGGTCTGTGTCACGGCATAATGTGTACAGACTGTGATGATTTCTCATCCATCTGTCCGTTTCAACACTATCTACTCCTCGCTGAAACAATCTGTTGCTATCGAGATTTGCTACTACTCTAGATTCATATGCTTTATGTATATCCCATGGTAAGTCGCTTTCTTCTGTATGATTAATACAATCTTTATCATACTTTTGTAATCTTTCTACTTCTTTGGACAGTGCTACACCATATGTTCCTAGACTCATGCCATCTTTTAACAAGTGTCGATTCGTAATCAACACTAAGGTATCTATAGATTGATTATTTTTCTTCATAGAGCACATCGATATAATCACTCATCACCACTTGCATACCTAAGGCTTTTACGTCTTCCATCGCTTCTGCTACGGTTCTACTATCGGCAATTTCAAATTGTGCATCTCCTTCTTCACGCTTTTTTTCTTCTGAGGAATGTTCACCAATGCCTGTGCTGACACCTGCTGAAAGCTTCGTTGCCGCTAATGGTAAGACTCCGTTACGAAATCGTGCTGTTTCTCGAGTAGAAATAGTAATATTAGCATACGGCAAAAATAGGCGATACGCCAAGATAACTTGCAACAATTGAGCCTCTCCTACGTCACCTGCATTGATGGTCTCATCATTAACGATAGGGCGCAAACGTGGGCATGAAATACTAATTTCTCCATGCGGATAGGCTCGTTGCAACAAATGGGCATGCAAGGCTGTGGCAAAGGCATCTTTTCGGAAATCATCCAGTCCCAATAAAGCAGCTAAGCCTACTCCACGCATGCCCCCTCGCAAGGCACGTTCCTGCGTTTCTAAGCGGTATGGAAAGATACTTTTATTGCCTAACAAATGCAATGTTTTGTAGTTTTCCCAATTATATGTTTCTTGGAATACCGTTACATAATCGCAACCACATTCTCGTAAGTACGCATAATCGTCTACATTGGCAGGGTAAACTTCTACGCCTACTACTTTGAAATATTTTTTTGCTAATTCACAGGCACGACCAATATACGAAATAGGACTATGACGTTCACTTTCCCCAGTCAAAATTAGAATATCTTGTAATCCTGTTTTGGCAATATTTTTTAACTCTTCCTCAATACCCTCTTCATCTAATTTGGCACGATGAATCTGATTTTTACAGTTGAAACCACAATACACACAAAGATTATCACAATAATTTGAAATATATAGCGGTGTAAATAGATACACAGAATTACCAAAGTATCGTGTTCGTACTGTTTTCGCTTTTTCTGCCAATTCCTCTAAAAAAGTCTCTGCTGCAGGAGATAATAAGATTTTCAGTCCTTCTAAATCAATCGTATCTTGTTGCAACACACGACTAACGTCATCTGATGTGTAGTGGTCGTATGCATATTGTTCACGTTCTTGTAACACTGTTTCTAAAATGGGACTTTCAATTTGATCCATATGGGGGCGATACTTCCAACATGGATCGTCTATATGAAATCTAGTAGTACTAGACATAGGTGCTCCTTTCCTGACACTGCAATCGCTGAGCTGAATTCATCAATTTAGCCCAGTATTTTCATAAGCATTCACTATTTCTTATATCTCATATATATGTGTTATACATCAATATATAGAAGATATTATTGCAATTATCGTAAAAATCCTGTTAATGGAGAGGAAGCGGTACCACCTGTTTCAAGGGTTGGCCCTAGTTTTGACAAATATGCCAATCGTCCTGCTTGGATCGCTAAGCCAAATGCCTTTGCCATGCCTCGAATATGGCCCGCAGAGGCTACGGCAGTATTCGCCATAATCGCAGCTACACCCATTTCCATCGCTTCTGCTGCTTGGGATGGAGCTCCGATACCAGCGTCTACAATGATAGGTAAGTCAATTTCATTCACTAAAATTTTGGTAAATTCCTTTGTCTGTAATCCACGATTAGATCCGATAGGGGCAGCTAAAGGCATCACCGCTGCGGCACCAGCATTGACTAGATCACGAGCTACTTCTAAATCTGGGTACATATAAGGCAAGACGATAAATCCTTCTTTAGCTAATATCTCCGTTGCTTTAATGGTCTCTCCATTGTGAGGTAACAAGTATTTAGAATCTTTCATAATCTCTACTTTTACAAAATCTCCACAACCTGTAGCTCGGGATAATCTCGCAATACGTACCGCTTCTTCCGCATCTCTAGCACCACTTGTATTAGGGATTAAGATAGTATCTTTTGGAATGGCGTCTAAAATGTTTTCTACTTCGCCCCCCACCGCACGACGCAATGCTAAGGTGATCATTTCTGCCTCTGCTTCTTCTAGGACAGCTTCGATTAAGTCGATAGAAAATTTGCCAGACCCCAAGATAAATCGAGACTGTAATGTATGTCCCCCTAAGGTCCATGTATCTTGTGTTTCCATATCTTGTACTGAAAATGTCATAGGTTCCTCCTTAATCAATATCTTCTCCGTGTAATAGTTGAATGACCGCATTTGCCATATGACCAGCACAAACCATAACACGAGCGGCAGTAATTTTTCCGATAGCATCGATATCACTCACACCATCACCGCATAAATACCAACGATGGTGTCTCCGTTCACGGCGAATACCATTACTATCGCCCCAACCAGCCATGCCAGAACAACCTACTAGTAAAGGTTCCGTAGGATGAGTTAAGACAACTTCTGTCATCCACGCTTTTGTAACCGCTTTATCCACGGCTTCTACAACCATGTCATAGCCATTAATTAATTCAGATAATCGCTCTGGTGTAAGGCATTCATTATGAATGATGACTTCACAGTTTGGATTCATCCGATTGAGGTGACCTTTCATAGCCTCAACTTTTAACACGCCCACATCATTCACGTCATAGTATTGACGACCTAAATTACTTTCATCCACAACGTCAAAGTCTACGATTTCTAGCGTCCCAATTCCAGCACGGCACAATGCCACTGCCACATGGGAACCAACACCGCCCACGCCGATGAGCAGTACTTTTTTATCTTGTAAGGATACCATTTAGCCACCTCCTACAAAGGTTACTACTTCCATTGTATCTGCAGCGCTCACACGAGTGCTTTCCCAATCTGCTTTGGAAAGAATCTTTCCATTAAATTCCACCACGATGCGATCCATGCGAAATGATAAAGCTGTCAGCACCTCTTGTACTGTTTGTCCTTCATAATGATAGGTTGCTCCATTTACTTTCATCGTATCCTCCTAACTATAGCGTTTGCTATACACCTATTTCAAAACTAGTATACCGCCAATCACCTGTACGGGATTTTCCTCACATACTAGTATAAAAAAACAGCACGAAAAACCATACCCGCGGTGGTATGCCCCTTCATGCTGTAGCACTCTATCGTCTCACTATTCTGTTCCACTTGTACATCCACTAGATGCACCTTCAATCTGTATCCATATACGACATCATCTATAAAAGATACAAAAAAGGACATCCTGTTGGATGTCCTCGGTATGACGAATCAAACTTATCCTACGTTGGCATTATCCAAATCAGGTTATGGGTCAAAACATTTGTTTACTCTCAGCCATGAGGCTCCCCAAAGTTCTCTTTTAGTATACGCTGATACGCTGCAATTTGCAAGCCTAAGTATCAACATTTTTTATCCTTTTCGCGCAGATACAGAGGCATAATTTTTGATGACAACAATAGGTGTCATTTGGCTATCATTGCCAAATGGATTATCGATCAAAATTTGTGCGATTTGTTGTGGTTTCAATCCACGGCTATGCCCCAAAATAGCTGCTCGTTTTAAATCATTCACATCAGCCACACAAGCCCCATAGGCTCCTGTGGCCTTCATAATAGCATCGGCTACTGCATGTGGTTGTTTTGGTCCATATACAATACATTTATCAAATGGAGGCATCGTACCCGTTACATCATCTGTTAAGGATGCTGTACGCGCCATTTGATAGAACACGCCAGATTTTTTGAACACCTTAGCTACGGCGCCACAGAAGAAGGCAAACATCATTTTCCATTCTCCTTCTTTATCCATAGCCGCCTGCATACCATATACAGATGCCATAGATCCATCTGGATGGATAAAGCGATTTAAAAATTTAGCTTGCCAAGATACTTTTAAATCTTCTGGACGTGTGAATTCTCCTTGGGTGATAGCCACTACAGATTCTGCTACACACACAATGTCTTCTGGTCCAATATAGGGTCCTGCAAATTCTACGATAGCCTCTACGATATCATCTTTATTCGTTAAAATGCGCGTAGGGATTGGTAAAAGTTCTAATTCTGCCATGATATACCTCCTATTTACGCATTGCTACTTCTAACTCTTCCGCAGTTAGAGTAATTCTAGTTTTTGAAATACGGTATGCCTCACGACCTACTACTTGATGATAGATATCAATCGGCATATCCGGGAATCCAACTAAATCTTTACGTATATTACCACTATTTGACGTCATTACTAGGCGCAAACGAATGGTACTGCCTTGACGTTGCTTGTATACTAAGGCTTCCCAATAGCCATCATGACGTTCTGCTTTTGCATCGGTCAACCACGATTGAATTTGTACGTTATCAAATTGTTCTTGTGGCAACAAATGACGAGGGAACATATCCATAATAGTCCCATATTGTTTTCCTCTATTCACAAATGGAATATCCGTAGATAATACCACTTGATCAAAACTAATGTCTTCCACCACAAATGGAGTACGGCGTTTTACCATAATCACAATGTCTTCATTGCCTTGGCGCCATGCAAAGATGCGATAGGCGATGTAAATAACAGCAATGATACAAGCAATCCACACCAGGGTATCAATGAATGTGTAAATATACATACTTCCTCCTATAGAGTAATGAGTTTAGCTTCTAAGCTAGTATCCTTGAAAATATCTTGTACGATCGGCGTCACCCGTTCTGCGTGACTTGTGACACAAACTTGTATAGTCCCAATACGTCCTGTTGTCTGTTCCAGATCTTCCCCGTACAAAATAGCTCCTACTGCATCAGATGTTTCCCATGCAGGATCTACAAAGCAAATACGGTTTCCTGCTAACTCTCGTAATACAGGTTCAACTAGTGGATAATGAGTGCACCCCAGAATGGCTATCTCTACATTGGCATCTACCAATGGTTTTACGCATTCTTTGGCGCACTCCCGCAGAATAGCATCATCCAAATGACCTTCTTCAATGCAAGCCGCTAGATCTTTACAGCCTTGTTCTACCACTTTTACATGGGGTTTTAAACTATGCACTGCATCCATATGTTTATGGCTATTGATAGTAGCCACGGTAGCCATAATCCCTAACGGACCTTTTCTCTTCTGTTTCACCTTGACACGGAGCGCATCGTGAATCCCCTGCGACATGCCCACAATAGGTACATCAAATCGCTTAGATAATTTGTCCAAAGCTACTACCGAAAATGTATTACAAGCAATCACCATAAGCTTCACTGGTTGTGCTATTAAAAATTCTGCAATTCTTGTAGCAATTGCTTCTATTTCTTCTTTCGACTTATTTCCTACTGGATTGTTCGCACTATCTCCGACGTAAATAAAATCTTCTTCTGGAAATTCCTGTGTTAGCACAGATAATACAGATAATCCACCGATGCCAGAGTCGAATACTCCAATAGGTAATTCTTTCTGTATGGGCGTCATTCCCTACTCCTCCTCTGCTACGGCTTTCATAGGTTTGAAAAATACGTCTGGCAAACGAATGATTTTACCGGTTTCCTTGGAGGTGAACACATTTTGTGTGTCTCCAGTACATATCAGCGCACCATCACTTTCACGGATAATCCGATATGTGAAAGTACATTGAGCCCGTGACAAAGAGGCCACTGTTAATTCCACCCGCAATACATCGTCAAAGCGCGCCACTTCCTTATATTCACAGCTCACTTTTGTAATAGGAAAGACGATGCCCTCCTGTATCATGTCCCACAAACTAATACCACAACGGCGGAAATATTCAATTCTTCCCATTTCAAACCATCGTAAATGATTCGTATGATGGGCTATCTCCATCATGTCCGTTTCATAAAATCGGACACGCAATGATGTAGAAATCATCGTATACCTCCTTTCCTATGCAATAAGAGGCTCCAAGGAGCCCCTTTTACTACTTAATCAATTGATCCGATAGGCACAAATTTTTGTGCTTGTTCTTTATGAGAAGCCTTAATATAACGATTGGCAACCTTCATAGCAATAGACAAGACGGCTATATCATCGACCCAGCCAAGGCCTGGTACACTATCTGGAATAAAATCAATAGGTAAAATTAAATATCCCAAGGCCCCTGCAATGACAGCCTTCACAAATTTTGGCGTGTCTTTATCACGTAAACAATAATATAACATTACTGCTTTTCGTGCAAACATAATATTACGGCCCATACGATTCACTGTAGACATAAAGGCATCAGATGTAAATGTTTTTCCATACTTAAGGATTTGTAAAATATTCATAGTGATGACCTCTCTGATTATTGTTTGAACTTATCTTTTGCTTGTTCTGCTAAATCGATGGCTTTTTCTTTCGTTTGTTCCGCTAATTCTACGGCTGTTTCTTTTACAACCTCTGCTTTTTCACGAATGTCTTGCACTGCTTCTTGTGCTTGATCAATCGCTTTCGCTGTCAACTCAGAAGCTTTTTCTTCTACTTGCTGTAGTGTTGGCTCCACAACCTCTTTCACTTGTTGAAGTTTTGGCTCCACTACTTCTTTAACCTGTTGAAGAGTAGGCTCTACAGCTTCTTTAACATCCTGCATAACAGCAGTTGCTTTTTCTGCTACTGGTTCTACTTTAGTTTGTAAAGAGTCGTTAATTGATTGACGTACAGTTTCCGCTTTTTCGTAGGCTGCATGTGTATAGGCACTTGCTTTAGATGCTGATGTACCTGCTACACTTCCAGTCAAAGATAAGGCTTCTGTAGCTAAAATTTTAAGCAACGAACCTACACCTTTTGCTGCATGACGAGCATTATCTAGTAATTCTTCATTACCACTTTTTTCTAATGTATCTTTCACAGTCGCTGCTAAGATAGATACCGCACCTACTGCAAGGTCTTTCACAGCACCAATATTAGCTAGCAAATCAGCGCCTACAAAGGAAGTTGCAAATCCTTTCGCACTTGCTAAATAGTCATTACCTGATACATGAACGCCTTCTAAGAAATCTACCTCTTCATTACCCAAAGGTTTATTGCGTAGTGGAGTATTCGCCAATGTCATTACTGTTTCTTTATTATATTCATAGATATCTACTAAGCGTTGACGATATTCTTCATAATTAGGACATATTGGCATACCATCTTCAATCCATTTGGCTGCCATTTTACCTACACCATAGGTAATTGCTGCAGCTACTGGCACTCGAAGAATCATCGTTGGCACCATGGTGCATACTAAGGCCGCCACAGCACTGCCTCCAAGGCCTACTAAAAAACCGGTAATCCCTTCTTTTGCAGGGCATACACCATAGGCTTGAGCAATACGAGATACCATGTACACATCATTTGCCAATAACCCTATATAATTAAATTTTGGTAATGCTCCGATACCAGCTGCACGAGCAGCAGCCCAACGACAAATCATTTCCACTTCTTCTTGTACATTCGTTACATCAGTAAGTGTTGTATTATATTCCAACTGTTCCATATGTATCTCCTATAGTTACCACAAAACATTAAGTGTCAATGTACTTATTACCTTTATTGTATCAAATTTCGTTATGAATTACCAACTTGTTAATCCACCATCTACTGTCCATGCTGCACCTGTTACAAAAGAGGCTTTTTCGCTGATGAGAAAAGCGATAACTTCTCCTACTTCACGGGGCTGAGCGATACGCCCTAATGGATAATGTAACGCCATTTCTTCTTTCGCTTTTACAATATCACCAGATGGTTCATTAGCTAACTGTTTCGCTACTAATGATGTATCTACATCTCCTGGACATACACAGTTCACTCGCACACGATGCGGTGCCATTTCTAGCGACAAAGATTTAGTGAAGCTTACTACAGCCCCTTTAGACGCACCATACACAGTGCATGCCACATTACCTTGAAGGCCTGCATCACTAGAAATGGTCACGATGCTACCATGAACTTGTTTCAAATACGGTGCTGCGGCTTGGCATAAAAAGACAGTACCTTTCACATTAGTCCCAAACATTTCATCAAAATTTTGTTCATCCACATCCTCTAACAATCGTTCTTCGTAATAGCCAGCTGCTGTTACCAACGCATTCAAATTGCCAAATAGTCGCACGGTATCTTCTACAATACGTCGGCAATTCATAACCTTACTCACATCGCCTTGTACAAATCGTACTTTTGAAGAAATACGGCGTAATTTTACCACTGCCTCTTGTCCATCCCATTCATTACGACCATTGATGACAACGCACCATCCCTGTTTTAGCAGTAATTCTGCTGTTGCAAATCCTATACCTGATGTACCACCACTAATCAATGCCACCTGGTTATCGCTAAACTTTTGCATAGTTACTCCTATTATATAATACCCTGTGAAAGTAAATAGTCATAGGTTAATTTTATCAGCATAGTCAGAGACATAACAATGAACACAAAGCGTACTAATCCTGTCCCTTTTACCATCGCTAGTTTAGATCCTGTAGTAGCTCCAATAATTTGTCCCGCTGCTACTGCCAGTCCGTACCCATAATGAACTTGATCCATATAGATAAACATCATTAAAGAGCCAAAGTTACTGACTGTATTAAGGACTTTTGCATTGCCAGAAGCGCCCAAAAAGTCATAGCCCATGAAAAGGAAATAAAAAATCAGAAACATTCCTGTTCCAGGGCCAAAAAATCCATCATATAATCCAATTAAGATAGCTACAGACATATACGCAATTAACTTCCATCCACGCTTAGGTTCAACCTTGGAAATAGCACCCCAATCTTTCTTGGTAAGTACCACAATGAATACAGCTAACAATAACACAATAATAGCTGGCTTCAAAAATGTAGATGGTACATAAACCGCTATATATGCCCCCAACATAGAGACGAGCAAAGTAAAGGGAAGAATCCATTTAATCCCATCCCAATTGATTAATTTATTTCTAGCAAAGTTAATCATTGCTGTACCTGATCCAAAAACGCTAGACAATTTATTTGTCCCAATACACATGGCAACCGGCATATTGGTTAATATCAAGGCAGGCAAAGAAATCAAACCTCCGCCTCCCACAATAGAATCCACAAATCCTGCTAGGGCTCCTGCGAAAAATAATATGATACCAATGAGTAATTCACCTTCCATAGGGTGAGCCCTCCTCTTTTATATACATGCACTTACTGTTTTAACAACACTCTTATTCTTCAATACGAGGCAATATTTTGTTATATCCATCCGCCCCATAGTTTAAGCATCGTTTTACTCGGCTTATGGTGGCCGTACTAGCTCCTGTTAATTCCACAATTTGATCATAACCCGTACCAGCTTTCAACAACTTTGCTACTTCCAAACGTTGAGAAATCGATTTCAACTCTCCTATGGTACAGATATCTTCAAAAAATTCATAACATTCTTCCATAGTTTCCAATGACAATATGGCCTTAAATAATTGGTCATGCGTGGGACTTTTTAGTTTTTGATTCAATCTCTTTATTCCTCCAATGATTCTATTCACAATGCGCTTTATTTCACTACTATTATACCATAGGAAATATACCTGAGGAAATGTATACATAGAGCTAACATAAACTTTTCCCATAGAAAAAGAGGACCTTCGATGGCTTATCATCGGAGGTCCTCTCTTATTATTAGTTCTATAGGAAATTAGAATGCTGGAACAATAGATCCTTTGAATTCTTCTTGGATAAATTTGCGTACTGGTTCAGATTGGTAAATAGACAATAATTTTTTGTATGTTTCATTGTTTACGTCATCTGTACGAACAGCAATTACATTCGCGTATGGAGAATCTGTGCTCTCCACCACAACTGCATCTTTTTGTGGGTTTAAGCCCGCTGGGATGGCATAATTTGTATTAACTGCTGCTACATCAACATCATTTAAGGAGCGAGCAATTTGTGCTGCTTCTAATTCACGGATTTCCAAGTTTTTAGGATTACCCGTAATGTCAGCTACGGAAGATTTAACAGTACCTCCATCTTTCAATGTAATTAAACCAGCTTGTTGTAATAACAACAAGGCACGGCCACCATTTGTTGGATCATTTGGAATCGCTACTGTTGCACCATTAGGTACTTCTTTTAAATCTTTGTATTTATTGGAGTAAATTCCCATTGGCAATAGGATTGTTTTACCAATAGATTGAATTTTTAGCCCTTTATCTTTTACCATATTATCCAAGAATGGTTGATGTTGGTAAGAGTTTACATTTAATTCTTTTTGATCTAAGGCAATATTTGGTTGGATGTAATCACTGAATTCAACCACTTCAATATTCAATCCTTGTTTTGCTGCTTCTTGTTTTACAAACTCCATCACTTTTGCATGTGGGCCTGCTGTGACACCTACTTTGATTGGTGCATCTGCTGCTGGTTTTGTTTCTTCTTTACCACACCCTGCTAATAGCAGCACTAAGGATGCGATGGCTAATAAGCCTACTAAAATACGCTTCATAAGTATCTCCTTTATTTTTTATTTACTTTACGGGATAAGTAGTCACCTAAACTTTGGATGACTTGTACTAATACAATTAAAATGACAATCGTGGCTAACATCACGTCCCCTTGGAAACGTTGGTATCCATAGCGGATGGCAATATCTCCAAGGCCACCTCCACCGATCGCCCCTGCCATAGCAGAATAGCTAATTAAATTAACAATTAGAACTGTAATATTATCGATTAATGTTGGTAATGCTTCTGGCAACAATACTTTCCAAATAATTTGTAATGGCGTTGCACCCATGGATTGTGCCGCCTCAATGACACCACCGTTAACTTCTTTAATTGCTGTTTCCACTAATCGCGCCAAGAATGGAATAGCCGCCAATGTCAATGGCACACAAGCTGCTGTAGTACCAATAGATGTACCTGCCACTAAGCGAGTAAATGGAATGATGGCTACCATCAAAATGATGAAGGGAATGGAACGTGTGGCATTTACGATAGCCCCCAGGACTTTGTTTATCGTTTCATTTTGCATGATATGCCCGCGACTAGTGATGACTAAGATAACGCCCAAAGGAACCCCTAATAGAACGGCTACCACAGTGGAAATCACCGTCATTTGTACAGTTTCCAAGAAGCCTTGTAACAATAAATTAATGATTTGCTGTGACATAACCGATCACCTCGCTTCCAATTGGTAAATTATGTAAGTAGTTGATGGCAGCTTCTGATTTAGCACGCTCACCTTTTAATTCTACAATCAAATGACCAAAGCTCATATCTTGAATGTAATCTACACCACCAAATAAGATACTCACATCTGTATCAAACTTACGGATAATGCTTGCCACTACAGGTTCATCTGTTACATTGCCTTTGAAAGTCAATCGTACAATCGGATTGGCCCCTGCTACCCAAGTTTCATTCAATGTCAAGTGAGCCAAAGCATCCTCTGGTAAATCATGGCTGATAATAGCAGACACGAACTCTTTTGTGGTAGCTTCTTTTGGTTCTGTGAACACATCTACAACAGGACCTTCTTCAATGATCGTACCACCTTCGATAACGGCTACACGATCACAAATCTCTTTGATGACATTCATTTCATGAGTAATCAAAACAATGGTCAAGTTCAATCGACGGTTGATATCTTTTAACAACGCCAAAATAGATTTTGTTGTTTGTGGGTCAAGTGCAGATGTAGCTTCATCACACAACAACACTTTCGGATTGCTAGCTAAAGCACGGGCAATACCAACACGTTGTTTTTGTCCACCAGACAATTGAGATGGATAATTATCTAATCGATCCGACAATTTTACAATATCTAGAATTGGTAAAATACGTTCTCTAATTTCATCTTTTGACAATCCTTGTAATTCCAATGGGAATGCCACGTTTTCATAAACTGTGCGGGATGAAAGTAAATTAAAGTGTTGGAAAATCATACCGATATGTTTACGTTCTTCACGCAATTCCGCTGTGTTCAACTTCGTTAAATCTACACCATCCACAATAACAGAACCAGATGTAGGACGTTCCAACATATTGATACAGCGAATCAAAGTGGACTTACCGGCACCAGATTGACCGATGACCCCAAAAATTTCGCCTTCTTGTATAGTTACATTAATTTCTTTCAAGGCTTCCACGCGGACAGCACCTTCATAGATTTTTTGAATCTGTTTAAGTTCTATCATGAAATCCTCTCCTTTTCAAACTAAATAAAATAAGAGCTCTCAGTAACCTAAGAGCTCTTGGGTATGCCTAAATTGTACAATGTCAGTAGACAGACTGTCAATAATTCCCACTATATTGCTTACCTATCGTTTATTATAACTTAAATCTATAACTCTATATTCAGATGTATTTACCCTTTATAACAAGTATCATCGTAACATAAAACACATCTTGTTGTCTTAAACTGAAATATATATCAAAAAAGTCTTACTATATGTTATAAATCCATAGAAGATTACATTGTCACTCACTATATCACTACTATAAAGTAAATACGATTGCACAACATCCATATACTTGCTATTCTTGTTTTTACAGCTTAATACCACCACGCTTTGCAATGAAAGCCGCTAGGAACACACCACAAGTGCCCGTGATTAACTGTGGCCAACCCATGCTGAATAAAATTCCTTTTTGCATGGCTTCTGGAATACCTGGCATCAATTGGAATAACACCAAGAATAGCCCATAAAGAACTACACTTTTCACAATAGCAGCTGTAACAGCTGTCATCCATACACGCTTTGTACCTAATACTTTCACAGTGATTGCATATGCCATACTACCCAACGCCACTACAGGTACGAAAAGAGGTATGGTCAACATACCTTGCAGAAATGCCATAATCGGAGTCACACAAGCCACTACGAATCCGCTCCACAAACCATAGCGCCAAGTAGCTAACGCCGTACAGGCGCCTACGATGGAGCCTACTAAAAATTGCACTAACCCGTGCATAGGAATAATCATGCGAAGAAACCCTTGACTCAACAAGGCTATCGCCAACAATAAGGCACTGCCTGTGATCGTTTTAACTGTCATTATGCTAACCCTTCTTCCATTAAATGTTGTAATTGTTCAGCTAATACTTTTGCCGCTTTGCCCGGTTTTCCATCACCTACAGGCTCACGATTTAAGGTTGTAATCGGAATAATACCACCAATAGTATCGGTGAAGAAGATTTCGTCTGCATCTTTTAAGAACGCTTCATCAAATTCACGTTCAATAATCGTAATTCCTGCTGTTGGTGCAACACGAGTTACCACTAACTGACGGGTGATACCTTTTAGAATATGATGGTTTGCTGGATGTGTGTAACATACACCATCTTTCATAACAAATACATTAGAAGTAGCTCCTTCTGTAACGATACCATCACGCACTAAAATAGCAGTGTAGGCGCCTTTTTTCTCGGCTTTCGTTTGTGCTAAAATATTAGGAATTAAGTTTAACGTTTTGATATCCACACGAGCCCAACGCTCATCCGGTAACGTAATAGCTTTAACACCTTCCTGCAATACGCTTAAATCCTTTGTTATAGGTTTAATAAACATATACATTTGTGGCTCAAGTGTAGAACGCTCAAACGCATGATGACGGGGACTCACACCACGAGTAATTTGCAAATAGATATATCCATCAGTAATTTCACTTTGCTCAATCATGATTTCATGCAACTCTTGCAACTCATCAGGAGGCATACGCACAGGAATATCCATTTCACGCATAGAACGATACAAACGATCTTGGTGATAAGAAAAAGCAAACGCACGACCATTGTAGACACGTACTACCTCATATACACCATCCCCAAAACAATATCCTCTATCATCAAGACTAACCACCTTAGCCCCTGGCTCTACCATTTCACCATTAAAATATGTTAATTCTTTCATAGTAACACCTCATAGTATACATACGAATCAAGTATTATCTTCATTATAGTACAGACAAGTATAAAATTCTATATTTATTTTATCAGAAATCTTTTGTAGGAGCACACATTTTATTCCAAAACAAACTAAATAAAGCACAAACTTATGGATATCATCACCATATACTCCCATCCTCTGAGGAACGCAGTTACGAGTAGTAGACTTGTGGCATTCCTTATTACCTAAATCACACAAACACAAGAAGAGCACGGTGTGCCCCGAACAAACAATCACAAACTCCCCCTTGAGGAGCGCAGTTATGCGTAGCAGCCTTATGGCGCTCCTTACTGCCTAAATCACACAAACACTAGAAGAGCACGACATGTTCCGGAGCAAACCTAACCACTGTATCAGTTTGCGGAGGAATATGTCGTGCTCTTCCCTTTATCTTATATAATTAAGAATGCCACCGATTGCATAGCGAAACAAGCGACGATTTACTTTCCTAATACATACGCCCTCACTTGTTTCGGCAACCTTTCTAATCCCTTCGTCACTCCAAATGATAAGATGACCGCACTCACATACATAAATACTACAGACATAGTTGTATATCCTAATCCAGAGATTTCCAATATTTTGTCTATAAGAATCAACATAAATGGGTGCACCAAATAAATTCCATAAGACGTATTTCCCAATTCTGTCCAAAAGGTTTCCACTATATCACTCATGGATGACACGGTGAAAGCCCACACAAAAAAGATACAACCCATACCTGTATACACCAATCCTTGTGGACTTAGCTGATGCACTGTGTAGATGGCCTCTAACCGTATATAGCCCCACTCTGCCATCACGTAGTAATAGGATCCTAGCATCGCCACTAAGGATAAGATAAATCCAACGGTGATACCAAAACCGCGGGAGTCAATCCATCCCAACATTGCATCAAATCGTTCTGCTAATAGCCCACCTAATAGGAAAATCCATATATAAAATCCTACAAAATAATTAAGACGCATACTAAAGATATACTGCAACCATTCTTGTGAAAATTGCACATAACCTGTCATATAAGAGGACCAATAGTTCACTGCCATTTGCACAAAAAACAATACCGTCATACTAAGAATAGGAGCTTTCAGTATAAACCGTAGAGCCCATCGCCAAAGTGGCATCAATGCATAAAACCAGAGAAGGATCACCAGGAAATACAGATGGTACATACCATTCCCAAAGAGTAGAGTCAGTCCTAGTACATGTGGCATCAATCCCCAGGCGCTATGGGCTAACACCGCACTATAAGCTGTATATAAAATTGTCCATACAATATATGGATAGAGTACCACTTGTATACGCCGGCGCAAAAAATTGGAGTAGGAAAATTCATCCTCCACCGATGTATGATAAAACAATCCAAAGGCGGATAAGAAGAAAAAGGCTGGCACAGTAAAGCGTGATACAATTTCCAATAATCCTAATAGATGTATATTAATCGCAGGGTTTGCCAACGCATAGGACCCTACATGAATACCGATAACACCTAACATGCAAAGTCCCCGCATATAGGTAATGGCCGGTATAGCTGGCTTTCTCATAATTCCTCCAAAAAAGAGGGGCTACGCCCCCCTCTTCTTGTATTACGTAACATTATTGAGCTTGCTTCACTTTTGCAGCTTCTGCCTCTGCTTTTTCAGCTTTTGCCTCGGCTTCCGCCTTTGCTTTAGCTTCTGCTTCTAGTCGTGCTCGTTCTGCCGCTTCACGTTGTAAACGCAATTCTTTTTGTAAAGGAGCCACCGGTTCACGATATACGGTAATATCCGTTTCAAACAATCGTCCCCATGGGAATCGAGCTGATACAGTACGTGGATCCAATTTTAAATAGGTCGCTGCAAAGTCCTGCACGCGCTCACCTAAATAGCTTTCTAAAACTTCATTTAATGTGCCTGTATATTTCACATTATCTGTGCGGATAGAGTCCTGCATACGATACACGTCTTTGCGAATATTCGCTTGATACGCCCAGTTATCCAAGTATTGTTGTGTCAACATATCGCGATGACTTTGGTCATCCATGTGCACCCCTAAAATACCTTGTGCTATGGCATATCCAATAGTATTACTTGCCGTATTCCAGCCATTATAAGCGCTTACTTTATACAGTAAATCTCGTTGGTACAGTCCATACACTAACGTATTATCCGACCCATTCGAGTAAGCAATATCTGCAATGCTAACAGGCACCCCTTGCTTCATAGACGCTTGAATGTGATCTAAAAATTCATTAGTACTTCTAGAAATCATTGGAAAGTTTTCAAAGGCTTCTGATTCACCTGTCACCATACCTAGAGGAGTATTCACCGCTAGTAACACCGATGGTTTCCCTTTGGCTTTCATCGTACCACCTACAGCCACTACATGTTCGGCAATCGTTTTTTCTACCTTTTGATCCTCATAGTGTGGCACTGTTTCGCCGCCAGCACCTAACGGATAGATAACCTCAAAGGTTGGCGTCAAGTGATTACGGTCCACATGGTCACGAGCAATCAATAATAGACCTAATTGGTCTGCCCCTGGGAAACTACCATATTGCGTAGGAGAAAGTCCTTTACTATATTTTTGTAAATAGCGACCCTCCATAGCCGATTGAGATAAACTACTAGTATCGTCATGACCTAAGGCAAAATATTTAAATACGCCTTTTTTAGTTATATCAATTAACTGACGGTTGATTTCCATATTTTTTTGACGACGATGGAACCAGTCTTGTAAAAACTCCACCGGCACCGTAGCCTGCAACATGAACAATTCTTTTTGCTCATCTGGAGTCAATTTTTGACTATCTAATTTATCTTGTAACGCTGCGATACGGAAAATAGTCGGTCCATATTGATCATAATAGGCTGGCTCCACACCGCCACCACTAGCACGTGGAGAGCGCATCACTGTACCAAAAGCATAGATTGGCACATTCGGATACTTTTTGTGCAAGTCCTCAATATGACGTACACGATATTCCAACGTATGCAAATCTAAATTATGTTTCCTAGAATCTACAAGACCACCATAAATCAAGGAATCTGTACTTAATACGAGCACATCCGCTTTGTTAATATTCTCGTCTATCCATCTCCACATGGCTTCTGCATTTCCTTGAAAGTTTCGCCCAGAAATATAGTATTGTGGTGGTGTTAACACCGTATATCCTGCGTCTTGAGCCGTCGCCACAGTATAGGCTAAGCTCACTGGACGGTCATCTTGGGGTACATATAGCACCGTCGTGGCCTCTGCAGGGCTTGCATGACTCAGGATCGCTGTAGCAATGGCTGTGGCCATCATAGCAAACTTACGCCGCCATAATTGTTTACTCATTTTTTATATCTCTCCTATTATATAGCATGATTGCTAATTCTATTCTTACTTAATAGTGTCTTCTACTTACTATATCTTTACAAAATATATTTCTATATCTAGCTATATATGTATTGTATCGATAATTGAAAGTTATACGTAACTATACGCTCCCACGCCTAAGATTATCTTTTATATAGCCTATTAACTCAATTTTTTATTATCTTTTTACATATAACAAGCCTGTATCT
Organism: uncultured Veillonella sp.; assembly: GCA_963523985.1. Taxonomy (GTDB): domain Bacteria; phylum Bacillota; class Negativicutes; order Veillonellales; family Veillonellaceae; genus F0422. The sequence goes on from CAUREE010000015.1 coordinate 18,209, forward strand.
TCTAGACTTTCACCACTCCTGAAAGTCTTGCCCCATGTATACTATCAGACATCATGGTCATCGATGAATCCGATCAATGCGGGGTAGATTCCAATGATATTCAATGGCTACCATACGAATGATAAAAACGATAAGGAAAGTTACATAAGAAGCTACTACTTGATGACCTATACCATACATCACAAAATAAGCAATGCCACCTAATAAAGCTGGTAACGCATAGACCTCCTCTTTTAGGACACTCGGCGTGCGATGAGCTAAAATATCACGAATAATGCCTCCACCTACTGCCGTAATCCCACCTAATACAACAGTGAGCACCAAATTGCCTGGATCCGTAGTCATCCCTACAGTCGCTCCTGTTACCGTAAAAGAGGCCAACCCTAAGGCATCTGCTGTCAGATATACTTTCGTGGCACCCTTGCCTTCAATATAACGATTCCAGCCGTATCGATACATAATAAACATGATACCTACTGTAATTAGCGTGATAGAAATATATAATCCCGTTTGCAAAGATGTGGGTGGTATGCGCCCTACCATAACATCACGGACAATCCCACCGCCAATAGCAGTGACCAGTGCTAAAATCAATATACCAAAAATATCCATACGCCGCTGAATCCCCAAAAGAGCTCCTGATATGGCAAAGGCAATCGTTCCAATGACGTCAAATAATAACCATAAAAAATCCATAGAACTCCTCCTCATACGGAATTATTGTACCATTCTTTTGAGTAAGATACTAGACATTTTATAAAGCAAAAAGGACGGTTGCAACCGTCCTTTTTTATTTGACCCCATAATAAAGGGAACTAAATATTTATGCCATAATTATATACTATCGTGCCTCAAAATACAATAGATATAACAATAAAAGCGTCTATACAATGCATAAACGCTTTTAAACCTTGGCGGAGAGAGAGGGATTTGAACCCTCGGTACGGTATCACCGCACACATGATTTCCAATCATGCTCCTTAAGCCGCTCGGACACCTCTCCAAGTGAATACTTAATTATTATAAACCACTAAATACATTCCGTCAAGCACTTTTTTCTACCTTCCTGAGGAACGCAATTTCACCTAGTGGAGTTGTAGCGCTTTGTACTACCTAAATTAAGCACACCCTAGAAAATCACCGTGTGCCCCCACCACGTGAGGAACGCAGTTATGCGTAGTAGCCTTGTGGCGTTCTTTACTGATTAAATCAATCATTCCCTAGAAGAGTACGTTGTACCCCATCCCGTGAGGAATGCAGTTATGCGTAGAACGTCCTGTGGTGGAATATTATCTACATAATATAAATGCTAAAAAAGCACCGCATATTCCGGAGCAAACCTAACCACTGTATCAGTTCGGGTCAGAATGTGCAACCATTTCTCAAATCAATCCCCGAGAGGAACGCAGTTGCGCGTAGTAGCCTTGTGGCGCTTTTACTACCTAAATTGCAAAAATGCAAGAAGAGCACGGTATGCCCTCGAACAAACATTATGAAATACCGTTTGAGAGGGGGTATACCGTGCTCTTCCCTTTACACTATTCAGTTAAAACGCCACAGGCTACATAGCACAGCAAGAGACGATTTAGCGAGGCAGATACCCCAAATGCTGCAACAGTATTTTCACCCCAATGAGTATCAATATAACGCCCCCAGCCATTTCTGCTCTTTCGCGAAATGCTTTCATCATATGATATCCACTGAATATTCCCACTAGGCATACCAAAAAGGTAATGACCCCTATAGTGAGTGATGTGAAATACACATCCACATGTAATAGGGCAATCGTAACCCCTACTGCTAGGGCATCGATACTAGTGGCAATGGACAAGGCTAACATTTCTTTCCAATCCACCTTTGTTTTATCGTCTTCCTCATCACTGAGCGAAGCACGAATCATATTAATGCCCAAATAGCCTAAGGTAATGAAAATCACCCAGTGGTCCCAGTCATCAAAATTCTGCGAAAACTGAGCTCCTACGGCAGCTCCTATCAAGGGCATCAAACACTGAAATGCGCCAAATAAGAATGCCAGTGTTATCTTTTTCATATTAGAATCATCTTTCATCTGCGATGATTTACAAATAGAAACCGCAAAGGCATCCATAGCAAGGCCTATCGATAGAATCAATATTTCAAGGTATGACACAAGTCCCTCCTGTAAATAACAACAAAAGTGCTTGGCAGTCCCAAGCACTTTTTCTTAAAAATATTACAATTCAAATCGAGAATCGTAATTATTTTTAGTACTAATTCTATTATTATACATCACTTAAGGCTAATAGGGAATAGGCTTCTAATCCCATTGTAGCATCATTTTCAATCTGTATAGTTCTTTGTAATTCTGTACGCAACGATTCCAATACTTGTTTTGTAAAATATTGTCCCACATCTGGATGTACCACTATGGACACATCCGTTTTTAATCGACCAAAGCGATACAATTCCCGCAGACGTCGTAAGATTTGTAAATACACCGTTTCTCCTTTTAGTACATGTCCAGTACCACCGCAGCTGGAGCAAGTATCAAAGAGAATGGACGGAATACTTTGGCGCTCCCGTTTCCGTGTCAATTCCAATAAACCTAATGATGTGATACCACATACCACCGTTTTAATAGGATCCTTTTTCACTAGATGATTCATCAACTGCACCAGTTCTTCCATATCCTGTTTCGGCATATCGATAAAATCGCAAATAATGATTCCGCCCAAATTTCTCAAGCGTAATTGTCGAGCAATCATATGGGCCGCTTCTTGGTTAACACGTTTCGCCACCTGTCCCACTTGTTCATTCTTACCGCTGTAATGAGCAGAATTAACATCGATAACAGTAAGTGCTTCTGTTTGGTCAATTTGTAAGGAGCCACCAGATGGTAAATCAATGCGATGATTTAAAAGTGCATCAATTTGTTCTTCAATACCATGTGTCTTAAAAATATCTTCCTTTTGATTCCACAAACTTACTTCTACAGGCTTCCCAAATCGCCCTGCTCCTAAGAGTTGCTGCAATTCTTCATAGGCGGCTACATCATCTACCATAATGGACCCCACCGTAGGCCCTACATAGTCACGGATCACACGATACCATAGGTTGGCATCTCCATAGATTTCAGTGCCATTCTGCGCCACCTTATAGCGCTTTTGCAAGTGTTCCCAAGTTTGATGTAAATAGTCCATATCACGGGCAATCTCTTCTTGGCTCGCCCCCATCGCAGCGGTGCGCAGAATAAATCCTACACCTCGTTCTAAATAAGGTTGTGCCATATCTTTCAAAGATTGACGCAAGTCAGGATCTGTAATTTTTTTAGAAATATGAATCTGTTGATCTTGTGGCAATAAGACCATGTAGTGACCAGCTAAACTAACATCTGTAGTAACACGGGCACTTTTACCAAGCATAGCATCTTTCACAATTTGCACGAGCAGCACTTCCCCTACATGGACTTTTTTCTGCTTCCCTTGTTCTTGTAGATTTAAATACACATTTTGACCGATGCCAATGTCGAGGAAGGCAGCACTCATGCCAGGCAGAACATTTTTTACAACCCCTTTATACATATGATGTACGCGGTTCGACAGCTGTGGTCGTTCATAGATAATCTGTTGTAACGCCCCTATCTCATCCACAATAGCGAGACGGGTTTCCTCTTTCATCACATTGGCATATAATCGATTCATAGTCTCTCCTTATTCCACTTCTAGTGGCGTAATACAAGCCCCATCCGTTTCAATCAGAATCGCTTCACGGTGAATAGAATAACTGTCTGTTACGGGCCAGCCGTATTGTTCTTTGCCTAGTTTCCACATATCCCCAGGCTTCATAGTCCCTTCTGGATATACGCCGATGGCCATGCGAATCGTCACCATTCCATCTTCCGCTGTGGCCACCAATGGTTCCTTAATGAAATGTTTTACGTCAATGGTTCTTGTTTTCTTCGGGGTTACTTTTTCATACAACACTTCTTCTGCACTATTGAAAGGCTCCAACAAGGCAACCCAATCTACCTCTTCTGTAACAGGGCCCTTAACCTCGTAGACCGCATAGTTGCAGATAGCCATCATTTTTTTCACTTTATCTGGCATGAATCGACCTTCGAGCACTTCCAACCCTTTCGGCGCTGCTTCTGAAAGTCGGTTCACTAACTCTTCTAATGTGCCTTCTTCTAGGACATCCATATCGCAATATTCAGCGCTTGCCGTAATCCCCAACGCCAGGGCGGAGGAAAAACTAATTTTCATGTGCGGATTAAAGCCCTCTGAATAGGCCATTTTAATACCACTGCGACGAATCATACGCTCAATGGCAGAGGCATAATCTAAATGGGACAAAAAGCGAAGTTCTTCTCCCTTATGTAAGGCCAAACGTAACTTTCTCAACACGTCCACCCTCCTTATAATCAATAATCGGTGTGCCCAACTCTGGACACGCATTACAACCATTGCACGGTTTGCGACGGCAATCCCAAGTCAATGTACCATCTACCGCACGTTCCCATTCGCGGCGTAAGAATTCTTTACTTACCGTATCGTCAAGATGATCCCATGGTAAGGCTTCTGAAAAATCACGATTCCGTCGTGCATAATATTCTGGATCAATATTCGTATTTTTGAAAGCCTGCATCCATGTATCGTAATTGAAAAACTCTGTCCATCCATCAAATTTACAACCCAACTTCCAGGCTTCTACAACAGATGCCGCTAAGCGTCTGTCACCACGAGCAAAAACCGCTTCTAAATACCCTGTATAGCCATCATGGTAGTGATAGGAAATATTTCTATTATTAATTAAGGATTTCAGATACTTTTGTTTACGATGAATTTCTTCCACATCTTGTTGTCCGTACCATTGATATGGAGAGTGTGATTTCGGCACAAAGAAGGAACAACTCACTGTGACCTTACCATTGCGTTTACCCGTAATTTCTCGATGTAAATCAAGCACTTTATAGGCTAAGTCAGCAATACCTGCTACATCTTCATCCGTTTCTGTAGGCAAGCCCATCATGAAATAAAGCTTTACTGTATTCCAACCAGACTTGAAAGCATTTTCACAGGCGGACATCAAATCCTCTTCACTAACACCTTTATTAATAACATCACGCATCCGTTGAGATCCAGCTTCTGGAGCGAAAGTTAAACCACTTTTACGCACTTGTTGTACTTTTTTAGCAATATCGATAGAAAAGGCATCGATACGCAAGGATGGCAAGCTGACACTCACTTGTTTATCTTTAAACTCTTCCATCAACATATCTACTAATTCCGGCAATTTAGAATAGTCCGCAGAACTTAGAGACATCAAGGAGATTTCATTGTAGCCAGTATTGGCAATAATTTCTTTTGCTAATTGTACCAATCGTTCTGGAGTTCGTTCACGCACTGGACGATATAACATACCAGCTTGGCAGAAACGACAGCCACGTAAACACCCTCTAAACAATTCCAATACTGCTCTATCATGAACAATATCTAAGTATGGCACCACAGGTTTTGTAGGGTAGAAAGCCGCCTCCATATCTTCTACGATACGTTTTTTTACAATAGCAGGCGCTTCTTCTGCCAATACTTTCATTCCTGCAAAGTCCCCAGATTCTGTATATTGTGGTTCATACAAGCTAGGAATATAAGTACCTTCAATCTGCGCTGCTTTTCGCAAGAAGGCCTCTTTGCCGCCAGGGAACCCTTTTGCTTTCTCAGCTTTATATAAATCAATAAATTCGTTGATCCAATCTTCTGATTCGCCGATAGATACGACATCAAAGAAATCTGCGATAGGCTCCATATTGTACACACAAGGGCCACCACCGATTAATAAAGGGAATGATAAATCCCGATCCTTTCCATAAAAAGGAATGCCTGCCAAATCTAACATATTAATTATGTTTGTATAGCACATTTCATATTGCAAGGTAAACGCCAATAAATCGAAGTCACGTATCGGTGTTTTCGTTTCCAAAGAAAACAAAGGAATCTCCCGATTGCGCATTTCCGCTTCCATGTCATGCCAAGGAGCAAACACACGCTCTGCCGCCGCATCTGGGCGTTCATTGACTATGCCATATAGAATTTTGATGCCTAAATGGCTCATACTCACTTCATACACATCTGGAAATGCGAAGGCCATCGTCACATCCACTTCGGAATGATTCTTGGCAACACTATTCCATTCCCCACCCATATAGCGGGCAGGCTTTTCCACATGTTGTAACCATGATGGATCTAATTGAATCATATAACCTCCAAGAGGCACTAGCCTCTTTTTTACTACTTAAAACATGCGCTTTTTCTGGCGCATCACTATATTTAATAATAAACCTATACTCAATAGATTTGTTGTTAACGCACTTACACCGTAACTAATGAACGGCAATGGAATACCCGTTACGGGCATAATACCAGTGGTCATGCCTACATTAACTAAGACTTCAAATAACAGCATAGAGCCAATGCCGGTGGCAATCAACATACCAAAGGGATCTACCGATCGTTTCGCAATTAAGAAACTGCGATACACAACCACCAATAGTAATCCTAAGACCACAAAACAACCGAAAAGACCTAATTCTTCTCCCACCACGGAAAAAATAAAGTCCGTATGGTTTTCCGGTAAAAAGTTCAACTGACTTTGGGTTCCTTCAAAGAGACCTTTACCAAATAGTAAGCCTGAACCAATAGCAATTTTAGATTGGATAATATGATATCCTGCACCAAAGGGATCGACATTAGGGTTCAAAAACACCATAATCCGTTGCTTTTGATACTCTTGTAATACAAACCAGCTTAACGGCAACAGCGCTACCATAGTACCAACCATAATTTGCACTAACCGCATGCGAATACCGCTAACAAAGAGCATGCCTGCTAATATAGCTACATATACTAAAGAAGTTCCCAAATCTGGTTGCTTAAACACCAACAGGGCAGGGATTCCTAAAAATAAGAATACCGGCAATAGCTCTTTAAAAGTATTTAATTTTCCTACTCGACTTTCCAGCATATTTGCCAAGCTAATGATCATCATCAACTTCGTAAATTCTGATGGTTGAATCGTAATCGGCCCAATCTGAATCCATCGTTGCGCACCTAGTGCCGATGTACCTACCACCATAACTGCCAAAAGCATAACGATAGTAGCCCCATATATCCACTTTGCATAGGGGCGCAATCGCTCGTAATCTAGCCATTGCAGACCTACAATGGCAACGATATTTAATCCAAAGAACAGCAATTGTTTCGATACTAGCCCTGTAATTTGTAGTCCATCTCGATTGACATGAGTCGCACTGCCGATGACAACACAACCAATGACAATCAAACTGATAGTAGATAGCACCAAAATCCAATCCCATTCACGTATAATTCTCTGCCACATAGTATACTCCTAGTCTACCTTTTGTTCTTTTCCAGAGTTTGCTTCTTTTTTAGCATCTTCTTTCTTATCATTCGCAGGGACTACGACCGGCTTAGGAATATGAAAGTATTCTTCCAAAATAGGGCGTACAATGGATCCTGCAGAAATAGCACCAAAGCCGCCTTGTTCCACCAGCGCCACTACAACGATACGGGGCTTATCGTACGGCGCATAGGCAACGAACCAACCATGGTCACGACCAGTAGCATTTTCCGCCGTCCCCGTTTTACCGGCTACAGCTAAGGATAAGCCTTTAAAAATTTCCCCTGCCGTACCGCCTTCCAAGGTTACGTCTCTAAGACCATTGCGAACAATATCCATGACCGCTTTCGATACTTGTAAGACCCCTAATTTCTTAGGCCCAAAAATCTCTTCTGGCGTTCCATCCGCATTATCGATACGGCTCACTACGTACGGTTGATAGCGAATCCCTCCGTTGGCAATTTCGGACATAACCACCGCCATTTGTATCGGTGTTACCAATGTGAAAGACTGTCCGATAGCGGCATCGAAGGTTTCCCCTAAGTACCAATCTTGATTAAATACTTTTCGTTTATAATCGGGACTAGCAATATTACCACTGCCTTCATCATAGAGCTTGATGCCCGTCTTTTCACCGAGCCCAAAAATCTTCGCATATTTATCGATATTATCGATGCCTAAGCGATTCCCCATTTCATAGAAATACACATTATCTGACTTCGCCAATGCTTTGTTGAAATCAAGCCAACCTAAGGCTTCCCCCTCCGCATTTCGCTTATCGATTAACCAGTGTTTGCCACTGTCATAAATCATTTCATTAGGAGTCACCTTTTTCAATTCTAAGGCGGCTGCACCAGTAATAATTTTGAAAGGAGACCCTGGCGGATATTCACCGGTCACAACTTTATTTTCAAAAGGATGATTCGCATCTGTATTTAGCTGATTCCACTGTTCTGTAGTAATCCCTTTGGCAAACCAATTTGGATTGAATCCTGGTGCACTGACCATGGCGAGGACCGCCCCTGTATTAGGATCTAGGGCAACAACGGCAGCCCCCTTAGCAGGAATCCCTTGTTTTCTAAGAGCCGCTAATTGATCATACACAGCTTTTTCAGCTACTTTTTGTAAGTTCAAATCAATGGTTAAATGAATATTTCGACCTGGTATGGTATGCTTACGCCCTACTTCTTCTACAGGACGTCCACTGGCATCCACCTCTACTTGGCGACCACCATCCACGCCACGTAGCACAGAATCGTACATTTTCTCTAGCCCAGAACGCCCTAAAATCGTACCAGGGCCAATGGTACCACCCGTATGTGTTCCATCTAACTCGGCTTGTTTCACTTCCGCCAGCTCATCTTCACTGACTTCCCCTACGTACCCCAATAATTGGGATGCCATCGTATCATGAGGATAATAGCGAAGTGGCTCTACATCTACAGTAATACCAGGTAATTCATGGTGATGTTCTTCAATTTTTGTCACCTTGTCCAAGGTCACATCACTAGCTAATCGGATCGGTTCATAGCCACCTTTATGGGCCTCTATTTTTTCTGCCAACGTCTTCACAGGGATTTGTAAATATAAAGCTAATTGCTCTAACTCTTTTGGATCCGCCTGCTTTCCAGTGGGCAACATAGATACCATATAGGCAGGTCGTGAACCGACCACAATTTGACCATTTCGATCATACATTAATCCCCGTGTAGCCGTCATAGAGAGCATGCGGAGTCGATTTCCCTCCGCTTTTCCACGGTAATAATCGCCTTCAATGGCTTGCAGATAAAACACACGTCCTAATAAAATAGCAAAAATGATGACGACTATGCTTAGCAATACATCAAAGCGTGTCGTTTTTTTCTTTTTATATAGTGCTTTTAACATAGCCTCTCCTTTCTACCACATGTATTCATCTTTTTCTTCCCAGCGCCATACCAATTTATGCACCACAATCCCTACTAAGGCATCAATCCCTATAGAAGGAATACCATGATTCCAAATGTAGGTAGTCATGACAATCGGTTCTTGTACAATCCATAATAACCCCATTTGTAAAGCCATGACTAAGGTTGCTCCTACCCCTGTCCACCAAGTTGTGGCGTACCATTGTTCTTCATACACAGTACCTTGCATAGAGCCTAACATATAACTTACCGTCACATAGGATACCACATGTAACCCAAAATAATTGCCGATCATCACGTCTTGAACGATACCACCCACAACGGCTAATATCATGCCATGAGAGCGTCCTTTTAATACTGTCACTACCAATGCAATATCTAATAACAGATGCGGCGCCCAGGAGTAAGGAAACCATCTAGGCACCACTAAAGATTGGATAATAATAATCCCTAATAACATCAATGTCCATGCACATCGTTTCATTGTTGTACCGTCCCTTTAGCCCCTTCTACTTGATCTCGTTGCGTACGAGGAATCAATTTTGGCTCTAATTTTGGCGCTTCCGGTCGTGCAATGGATGATGATACAATCACGAAGACTTCTTCTAAACTTTGAAAGTCTACTGTAGGATCGATGATAGCATGCTTCACAAACCCTTCTTCATCGGTCACAATATCTTTCACATGACCCAGTAATAATCCTTTCGGATAGATACCACCAAACCCAGACGTCACGATGGTGTCCCCTTTCAGAACGTCGCCATTTAAAGCGATATTCACCATTTGTGGTTCCATAGGGCGATTGCCATTGCCTTTCAAGATAGAGGCAATTCTAGACTCAGGGCGTTGCACGATAACTCCTGTCGCCGATCGTGGATCTAATATACTTTGTACCCGTGCAGAGTGTTCATACACATCGGATACAAAACCTACTACACCGCGGGGAGCAATGACTGCCATATTGGGCGCTACTCCATCTGCACTGCCTCTACTAATAGTGAAAGTATCTGTCCAGGCCCCTCTATCACGTGTCACCACGGATGCTGCTAACAACGCAAATTGAGGTTGTTCTCCTTGAAATTTCAGCAATTGACGTAATCGAATATTTTCTGCCACCAATTCATTATAAGCCACTTGCTTTTGTTCTAACTCAGCATTGCGGGCCTCTATGTCTGACATGTCTTTCACACGTAAAATACCATTATCTATCACGGCTATTCCTGTATGTAAGCCAGATAAGAAACGACTGGCTCCGTAAGTGAAAGGGGCCATTAAGTTTTCTAAGGTTACCGTCACCACTGGTACTTGTGTTCTTTGCTTCCACACGTACCCAAAAATACCTAATATGGCACAAAGGATTACGATCATAGTCAACCATTTACGTTCAGATTGTTGCATTAAGATCGCCCCTTTCGTAATTTACTAGCCACTAATAAACGCTCTAAGCGTTGCACATCCGCAGCGGCTCTACCTAAGCCAAGTGCCACCGTATCGCCTGGCCTATCTGCAATGCGAACAGGAATACCTAGTTCCTCTTGGATGTGGCGGTCTAAGCCTTCAAGTAAAGCCGTACCTCCCGTAAGAAGCATACCAGTTTCCATAATATCTGCTACTAATTCAGGTGGTGTTTTTTCCAAAATACTACGGATGACCGCCACCATATCTGCAATAGGTTGTCGCAAAATTTCATAGACTTCACTTTTACGAATCATACAGCGTTTGGTGAGTCCCGTTTCAGAGTGACGACCTACGATAGTGTATTCCCCTTCGATAGTTGGAGGCATAGCACATCCAAGAGTTTGCTTAATGTCTTCCACCGTTTCATCGGACACCATAATAGAAAACTCATTACGTATATAATGATAAATAGCTTCGTTTAATTCATTACCACCAATCCGTGATGTGCGGCTTGCTACTTTACCACCCATCGATAAAATAGCTACATCCGTCGTACTCCCACCGATATCGACAGCCATACTGCCACGAGCCTCAAAAATAGGAAGTCCTACACCGATAGCCGCTGCTACTGGGCTTTCTAGCAAATGCGCTTCCCGAGCCCCCGCCTGAATGATGGCATCCGTCATGGCTCTTCGCTCTACATCAGTAATACCACAAGGCACTGCCATGACGACACGGGATCTACGAACTGCTTTTGACGCTTTGTTCATAAAATACTTTAACATGGACAACACAATCCGATAGTCCACAATAAATCCCTCTTTCAGAGGACTCATAGGGGCTAATGTTTCCGGGTTGCGCAACAACAAACGCTGCGCATCTTCCCCAATAGTAACGATGTTCTCTTGTTTCGCGTCCGTTGCCACTATAGATGGTTCCGATACAACCACCCCTCGACCTTCCACAAAAATATGCGTGTGAAAGGTACCAATATCTATTCCTAAATCTCTTCCTAATGAAGAAAATAATTTCATCGAACCTCTCCTTATAAAGAATTCCGTATTCTATTAATTGTAACATACTTTAAGGAGATTATAAATAAAAAAGCCCCTCGAACAAAACGTTCGATCTATAGTAGTCAAACATTTGTGACACAACCTCCTAAAGATTTATTTAAGAAGTA
>CAUREE010000016.1:0-30066 GCA_963523985.1 uncultured Veillonella sp.
GTTTCTTGAACCTTATGGGTGGTACTCCACTTTCCTTCTATGACTGGTATGCTGACTTGCCTCCATCAAGTCCACAAGTTTGGGGTGAACAAACAGATACTCCAGAATCTGGTGACTGGTACAATGCAGGTTATATCATTACATGGGGCTCCAACGTACCATTGACTCGTACTCCAGATGCCCACTTCTTGGCAGAAGTACGTTATAAAGGTACAAAAGTAGTCTCTGTGTCTCCTGACTATGCAGAATCCACTACATTCTCCGATACTTGGTTGAATGTAAAAGCTGGTACAGACGCAGCAATGGCCATGGCGATGGGTCATGTCATTCTGAAAGAATACTATGTAGATAAAGAAACTCCATATTTCAAAGAATATGCGAAAGAATTCACTGACTTACCATTCTTAGTACGTGTAGAAGAAATCAATGGTGCTTTACAAGCGGGCCGTTTCTTGAACAATCAAGATTTAGGTAGCACAGAAGATGGCGCTGATTTCCACACTGTCGTTATCGATGAAATTACGAATACAGTAGTGGCACCAAATGGTACATTAGGTGATCGTCATACAAATCCTAAAAAATGGAATTTACGTCTTGAAAATCGTGCAACAGGTGAGACAATCTCCCCTCGTTTATCTGTCATCGATCAACGTGATTCCGTAGCATTAGTAAAATTACCATACTTCGGTGACGAAGCCCATGAAGGTATTATTGAACGTGCTATCCCTGTGATCACTGTACAAACTAAAGAAGGTCCTGTACAAGTGACAACTGTTTACGACTTGATTCTTGCTAACTACGGTATTGACCGTGGTTTAGGTGGTGAAGTGGCTACTAGCTATGAAGAAGACACTCCTTACACTCCAGCATGGCAAGAAAAAATCACTGGCGTAAAAGCAGATGTAGTGATTCGTACGGCTCGTGAATTTGCAGATAATGCAGAACAAACAAAAGGCCGCTCCATGATTATCATGGGTGCTGGTATCAACCACTGGTATCATGCAGACGTAATTTACCGTACCATCCTTAACTTGATTATGTTCTGTGGTACAGAAGGTGTTAACGGCGGTGGCTGGGCTCACTATGTAGGACAAGAAAAATTACGTCCTGTAGAAGGTTGGGCTGGCATTATGACAGCGAACGACTGGAGTAAAGCACCTCGTTTACAAAATGGTACATCTTGGTTCTACTTTGCTACAGAACAATATCGTTCTGACTGCATCGACCTTGCAGACCGTGTATCTAAATTGGCTACACCTCGTTACAGACACCCTGGTGACTATAACGTGTTGGCAGCTCGTTTAGGTTGGTTGCCGTCTTACCCTACTTTCAACCGTAACTATCAAGATTTGATCAATGATGCTCGTGCTACAGGCGCAGGTACTGAGGCAGAAATTAACCAATACATCGTACAAGCTTTGAAAAACAAAGAGTTGAAATTCTGCGTGGAAGATCCTTCTGCAAAAGAAAACCATCCTCGCAACTTGTTCGTATGGCGTTCTAATTTGATTGGTTCCTCCTCTAAAGGTCATGAGTACTTCTTGAAATACTTATTGGGTACTAAAAATGGTGTGATTGAAGATGAAGATGCACCAGTACGTCCAGAAGAAATCAACTGGCGTGAAGCTCCAGAAACAGGTAAATTAGATTTATTAATCGACATCGATTTCCGTATGGCTTCCACTGCGTTATACTCCGATATCGTATTCCCTGCAGCGACATGGTACGAAAAACAAGACTTATCTTCCACAGATATGCATCCATACGTGCACGTATTCCAAGCAGCAGTTGACTGTGCATGGGACACTAAATCTGACTGGGATACATTCCGTACGTTAGCAGAAACGGTATCTCGCGTAGCAAAAGAATCTGGTTTCACTGAATACGAAGATATCGTAGCGCAACCATTGGGTCATGACAGCCCAGGTGAAGTGGCTCAACCATTGGGTAAAGTATTGGACTGGAGCAAAGGTGAATGTGAACCTATTCCAGGTAAAACAATGCCAAATCTTGTACACGTAAAACGTGACTACAGTAAAATCTTTGAAAAATTCATTGGCTTAGGCCCTAATATTGAAAATAAAGTGGGCGCTCATGGTTTATCATGGGATGTATCTGATGCTTACCAATCCTTATATGAACAAAATGGTACTATCAACCAACCAGGTTTCGTATCTCATGGTCGTCCAAGCATTTATGAAGCGCGTGAAGCTTGTAATGTTGTGTTAACATTGTCTTCTTGTACGAATGGTAAATTGGCAGTTCGTTCCTGGCAAGCAATGGAAGAAAAAACAGGCTTAACAGATCTTCAAAAGAATGCAAAAGGTCGTGAAGAAGAACGCATTACCTTTGAAGATATGGTTCGTCAACCACGCTTTATTATTCCATCTGTGACAAGTACAGGTAAAAATAATAAAGACCGTCGTTACTCTCCATTTACAACATCTACTGAGGATAAAGTTCCATTCCGTACTATCACAGGTCGTCAATCCTTCTATTGTGATCATGAAATGATGCGTGATTATGGTGAGGCTATGGCTCTTTATAAACCAGTCTTGTCTTACGCACCAGTGAAAGGTGATTACGCACAAGAAGGCGTTCCTCAAATTACATTGAAATACTTAACACCACATAATAAATGGTCTACTCATAGTATGTACTTCGATAGCCAACAATTGTTAACATTGTTCCGTGGTGGACAAACAATTTGGTTGAACGAAGATGATGCGAAGGAAATCAATGTCCAAGATAATGATTGGGTAGAAGCTTTCAATAAAAACGGTATCGTTGCAGCTCGTGCAGTAGTATCCCCACGTATTCCTCGTGGTATTTCTTACATGCACCATGCCCAAGACCGTCACATCAACGTACCTGCTGCGCAAATCAAAAAACAACGTGGTGGTACACACAATGCACCAACTCACATTCATTTGAAACCAACGCATATGATTGGTGGTTATGGTCAATTAAGTTATGGATTCAATTATTATGGCCCAACTGGCAATCAACGGGATATGACTATTGTGGCTCGTAAAATGAAGGAGGTAGATTGGCTTGAAGATTAAGGCTCAAGTATCTATGGTCCTAAATTTAGACAAGTGTCTAGGCTGTCACACATGTTCTGTCACTTGTAAAAATACATGGACAAACCGCGAAGGTGCGGAATATATGTACTTTAATAACGTAGAAACTCGTCCAGGTGTTGGTTATCCACGTCATTGGGAAGACCAAGAAAAATGGAAAGGTGGTTGGACTGTTGATAGCGATGGAAAATTAGCATTAGCGACAGGTTCCAAGACAAATCGCTTGATGAAATTGTTCTACCATCCAGAACAGCCTGAGTTGAAAGATTACTTTGAACCATGGACATATGACTATGAAACATTGATTCACTCTGGTCGTAAAAATAACCAACCAGTAGCACGTCCTCGTTCTTTAGTGACTAAAGAACGCATGGAAATCAAATGGGGTCCTAACTGGGATGACGATTTGGCTGGTGGTGAACACGCTCGTTCTGATGTGAACTTAGCAAAAATGGGCGAAGATATCGTGTTCGATTACGAAAAAGTATTCATGCGCTATTTACCTCGTCTATGTAATCACTGCTTAAATCCAGCCTGTGTGGCAGCTTGCCCATCTGGTGCGATTTATAAACGTGATGAAGACGGTGTAGTTCTTGTATCTCAAGATGTATGTCGTGGCTGGCGCCATTGCGTACCATCTTGTCCATACAAAAAAATCTTCTACAACTGGGAAACAAATAAAGCTGAAAAATGCGTATTCTGTTACCCACGTTTGGAAAATGGTTTACCACAAATCTGTGCGGAAACTTGCGTAGGTAGAATGCGTTATGTAGGCGTTGTATTCTATGATATGGATAAAGTAGAAGCAGCTGCGGCTACAAAAAATGATACAGATATTTATGAAAATACAGTGGATTTGATTTTAGATCCTAATGATCCAGAAGTAGTGAAAGCGGCTCGTGCGGAAGGTATTGGTGAAGCTTGGATTAAAGCAGCCCAAAAATCTCCAGTCTACAAGTTGATCAAAGAATGGAAAGTGGGCTTGCCACTACATCCAGAATATCGTACATTGCCAATGGTTTGGTATGTGCCACCATTGAGCCCAATCGTACAACGTATTACATCTGAAGTATACTTACCAGATGCAAATGAAATGCGTGTACCGGTACAATATCTTGCAAATCTATTCACAGCAGGTAATGCAGATGCCTTAGCTCGTGTGTTACAACGTGTATTAGATATGCGTGAATACATGCGTCGTCGTGATGTAGGTGGAGATGCTCCTCAACATCCAGTAGACTTAACAGAAGATCAAATGTATGACATGTACAAATTATTAGCTTTGTCTAAATACAATGATCGTTTCGTAATTCCTACAGATATCAAAGCGTCTCGTGAAGGTCGCGCAGATATGCAACATAAACGTGGTTTTGCCTGTCCTACAGGGGGATGTCAATAATGAATGATGCTCAGAAAATAGCGCTTATCGCGTCATTTCTGCTTCGTTATCCTGATGCTACTTGGTACGATGAATTACAAGAATGGAAGGGGGACGCAACATCTGTTGCGCACCCTCAACTCCGCCAAGCCTTGGTAGAATTCTTCGACTATGTAGAAGAAACACCTCGTAAAGAGTTTGAAGATCAATATGTACGTACCTTTGACTTTAGTCAAAATACAAATATGTATTTATCTACCTATGAATTACAAGGTACAGGGGAACAAGCAGAAGAACTTGTTAAATACAAAGCATTTTTCCTTGAAAATGGCTATGACTTACCAAAAGAAATGCCAGACTTTGTCCCAGCTATTCTTGAATTATGTGCGCTTATCGAAGAAGAAAAAGCAAAAGAAATTTATGAATACTGTAAACCAAAATTAGAATATATCCGGGAGCGTTTTATTGAAGCGAAACTTCCGTATGCATTCTTATTTGATGTTATTTTATCTGTTGCTAATGGATTGGAGGACGGTGTACTATGAGTTTATTTCTATGGGGCGCCCTGCCTTATATCGCTTTCACCTTCTTAGTCGTAGGGACTCTTGTTCGTTTCTTTTACTTTGAAAGAAATTGGACTACTAAATCAAGTCAATTTTTAGAAAAGAAACAATTGCGTATTGCAAACCCATTATTCCATTTTGGTTTGCTTTGCGTAATCGGTGGTCACGTGGTAGGGGTATTAATTCCTAAAACTTGGACTGCTATGATCGGTGTGGATGACCATATGTATCATGCTGGTGCCTTGTATATGGGTGCTGTAGCTGGTTTCCTATTTATCGTAGGCTTCTTGATGTTGATGAAACGTCGTTTCACAACACCTACATTACGTGCGAACACATCTAAAATGGATGTATGGTTATATGTATTCTTTACACTAGCTATCTTTAGTGGTATGGCTGGTACTTTATTGAATGCATCTGGATTCTTTGACTATCGTGTGTCTATTGGACCTTGGTTCCGTAGCGTATTGATGGCCATGCCAGATCCATCCTTAATGGAAAACGTTCCTGGTATCTTTAAGTTCCATATGCTATCCTGGATGATTGTGGCTATCGTATTCCCATTCAGCCGTTTAGTACATTGCTTAAGCGTACCATTTAACTACTTAGCACGACCATTTATTGTGTATCGTAAACGAGACCGTCGCTAGTTTTCTCTATGAAAGTCTGTGGCGTTCCTGTCTAAGATAAAAATAATAAAGACCGCAATACACTCCCTCAGAAACGGCATTTCATGATGTTTCTTCGGAGGTATATTGCGGTCTTTTTGTGTTTGTATGATTTAGGTAGTAAAGGAACGCCACAAGGCTTTCTACGAGAAAGGGGCGCTCCTTTGGGGGGGCTTGTGACGGTGTCATTTGCAAATTTATGCTTTGCTCAGTTTGCTAGTTGAAATGATATTAATTTTAAGTAAACAATACGAATATAAAATGCTATAATGAAAATATAAGAGTTATCAACGTGAGTTGGGCTCGTCTCTTCCTACTATAGGAGGAGGTGATACTATGACTACATATGAAAAATTATCAATTATGATTCAATTATCAATGTTGTTAATAGAATTATTTCGTTGTTTCTATAACTAATGAAATAGCCTAACGATAAGAGGTTTTGAGGACCTCAACACGTTAGGCTGTTTCACTTTACCAAATTCTGAGATGAGCCTAACGCCTCGAACACGTTGGTGGCTCTTCTTTTTACAAGTTAAGTATAGCATAGGTGGGTATTAAATACAATTGTCACTTGTTCCACTATGTATCGTCACTTGATTTGCTATGTAGTCTGTGGCGTTCGTAACTGAATAGTGCAAAGGGAAGAGCACGGCATACCCCTCACAAACGGTATTTCATAATGTTTGTTCGGGGCACACCGTGCTCTTCTTGTGTTTGTGTGATTTGGGCAATAAGGAAACGCCACAAGGCTACTACTCGTAATGGCGTTCCTCAGGGTTAGTAATATGTAAATTATATGTCTTATCTAATATGAATGCGTAAAAGGTCTGTATATTATGAGAAATTCATACTTTTCTATTCTTTACAATGATAATTGATATTGTTATACTTTAACAGTATAAATTTTTATTTTGGTATTATAGGATAAGGAGTGTCATGTGACGATGGAAAGTTCAGGACAAAAGCAGTTTAAGAGCAAGTACCATATTTTAGTGTGGATTGCTCTATTATCACTAGCCTTAATTGGTATGGTTGAGTATGGCTATTATTTACAAAATAGACCTCCATTCAAATGGCAGATTTATTTAGGTTTGATTCCATTTTCATCTTGGGTGATATTAACGTATTTGACCACGAAACCAAAATGGTTTACGGCTCGATATAATGTAGGTGAAATGTACAAGGTACACCGTATCGTAGGTATTGTAGTGACTGCCATGCTAGGTATTCACTGGTATGTATATTTCGGTCATGCTAAAACAGCCTTAGGCTGGTGGGGTGGTTATGTAGCTCTTGTAGGAATGTTTATTGCTTTCCTTGTAGGAATTTTGTTCCTAACTCCATGGTTTAAAAGTATTGCTACATCCATCCCTCGTAAAGCAGCAGTATGGATTCATCGATTGAATTTAGTAGCTTTAATTGGTGCCAATGTTCACGTACATGGATTTAAACGTCTATCTGCGATGGTGCCATTCTTACAAGTATATGATGTACTTACGTATGGATTGGTAATCTATTATATCTATTGGATGATTAAGAAAAGAAACTAGTTCGGCTATGTAGCCTTGAGGCGTTCTTAACTGAATATAGTAAAAGGGAAGAGCACGGCATCCCCCTCACAAACGGTATTTTATAATGTTTGTTCGGGGCATACCGTGCTCTTCTTGTTTCTGTGTGATTTAGGTAGTAAAGGAATGCTACAAGGCTACTACTCGTAATGGTGTTCCTCAGAGAGTTTTATCCTATCTATCATTGATGTTACCCTAGTTGCGTGATATAATTTATATAAGGCCAAAAGGCCTTTTCTTTTTATGTGAAATGGTATTACTCAATGTCGGTATATCTTAGAACGCCTGCATTGATATAGACAGGAGATACTATGTTTTTAGATGACACGATTGCAGCGATTGCGACGGCTCCGGGGATTGGCGGTATTGGTATTATCCGCGTCAGTGGTCCGGAGGCTTGTGATGTTGTGAATCGTATCTTTCACAGTCAACAATCTGTGCCACTGGGTGAGCGCCAAACGCGGACAATCCATTATGGTCATATTGTCCATCCTAAGACGGGCAAAACCTTGGATGAGGTCATCGTGGTGTTGATGAAAGGTCCTCATTCCTATACGGCAGAGGATGTGGTAGAAATCCAATGTCACGGTGGTTTTGTGTCGGTCCGTGAAATACTGAAAGTATTACTTTCAGAGGGTGTACGTCAGGCGGAAGAAGGGGAGTTCACGAAACGAGCATTCTTGAATGGTCGCATTGATTTAACCCAAGCGGAAGCCATCATCGACATTATTGATGCGAAGACGGAACAATCCTTGGAAGTGGCTGTGAACCAACTAGACGGCACCTTGTCCAAGTATATTCGTGCCTTACGGGATGAGTTAATTGCCATGATTGCCCATTTAGAGGTCACTATCGATTATCCAGAGGAAGATATTGAAGAGGTATCGGCTCAAGAGGTGCGTACTGGATTAGAACCTATTCTTGAGAAGATGGATACCTTATTGGCGACAGCACAGCGCGGTAAATTATTGCGTGATGGTGTGATGGTTTCCATTATTGGCCGTCCTAATGCGGGGAAATCTAGTTTGATGAATGCTCTACTTCGTGAGGACCGTGCCATTGTGACGAACATTCCAGGCACGACGCGTGATAGTATTGAAGAATTTTTAACGATCCAAGGAATTCCGGTGCGCTTAATCGATACGGCAGGGATTCGTGAGACTGAAGATATTGTGGAAAGTATGGGCGTTGAAAAAGCACGTCAATACTTAGATAAAGCAGATGTGGTAGTCCTTGTCATTGATGGATCCAAGCCATTGGAACCAGAAGAACAAGAGTTATTGCAACTCATTACGAATCGTCCAAGCATTATCTTCTTGAATAAAGCAGACCAAACGCAATGCATTACGAAGGAAGAGATTGAGGCACTAGGGACTTTCACAGAGATTGTCACCATCAGCGCTGCTCAAGGGGAAGGTATGGAGGAGATGGCAAAGGTCATTACGTCCTTGGTACAAGGCGGTTCTGTGCAGGCCAGTCATGAGGCGATGCTCAGCAATGTACGCCACATTACCTTGATGGAACAGGCGAAAGTTAGCTTGGACCAATCCATTCTTGCTATCGATAGCGGCATGCCTATCGATTTAATCGTCACGGACATTCGCGCCGCTTGGGAATTACTGGGCGATATTACTGGTGAAAGTTTACGTGAATCCATGGTGGATGAATTATTTAAACGATTCTGTTTAGGAAAATAGGAGAATACATGTATTTAGTAGATACGTATGATGTGATTGTCATTGGTGGTGGTCATGCTGGTTGTGAGGCTGCCTTAGCTACAGCTCGCATGGGGCATCGTACTTTGATGGCCACATTGAACTTAGATAATATTGCCCTTATGCCATGTAATCCAGCGATTGGGGGACCTGGTAAAAGTCATCTAGTATGCGAACTAGATGCATTGGGCGGTGAAATGGGCATCAATGCGGATGCGACAGCCATCCAAATGCGCATGCTCAATACAGGAAAGGGACCTGCGGTACATTCCTTGCGGGCTCAATCTGATAAAGTGGCTTATCAACGCCGTATGAAAGAAGTCTTAGAAAATACAGAGAACCTCAATGTGAAGCAAATTATGGTCAATGAATTGCTTATTGAAGATGGTATTGTACAAGGCATTGTATCTGAGTTAGGCGAAGTATACAAAGCAAAGGCCATCATCTTATGTACGGGTACGTACTTAAAAGGTAAGATTATTACTGGGGAATTGGCGTATACAGGGGGTCCTAATGGACAACGGACAGCGGAATTATTGTCCCAATCTTTATTGAATCATGGTATCAAGTTGATGCGGTTTAAAACAGGTACACCAGCTCGTGTAGATAAACGAACATTGCATACAGAGAATATGGAAATGCAACCGGGTGACTCTCACCATAGGGCGTTCTCCTTTATGTCTGATTGGATCGATCGCAATGAGCAAGTATGTTGGTTGACTTTCACCAATCAGGAAACACATGATATTATTCGTGACAATTTACATCGTGCCCCAATGTACACGGGTGTTATCGAGGGAACGGGTCCAAGATATTGTCCATCTATCGAAGATAAAGTGGTTCGTTTTGAAGATAAACAGCGCCATCAATTATTCGTGGAGCCAGAGGGCAATCATACGAACGAAATGTATGTACAAGGCATGAGTACAAGCTTACCTATCGATGTGCAGTATGCGTTCTTGCGAACTATCCCTGGGCTAGAAGATGTAGAAATCATGCGCCCTGCCTATGCCATTGAATACGATTGCTTAGATCCATTGCAATTGACACCTGCCTTACAAGTGAAACATATCCAAGGTTTGTATTCTGCAGGTCAAGCGAACGGTACATCTGGTTATGAAGAAGCGGCAGCACAAGGGTTAATGGCAGGTATCAATGCAGCCTTATGGTTAGAAGGAAAAGAGCCATTTATCTTATCTCGCTCCGAAGGCTACATCGGTGTGCTTATCGATGATTTGGTAACGAAAGGAACGAAAGAACCATACCGTATGATGACCAGCCGCAGTGAATATCGCTTGTTACTTCGTCAAGACAATGCGGATATGCGACTCACTGAAAAAGGCTATGAAATCGGACTTGTGAAGGAAGAACGATATAAGGCTTTCAAAGAGAAACAAGGCAAGATTGAAGAGGCCATCCAATTGTTAGTGGATACACCGGTAAACCCTAGCGAAGAGACACAGCAAACCCTAGATCGCATCGGCACGCCTCGTATTAAAACGGGCATTAAAGCGTACGATTTAGTAAAGCGCAATGAGCTGAACTATGCAGTAGTGGCTGAGGCCTTCGGCTTGCCTCGTTACGAAGCTCCGGTAGAAGAAGAAATCGATATTACTATCACTTATGATGGATATATTAAAAAGCAACTAGAGCAAGTGGAAAAAGTGCGCAAATTAGAGGCTAAAATTATTCCTCAAGATTGGGATTACACCTCTATGAAAGGCATTTCCTTGGAAGCCATCCAAAAATTAAATGCTATTCGCCCACATTCCATTGGTCAAGCGAGCCGCATTTCTGGGGTGTCTCCAGCGGATATTTCCGTGCTGTTGGTGCAAATTGAGCAGTACTACCGTGAAAGAGGTTAATATGATATTTTCAGACTATGTGAAAGCCCATACTACAGCCTATGGATTAACCCTCACTGACTCACAAGTGGACCAATTACAACGGTTTTACGAACAAGTGGTAACCACCAATGAGCATATGAACTTAACGGGCATTACAGAGCCAGAAGAATTTGCGTTAAAACATGTGGTAGATTCTCTATCTTGTTATGACCCTAAGTATTTTACAAAGGGTACGACAGTTATCGATTTAGGTACCGGTGCCGGATTTCCAGGTGTGCCTTTGGGCATATATGACCCGTCTTTGCGTATTACTCTATTTGATTCCTTACAAAAGCGTTTGCGCTTTTTAGATGGGGTCATTGAGGACCTAGGTTTGCAAGGATTACAAACTTTACATGGTCGTGCAGAAGATTTAGCACACCAAGCGTATCGAGAATCCTTTGACCTTCTCACTAGCCGTGCCGTAGCCCGTTTATCCATCTTATTGGAATGGGGACTGCCTTATGTGAAAGTAGGGGGCTATATGGTGGCATTAAAAGGCTCTATTGTCCAAGAAGAGCTAGAGGAAAGTAAACGAGCTTTAGCCATCTTGGGTGGTGAAATTGTAGAGGTTAAAGAAGTGACGTTACCTACTTTGGATGACAAACGCGCTATCGTGTATATCAAAAAGGTAAAGCCTACGGCAAAGAAATACCCCCGTAAACCAAAAGAAATTAAAACAAAACCTTTATAGTTTTGTACTATAACTTATAATAAAATATAGAAAAATGCTTATAAGTATGATCTATGGTATACTTATTAAGTACTCTTTTACATGTGCGGTCACTCTGTGTTCGCACATGTTTTATATTTGTAATACAAGATTGAGGTGAGATAATGGCAATCTATAATGGACGATTACCAAAACTCAATGAAGATGAAATAAAACGATACTCTGGACTGAAACATGCGGAGGGATTTCCAGAGCAGTATGTGAAAGAAGCTGCTCTAGAAGTACAATTGGTGGCAGAACCTCGTGGTGTGTACCAATGCTACGATTACGATGCAGAAACACATACGATACTCAGTGACCCACCGATGGTGCTAGATGCGACAGGCATCATTCGTCATTTAGGGAATGCTAAAAAGGTATATGTTCTTGCTGTGACAGTAGGAGAAGCGGTAGAAGAACGTAGTTCTGCTTTATTTAAAGAAGGTAAATCAACACTAGGCCTTCTCGTGGATGCAGCGGCCACAACGGCAGTAGAACAAGTGGCGGACCAAGTTAATGAACTCATCGACAGAGAGGCGAAAAAACAAGGCTTTAAAACGACATGGCGCTTTAGCCCAGGCTATGGCAATTGGCCTGTCACAGTACAGCAAGAATTTGCTAAGATCATCAAAACCGAAGAAATTGGCTTGACGGTGACAGATACAAGCATGCTATTTCCACGTAAATCGGTAACGGCTATCGTGGGCTGTCAAACAGTAGATGAAGAAGGGCCAAAGACACAACGAGGCTGCACATCTTGTAGTCAAGTAGATTGTGCATCTCGGAAGTTGCCGGAAAAGGGAACGACGTCGTGTATTTAAATAAACATACCGTTTGTGATAAATAATATGAAAAAGATATCCTAATGATAGTTATACTTTTTACAAGATAATTGATATTTGTGTAAGGTATAATAACTGTTAGTAGTACTATCATTGGTATACAGTGTTAATCAGTATAAGTTTCTATAGTAGTTGTATATGGCTTAGCTGCAGTAGAGGTACTTTATATCATACTGATAACTGTAAGATGCTAACAAAGAGATTTTGATTAAGAACAATAATTAGATGTATAGATAAGTAGCGTGATGTACTGATGCTGGGGGAAGAGTTTCATCATCATGTGAAGTATATTGCCTAGGACGAGCAATGTGCCTGATACATAAGTGAGGGACATATGGTATATATTATAGACGGCGGCATGGGCACCATGTTGCAAGCGGCAGGTCTTGGTGACGGGGCTTGTCCAGAATTATTTAACGTAGAACATCCGGATGTGGTGGAGCACATCCACGCAGAATATTTGCGTCACGGTAGCGATATTATTACAACGAACACTTTTGGTGGGACAGCATTAAAACTGGATGAATACCAATTAGGTCATCGTATGGATGAAATCAATCGTGCTGCTGTGAAAGTAGCACAAGCTGCACGGGATAAAATCAATCCAAAAGCAAAAATCGCTGGAGATATGGGTCCTAGTGGTCGCTTTATGGCGCCACTGGGGGTAGCACAATTTGATGAGATTTATGAGACTTTTAAAGACCAAGCAAGAGCTCTTATCGATGCAGGGGTAGATTACCTGATTATTGAAACGATCATTGATATCCAAGAAATGCGTGCCGCTTTATTGGGTGCTAAAGATGCTCGTGACGAATTAGGAAAAACAAAAGACGATGTGAAAATCATTTGTCAGTTTTCTTTCAGTGAAGATGGTCGTACTATCACAGGTACGCCACCAGAAGCAGCGGCCATCTTGATGGATGCTATGGAAGCAGATATCGTAGGTATCAACTGTTCTTTGGGGCCTGAACAATTATTGCCTCTGGTAGAGCGCATGGCGGCGGTAACGAACTTGCCAATCAGCATTCAGCCGAATGCGGGTATGCCACAACTCGTAGGGAAAGAAACGATCTTCCCATTGGGGCCAGAAGAGATGGGTGAATATGCGCCTCGTTTCCTCGATGCAGGGGCGACCTACTTAGGTGCTTGTTGCGGTAGTACACCAAAACATATAGAGGCCATCGCTAAAGCGGCACGAGCACATACACCTGCAGAACGACCATATGTGGAACCGTTTACTGCTTTCACGAGTCGTACTAGCGTAGTGAAAGTAGGTTTGCAAGAAAAACCAATCATCATCGGGGAACGCATAAACCCAACAGGCCGTAAGGTGTTAGCGGAAGAAATTCGCAAGGGAAGCTTCTTAATGGTGAAAAAAGATGCCTTAGCCCAAGTAGAAGCAGGGGCAGACGTATTGGATGTGAACATGGGGGTCACAGGCGTTGACCCAGGGGAAACGATGAAACGAGCAATCGAAGAATTAACGATGCTAGTGGAGGTTCCATTATCCATTGATACCTTAGATCCAGTGGCGATGGAAGCTGGTTTGAAAGCGTATCCAGGTCGTCCATTGCTAAACTCTGTGAATGCAGAGCCAGAACAGTTAGAAGCGGTGTTACCATTAGCCAAACGCTACGGCGCAGCGTTGTTGTGCTTGCCATTAGGTAAAAAAGAATTGCCAGAAACGGCAGAAGAGCGTGTGTCTTTAGCAAAGGAAATCGTATTAGAAGCGTATAACTATGGCTTACGTCCAAATGACTTATTGCTAGACCCATTGGTGTTAACTTTAGCAAGTAGCCAACATGCAGCAAGAGAAACCTTAAAAACATTAAAACTCTATGCTGAAACATTTGGCTTCCCAACGGTGATGGGCTTGTCCAATATATCCTTTGGTTTACCACAACGGGCGTATTTGAATGCACAATTCTTGACGATGGCATTGAGCAACGGTTTGACATGTCCTATCATGAACCCAATGAATGAAATCGTACGAAAAGCCTTTATTACAGGGCGTACCTTCATGGGATTTGATCCAGCCGCAGCAGATTTCATCGCTGAATATGGTGATGATGATGAAAATGCAGTGGTGACAAAAAAGGTGAAAGCTACAGCGGAAGCTTTTCACAGTGATGACCCTATTGAATGTATTAAACATGCAGTAGAACAAGGGGAAAAAGAAGCAGTAATTCCTCTAGTAAAAGATGCCTTAGCGAAAGGTTTAGATCCGCTAGAAGTAACACGTAGAGGTTTATCTGATGCGATGGCTGTAGTAGGTGAAAAGTTTGGCGCTGGTAAAGTATTCTTGCCACAAGTTATGTTGGCTGCCGAAACAATGCAAGCAGCTTTCACAACTATTAAAGAAGTATTACCAGAAGGCACTACGGAGAAGAAGGCGACAATTATCCTAGCTACAGTAAAAGGTGATATCCATGATTTAGGTAAGAATATCGTATCTGCCTTGTTAGAAAATAATGGATACCAAATCGTGGACTTAGGAAAAGACGTGTCCCCAGAAGAAATCGTTGCAGCAGCGAAAGAACACAATGCACCGATTATTGGTATAGCATCCTTGATGACGACAACAATGCCGATGATCAATGAAACCATTGCAGCAGTACGTGAAGCTGGCGTCAATGCGAAGGTCCTCGTAGGCGGTGCGGTATTGTCGCAGGCCTACGCAGATGAAGCAGGTGCTGATTCTTATGCCAAAGATGGTATCTCAGCAGTAAATATTGTAAAAGGGTTATTAGGTGACGAGTAATGCTACTGTGTATTGAGGTTGCATAACATAGAAGCTATTAAGTATCAGATGGCATAAAGAACGATTAACTAATGAGTAATAGCATGACAATATTATAAAAACATACGTAACATGTGACACTATATGTTATAGACTAAAGAGGAACGTTGAAGATATGAAATCAGCGTTCCTTTTTTGTTGCTATATATTAGCTTATATAAGTTGTTATCTAGTAGATTGTTAGATTGTTTCACGTGAAACAATGAATAGCAAAATGTTGAATACCACAAATATATACTGTTTTACATAAAACATTCTTGGCTATCATTAATATTGGAGCGAAGGTTATATATTAATTGCCGTAGATTGTTAGGTGGAATAGTTTCCAAAGCTCTAACTAATGTATGGAAAAAGTGTTCACATACTGTGGATAGTTTTTAGAAGAATTAAAACATAGTGTTCTTGGCGCAGAGCAAGAAAATAGAGGTGATATGTTTCACGTGAAACAATGAATAGCATACATATTGAATACTACAAAAGCTACACTGTTTCACGTGAAACATCAAAAAATATATGAAAAATATATAGAAATCCCCGTAGCTTTCATAAAAAACACAACAATCTATGTTATAATGTGATAAGACTATAAGAAAGAGGTGAAATCATGGCTAGAATTATTGCCGTAGCCAACCAAAAAGGCGGTGTTGGTAAAACGACAACTGCTGTTAATTTGAGTGCTTGTTTAGCTGTAGAAGGAAAACGAGTGCTCTTATTAGACTTAGATCCTCAAGGAAATGCCACAAGTGGATTAGGAATCGATAAAGAGGACATCAACCGAGGTGTGTATGAAATGCTCGTGAATGATGTATCTATCACTGATATCATAGAATCTACTGTCATAGATACATTACAAATTGCACCGACCACTATCGACTTAGCCGGGGCTGAGGTGGATTTAGTAGCGATGGAAGATAAAGGCTACACGTTGAAACAATGCATTGCACCTGTTGTAGCCGACTATGACTATATCATTATTGATTGTCCTCCTTCCTTAGGTATGTTAACGATTAATGCTTTAACAGCATCTAATAGTGTGCTAATCCCTATACAAACAGAGTTCTATGCCTTAGAAGGTGTCAGCCAATTGGTGAAAACTATCGAGTTAGTACAAGAAGAACTGAATACGGAGTTAGAATTAGAAGGTGTTGTGCTGACCATGTATAATGGTAGAACTAAGTTAGCGGTACAGGTGGCAGAAGAAGTAACGAATTACTTTGGCGATGCTGTATATACAACAACGATACCACGAAATGTGAAATTGGGAGAAGCTCCTAGCCATGGATTGCCAGTAGTTATCTATGATAAAAGATCTAAAGGAGCTGAAGTATATTGTGCCTTAGCACGGGAGGTAATTGAGCGTGGAGCTTAAGAAATCAAAAGGTGGTCTTGGTAAAGGCTTAGGGTCGTTTGGCTTGTCTGGTTCTTTTAAAGATGGTCATAAAAGTGGCTATGAAATGGATATTACTAAAATACAACCTAATCCTAATCAGCCCCGTAAACGCTTTACAGAAGAAGATATGGAAACCTTAGTGGCATCGATTCAAGCTCATGGACTCATTGCACCTATTGCAGTTCGCAAAGTAGATGATCATTATGAAATCGTAGCCGGTGAACGTCGTTGGCGTGCGTGTCAACAAGCGGGGTTGACTAAAATTCCTGTGGTAGTCCGTGACTATACGACAGAAGAAGTGAGCGAAATTGCCTTAGTAGAAAATTTGCAACGACAAAACTTAAACCCTATTGAGGAAGCTTTTGGATATCAGTATTTAATGGATACTTTCAAAAAAACACAGGAAGAAATCGCCATGACTGTAGGTCGTAGTCGTTCTTATGTGGCGAATATTGTACGATTATTACAATTACCAGAGTTCTTACAACAAGAACTAGAAACAAGTATGCTAACCGTAGGGCAAGCAAGACCGTTATTGGCGTTAGAGGGGGAACATTTACAATTACAAGCCTTAGAACGGATTAAGGAAAAAGATTTAAATGCCCGTCAGGTCGAACAACTAGTAAAAGAGTTACAGGCTGGCAAGAAACGATTAACATCGTCTCAGCCTCAGCCAACAGCGGAGTTACGCAAGTTAATGCAACGATTGAAAGATAGCTTAGGCACTCCAGTAGATATTCGTTTAAAAAACACAAAAAAAATACAGGGTACTATTGAAGTTTCTTTCAAAAGCGAAGAAGAATTGATGCGCTTAATTAGCTATATTGAAAGTGAATAGAAAGGAAGTCTATGGTATTAGAAACAACCAGAGGGAATCGCTTGCACATAGGCTTTTTTGGGCGCTGTAATGCAGGTAAATCTACCTTGATTAACACGCTAACAGAGCAACAGATTTCCTTAGTATCTCCTATCGCAGGAACGACGACAGATCCAGTGTCTAAAGGGATGGAATTATTGCCCTTAGGCCCTGTCATGATCGTAGATACAGCAGGGATCGATGATACATCGGAATTAAGTTTGTTGCGGGTAGAAAAAACAAAACAAGTACTGCCAACGATGAATTTAGCCGTGTATATGTTGCGTACAGATATTGAGCCCATACCTGAAGATATAGAGTGGTTACAACAACTACAAAGTAGCCATATACCTACGTTAGTGGTCATCAATGAAGTAGAAGGTCATCAAGGTTCTGACTTCATTAAATCCCACGGAGAACTACAACCTTATACATCTCAGATAGTAATAGCAGATGTCAACGATAGGGCAAACCGCATGACTTTGCTAGAGGCATTAAGCAAATTAAAACCTGTAGATGAGGATGTACAATCTTTATTAGGCGGTTATATCGAAGAAAAAGATGTATTTGTGCTAGTATGTCCTATTGACGAATCGGCTCCCAAAGGTCGGATTATTTTGCCACAAGTGCAAATGATTCGGGAAATTTTAGATCATCATGGTATAGCGATGGTATGCCAAGTAGAAGAATTGGCGACGACGTTGGAGCAACTATATAAACCACCAAAATTAGTCATTACTGACTCCCAAGCTTTTGAGGCGGTGAGTCAAATTGTACCGGAGAAGATTGCTTTAACTAGTTTTTCCATTTTAATGGCACGCTTTAAAGGGAAACTAAAAGATTTGGTGGCAGGTGTACATGCTATAGACCACTTGCAAGCAGGTTCTAAAGTATTGATTAGTGAAGGTTGTACACATCGCCAACAATGTGAAGATATTGGAACTGTAAAGATTCCGAGATGGCTGAAAGCAAAAGGATACACAGACTTAGAACTAGAGTGGACTAGTGGTGGACATTTCCCTCATGATGTATCTAAGTATGATGTCATCATTCATTGTGGTGGCTGTATGTTGACACGTCGAGAGGTATTACGACGTATTGATGTAGCCTCTGTGCAAGGGGTTCCTATCGTCAACTACGGTGTATTGATAGCCTCTTTACATGGCATTTTACAACGTGCTATCAAGCCATTTGAACATGAATTAGAATAGAAAGGATTATTGTGTTAGAACAACTATTACCTTGGTTACCATGGGTATTAGCGGGGATCATTGTACTGCTAGTATTACATGCATTCAGTTTACATATCCGAGTGAGTCGCCTAACCAAGCGGTACCGATACTTTATGGATGGCGAAAATGGCCAGAGTATTGAGCGACGTCTTGCTATTGAAGTGAAAGAATTACGAGATATGGCAAGCACTTGGCAAACGATTTTATCAGAACAAAAAGTGATTCAATCTACACAGGCACAAACATTTCAGCATATTGGTTTTGTGAAATACAATGCCTTTGAAAACATTGGTAATGAACTATCCTTTTCCTTAACATTATTAGATGGTAATTTCAATGGGATTGTCATTTCCAGTGTGTATGGACGAAATGAATCACGTATTTTTACGAAGCCAATTGTGAATGGTAAAAGTTTAGCCAGTCTTTCACAAGAAGAATTAGCTAGCTTGCAATCTGCTATGGGACAACGAAGCAATGGAGATGTGTTAGCCAGTTCTTCTGTGTCAGCATAGAAAGGATGTTATATGCAAATACCTAAGTGGTTGCAGTCACATCTAAATCAACATGGTGATGACTGGAATTTGCGGTTTACAAAACAACAAAGTAAGACCATAGCCATCATAGTAATTGCTGTCTTAGTCATTTTATTAGGATTTGGTATCTGGGGGATTGCGCGGCAGGTAGAAGTCTTGCAATTACGCCAAGAAAATCAATTACAAAAAGAGCAATTAAAACTATTGGATCAAAAGGTAGAGGTCTTAGATAAAAAAATGAAGACTCTGGATGAACTCGATCAAAATATTAGAAATATGATTAAAGGTACAGAGTCAGGTACAGTGCCAAAAACAGATGGTAGTACACAAAGTAAAGAAGAGAAAGAGGATCCTTCTCCCAAAAGCTCAAATAAAACTTTCACAACTACCCAATTATCTGCCCATATATCTAGCCTAGATCGGCAAGCACAACGACGTCTGGTATCTATGTATACCCTCTATAATGTTCTCAAAGATGGAGTGGGTAAAGATATTCGAGAATTACAATCTATGCTAGCTATAGAAGGTGATGCAACGGATGCCAATAGTCATATGCCATCCATTTGGCCTGCCAAAGGTGTCATTAGCTCTACTTTTGGAGCACGACAAGACCCTGTATACGGTGGAGGGGCTTTCCATGAAGGCTTAGACATCGCTAATGATACGGGAACGACAGTAGTAGCTACTGCGGCGGGCACTGTGACCTATGCAGGGTATAATGGTGGCTATGGTAATGAAATAGAAATTGATCATGGTAATGGATTTGTGACAAAATACGGGCATAATTCAGCACTCCTAGTACAAGTAGGAATGACTGTAAAAAAAGGACAATCCATTGCATTGATGGGAAGTACTGGTAAAAGTACGGGTAGCCATGTTCATTACGAAGTGCGTGTGAATGGTGTGGCTACAGATCCATTATTATTTTTGCCCATTCAATAGGAGGCAATTATGAAATCCTATGTACAAGTTTATACAGGTGATGGCAAGGGAAAAACAACTGCTGCCATCGGTCTAGCGGTGCGTGCTGCTGGAGTTGGTAAGAAAGTGCTATTACTTCAATTTATGAAGTCAAAAGTGTACTCAGAACATGCTGTATTAGATCATTTGGAACCTATAACAGTAGAAACAGTAGGAAAACCATTTTTCATCATTCCTGAAGGCATGAAAAGCGAGGAAGAGTTGCGTCGATGGGGAGATGATGTAGTGGTCTTTCCCAAAGGGCAGCCCCCACAAGAGTACAAAGACTTAATCCATATTGGACAAGAACGGGCTCTACAAGCGGTGGCTACAGGAGACTTTGATATTGTTATTTTAGATGAATACAATATGGCGTTATTTTTCGGTTTAATTGACGAAGCGGAAGGGCGCGCGTTACTAGCGGCTCGCAATCCTAATGTAGAAGTGATATTCACTGGCCGTGGTGCTCCTCAATGGTTATTGGATGAAGCGGACTTAGTCACCGTTATGGAGGCGTACCGTCATTATTATGATCAAGGAGTAGAAGCACGCCTTGGTATTGAGCATTAAGGGTAAAGAATGGTATAATTTAAGTATGTATATCGTATAA
This sequence comes from uncultured Veillonella sp., assembly GCA_963523985.1. GTDB lineage: Bacteria > Bacillota > Negativicutes > Veillonellales > Veillonellaceae > F0422. Next base: position 20,800 of record CAUREE010000016.1, read on the forward strand.
CATACTGAAAGGTAGGTGGTATCGTGTCACTATGGATGATTCTATTGCTGCTAGTAATAGCTTTCATCATAGCCATTTTATGTATTCCTATCACATATAGTCTGAAAGTAAGTTCGCGCAAGCCTTATGAATTTGACTTCCGTATTGAGTGGATGTATCGAGTATTGAAGGTACATCTTGCGTATAAGCAAGGGCATCCCTTGTTTAAGGAGGTCTATGTATTAGGGTCTATGAAAGTTGGTTCTGCCCGTGATTACGAAGATTGGTTAAATCGTAGGGTAAAAGAAGAACTAGATCCGTTAGCGACAGACAGTAAAGAAGATGTAGACACAAAAGAAGTACTAGATGAACCAGATCCGTATCCATTATCTGGATACTCAGGGCCAGAACCTGTACAATCTGTACGATTTGACGCCAATGGACAGGTGCTGGAACCAGTAGAAACTACATCATCGCAAGAAGAGACAACAAAGAAACAAGAAGATACAAAAGACTTACCAACCTATTGGTGGTGGAAACATGTATCAAACCCTAAACTCTATGAAGCGTTGTTTACGGTTAGTAAGCAATGTGCTAGCCATGCTAGTCCTAGAGTATTCCAACTAGAAGGTGATTTTGGGATTCCTAGACCTTATGAAATGGGGCTAATCACCGCGGCTGCCTATACATTATGTCCGAAGCAAGTAGAACAAGTTAATTTTTCCTATACAGAGTTTGCCTATACAGGCAGTTTAACAGTGAAAGGGCATATGCAATTAGGCGTATTTGCCTTCTATGGAACTCTATTTATTGTAAAAAAAGCAGTCAGAGAGTGTCTGATGGATAGTGCAAAAGCATTTGTACAGTATCGTCGTCGTAAGCAAAGTGCAAAATAAAGAACTTTCAGAAGTTGAAGAATCATAGGAGGTCATGATGGATACTAAACTTACAAACTTAAAAGACAATTTAGAGCCTTTATTTGAACAATTTAAAGAAATGATTCGTGTGGAAACCGTAGTGGGCGAAGCTGTACAATTAGGCGATACTACGATTGTACCATTCGTTGACGTATCCCTTGGTTTAGGTGGATGTCAAAAAGCTGGCGGTGGCGGAGCGAAAGTTGAGCCAACAGCAGTGCTTGTGATCAAAGGGGAACGTATTGAATTATTTAATATCAAAGGATCTGCTAAATATACTGGTTTTGATCGTTTGATTGGCATGGTACCAGAAATTATCAGCAAATTGAAAAAAGAAGAATATGTATATGTAAGTGAAGAACAATAATTGCAAATTCTTTACATAGATTTGTAACTATGGATTTCATTTACTATTCATATATATGAGGTATAGTAGAGACGTAAGGTGATTTGCTAAATAGAAATAACTTTGCTATACTAGATAAATAGATGAAAATATTTCTCATAGGGAGGCTTATACATGAACTTAACTAAAAAAATCGCAACTTTAGGTGCACTAGCTGTGGTTGGTGCTTTCACAGTATCTAACGCTGCTAACGTAGGCGTAATTAACGAAGAAGCTATCTACACAGGGTACAATGGTTTTGGTGCTATCCAAATGCAAATCGATAAATTACGTGCAGAATATGGCCCTAAATTAGAAGGCGAATTTAAAAAATTAAACAACTTCAAAACAGATGCAGAAAAACAAGCATACTTTGACAAAAATGTTCGTAGCATCCAAGAAAAATATAATCAAGAAGAAGCCAATGCATTAGCTCCATTGGATAAAAAAGTGGCAGAAGCAATTCAAGCTATTGCAAAAGAAAAAGATATCGATGTATTAGTAGCTAACCCAACATCTGCTGGTGCTGTTAAAGAAGGTAACCAAGTTATCGACTTAACTCCAGTAGTAGTAGAACGCATCAACAAATAAGATATGAAAAAGCCCCTAGGCCATTAGACCTAGGGGTTATTTTTATTTATGAATTAAGTTTACAACGAACTCGCTATCTTCTACTAATGTAGCTTGGATGTAGTTGTTGCCGTCGAAGTGCAATACTTCGCCTGGTGTTAAGATATGGGATTCTGTGTCGTTAAGGAATACGTGTACTTTCCCTTTCACTACAGTGAAGATGACGTTAGCCTCTGGATGATTGTGTTTTTCCACTTGGTCACCAGCGACGCCGCCTTTTTTCACAATTTTGTAATTAGGACCATCAAAAATTAAACCTAGTTCTTGTTTTACAGTTCCTGCCATAGTAGAACCTCCTATTCTTGGTACTTTCACAAGGGTGAAAGTCAATTACTGCAGCGAATGTGCTGCTCTATCTAATATAAAAAGGATAAGCTACTTAGCTTTTTGCAATTGTATATACAGGAATATCACCATCAAGATTTACAGTGAATGCAAAGTCTGGTGCCACGTGACTAACGAAAGCATTGAACCATGCTTGGAAGGCAGCTGCCATAATAATTGGATTTACGCCTGCTGTTTTCCAATAAGAAATCTGATTTTGGTGATTTCCGTACCAACTAAAAGTAGTGTCACTTTGCTCGATTACAGTATCGCTTGGATCACAAGGCATACCATTTACATAGTAGTCTTGCATCACTGTGTAAATAGCAGGTGCTGTTTGAGCAGTAAGTTTTTCTTTTGCTTCTGTACCGCACATTGCGCCTTGTTTAATGAAAGCTTCTAATACAGCATCTATACCATCATCACCACCACAATCGGTTAAATCTTTGATGAAAGTAGCTTCGCGAACGGAAGATGTTTGTAATTGATTATGTAGCCAACCGTGGATGTTGTTGTGATCAATAATACGATCTAATTGACGATCTGGAGGAATTGGTTTTCCATACAAATCGATAGCTGTTGCATGTAATTCATCGGCTAAATCGTCAAGGCGAGTTTGTGCCTCTTTTTTAATCAGTTGCTCACGCTCAGCGATAAGCTGAATTTTTTTATACAACCAAAAGTGAATGTGTCCAAGTACTGCTGACATGTTAAGCTCCTTTTCGTGCGACTTCTAATTTTGAAACAAGTTCATCTACTTCGATACCGTGAATTTGAGCGGCTTGCCATAAAGGTTCTCCCGTGGAAGAAGGGCAGCCAAGACAACCCATACCGATGGATTGCAATACAGGCACCGTTTGTGGATACATATCTATAATATCACGAATGATGGAATCTTTTGTAATAGCAATTTCAGATACATTGCGACCTGCGTTTAGTTTTGCTACTAATTCATCGATATCCATGCCATGAATATTAGCAGCTTGCCATAGAGGTTCCCCTGTGGAAGAAGGACAGCCAAGGCATCCCATGCCCATGGATTGTAAAATTGGAATTAACTCTGGGTACACTTCGACGATATGACGAACGATAGTATCTTTTGTAATTAATTGGCCTGGAGCAAGTGGAGTCGCCCCTTTTTCATTAGCTGGGGTAGCAGCTTCTGCAAGACCTGCATTGCCTTGTCCTGGTAATTTGACTACTGGTTCTGTAGATGCTTTGGAAGTAACTGTTGGGGAATCAACTGTATCTAACACAGCAGCTCGGAATGCGTCGAGACCAATGCGGTCAATGAATTGTCCCATGCGCTCGATTTGTGCATTTTCCTTGTAGTAGGCAATCATGCGATCTATGATAGTGAGTACTTCTTCTTCAGTAGCCACTTCTGTGATTAAGTCGCCCAAGCGTGGATGGGCACCAGCGCTACCACCTGCATAGATTTGCCAACCTTGATCATTGCCAATCACGCCGATATCTTTTGTAATTGCTTCAGAGCAAGAGTTAGGGCAGCCAGACACACCAATTTTCATTTTAGAAGGCATTTCTTTAGAAATGTATTTCCGTTCTAATTGCATACCTAAGTGTACACTGTCTTGTTTCGCCCGTTTGCAGAATGTTGTACCAGGACAAACTTTTACAGATCGGACACGATTGGATACAGTATGAGCTGGTTCCATACCGAGCATTGCCCATGCTTTGTCTACATCTTCTGCATTTAAGTTGGTAATCATGATGCGTTGAGCACCTGTAATTTTCAAAGTTGCGTGGAATGTATTTGCCACGTCGATAAATTTTTGTAACATTTGCGGTTGTACGAAACCACCAGGGATCCGAGGGGTAATCGCATAAGTGCGTTTCCCGTTACGGATACGTTGTAAATTGCCTGCCACTTGTGCCATGTGTATCTCCTTATATGTTGAGTAGTTGGTAATTGTTTTATATCATAAAAGTAGGCATGATTTCTAGAGATAGATAATCTTAAATAGCTAACAGGTAGCTAGTAAATCTAGGAAAGGAAGAAATGCTTTTATGTAAATTAAGTAGTATATGCATAGTCGCCTAGTTCGTAGTTACTAGGAGACTTATGCTAAAAAATCCAAATATAAAGGATTTTTGATTTGTATATTGATATATGACTAGGCGAAAGCCTATGCTATTAGTATACTATAAGAAGTGATTCTTGTATGTAGCTGAGGCAACGAATTTTATTCACAAACTATACACGGCTTATACACGGGAAATTTAAAGTTACACACAGAATTATCCACAAAAAGTGATTAAGTTAAGACAAAAATAAAAGTATACTTAAGGTATCATTGGATTACACACAGAGTATACACAAGATAACCACATAGTTATACACATACCATGTGATAACAAGTGAATAACTTGTAGCTTACACACAGACTAGACACAGGATACCCACATGGTTATCCACAGAACAGTGTATATGTTATGATGGTTATATAGGAGTGGAGTATGATACTAGTCTGTAAGAGTATCCATGTGGAAAGATTTGGCATGTATATAGAGGTGTAGCGCGCGTGGTATGTATGATATGTGCAGCGTATACTATGAACCTAGAACTTGTTTGTTGGTGCTGAAGATAATTTTTATAATAAATCAACCTTGATATATAGAATATATTATTCTAATTTGTAGAATAGCAAGCTAGTTTATAAACTGATATAGGAAATCTGATTTGTATGTGTCTATTTGCTACGAAAGATACCTTTAGATAACTTCATTAGAAGCATTGCCTATTTGCGATAGTATAATGGCTTTTAAAGAAATAGGTTAGCTAGTATCGAAATAAGAATGCTACCCTATATAAAGTAATAGTAAGAAAAGGATATATATAGTGAAAGTTTTATATGAAAATGTGCAGGTTGCTACTTTTGTAGCGCGACCTAACCGATTTGTGGTGCATTTAGAATTAGATGGACAGATGATTGCAGCTCACTTGCCGAACCCTGGACGTATGTGGGAACTTCTCTTTGTAGGGGTGAAGATGTATGTGGTACATCATCCCAAAGAAGGAGCAAAAACACAATATCGTGTCATCGGTATTGAACGTGATGGTGTGCCTATCATGTTGGACACCAATTATTGTAATGATATGGCAGAGTACATGATCGGGGAACAACTCATCCCTGGTTGGGAAGAGTGGCGTGTGGTACGCCGGGAGTACACCGTGGGTCATAGTCGATTCGATTTGCTCCTTACCAATGATAAGGAAGAACACTTTTTATTGGAAGTGAAGTCTTGCACTTTATTTGGTGATCAAGGAGCGATGTTCCCTGATGCGGTGACGGAGCGAGGACGAAAACATTTACTACACTTACAAGAGTTACAACAAGAAGGATACTGCACAGGGATTCTGTTCTTAGTGCAGTGGGAACGAGCTATGTGGTTTTCCCCAGACTTTCACACAGATTTGGAATTTACCAAAACATTTATTGAGGTAGCGCCGCAGTTAGATTGGAAAGCGATGGCGTTACAGTGGACACCGGAGTTTACGAAACCTACAGTGGTGCGCGAGTGCTTGTACAATGATGAAGCGGTGCGCCGAGAAGCGGAGGACCGTGGGGATTACCTCATGGTGTTGCAGGTAGAAGAGCCGGTGACCTTAACCATCGGTAGCAAGGGCGACATGCACTTTGATCCAGGCTATTATGTGTACGTAGGCTCAGCGAAGGTAAATTTAGAAAAGCGCATTGAACGTCATAAGAGGAAGCGGAAAAAGAAACATTGGCATTTAGATTATTTGCGCAGTGTCAGCACGGTTGTGGCAGCCTTACCAATTCGTAGCTCCAGTGATTTAGAGTGTGAATTGGCGAAGGCGATGAAAGTCATCAGCACAGATGAGGTAAAAGACTTTGGCTGTAGCGATTGTCATTGTGAATCACATCTATTCAAGATGGATGTGAATCCTATCCATGATGAACGCTTTATGATCGATGTGGTGGAACAGTTCCGTATGAATCGATTAAATGAGGCGATGTTAGACTTTCACAAATAAAGGAACAAGAATATTTATACAATATATACGTTTATAAGTGTTTATATTTGAGCGTATTGAAACTTTCATGTAAAAAGATAGAAAAAAAGTGCATAAAATGGTATAATGGATTAGTTATATAATCAGTGTTGTAAAATGAGGTGATACAATGGAGGAAAAGGCTTGGAGTCACGGCAAGATTCTGCCGGTCCAAATCGATAAAGAAATGCGCAGCTCCTACATCGATTACGCCATGAGCGTTATCGTTATGCGCGCACTTCCAGATGTACGTGATGGGTTGAAACCTGTACACCGTCGTATTCTATATGCGATGCATGAAACAGGCATGACACCGTCGAAACCGTACAAAAAATCGGCTCGTATCGTCGGCGACGTACTTGGTAAATACCATCCACATGGTGATAGCTCTGTGTACGATGCAACGGTGCGTTTAGCCCAAGATTTTAATACAAGATATCCACTCGTGGATGGTCATGGTAACTTCGGTTCCATTGACGGCGACTCTGCAGCGGCTATGCGGTATACAGAAGTTCGTATGTCTCGTATTGCGACAGAAATGCTCGCAGATATCGAGAAGAAAACAGTGGACTTCATGCCGAACTATGACGAATCCTTGGAAGAACCAACCGTACTTCCTGCCAAGATTCCGAATTTGTTGATCAATGGTTCCGCCGGCATTGCCGTAGGGATGGCCACAAATATTCCTCCCCACAATTTAGGGGAAGTGGTAGATGGTCTTGTAATGCTCATCGACGATCCAGAGGTAGATGTGAATCAATTGATGACGGCTATCAAAGGTCCAGACTTCCCAACAGGGGCTTCTATCCTTGGTCGTGATGGCATTAAAAAAGCCTATGCCACAGGTCGTGGTAGCATCAAAATGCGTGCGAAAGCTCATATTGAGGCTATGACGAAAGGTAAACACCGTATCGTGGTCACAGAAATTCCGTACCAAGTAAACAAAGCGCGCTTAATTGCAACCATTGCAGATTTAAGCCGTGATAAAGTGGTGGACGGCATTACCGCCCTTCGTGATGAAAGTGACCGCCGTGGTCTTCGCATTGTTATCGAATTGCGCGCGGACGTGCAACCAGATATTGTGTTGAATAAATTATATAAACATACACAATTACAAGATACATTTGGTGTGATTATGTTGGCGCTAGTGAAAGGTCATCCAAAAGTATTGACTTTGAAAGAAGTACTAGGTCACTACTTAACGCACCGTCAAGAAGTCATCGTACGCCGTACAGAGTTCGACTTGGCGAAGGCAGAAGCTCGTGCGCATGTATTGGAAGGCTTGTTGATCGCTTTAGATCATATTGATGAAGTGATCCATACGATCCGCAGTTCTCAAACTACAGATATTGCTCGTACTGCTTTGATTGAAAAGTTCAACCTTACAGAAATTCAAGCGAACGCTATTTTAGATATGCGTTTAGCTCGTTTAACAGGTTTAGAACGTGAAAAAATTGAAGAAGAACATGCAGCATTATTGGTGTTGATTGCGGACTTGAAAGCCATCCTAGCTTCCGATGAACGCCAACGTGAAATCATTAAAGAGGAGTTAATCGCCATGAAAGAAAAATATGGCGATAAACGCCGCAGTGAAATCACTATTGATACATCTGACTTTGATGTGGAAGATTTAATCGCTGACGAAGAAATGGTTATCACTTTAACTCGTCAAGGCTATATCAAACGCATGAATGCCAATGTGTATCGCAACCAACATAAAGGTGGCGTAGGCGTTGTGGGCATGAAAACGAAAGAAGACGATTATGTGGCGCAAATTATGCATGTGCGCACTCATAATACATTGTTGTTCTTCACCTCCACAGGCCGTGCATACCGCTTGAAAGCCTACGAAGTGCCAGAAGCATCCAGTCGTAACTCTCGTGGTACAGCCATCATCAACGTACTTCCTCTTAACGTAGGGGAAACAGTGACGAACATGATCGATTTAGAACGCATCTCCAGCGATGTGAACTTGTTCATGGTCACAAAACAAGGCGTTGTGAAGCGCACATCCATCGATGAGTATCGCAACATCCGCCGTGGTGGCTTGAATGCAGTGGCATTGGACGAAGGGGATCAGTTGATTTCTGTGGGCTTGACCTATGGCAACCAAGATGTATTGCTAGGTACGAAAAAAGGTATGGCTATTCGCTTCCATGAAAGTGACGTACGTTTGTTGAAACGTGCTGCTCGTGGTGTGAAAGGTATCAACTTGAACGCTGGCGACGAAGTTGTCGGTGCTAGTATTATCCACGGTACCGGCGAAGAATGCCAAGTCTTTACTATCAGTGAAGAAGGTTATGGCAAACGCAATGTAGAAAGCTCCTACACAGTACAAAAACGTGGTGGTAAAGGGACTAAAAACTTTAAAATCACCGATAAAACTGGCGAAGTCGTAGCTGTAGAAATCGTAAATGACAACGATGAAATGATGCTAATTTCTGAACAAGGTAAGATCATTCGCTTTGACGTGAACGATATTGCCGTGAAGAAAAGCAAAGCCATTTCTGGCGTGAAAACACAGAACTTAGACGAAGGAGATAAAATTGCTTCTGTAGCGGTGATCTCTGGAGAAGAGTTAAAAGAAGACGAAAGCTTGTTTTAGTAGCGGCTTTCTTGCTAGCATCTTTGTTAGCTAAGCAAAGAAAACGAGCAATCCCTTTTGATTGTAGTTTGCCACGTTCAATAGCATGTATTTAGCATAATGGAAGAGCACGACACATTCCTCCGCAAACTGATACAGTGGTTAGGTTTGCTCCGGAACATGTCGTGCTCTTCTTGTATTTCTATAATTTAACAGAATAGAACGTGACAGATGTATAATTTATAATATAAATAGATTGCTCGTTTCTATATTTGTGGAGTTTACGTAGTAATGAGGTAGCAAGAAAGACTACTTCTACAATGGCGCTTTACGGAGGAGTGGAGATACTGAGGTGTTAGTGTAAAATGTTTGTGGGAAAAGTAAAATAGAAAAAGAAGGCCATCCTTTG
>CAUREE010000017.1:0-28012 GCA_963523985.1 uncultured Veillonella sp.
GGGCATGAATCAACACATCCGCATCAGAATGCCCATCAGGACCAATAGGGCTATCGATAGTTACCCCTCCTAATACACAAGGTCGTCCCTCTTTGAAACGGTGGATATCATAACCATAACCAATACGCATCATAGATTCTACTCCTAAATACTTCTTAGCAATTGCCACATCTTCAGGGACTGTTAATTTAATATTTTTTCTATCCCCTTCTACAATGTGCACTGGGTTTCCTTGAAACTCTACTAAAGACACATCATCGGTTCCTTTATATCTGTGTTCTTCCGCATATACATAAGCATCTAACAAAATAGCAGTTTGAAACCCTTGTGGTGTTTGCATTCCATATAATTCAGAACGTACTAATGTTTCTTCTACATATCCCTCTGCATTCACACGTTTTATCGTATCTACTACAGGAATGGCTGGCACTGCAGCTCCATATACTTTAGCCCCCTCAACCACTCGATGAGCTAACTCCTTGTTCGCTAATGGTCTTGCACCATCATGCACTAATACAATCTCTGCTCCATTCGATACTTGTGAAAGTCCAGCAGCTACAGAGTCTTGTCGTTCTGCACCGCCAATCACATATTGTACCATCCACGGTACCTGCATAGCTTCCACTTGTTCTTGAATAGAGAGTTGATCTTGTTCCGATACAACCACAATGACTTCTTCTAAGCCTTCCCATTGTTTCATGTGATGTAAATTCCATTGTAACACTGTATACTGTCCTAACGGCATACACACTTTATTCTCTGTATAGCCCATTCGGCGTCCTGCACCTGCCGCTAATAAGATACAACTAATCATGGTACTCCCTTTCTAGGAATTTGATTCCTCTACACGGGCAAAAATCATTCGTCCCGCACTAGTTTGTAATACAGAGGTAACTACTACATTCACTGTTTGATCCACATAATCTACACCATTTTCTACAACAATCATAGTACCATCATCTAAATAGGCAACTCCTTGATGTGGTTCTTTACCAGCTTTCATAATACGTACTAGTAAGGTTTCACCACTCATCATTTTTGGCTTAATCGCATTTGCCAAATCATTTAGATTCAACACCTCAACACCTTGCAAGGTAGCTATTTTATTAAGATTAAAATCATTAGTTATCAGTTTCCAATGTTTATCCATACTAAGGCGAATCAATTTCAAATCTACTTCTGACAGATCTTCATAATCAACATCAATGATTTCCATGGAATTTGTTAATTTTTCACGCATTGTCTGTAATAAGTCTAAGCCTCGTCTACCTCGATTTCGTTTCAAGGTATCCGCAGAATCAGACAATTTTTGTAATTCTTCGAGTACAAATACAGGTACTATGAAAGGGCCTTCTAAAAATCCCGTATTCACAATATCTAAAATTCGACCATCAATGACAACCGATGTATCAAGGACCTTAGCAGAACAAGTTCGGCTTTCTTTTACTTTTGATACTTTAGGTGATCTACCCTTATTGAGTAATCCTCTAAATGTATAAGATACCATGGCTTTGTATAAGTCAGGCCCCTTATCCATGCCCAAACGAATCCCTATATATCCTAATACAGCACTGAGCACGATAGGTAAGTATGAGCCAATAATTGGTACACGCTCAAAAGCCATACCAATTAAATTAGCAATAATGAGTCCAAATAATAATCCGATCGTGCCAGCTACTAGTTGTTGACTAGGAACTCGACTTAAAATACGTTCAATTTGTTTTGCTACGCTTAAGCCTAAGCGTAAAATATACTGGGACACTAAATAACCGATAAAAGCTGCTAGTAAGATACTTATGGTATAGTACAATATCATCACTGCAGAGATTCCAAATACACCCATTTGCAGCATCTTTTCATCCCATATAGATACCATAAGTGTTGATAGTGCATCTGCTCCGACGTACCCCATACTGCCAAATAAAATAGCAATAGCATAGCGCAATAATTTATAGATCATATGGTCACCTCCTCTTTTTTAGTATACTATCCCTACGTGTAATTTTAATGAATACTTCATCGTAAAGACTCTGCACATAGGGTTAGAAAATACTTTTCATCACTTCTTGAATACTAGTCACCCCTTGTATGGAGATACCTTCTTGTATTCCTTTTAATTGTTTTACATTCCCAGCAGGAATCACAAATTGTTTAAATCCTAATTTCTTAGCTTCCGCAATTCGTTGTTCTATACGTGGAATACTACGAATATTACCTGTCAAGCCTACTTCGCCTAATATCACCATATCTGGAGGTACAGGCTTATTTTTTAAGTTAGAAATTATGGCTACTGCCATGGCTAGGTCACAAGCAGGTTCATTAATTTTTAAGCCCCCAATAATAGTAACATACACATCTTTGTTACCTAAGGTAAAGCCACAGCGTTTTTCTAATACTGCTAGGAGTAAAATCAGCTTATTTAAATCATATCCAATAGCGGTTCTCCGTGGCATACCAAAGGCAGTGGATACCACTAAACTCTGCACTTCTACCAAGATAGGTCGTACTCCTTCTAAGTATGCCATTATGGCAGAACCCGTCTCTTCTTCTGATCGCTCTGCTAATAGAGTAGCTGATGGGTTGAGGAGTTCACCTAACCCTTCTTCTTCCATGGTAAATAATCCTGATTCCGATGTAGATCCAAATCGATTTTTAATTCCTCGTAAAATACGAAATTGATAGGACCGTTCTCCTTCAAAATACAATACTACGTCTACCATATGCTCTAACATACGAGGTCCTGCGATAGTACCATCTTTGGTAACATGACCAATGATAATCACTGGAATGTCTTGATCTTTTGCAAAGCGTAACAATCTAGCTGTGCATTCACGAACTTGACTGACACTTCCCGGTGCAGATTCTACAGAACTTACATACATAGTTTGGATAGAGTCAATCATAAGTAACATTGGTTGACTTCGTTTAGCTTCATTCAATATGGTATCTAAATTAGTTTCAGCCTGCACTAACAAATTGGAAGAGTTGATGCCTAGGCGATGAGCTCTCAGCTTTAACTGCATATCTGATTCTTCTCCAGATGCATATAGGACTTTACCTGACTCTTCTGCAATACGACCAGACACTTGTAACAGTAAGGTAGACTTACCAATACCTGGGTCCCCACCTAGCAAGATTAACGCACCAGGTACAATACCCCCGCCAAGAACACGATCAATTTCTCCATATCCAGAAGTAATTCGGGCAATAGCGCCTACCTCAATCTCTGTCAAAGCCTTGGGCTTGTTATCTTCATCTTTTACCGGTCGATAAGACGCTACCTGCTTTGTTTTAACTTCCGGTTGCAGTTCTTCCTCCACCGCCGTATTCCAAGCACCACAAGCAGTACAACGACCAAACCATTTCGATGATTCATTTCCACACTCTGAGCAGAAAAAAACTGTTTTCTTTTTAGCCATATATACCCTTTCTTATAAAAATAATGCGCGTCACTGAAAAGAAACGCGCACTACTCTTCGGGCAACACCGTTTATTTCGTACCGAAAATACGATCTCCCGCATCACCAAGACCAGGTAAAATATATCCATGGTCATTTAATTTTTCATCTAATGCAGCTACATAGATGCGTACGTCAGGATGCGCTTTATTCACAACTTCTACACCTTCTGGGGCTGCTACTAGACACATTAATTGAATTTCTTTAGCACCTTTTTCTTTCAATAAAGAAATCGCTGCTGCTGCACTACCACCTGTAGCCAACATTGGATCTGTCACGATAATTCGACGATCAGCCAAATCAGATGGTAATTTGCAATAGTACTCTACTGGTTGCAATGTTTTTGGATCACGATACATACCTACATGACCTACTTTTGCCATTGGCATTAATTCTAACAAACCATTCACCATACCTAAGCCAGCACGAAGGATAGGCACAATACCCAATTTTTTGCCTGCAATTTGTTTACCAATTGCTTTCACCAATGGGGTCTCTACTTCTACATCTTCTAATGGCAAATCACGTGTGATTTCATAGCCCATTAACAAAGCGATTTCTTCTAATAATTGGCGGAAATCTTTTGTCCCAGTATCTACAGATCGAATCAACGTTACTTTATGTTGAATCAAAGGATGTGTCATTACATTTACGTTCATCTTACTTACTTCCTTTTTATTAATTAAGCATACATTGGATATTTTTCACAAAGTGCTGCTACACGTTGCTTAGCCTCTGCTAATACAGCAGTATCTTCTGGTTGTTTCAATACTAAAGAAATGATGCTTGCAATTTCTTTCATATCTTCTGCATGTAAACCTCTAGTTGTTAACGCTGGAGTGCCTAGGCGGATACCAGATGTAACAAATGGGCTTTCTGGATCAAATGGAATTGTATTTTTATTACATGTAATACCTACTTCATCTAGTACATGTTCAGCTACTTTACCAGTTAAGCCAACAGTACGTAGGTCTACTAATAATACATGCGTATCAGTACCACCAGATACGATAGTAAAACCTTCTTCTTGTAACGCATCAGCTAATGTTTGGGCATTCACAATGATTTGTTTTGCATATTCCTTAAATTCTGGTTGCAATGCTTCACCAAAAGCAACTGCTTTGGCAGCGATGACATGCATCAATGGACCACCTTGAATACCAGGGAAGATAGATTTATCAATCGCTTTAGCATATTCTTCTTTGCACATAATCATACCACCACGTGGTCCACGCAATGTTTTATGTGTAGTGGTAGTTACAATATCAGCATATTCCACTGGATTTGGATGCAATCCTGCTGCCACTAAGCCAGCAAAGTGTGCCATATCCACCATGAAAATTGCGCCTACTTCATGGGCAATATCTGCCATGGTTTTGAAATCAATTTGACGGGAATAAGCACTGCCACCACCGATAATCATTTTAGGCTTATGCTCTTGAGCAATTTTACGCATTTCATCATAATCAATGCGACCTGTTTCTGCATCTACGCCATAAGGAATAATATTAAAATACTTACCAGATACATTCACTGGAGATCCATGTGTTAAATGTCCACCATGGGATAAATTCATCCCCATAATAGTGTCGCCTGGCTCTAATAAGGCAAAGTACACGCCAAAGTTTGCTTGAGAGCCAGAATGAGGTTGTACATTCACATGTTCTGCGCCGAATAGTTGTTTCGCTCTTTCAATAGCCAACTCTTCTACCATGTCGACATATTCACATCCACCGTAATAGCGTTTATGTGGATATCCTTCTGCGTATTTATTTGTCAATACGCTACCTTGTGCTTCCATCACAGCTTGAGACACAAAGTTTTCCGATGCAATCATTTCTAATTTGTTGCGTTGACGACCCAACTCTAATTCAATCATTTCTTGAACTTTAGGGTCTTGCTGTTTTACATAGCTCATGGTAACCTCCTGTGAAAGAAACATATTAATCTATCCTTTATTATAGTAATAATCACAGCCTTTTGCAAGGTAAATTAGTGAATCACCTAACCGTGCTTAGAAGGCAGTACTCATCTGTATTCCTAGGACTCGATATGGCACTGTAAAACCGTTTGGCACTTGTAACGGGGTGGATAAGAATATATTATAGTTAGCACTTCCATAGTGTCCTTTCATACCAATCGCTCCGCCCCATAACGCTGTACCCAATATATCTTCCGTAGATTTTCCGTATACTTTACCATAATCTAAACCTACATACACTGTATGATTCTGATTTAATGATACATCTAAGGTGTTCCGTACATAGAACCCTCGTTCTGCGGCTAGATTTCTATCGCCGGTAAACCCACGCACCGTATACCATCCACCAATGGTAAAGAACTCACTACTGTAAAGATTACTATTCGTATACTGTCCTTTCGCTTCCATTGTATAGGTTGCTTTCCGGTTCCAAAGAGTCACTGTACGCTGATAGTTCACTTTCCCCGTATATATATGATATTGTGTAGTGGCTTCTCCTAAATGATCAGTAGGACCAGGGCTAGCCCACCAAGGAACACCCTTTTCATATTGCACTAACCAATCTAGACTTCCATTCTTGCTATATCGTTTTTGGTGTATTCCTATAGACCAAGACGTGGTATTTCTCCGTTGCACATCAATTTCACTACCATTGATAAAAGAATGCCTTGTCTTATGCGTAAGACCTTGCACTAATTCTGTAATCTGTTAACTATTCCTGTGCAATACGTGTTTCCATCGTAATTCACTGCTAGTAAAGTTACCGCTAGAAATAAAAGGTTTAATGGCATAGCCAACCCGTTGTTGATAGTCTGAATTAGAATGGCTAAAGGTAATACTATCATATCCAATAGGTATTTGATATGATACATAATTTGATGTACTTGTATTGATGCTATCTGAGTGTCTAGATCTAGTTAAGCTATAGTACAAGGTATCACTACGGTCTAATGGTCTACCTACCGTGATGGACACATTCCCTTGAAAGCGTCCTGTTCCTTCATTACCGAAATTATCAAATCCTGTGGTGACCTCTACTTTAGACCTATTTTCTATCTGAAATACCACTATAGATGTACCTAACTTACTTCCCGGTTGTAACTGTACCGTAGCCTTCTGATGGGGCACTGTATTTAGATTATCTACCGTTTGTTCTATCTTCCTTATATTTAAGATATGTCCCTTATGAAAGGCTATTGCGTTTGTATAATTACCTGCCACGCCCTTAAATTGTATTTCTTCCACGGTTCCTACCAGCAAGGATAAGCGAAGTGTGCCACTTCCTATATTTTGAGGCTCCATATAGACCTTAGAGGTAACGTAACCTCTATCTAGTAATGCTGTATTAAGTTCCTGCAACAAGGTATTAATTGTTTCTACCCCATACGATTGATGTTCTTTCTTAGCCACCATGGTTTGCAGAAAACTAAACTCTGGTGGAACCTGTGAAAGTTCAATATGATGAATTAAAAATTCTGGTGCATAATTGGATAGTAGATTCACCTTTTCAGATACTTTCTCTTCTGTAATAACTGTGAAAGCTGGGGGTGTCTTTTGCTCTACATGAGATATAGAACGCTCCATCTGCTCTAGCAGTTTACCTTGCTCGTCTATAGTATTAGCATGAACACTATGAGAAAGCGCCCCTATACACAAACAAGCAAGGCCTGTAACTATTTTATGATTTGTCAATCCTAGACTCCTTCATATTAAAATTTGGCATACTCATTTTCTGGAACAATAGATGCTATCTTCTCTTCAGACAAGTTAGGACTCTTAATTCCTAATTTTTCATAAGACCAAAGGTCAAAGAGTTCATTGTCATAGGCTTGTTCTGCTAATACATCGTAACCAAAGTTATTGGAAATATGCATTTCTTCATCTAACATATAGGAGAACACCGTCCACGGTTCAAGATGGCAAGCAATAAATGCATTTCGCATGTAATTTGACCACAGTGCCAGTTGTTCCATTGTCGCATCATAAGTCGCCTTGGAAACCACTTTACGGTCTACCATATCCTCAAAAGTAAGGTATTCACCGTCCACAATGATATACCCTAGTTGACGACATACCGTTCCATCATTCTCTACATATAGATATACCCGATGATATGTACCTGGTAAGATAGAATACAAAATATCGTAACTATTTTGAAGATATTGTGGAATCAAATCATGAATATCTTCCCCTGTAAATTCTATAGCTGGATCTACACTAACCACTTCTTCTTCCTCCTCTTCAATAAACTGAGACATATCTATGTGCATAGTCCCTGTGATACATCCTTCATGGGGTGCTACTGCATGCGTAAGCAGTGGTTCCCCATCTGGGGAGAAATATCTTTTTTCCCAAGCTTCTACTAAAGCTAGCTCATCAGTAAAATTATCTTCTGTGACATTGTCATATACATAAGAGAGTTCACCGGTGGAAACGTCGAAAATGTAGTCAATAGATGTATACATTTTGCTGCAAATACGATGCAACTCATCAATTTCATCAATACTTCCTTTTAATGAGATAATTAACTCTTGATATGTACACATCTTATCATTAGATTGTATATTTCTAATTCGTGTCCAGTTATTATCTATAGTATTAA
The DNA here is from genome assembly GCA_963523985.1 of uncultured Veillonella sp. GTDB lineage: Bacteria > Bacillota > Negativicutes > Veillonellales > Veillonellaceae > F0422. The sequence goes on from CAUREE010000017.1 coordinate 8,042, forward strand.
TGTAAAGACTAAGTTTCCAATTTTCATGCAGCCTATCTAAATGAAAGTATAGTTTTTTAGTTTTACTAGGCAAATACCTATTGATATACATAATTTGTTTATAGAGCAAGTTCTCTAGCAAATCAGGTATTTTAAGAGTTTTTGTTCTACGCTGTAATATTCTTTTAGGTTGTAAACTGTACTTATCAATATACTTTTCTGCTTCTATTTCCTCCTCCCTTATAAATCCCTTTGTATTTCCTACCTCTACATATGACCATAAAATATACGGTGTATGTGGATATTCATAGTTACCATACAAATCTTCGCTATATGTATATCTAGAATCTCCATTTTTTCCAATCTCAATATTCAGTATATTAAGAGTGTGCACATTATCCTTATTCTTAAACTTATATACTTTGAGAAAATTATCCACTAACATATTAAAAAATGACCTATCTCCAATACGTTCAGAGGAAAAACAAAATAGCTCTCCCTCCATGATATATGTTCCATCCTCAAAAGTAATTATGTATCTTGGTGCTAAACTTGACCTCCAGCACTGTCCAAAAAAAACTAAACTTTCCCAATTATCTTGTAACAAAATATTTAATCTATCTTTTAGTAAGTCAGTCAACTTAATTGCTACTTCATCTTTCATTTCTTTTACAAACATATATTCATCCTCCATTAGGAAGAAACTGAATAACCTCAGGATTGTCATCTACTTTATATATAACATCAAATCCCGTTGGTCGCTTATTAACTTCTTCGTATTTAACATCAATTGTAACTTCTACTTTTTTACCTTCATTTAATCTTTTATACCAAACCCTTTCTAATTCTCTATATTCTACAGTGTTCACAATTTTATCCATCGCAACTAGATTATCTAACTCTCCTGATCCTCCAAAGATTTTAGCTATTAGATGCCCACCATGGTCACCTGGTAATCGGTCATCACCACCTGCTTTTAATTGATCCCCCTTATTTCTCACGCCATCTTCTAATCGCAATTCACCTTGGGCCGCTTTTATACGCCCCAATTCATCAGTTTGGTAATAATACCCTTTACTCTCATATATAATGTTTTCTTTTAATTGTCTAGCTCCCACTCCTGGTTTATATTGCTCACCATTCCGATAAATATCTGGACTATCAGCTAAGCTTGTTGTGTTTGTATTAGGACTTGCCGTTTCAGTAGTAGATTGTTTAAAGGATACTCATAGATTTCTGCATAACATCTAGGTTTTAACTATTATTTAGAAGTATTGTTTATTTCTCATTCCTCTTCATATATTCTTTAATTAAGGAATTGTTTAGTTCTCGGAGACCTTGTGCCACTTTTTTTCCATCTTTATAAGATAAATGAGATTTTTCTATAGAAGACAAAAATACTTCAATATCTGGTATTCTTTTATACAACATATAAAAAGTATTTATATCTTCATCATCCATTGAATGAAAACTTTTAGTAAAGGTAACATCATCATACATGTACTTATTTTTTAATCCCTCCAAGCTAGAATAAGATTTTCTTTCTTCTATGTCATGAATATAGTTTTTATCATACTCTATATTCAAAACTTTAATAATATGAATATCCAACCCCAATTTTGTCTTCGTATATCCTGATAATCCATAAGTATATAAGTTATCACCTTTTACAGTGTAACTATACACCTTATTTTCAATATTGATATCGTTAAAATAATCCCTAAATTCAAAAAAATAATTTATTTCATATCGAAAAAAGGTTTTTGTAGTCATATACCGGTGAATATTGATATATAGATAGAGTGGCCCTAGTATTCCGACAATTATTAAAAACCACATACATATTTTTCGCATTCTTCATCACCCAATAAACATAAGTTCATCAATTTTATATGCCACATCATAGGTTGTTTTATAGGCAAAAATTTTTTTCCTTTTTGACTGCTGTAAAATATATGCATCTTTCAAGAACCAATATTTAGATTCATCTATATCATGATCCCAATTATCTATAATGGTAATTTTTCCATAAACCAAATCTCCATCAATTTGATATGTCGCTATATAACTTGCTGTTCCATAGGCTAAAGCTTCATCGACTCCTTTCCTATAAAAAGAAATAGTCCCTTCATATGTTACTTGTTCTAAGTTATGCATATAAGAATTCGACATAGTCTTAGAAATTATTTCTTTATTCAGTCCATCGTTATTTGCAAGATATTGATGTACTTTAGAGTTCTCATTTAAAACATATAAAGGAAATCCTGGTAAAATCTCTTCAGATTTTTCTATAATATCTTGATTATTTTCTGGTTCCATAAATAACCCTAACAGTTCTGTCGCTTGTGGGAATATATTTGCTTTTTTATTCAAATGGTACATATTCCACAAGTCATTTTCTGCTTGGTTGATAGTCTTCTCACCATAAGGATTACCTTTACGTTCCATTTCTATATATTGCCCCTTAAAGGTATCAATAAAGTTTTCATATCTTTTCTGCCGTATAGCTTTTGCATGTTCATTTAATAATAAATTCCACTTAACCCCATAATGACTGATGCTTCCACCTAGCTCTCCCGTTCCTCCAGCAAGCTTATCTATGGCATATCCCAAAGCATATGCTAGCCATTGTGCTTTTGCTGGATCGCCATTAGATGCTTCTAATATAGCTGGTGCTAGGAGTTCAGATAGTCCGCCAGCTGCAGTGCCTACACGTATATTACCATTCACCATATTAGCACTTATATTGCCTACTATGGCATGTAATGCTACCTTTTCTGATGAACCTTCCTTCCAACCTGCCATATCAGAGATATGATGAATAGCTTCATTGGCATATTTGTTAAATAATTTAGTTAGTTCTTGTCGTTCTTGTATGTCTTGTTTGTTGAAAATAGTATCCAATGCTTGAAGGCTGTGATTAATATCTCTATTAATTTGACTCACATCCATCTTAAAGTTCTCTACATCAATCATTCCAGGTGCAATAGCAGATTTTGTCACACTGTAAGCTTCTTTTCTTTCACCAGGCATCATATTTGGTAATAGGCCTACTTGATTATGCAAGCTATTAACATACTTGAGGTGGCTTGTATAGTCATTATCTTGATTCAACTGTTGTAAGTATTTTATCTTAGCTGGAATGCTAAGATTTTTATCTGTGAGTATAGCATTTTTCTATCTCTCATGTGTTGCAAAGACTTCCTGTATTGTACGTCAGATAGATATGATACTCCCTTAGACCCATAGGTATACTTCGCCCTATTCTCCATATCCTTCATAACTAGATATTTTGTTTTCAGTGTATTCGTATCTGTACGACTAGCTAAGAGAGCTCCTTCTAATGTAGTTGTGTTGCCTACGGATATGTTGAATCCTGTACTTCCTGCATAGAGTCCAGATTGGTGGATCACAGAGGTGTATTTGCTATCTATATCAGTCCGTTGCAAAGAGCTTTGTAATGATTTGAATGCACCTTTCTTAGATAGGCTAAGTCCCATGCCACCAGATGTAGTATGGTCTGTATAATCATGTGTATCTTGTACAGAATGAATCTCTAGATTTCCACCTACATTTGCATCAATAGCATCGCCTCTAAAAACTCCGTCTTTAAGGTTCAAATCCTGTTTTGCAGTCACTCCGAGGGTGTTAGTTGCAGTTATATTTGAAGGATCATGAACTATGTCTGTGCCTGCTATATTGCCTTTACTACCACTGGCATTGACGGATATATCGGAGAATCGGTGTTGTAATACATCATAGGAAATACCAAGAGATCCTTGTTTCTGTTTCATACTCTGTGACATCTTAGAGGTTGTTTCTTTGCCTTTCACATAGATATCGTTCGCATAGTCTAAGGTAATGTCCTTGCCTTGTACATCGCTTCCTTCTATGCGGATATCATCCTTCTTAGTGGTAACACGAATATGTCCATCGGATACAACGGTCGATGCTTTTGCTATCTTACTATCTACATTCGTAGAAGCTTCACTTCGTTCTGTGCCTAAAGATAGATTGAGGTGTAAACTCTTGGCTTGGTCTTTCAGTTTAGATTTTTCTAAAGATGTCTTGGCATCATCATAGGTTTTGTAGGCTAATAGAGCTTTTAATCGCTCGTCTTTCACCATATGTGCTCGTGTCAGTGTACCCACTGCATTGGTTGTGGTATCTACTAAGCGATTCGACAAAGAAAGAGTAAGCCCCGTTTTAGAAAATCTATGTGTTTCTTCTGTATGGGATGTGGTATAACCATTACGTATTGTCACACCAGATCCTTGAACCTGAATATCCCCTTTCGATGCTACATCACTGGCTTCTACTTGTGTAGATCCTGTAGCACCTAAGGTGACAGAACCAAAGCGACTTCCAATCACGCTGCCTTTAGCTACACTGCTCTTAGCATCGTAAGTATCTGTTTGTTTTTGTGTACCAATGGTAAGGCTAAGACCGCCATTACCAAAAATACCCGATTTACGTACTTCCTCACGATGAGTGGCACCAGATTCTTCCTGTGCTGATGTGATGGTCAAATTACCTGCACTCGTAACCGTAACATCTGCATCCCCCACTATATGGCTGGCTTTGACTAGTACGTCTTGTTTACCATCTACCTTAACAATACCACTTGAAATAGTAGAGCCCACTACCGTATCTGTACGTCTATGGTCATAGGTATCCCTTGTGGTAGATGATAAGAACCCTCTATCTTTTTGATGTATCTCAGATAGTGTTTCATGACGCTCAGTACCATGTGCAATAGATACTCGATCTGCTTGTACATCTACAAGGCCCGTTTTACTATGTATGGTACTTGCTTTCATGGATACATTGTTATCCATACGCACCTTCACACCGGTATCACCTTCAATGGTAGCTCCTAGATTCTGTTCTTCTATAACCATCTTACGGTTGAAATAGTCACTACCTCTAGCACCCACAGCTACATCTGACAAAGTTCTATCTGTTACATTCGTAAGGGTTAGAGAGTTCCCTGTAAGGTCCACTGTGTGTCCTATCATGCGAGAGCCTTGTAACGTGATCTCTCCTCCTTGCACTTGTACCGTATGTCCTTGTACGGTACTTCCTAGGTACTTAGTGGACTCTAGGGTCACTCCGCTACCTATATAACGATTTTGTAAGGTCCGGGCAGAGAGTTGTATATCTTTCCCTGCGAGATTCACTGTATTACTACCCTGTATAGTAGCGCCTACAGAGCGTATGGAATCCCCTTGGATATGGATACTACCTTCACTAGTGATACTAGCATTTCCATGCGCTGTATCTTGTTGATATCCAAATGAACTGTTAGTCATTATTTGCGTTTCATTACGGATATCCTTTCCTTCTATATGAACACCATCTTTACCATGTATACGACCCGAAGTATTTTCTAACATATCTGTTCGTATAGACACTAGATTGCCATTCATAGACCCACTGAGGTTTCGGACATGATTTCCTGTAATGGACAGAGAGTCCTTAGCTTGTATGCTGCCAGTATTATATAGTTTTTGGCTTGTTATTTTCACGTCTTTACCTAAGACGATACTACCATCTTTGCGCAAATCTCCCGCTTGTAACATGCTATTAGGTATCCCTGAAAGTAAAGACTGATCATGACCTGTATATTTCGTAAGGGTATGACCACTTTGACGGAGTTCTTCTTTCGCTATTTCTTGATCTTCATATCCATTGCGTAATCGATTGTACACTCGTTCTGGGTCTGCTTGTAATCTAGCGACCATATAGTCACTAGACAAAAATTGCTTTTTATCTGTATATAATGGGTTCTCTTCTATCTTGGCAACGGCAAGGGGCTCCCTCGTCATGTAGAGTTGTTTTGATGGTTCCAACACAGGGGTCACTAATTTAGAAACATCTGTAGGTGCCACCGCAGTTTCAACCTTTTTATCTCGTATGGCATAAGCTGTTCCATCTGCCTCAAGTGTTGTATTGGTAAATGCATTAGACTGGATGCTCGTAGTTCCATGACTGCCTAATACAGCAATACGTTCACTAGATGGACTACTTTCAGCATCAAAGCTCTCGTGATGTTCATAGGGAATATCTGTATGTCCATAGACCCACTTTTTACGTTTCCACCAGCGTTTTTTCTGTTTATATTTCCAATAATGTCTATCTCGGCCTATATCATCATAGTGAACTGTCCCTTGATAGCCTGTGTTGGTAATGGAGTCTGCCGTAACCTGTAAGCCATCCTTCGCCATAATCTGGCTATATGTATTTTGCACATCTTGCCCCGTAATATGGATTGTACCATCGCTCAGTATTCTAGATGTGGCGGTTTCCTCTTCTATGGTTCCTGTATGAATCGTTCTATGGTATTTTCTATCTGCCTCATAATAGTTAGGCTGGTCTAGATGCGGTATGCCCTCATACTTATCTTCTTCTGAAATGGTCCACCCCGTCTTAAACACATCCTTATGGTTTTGTATTTTAGGGGCTGTGATAGTGAGATCACCTTTGACAATGACATCTGATGACCTATTTTCAAAGCTCTCTTTTCCCAATACATAGGCATTACCTTTTACATAGATGTCTGAACCAAAGTAAGAACCTTTGCTGTTGATATTCCGAATGTGGCGACCTTGCGCACGCAAATTACCTAACACATGCCACAACCCATCTGTATTCGTCACATCTTCTTTCATATCTATCTCTGCATCGTTTTTTGCAAAGAGAATGCCTTTCGTATTAGCAAAGGTATTCCCTTGTATCTGTAGGGTATCTTCTGCAATGATTGCCCCTATGTTTGTGTTTTCTAAATTGCCTACGCCTAAGTGCATCACACCATGACTGACCACATGGGACGCATCGTTCTGTAAGGTATCTCCCGTGATATGCACACTAGTACCAGCTTCTAATACAGAAGAATTGCTATTTCGGATATGATGCGCTGAGATATGTACATTCTGATTCGCCTTCATAATTCCCTTATCTTGTACAAGCTCATTTCCAGCAAATTGGAGAGTATCTTTACTTTCTACAAAACCCGCATTGTGCATAGTTTTGGCAGATATATGCATAGTCTCTGCTGCTATATTTCCTGTATTCTCTAAGGTATCTGTGTCAATACGAAGGTGATGGCCCCATAGTTCACTGCGGCGGTTACGTAGATGGTCAGTGATGAAAGTACTATCTATCTGCTGTCCCCCATAGCCCTTTCCTACGATGTCTATATAATCTTTCCCTTGCAGGGTCATATGAGTGCCATTGATCACACCAAATCCGTTGACGGTCATACCATTTGGGTTCACAATGACTACATCCGCTGGATTCCCTGCCACTTCTATATATCCCTTTAAAGTAGATGGGTTCGTAGAGGTAACTTCATTGATGATTGTCTTAGCACCATTCCCAGCTAAGAACATATTTTTATCAATGTAACCAGCTAACTGAGTTTTTGTGTATTTCGTAGCATTATTGAGAATAAGGCCTCGGTCTTTCACATTAAACTGTGTATATGCATTGTGAGAAACACCGTTTCCATCAACACCAGCAATGTGTAGGATATCTATGCCATTCCTCGTCGTATCTAAGATAGGTTGGCGATTCTTGGGACTATTCGTATCTACAACAATAGGTAACTCTTCTTGTGTATCCTCTACCACCACCTTGTTAGGTATATGAGGGATAGGTTGTATGGTCGGTGTATGTAAAGGGTTCTCTAAAGCTGGTTTTGAGCTATCTACAGGTATTTCAGGATTAGGTGTTTGCGATTCTATATGCAGTTTATCTTTAGATACTACTTGTATATGGTTTCGATCTACTTCTACCTGTTTCCCACGTACAGTGATATCCCCAGATTGAGAGCGTATGCCGCCTTGATACACAATAGAGTCCGTACCTTGAATCGTTATATTCTCCGCACTGGAAATCACTCCCTGTCCACGAAGATTGGTCACATTCGCCTCAATCTGTTTTCCTTGTAGGTTCCCATCGTTGGTAAGTGTACCGCTTTGTATTGTCACTGTTTCATCACTCACAAGGGTGCCACGATTATGAAAGTCTTGGCTACGAATCACTACTTTTTTGGCACTGTGAATACTTGTAGGCTCTTGCTGTGAACCACCTTGTTCAATGGTGAGATTTCCCGCTGTATCAATATGTAGGTTCCCCGCTATGGCATCGATAGAGCCACTGATATTAACACCTAATCCAGATTCTGTACCGATTAAAGAAATGGTATTTCCATACATACCACCAAGAGCCCCTACATCTAAGGCAACACCTGTAGAGGTATTTCCACCAGATTCCTTAGCTGTTACAGTTCCATCCGCATAATTCACTATATTACGTCCTGTGATAGCTCGAATAGAATCTTGTGCCACCACATCTGCATTGATACGAATCGTCTTTGCCAGTAAATCGACCTTTGAAATAGGGGTATATGAGTTAGCTCCACTATGTTCCGTAGGTGCATTGATAGCCCCTGTTACATCAATCTTTCCTTTCTCAATGGTAAAGTTTTCTAACTGACCATCTACCATGTGTGGGACACCTGTAGTAAGCGTGGCTTTTGGGGTGTTAATAAAATGAACTCCTTTGATAGAAATCCCGTTGGGATTGGCAATGACCACATCCGCAGGCTGTCCTGCTACTTCAAAAGTTCCTGCTAACTGGGATGTAGAAGTCCCTACTACTTCATTGACAATAAGGTTGGCAGACTCTCGTAAGTTAGGGTTTGCATTTACAGGACCAATCTGAGTACTAACTGTAGGTGTAGTGGCATTGTTAAAAATAGCCCCCGTATCTGTAGAAAAGGACTCATACCGATTATGGGATACACCATGGGTCGGACTTGCAATCTGTATAATGGGAACAGCCTGACTATTGTCCACCATTACTTCGTGACTTATAATGCCCTGTGCTGCATAGGTTCCTAATTGCAAAGACAACGTAATCCATAACGTTAAGAGTTCTTTTCTTTCTTTTTTCATATCAATACCCCTATTATATAACGACCATATCCCAAAAACCTGATATGTTCTATGCTTTCATCATATCATACATAAAAGGATTTTTGGAATAGTGAATGCGTATATATGGTATTTTGCCTTTCTTATTTACTGAATTACCCTAGCGGTCACTAAAATATATAATTCTACTTCATCTTTTGTTTTACGACTATGTTGAAATAGTTTCCCAATCAAAGGAATATCTCCCAAAATAGGTACTTTTTGCCATTGTCGCACGGTACGTCGATCCATCAATCCACCAATGACCAATGTTTCTCCATCAGGTATGCGCACTCTTGTTTTCGCTTGCCTTGTGGTAATGCGATAAGCTTTCATTTCAGGGACCAAAGTAGGGTTACTCACTTCAGCTTCCACAATAGTATCAATGTGATTCCCCTGTAATACATAAGGTTTGCATAATAACCGAATACCCGCCTCTTCATAGCGAATACTGGTTCTCGTGACACCATTTTGAATAGATTCTACTGTCACCGGCACGCGTTCACCAATAAGTATGCTTGCTTCCTCTCCATTAAGAGCTACAATACTAGGTCTTGCAATCAATGCCATACGACTACTTCCTTCTTTAGCAGATACTGTAGGGTGCGCTAAAAACGAATACGATGTGCCCTTAGGAATATGACCGATATGAACATTTCCTTCCACACCTGATTCAGATTTTCCATGCATGGAAAGCCCTGAACTTTGTAATCCAGAAAATGACCATTGTATCCCTAGTTCTTTAGCATAGCCTTTTTCCATTGCCAATACCGCCACATCTAACTGTACTTGTTTTGGTGTAGCATGCCAAAATCGTAGTAATTTTTCTACTTCTAAAATTTCATGAACCGTTCCATAATAAATCACTTCATTCGTGCTTGGCATCACTTGTACATGTTCTTTAGGTACTACAGACAGAATCAGATTGCTCAATTCCTCAGGCGTTCCTATCTCCGCTACGATTCGACGCACATGTCGACGTTCTTTTTCTTCATGGCGCCCCTCTACAATGAAGGTACCACCTTCTTCATAGACTAAAAAACCTAACTGTGATCCCAACTTAGTAATGGCCTCTTGTCCTGAATTTTCTTGTACTTCTAAAGTAACCTTCCCCTCTAATGTATCTAATCCTACTACTGAAAGTTTCTCCGTCCTAGCTATGGTTTGCACCAATGTTCGTAAAGGCATATCTTTAGCCATAATATGTACTGCCTCTGCAGGGAAAATTCCTAAAACTATCATTATCACCGCATAGGCTATTCCCCAGCGATAGATAGCTTGATGGATATGGATTGCTACATTCCTTTTAAAATAATTTACTGTTTTAATCCACATATGTATCTCCTTCCTTTATGTTTCTACTTCTTACTCAACATATTTTTTACCCTTCCTTTATTCTATCCATTGAACAGAACTGTTTACTTGAACTTGTACCTTTGTATCACGAATCGTATGCACCTGTACCTCATCAACTACATCTCCTTCATACACAGTATGAGTATTTCCATTAATATCTAACACAGCTACAGGTACCTCTCCTTGTATAATGCCCAACAGTTGTACTTGCATCTCTTTTACATGTCCTACCTCATGTCTCGCATGCGTGTTTCTACCAATATCGTTGCTATAGGCATGTACAGCGTATCCTTCCATACTATTTTTATTACCTTTTCCTTTCCTGTTCATATTGTCCATGTTACTTCTATCTGCACTTAGTACCGCTGTTGGAGTAACTACAGACAATTCCTTTGAAAAAGTATCTAGTAAAGGATAGGGTCGTACTACATTCCGTATTGGAAAGACAAGTTTCCCCTTATCTGTCTCTCCTTCTAGAGATTCGCTCTTTTTTTCATGTTTCTTCCCCCTATATTTTTTCTCACCTTTTTCAGATGTATGAGTGACTGTTACTGAAGAATCTTCAAATTTCTCTTTTTTATTTTTTCCTAATGCATCATTTTCACGATGTGACTGTATAGGACTTTCTAATTGTTCAACCTCCGACCATGCGGACTCTCTCCACCCTAGATAGCAAATGAGGCACAATAAAACGGTCGCCCCGAAAACGAGACGACCGTGTGTACTTATATACTTCATTATGCAATTGTAGAGGTCTTGTGTAGATGATACTTTCATCATGCCCTCCTATATACGATTAATATCCTTTAGGATGTAATTGATGCCAATTCCAAGCATCACGAATCACTTCTTGTACTGTACTGTGAACTGGTTTCCAGCCTAATTTTGCATGAATCTTTTCTGAAGATGCAATTAATGTACCTGGATCCCCAGCACGACGTTCACCGTAATCAACACGGAAATCGACACCTGTTACTTCTTTAGTAGCCGCTACAATTTCATTTACACTAAAACCATTACCTGAACCTAAGTTAAATACGTCTGATTCTCCACCATTATACAGATATTCCATAGCTAGAATATGAGCAGAAGCTAAATCATTTACATGTACATAGTCACGTACACAAGTACCATCCGCAGTATCATAATCTGTACCAAATACAGTGATGGATTCACGCTTACCTAAAGCTGCATCAATAATAAGTGGAATTAGATGTGTTTCTGGTGTATGATCTTCACCAATTTCACCAGATGGATCAGCACCTGCTGCATTAAAATAACGTAGTGCTACAAATTTAAATCCATAAATTTTGCTATAGTCACGTAGCATATCTTCAATCATCAATTTTGTGCGACCATACACATTGGTTGGACTCCATTTCGCATCTTCCGTAATAGGTACTACTTCTGGTTCACCATAGACAGCCGCTGTAGAGGAAAATACCAAACGATTTACACCATGTTTACGAGCAGTTTCTACTAAACGATAGGACCCTACTACATTATTTTCATAATAGATAGATGGATTTACCATGGATTCACCAACTTGGGAATGAGCTGCAAAGTGCATAATGCCATCAATTTTATACGTATCTAGAACCTCACCTAATGCAGGGTCTGTAATATCCATTTCATAGAACGGTACTCCTGCAGGAATCGACTCCTTATGACCTCGAGATAAATTATCTACAATCACCACTTGATGACCTGCTCCTAATAAGGCACGTACTGTATGGCTACCAATGTACCCTGCGCCACCTGTCACTAAAATATTCATTCTTACTTCTCCTATGCTTTTGAAAGTTTAGGTCCTAATAATTTTTTATACACTTCTACGCCTGGTTGATTGAAAGCATCCACCCCTGCCAATTGTCCTTCAAAGTAGATGGCCCAGCACATAGTAAACATCAATTCTCCCAAGTGGAAGGCATTCATGGTTGGAACTTGGTAGGTCCCATTAAATCGTCCATCACTGGCTAAGGACTCTGCATTAGATGCCAAGGCCGCACGATTGATAAATCCTAAGTCAAGACCGGCTAAAGCTTCTAGTTTACTATATTGGTCATACATATGTGGCACTGTTAGATTCACATGCCAATTTTCTACATCTACAAAAGATACAACTTTATCATAGCGACCTTCTTGATGTTCCTGTGTTTGGGCATGCATGTCTGTAGTACCTACCGCTACAATTGGAGTACGACCATAGTGTCCAGATTTATCATCTTTTTCTTTACCTAAGGATTCCGCTAATAATTGTACATACCATTCAGATAAGGATTTCAAACGATCTGCATAAGGCATAAATACTTCAATATGACGACCATATTGTTCAGAGCCAATATATTTTAACACAGCACTTAACAAGGCTGGATTCTTCCAGACATCTTGTTCTTTAGCTGCTATATCTGCTGCTTTAGCCCCCTCTAAATAATCATGAATGTCAAATCCTAATAAAGCACCGATTACCAACCCTACTTCTGAGAACACAGAGAAACGACCACCAATGCCATCAGGTACAGCGAAGATGGAGTCTCCCCAACCTTCTGCAACAGCTAACTTATGTAACAACGTTTCTTTGTCATCATCTCTTGGATCTGTCACTACTAGCACTTCATAATTAATCATTGCTACTTCTAGAGCTTCTTTCACAATCATGAAATTTGTCATTGGTTCAATAGTAGAACCAGATTTAGAAATTAGCACCAATAGCACTTTATACTCATTAGGTACATGGGCATGGTCTTCTAAAAATTGTTGCTCTTTCCATTCTCTTTGTAATTGCTTGATTAATTCTTGGGTACGTACAGGGTCAACATTATTACCACTGAAATACATACGTGGGCGGTAATTACGTTCTTCATCACTCATGGAGTTCCAAAACTCCCCACAATGTACGTCAAATAATACTTTTCCACCTAGGAAAGAACCACCAATACCAAAGCTGACTACAGTACTAACCTTCTTTTCTTTCAAAGCATCAAGGCGAGCCATCACTGTTGGGTTGTTAATATGGCCTTCCACTACATACGGCAATTGTGGAAAAAGTACTAATTCAGGCTCTCCATCTTTGGATAGATGGCCTTTTACAACACCATGATGACGAGTTTCTTCCGCTGCTGCTAAGGCATCAGAAATCGCAGTGCCTAAGTTTGTTACATCTGCTTCCGTCACCCCACCAGGTAACATCATATTTGTATAATCATAAACAAAACCAGAGTCTAATTGAATCCGTTTCATAGTTTCCTCCTATGTACAGTATGATTGTAATCGTACTTTTATTGTACATCAAATCATGGAGAGATTAAAGGAATTTTATGAGAAATTTCCTACCAGTGTTATTTTAGTAGCGTTCCTTTCTTTGCTAATGCATCTGCACGGTCGTTATAGGCGATACCAGAGTGAGCTTTTACCTTATGAAAATCGATACGAAGTTGTTTGCTAGCTTCTTTCATTCGTTTCGCATAGTTAGTTGTTAATGGATTATTTGTTTTCCATCTACCTGTAGCCCACATTTCAATGCCCATATAATCATAATAGAGAGAGCATGATGTATACCCATGGTCTAGTGCATAATCCACTACATGAAGTGCTGCTAATAATTCCCCAGACACATTCCAATAGGCCACATGATTCGGTTCTGTACTCGAAAGAGAAAATTCTACTTCTTCTGCACCAAGAAGAATAACCCCTCCAGAGCCAACCACACCTTTTCGCTTATCAAAACTGCCGTCGATAAAAGCACGAATTTCACAAGGATCTGATTCTACGATTTGACTTATGTTATCAGTCTGTGTCTTAAGGTATTCACCTACGCTCATACCTTTAGACGCACTAGCAGATGTTTTCTTTGTACCGTTTCTAGCCGCTTTAATCTCTGCACACTTAGGTATATCTATAGAGCCCATATAGGCTTTTGCTTCTGCTTCTGTAGGGAATGATTTATACTGCGCCCCAGGAAAGCCTTTTACTTGCACTTCACAATCAGACCAAGTCACATAGATTCCTGGATTATGCCCTACTCGAACAGCATAATATTTCTTTGCCATACTTACCCCATTGTCAGTGGCGCTATCGTGCCACCTACTACGTCTACTAATGCTTGTGGATTGACTTTCACTTGCATTCCTCTAAGGCCTGCACTGACATAGACCATAGGAATGGATGTAATGCTATCATCAAAATAGGTAGGAAATGCTTTTTTCATCCCTAATGGAGAGCAACCGCCACGTAAGTATCCTGTTAACGGTAATAAGTCTTTTACCGCAATCAATTCTACCGATTTATTTCCGCTCACTCGTGCGGCTTGTTTCATATCTAGTTCCCCTTCTACAGGAATACAGAATACTACATGACCTGTTACATTGCCTTTCCCAACCAATGTTTTAAACACTTGTTCAGGCGGAATATGCAAAGATTCAGCAACATGTATACCAGCTCCGCGTTCTTCAGACCATTCGTAGGTGAACACTTCATAGTCAATATGGTGAGTATCTAGTATGCGTAATGCATTTGTTTTTTTATGTCCTTTTTTACTCATAAGACCCCCTATTTGTTGGTAATCTTTGAAATATTTTTTAATTCAATGCGCAAGGTACCATTTTCATTCGTTGAAATTTCTATAAACTCACGATCATTCATATATTCTACTGGAAATGAAAGTTCAATACCAGTATCTGTTTTAATTTTATGTTGCTTGCCCACTTTTGTAGCATAGGTCCGACTCACTGGCAATGGTTCAAGTAAATCTTCTTCTGCTAGCTCTTTCATAGCTGCTTCTCGCTGAATGGGGTTCGTACTAAACACTTGCTCAATAATATGTCGTGCTTCTAATGTGTCAGATACTTCTGCATTCTTAGCTAGTAATTCTTTTGTTTTAGCCATAGCTGCCACACCATCTTGCTCATGAGCTTTAGAAATTCGATCTACCACAGTGCGTACTTTTTTCACTGTATCTTTAGAAGACGGATTCGTGGTCACCTGAAAGATTCGTTCTTCTAGGAAGTTCATTTTCTCTCCATCATATTCACCTTTCGGCTCAAAGAGACGAATGGATAAATCAGAAAGTTTAATACTTACAAAAGCATATAGTTTTTGTGTCACTGTTGGTAATACGACTCTATGCTCTACTAATTTTGTTGCTAATGAACCATCCTCTTCTGAATATAATTGGTGAGTATATCCATCATGGGCTTTACAAAGAAGAACGCAAAGGTAAGCTTGCTCTCCTTGTGCTTCACAGACAATCATATCTAGTACACAAGGGTCCATTGCTTGTGCCATATAGGTAAATAAAGTCTCACCTAGTTCTTTACCAAACTCTACAAGGCTTACTTCTTGATTCTCCAATTGTTTGATCTTTCGCCCCCATGGTGTTTGATCCGAGATATAACCAGTTCTGGCTCCAGGGTCTTGTAACGCTTTCATTACATGCATTTCAAGATAGCTTTGTATCTCTGGTTCAGTCATATCCATAGGATGATCTGAATAGGCCGACATAGACGACGTAAAGTCAAACACTTCCAGTACAGCTGCATTAATTTGCATAGTTCCTCCTCAATAACAAAGAGCTTTGCCTTCGCAAAGCTCTTATGATGTTATCTATTATCTTTCACATAGTGATAGGTATTTTCCAGTCCTTTTTGTAATGTCCATTTAGGCGTATATCCTAAACATTGTTTTGCTTTTGCAGTACTCAATAAAGAATGTTTAATATCACCAATGCGCGGTTCTTCATAATGACGTTCTACCGTAGTGCCAACAATGTGCTCTAATGTGTCGATTAATTCATTCACAGAAATTCCAGTTTCTGTACTCACATTGATAACCCCTGTTACATCATTATTCAATCCCAATATATTTGCTTCTACTACGTCATCTACATAGACAAAGTCACGTGTTTGTTCTCCATCGCCAAAAATTTTGATAGATTCACCATTCGCCACATGTTCGCAGAAAATACTAACAACTCCACCTTCACCGCCATTGCCTTGACGTGGTCCATATACATTAGAATAGCGATAGCAAATATAGGGTAATCCAAAAGATTCTTGGTAAATACGCAAATAGCCTTCCGTAGTTAATTTTGTCAATCCATAACAAGAACGAGGCACTCCTGCCAATTCCTCTGTCAAAGGTAATACCTCTAAATCACCATATACTGCAGCAGAGGATGGCATAAGGAATTTTTTTACACCCACTTTAACTGAGGCTTGTAATAAATTCAATAGTCCCATTAGATTGATATCACAATCTTCTGTTGGATGTACCATGGATTCTGCTACTACTGTTTGTGCTGCCTCATGAAATACATAGTCCGGTTGAAAGTCTTCAAACACATCATATATTCTTTCATCTCGTATATCTAGTTCTAAAAATTTAGCTTGTTCATTGACAAATGTCCGCAATCCGCTGCTTAAATTGTCAATGACAAGTACACGATGTCCCTCTTGAATCAACCTGTCTACTAGATGTGATCCAATGAAACCGGCACCGCCTGTTACAATTATATTCATGTTCCTTATTCCTGTATCAATGACTGTCTTTAGTAATATAAATTATACACCGTGTCTAGTATAGTGCAATAGTATGTATCCTATGGCGCACTTAAGCGTCTATATACTGAACTAATTGATCACAGTGTTCTTTTGCTTGTCTATGAATCACTTGTAGCTGTACATCTTCACCTGTATACAGCATATTGCCAGTGAAAACACCACCTCTAAAATTCATTTTACAGAACTTACAAGTAGCTTCACAGGTTTTAAATATTTCATCAATGGTAATGCCTTTATCACCTTGCAATGTATATTCATCATTACCACAAGCGGCGGTAAGACCAACAACCATATCCTTACCGGCTACTGCATAGGTATCTGCTCCATAGGCCCAACCATAAGCAAACACTTCTTCAAACCATCTCATAATCAGCGATGTTAAAGAGTACCAAAATAGAGGAGACTGTATCACAATCGTATCTGCCCACAGCAGCTTTTCACGTTCTGCTTCTACATTGATCTTGTAATCTCCGTAGAGCACTTCCAAACGATCAAACTCAGCCTTAGGATATTTTTCTTTAAGCAACGCGAGAATCTCTTTGTTTGCCACAGAATTTTCTTCGTGGGTATGACCTGTTACAATTAAAATGTTTTTCATTTCTATACCTCCCCTAATTTAGACCCTTATATAATACACTCTATTATCGTTCTCGTTGGATATCATAGTCTGTACCATTTGTCCGAATGGTAACAGTCCCCATTGTATCTGTACGATAGATATCTACATGTTCCTCCAATAAACGTGCCATAGCTTTCTCACCAGGATGTCCATAAGAATTATGTAAACCTGCAGAAATAACAGCTGCTTCTGGTCGAATAGAACGAATAAAATCTTTTTGACTAGAACCATTACTACCATGGTGTCCCACTTTTAAGACTTTACTAGACATTTTTGTATTTTGCTCTTTAATAAGACGTGCTTCTTCTTCTTTTTCCGCGTCACCAGTCATAAGCATAGAAAACTTACCAAATGTCAGCTTACCTACAATGGAGTTATTATTTTGATGAACTTCACCTTTTTTGTCAGCCATCACTTCCCCTTTCCAAGGGGCATAGACCTCAAAATACGCTCCATTTCCTAAGTCTAAAAGATCACCTTTATGAAGTGTTTCACGATGAATCTGTTTTGTCTCTATCATTTTTAAATAGGTTCTATAGGTACCACTATCGATATCGATGCCATTATCATAGACATGTTTAATCGGGATTGCTTTGGCAATAGCATAGAAACCGCCAATATGGTCCGCATGAGGATGTGTCAAAATGACATTTTCTAATTCTTTCACACCATATTTTTTTAATAAGGCGACCACCTGTGGTCTATGTTCAATATCGCCTGTATCAATCATGGAAAATCTATCACCAATTTGGAGTAAAATTGCATCTCCTTGTCCGATATCCAGTACATGGACCTTCATAGTACCAGTTGGTGCTTGCGTAGATTGACTGACCTCTGTCTTTGCAACATTTGCATTCGCCTGTGAAAGTTCTTTTCCACAGCCCAATAGACTAAGTAGTGATACTACCAACACACCTAACAAGAGTAGATATTTATATATTGCTTTTTTCATTTTGAAGTACTTTCTAATTTCTACGTATTATCACAGAGGTATCATTCGCACATATCCATCCATAGAGGGTAATACTCGACCAATTCGCTGTGCCACTTCTGTAGGAGTAAATCCTGGACCACAATCATCGAGTGCTATATCTCCGGCTCGACTATGGGCATACACAGCAACATTAATAGCATTCATTGGATCCTGCTCTTGATTCAACAGAGAACCAATCACACCAGCTAATACATCACCCATGCCCCCAGTTCCCATATATGGGTTACCAGTTGTCGTTAGATATACTCTGCCAGCTGGGTTAGCCAGAATCGTTGGTTGTCCTTTAAGCACTACATATACATTGCACTCTTTCGCAAAGGCACTAGCATATCCAATGGGATCTTTGTTAAGCTCTCCTATACTTTTTCCTGTAAGAGCTGAAAATTCACCTAAATGCGGTGTTACTACAACGGCATGCCCTTTTTTACCTAATGTATACGAGCACTGTTTTAATAATGATACATCATTAGAAATCGCTATGAGACCATCTGCATCAATCACCATATGGCTACCTGTAACAGATTGTATCCATTGAAGTAAATGTTTCTTCTCACTATTGCTTCTGCCACCACCAGGGCCAATGACTACTGTGCTATTCCCATCTAGTTGTTCTATATCGCTACTATCACGAATCATCATTTCAGGACGACTCAAGGAACGCAACGCATCTAACTCATTTATACCAGACAGAATAGTGACTTTTCCAGCTCCACTGCGTAAAGCTCCTTCAGCACTTAATATGGGTGCCCCATAAATCCCCGGCGAACCACCCACAATATAGACATGACCATTGGTCCCTTTATGAGCAATAGGTGAACGAGGCTCTACATACAAGGAATCTGCATTGTTCCAATAGATTTCGGGCCAATTATGATCAGACTTCCGCAATGCATGATGCGGAAAAGGATATCCGATACTGCCTATACTCATATGTCCTACACATTGTCTTCCCGGATAGAAAAGTATTCCTACTTTAGGGGCTAATAATGTAATCGTTTCATCTGCTTTAAATGAAGATATATCTGCACTACCTGTCAGACCATTAACCCCACTAGGAATATCGATGGCAATACATGTTCTAGTATCACTATAAGAACGCCATTCTTTACATTGTTCAAAAATAGATCCTATTCGTTTGGGTAGTTCACCATGAAATCCTGTGCCAAACACGCCATCTACCACAATACTTACATCCTGTAATATATGTGAGGGTATTAAATTTCCATTAGACTGCATCATCTCATCAGGCACAATCGTAATCGTATCTTCTAGAGTATGTACCACCTTCCATTGTTGTTGAAACAAAGGAGACCCTTCTTCTGGATTCCCACATACAATAACATAGGGAGTCACTTCAGGAACTTCTGTTAGCAAGCGTGCTGCCACTAAGGCATCACCACCGTTGTTGCCAATGCCACAAAGAAACAAAACTCCCTTTGGCCCCTTTATTTCTTGTATGTATCTATGTACTACCTCAAAAACAGATCG
>CAUREE010000018.1:0-26919 GCA_963523985.1 uncultured Veillonella sp.
GAAGGGAGTTATATAGTATGAAAGACAATGAATCAAAGACATCATTGCATCGAGGACTGAAAAGTCGTCACATGCAGATGATTGCCTTAGGAGCCTCTGTGGGGACAGGCCTCTTCTACGGATCCGCCCCAACAATCCAATTAGTAGGACCAGGTGTTATTTTCTCCTATTTATTAACTGGTATCTTTATTTTCTTTTTAATGCGGATGTTAGGAGAAATGTCAGTTCGTGAACCTGTGTCTGGCTCTTTTACTTATTTTGCTAGTAAATATTGGTCTTCTTTTGCTGGTTATTTATCTGGTTGGAATTACTGGATCGTGTACATGCTTGCCAGCATGGCAGAACTGGCTGCTATTTCAGTATACTTAGATTTCTGGTTACCAGGCATTCCTCATTGGATTACTACCCTCGCTTGTATTACACTAGTCACCGTGATTAACCTCATCAATGTGCGTGCCTATGGAGAAGTAGAATTTTTTGCATCCCTCATTAAAGTAGTTGCTATCATCGCTATGATTGCTTTTGGTATCTTCCTCATTTTCTTTGGAGATATGGGTACATTTCCACAAAACTTCTCTAACCTTTGGGTTCACGGCGGGTTATTCCCGAATGGTGCTTATGGCTTCATCGCCTCTATCGCTGTGGTGATGTTCTCTTTTGGTGGAGTGGAACTCATTGGTATCACTGCTGGGGAAGCTGAAAATCCTGAAAAAACATTACCAAAAGCGATTAACGAATTATTAGCTCGTATCTTGATCTTCTATGTAGGTACCATGACTATGATCATGGCATTATCTCCATGGAACGAACTAGGTACGCATGCGAGTCCATTTGTTCAAATCTTTACGAACATCGGTATTCCAGCAGCAGCACATATCTTAAACTTCGTTGTTGTTGTGGCTGCCTTATCCGTATACAATAGTTTACTCTACAGTAATTCTCGCATTTTACACAGCATGGCATTGTCTGGTGATGCGCCAAAAATCTTTAAGAACTTAACAGCTACAGGGGTACCATTGATTGCTACCTTATTCTGTGCAGCCTTAGCCTTGATCGTTGTATTCTTGACATACATTTTCCCAAGTGCTAGTGACGTGTTCTTACAATTGTTGGCAATCATCGTAGCAGGCTTGATTATTGCATGGTTCATCATTCCAGTGACACACCTTAAATTCCGCAAGCGCTTTGCTCGTGAAGGTCGCCTTGAGGAATTGAAATTCAAATCTATTTTATATCCGTTTACAAACTACTTCTGCTTTGCTTTCATCGCTATGGCAGTAGGCGTTATGTTAACGATGGATTCCATGCGCACATCCATCTACATCATTCCAGTGTGGATTGGCGCTCTGTACATTGCGTACCGACTTAAGAGAAAATAAAATCTGAATGCTAAAAAGGATAGCTGAGATATTCTCGGCTATCCTTTTATTGTTATTATATTATTAGAATGAATTTGTAAGTCTCTAGCATGACTTGAGTATGTCTACATTTAATTTAAAATGTAGCACTTTTCCTACTTTGGTAACCACTAAATGGTCAGATGGTATTTCTTTTAATTTACTATCTAGAGTTCGTTTACTCTTACCAATTACTGCTACAATTTCATCCTTGGTAGCGCCTGAAAAAAGAGAAAACATACTCGCTTGTAATGCTACAAAATAAATATCTTGTATCACTTGGTCTGTAATTTGGTTCTTTTCTACAAATCTTTCTAACTTTTTTTCCGCTTCACGTAAACGCTTCACTCTCGTTACTAATAACTCTTTTGCATTTTTTATCGTTGCTTCTAACAGAGTTAAAAACTCAATAATAAAATATGTTAAATCTCCACGGTTATATTCTGAATTAGTGATGATAAATGCATCATAATATTTCTTCTGATTATCTTTTATCACCTTGGAAAGTCTAAGTCCAATCAACGGATGGTATTCCCGTGAAATATATTGGGAGGAAATAATCCTAGATGTGCGCCCATTCCCATCATAAAAAGGGTGAATATATCCAAACAAATAATGGTAAATAGCGACACGAATTGGCACCTCAATAGTATCATCATTAAGTATACGAAGCGCTTCTGTCATCGTATCAATGATAGTCGACTCTGGAAACAGTCCTTGATGAATAATCTTATCGGTTCCCGTCTTTACATCTACACTATCTGCTCGGAATAACCGCCCATCAGGACGATCCTTCTCTTCAATTTCCGACCACAAAAAAGATTCATAAAACGTACGTAACTCTTCGCAAGTCCTTATCGATACACCTTCATCAGTGACATGTAATACTTGTTTATACTTTTCAATAATACTGTGAAAACGCAAAGGTCGATTACTATCAAACTGTTCCAAAGACTCTTTGATTTCACGCCGACTACTACGTACCCCCTCGATATCATTACTGGATTTTATCTCATCTACTAAAAAACTATTCATAAGATGATTCAGTAATACATTAGGCATCGGTTGAAGTTCTTTAATAAACTCTGCCGTTTCCTTATAAATGCGCAATACTAAACTCATCATTTCAGGGGCATAACAATAAAACGCTGGAAATGATACTTTTCGATTATATTCTTTGATAGCGATTGGCAAATGTACCGTAAACTCATGTTGGAAGCGTTCTTCATATCGTTTCTTCCAATCTGCCTCAGATTTTCTATATAGTTTATACAGCGATTCATATTTCATAGGACCCTCACTACTGAAAGAAACATAACGTTCTACATTTCAATGGAAATTTTCATATTTTTTGCAAATGAAATTTTCTTCAATGGAAAAAATCGCCATTTTTGCAAATGAAAGTATTCCCTTTATATTAGATAGTACTATATTTTGGATGTTCCAACAAGAAGCAGTTTGGCTAAGCATTACAGATGTGATAGTATACTAGTGATAACTAACCATTTCCATTTACGTTTTATTTACGAGGTACCACCATGGCTTGGCTTGAAATTACATTGACCACGACGCACGAAGCGTCTGAACTTATCACGGATACTCTGCTCGCTCTAGGAGCAGAAGGTGTCTACACAGAAGATCCTTACGAATTTGACCAACTCACAGATGATGGATTTGGAATTATCAAACCCGAACGAGAGGAACTGTATGATTCCTCTGATGTTACTGTGAAAGCCTATATAGATCCCGATCTATATGGGATTGACGAGTTAGAGACTCTCATCAAAACCGAACTACAGCAGTTGCAAAGTACTTTCACCATGGATTTCGGCCCCCTCAATCTATCTATTACCATAGCTGACGAGTCTGGTTGGGACGATTGGAAAATGCAATATCCTCCAATTTCGATGACGGAACATTTGACGATTATTCCTGATTGGGCGGAATATAGCCCGCATGAAGAGGAGCGAGTGATCCGCATAGAACCTGGCATTGCCTTTGGCACTGGCGACCATCCAACCACACGATTGGCTATTCAGGCTATGTCTCAATATTTGACCCCTGAAAGTACCGTCTTCGACGTAGGCACAGGGTCTGGCATCATCGCCTTATCCGCAGGAGCCCTTGGCGCTCAATCTGTCACAGCTTTCGATCTAGATGAAACAGCCACCACTAATGCACAACACCACGTTGAAATGAACCAGCTAGGGTCCGTGGTGCAAGTACAAACGAATAACTTGCTGGAAGGCATTAGTGCCACCGCCTCTATTATCGTGGCTAATATTATTACCCCTATCTTGTTACGCTTATTAGAAGATGCCTATCGATGCCTAGAACCGAAGGGAGTCTTCATCATGAGCGGCATCCAAGAAGGGGAAGAACAAGAACTCATCAATGCTGCTTGTGCTGTTGGGTTTGTCAATCTATCTATTACAACAGAAAATAACTGGGCCTGCGTCATCTGTCATAAATAATAGTTGGTAGCGATTTCAACATCTCCCCCTAGTTACCTTATACTTAGTATATCAAAAAATAAAAAAAGCACGAGTCTGAAATTTTCACGCAAAAAAACGCGATTTCGAACACAATTTTAATTTTCGTGCTTTTTCGCGTTTTTTATCGTTTCTAGTATTGTAAGGGTTATATTAGTATAGACCAGTTTATCCAGATATTTTATACTACACAAATCTGCCTTGACCTACTGATAGTAACTACAGCTATAACAATACACAGCTATTATACTTCTACTATGATTTGCACTCCTGTCCGCATGTGATAGCACACCAGACGATAGGCTCTTAGAGCAAAGGATTTTCCAACCTCTTGAGCATCTGCATACAACGAATCATGTACTAGCGGATGCCCTATATATGCCATGGTCACTCGAATCTGATGGGTTTTGCCCGTCCATAATCGAATGCACACTTCCGTTGTATCTTGGCTTGTATCATAAGATAGAACTTCATATTCCGTTTTTGTCATCGTGCCCTCTGGATGCACTTCTTGATGAATCCCGTCTACACTCTTACGCAGAGGTAACTCTAATACACCTTGCGACTGTTCTACTCGACCTTTTACAGTGGCACGATACCATTTCTCCAATCGATTATCATCCATCTGCAATTGGTAATAATGCTGCGCCAACCCATGCTTAGCTACTACCACCAAACCCGATGTATCTCTATCTAAACGATTTAAAAATCGCACTTTTCCATAGATTTTATGTACTTTAAAATAGTGAGCCACTCCATTCGCTAAGGACACTTGCCCTTTCGAGTTCATCGTGATCCCCGATGGTTTATCCACGATGAGAATATCTTCATCTTCATAGGCAATGACTAGTGGCATCTCTATTGGGTCGTGGTCAATGCGCTCTTTTAGAGGTAGTATCTCTAGCACCATCCCCTGTGAAAGCCTCGTTTTCGCTGTACAAATCCGTCCATCTAATCGAACACCTTTTGCCGAAAAGAGGTCTTTCATTGTTTTTCGTGGGAATTGATGGGCATCAAGCCATTCTCCTACCATCGTCGCTGTTGAGTTTTCAATTGTATATGTTAAGGTGCGTTTGTCTTTCATACGGTTTCCATTTCATCTTAGTTGTTGATGTCTAGGTCATCTTCCAATACGTATCTTTTAATACATATTTTTTAGATCCTACTTGCTATATATCCATGCTTTCGTCAAAATACAGCAATGGCTTTTTACTTTTTCTCTACTGTCCTACCTATATTTTACCATATCCGGCCTTATAAAACGTCTCTCCTTAGCAAATAAAATAGTAGAATTAACAATGATAAAGACGATTACATTTCTTTTTTTGCAAAATATGCTATCCTATATACAAAGAAGAGCAAAACGTGTGGTGCGTTAAGCTCATCAAAATATGTTTGTTGTGCCTAACGTGATGAGATACTTCTCTTTACATTAGGCACGGTTTCTTTTATAAGAATACTACTTATGTCGTAGCATTACATATAAGGTGATAATCGCTACTATGAGCATCAAGAAATTAAAAGCTGTAACGCAATAGTATGTTGTGTTGCAGCTTTTATTTTATATACAGCATCTGGCTATATTTGCATTACGCTTTGCCTCATCTAGAACTTTACATGTTACGAGCCTTACTAAAATCATTATATAATCTAATGCTCATCTAACACTATGATAACAATTCCTCATAACAATTGGAATATATATGAAATATTCTACTTTCACCAAATTGTATAGGACACTCTCATATACCGATACTAAGCATGCAAAACCTATATCATTCTATCTAAAATGTGAATGCTAATTCAGTTGACAGATATTCTCATAACTTATAAAATGATAATATATATCACTAAAAGTAAGGCTACTTTATATAGAAGGTACTTTTTATACTCTCCCCTTATATATAAGTAGTCTTTCTTTATGTATTAGGTTTGGTGTAAATTTTTACAGAAAGGTGTGTTTCTAATGAATCAAATGTTATCTATTTTCCAACAAGGCGGACCGGTGATGTACCTGTTCCTAATTATCTCTGTGCTCACCATCGCCATCGGTATTGATCGCGTCTTAGTATATCGTAAAACAGCTGGTGCCAATCGTTTAGTAGAGGAAACAATGGCTACTAAATTTGCCCAAGCCGATGTGAAAGAAGCCTTAGCTTTTGCCGAAGAGCATCCTGACAATGTATTGGCTCAATTGGTAGTAGAAGGTTTAACAGCTCATCAAGATGGATTTGCTGTAGAACCTACTTTAGAGGCGCAAGCTATGCGTACTGTTAATGTATTGCAAGACCGTTTAAGCTTGTTGAGTACCTTTGTTACATTAGCTCCTATCTTAGGTTTATTAGGTACCGTTGTGGGTATGATTGACTCTTTCAGCGTACTAGATTTATCCAACGGTCAACCAATGGCAATTACATCCGGCGTAGGGGAAGCATTGGTAGCCACTGCTGCTGGTTTATGTGTTGCTACAGTGGCCCTTGTGTTACATGCTATTTTCTCCCGTAAAGTAAACTTAATCGTATCTGACATGGAACAAATGATGGCATCCATCGTTCGTTTCCTTCATAAAAAGGAGAATGCCTAATGAAACTTCGGAGTATGAAAGTACAAGAAGAACCGAAGTTAATGATCATTCCAATGATTGATATCATCTTCTTCCTTCTTGTGTTCTTTATGATTAGCACCATGACTATGGTACAACAAAATACGTTCAAAGTGGGCTTACCACAAGCTAGTTCTGCTCAACTCGATATGAACCAGCATGCAAACATTACTGTTATGGCAGATGGCAATATTGCTTTCAACAAAGAAAGTCTCGACAAAGAACAATTAATCCGTCGTGTGCAAATTGAATTGCAACGAAATCCTGATTTACAAGTCATTCTAAACGGTGATAAAGACGTCAACTATGGATTTGTCATTGAAACATTCGATGCTTTGAAACAAGCAGGTGTGAAAAAACTATCCATTGCCGTAGAAAAGAGGTAATCCGTGAAGGAAGATAAATTTTGGAAATACGCCCTCTACATCTCCTTAGCGGGTCATATCGCACTCATCCCTGTGGCGTCTGCCATCTTCAATAAAGTAACGGAACCATTCCATGAATCAACAACCACGTTCTATGAAGTAAGTATGGCTGAAAGAGCTCAAGAGCAGGCATCTGAAAATTCACAACCTGCGGAACAACAACCTCCACAAGAGGAAAGCACTCCATCAGAACCACAAGAAGCAGTAGCCGTTCCTGAGATTCCAGAATCTATGAAACCGGAACCTCGACCAGAACAGCCAAAGCAAGAAGTACCAAAACAAAAACCAAGTACCTTGCCTAAACAACAACCGATTACATCACCGCAGTCTAACGCAGCTCTCCAAGCTGCCGAAGCAGCTGCCCGTGCTAAAGCGGAGGCCGATGCAGCCGCCCGTGCCCAAGAACAAGAAGCACGGACAACCGTGGTTAACTCTCCGTACCCTCTGGCAGACCCAAAACCTACGAACCCAACACCAGGGCAAACCGGTACCGTATACGTCACAGCTCGTATCTATGAAAGTGGCCAAGTAGCAGACGTCGAAGTATCCGGCGATGCGAACAGCGCCCAACAAAATGCAGTCGCTGCCTACGTACCAACCATCCCATTTGCCCCTGGAACTAACAAATTCGGAGATCCATTACCATCCGTCGTAAGATTCTCCGTAGTCTTCCGATAAAACTTTGAGTTTTATAGACAACTGTGTTATACTAAACATAACAAAAGAAGAGCCACCAACGTGTCGAAGGCGTTAGGCTCATCTCAAGAAAATGGAAACTTGAAAATGCCTAACGTGTTAAGGTGTGTCAGACCTTATTCGTTAGGCTTTTTCATTACTTATTGAAGAAACGAAAAACACCAAACTATTTCCCTAAGGAACGCAGTTACGAGTAGTAGCCTTGTGGCATTCCTTTCTACCTAAATCACACAAATACAAAAGACCGCAACATGCTCCTGAACAAACCTAACCACTGTATCAGTTTGAGAAGGAGTATGTTGCGGTCTTATTTATGATGCCTCAATGAACAAACGTCACAAGCTACATAGCGGAATAAGACCCGCCCCTGAGCGCACTCGTCAGCGACATAGGGCAAGATTTACTAGTATAGACAATCGCAAAAGAGCACGGCATACTCCGGAGCAAACCTAACCACTGTATCAGTTTGCGGAGGAGTGTGCCGTGCTCGCCCTTTGCACTATGAAGGACTATCTTGCCCTATGGAGCTAACCACAAGCGAAGCTCGTCGATTGCCCTTTCTTTGGCTATAATTCCATGGGAACTCCACACCTGATTTGTCACCACATGTACATGTCCTTCTTGTACCGCTGGAATGGTGTGCCAAATTTCCATAGCCTGTATATCCTGCAATTCTTTTCCCACTTGATCCGTAGTCATCCGATTACTTGCCCCGTAAGCTGAGCTAACTAACAAGTATTTCGCATCGATATCCGGTAACATTTCATGAGAAACGGCATTATTACTTTTACCATCTAACGCTAATGACTCTGTATCCGGTGTAATATTCAACAAATCAAAAATAAATCGACTATTTACACTAGAGGAATACGGATATAAGCGTATTTCTTTTTTCATGACCCGAATGTAGGCTAATGGACTATCTCCAATGCGAGATTTTATAGCCATACGAGCCTCTTTCACATGATTATAGTATTGACGCAATCGTGCTTCTGCTTGTTTTTCACGGTGCAGCACCATGCCGATAGTCAGCAATGCCCGCTCCGCATTTTGCAATTCAAAAGCTGCGGTGGGCGCAATTTTACTCAATGCATCAAAGGTACTACGAGTGAAGGAATCACGCATAATAATCAAATCTGGCTTTAACGCCTCAATTTGCTCTAAATTAATGGTCTTTGTTTCCTCGTTAATACTGATGTGCTGTACACCTTGCGCATCTAATTCATTGTGCAAGTAAAAGTTATCCCTATTGTAAGCCCCCACCATAGGTGCACCTAAGGCATACATAGGGTCTTCCATACGGATAACCACGATACGGTCCTGCTTATCAGGGATGACAGTAGTACCATATTTATGGTGCAATACCATTTTTCCATCTTCATTGGTAATGAGCTTCTCTGCAGATTGTTTTACTTTCTTGAAGCGAGCATTCATTTCTTTCGTAATGGCCTCATCGGTGTCGAGCCGCTTTTCTTTCACTACCGAACCTTCTCCTAAACGAGGGGCGCCCCAGCTACTGAAAGTTCCACTCACTAAGCCATACACAAGACCTGCTACAATCGCCAATATAGCTGCCCAGCCGAGATAGGATCCAATACGACGTCCCATCATAGTGCACCACCTGCTTGTTTCGCTTTTTCCACCGATGCATGGGTATAGGCAATACAGTAGGGACGATTCGTCCGTGGGTCATTCAAAATAATGGAGTCTACTCCAAAAATTTTGCTCAACATTTCTTCTGTTAATACCTCATGCGGTGTTCCTTGAAAGTGCACATCCCCATCTTTCATAGCTATAATATGGTCCGCATAACGCGCCGCTTGATTCAATTCATGAATGACCATAATCACTGTTTTCTTGTATTCCTGGTTCAATCTTTCCACTAATTCCAATACATCCATTTGATGAGAAATATCTAAATAACTAGTAGGTTCATCCAAAAATAGAATATCTGTATCTTGCGCAATGGCCATAGCAATCCAAGCCCGTTGGCGTTGACCACCAGATAAATTCTGAATCGGTGTATGCGCAAAGTTATGCAAATCCGTCACGTCAATGGCCCAATCAATTAACTCACGATCCCGTTGACTTTCACGTTGCAAAATACCAGATTTGTGGGGCGCACGACCATAACTAATGAGATCACGCACCGTCAATGACCCCGGCGCCATCGGATTTTGCGGTAAAATCGCCAACTGTTTCGCCAATTCCTTCGTATCTTTTTTATGAATATCCTCGCCATTTAAAATGACGGAGCCCCCTTTTGGTGCAATGATTCGACAAATCGTTTTCAACAGAGTGGATTTACCGCAACCATTGGAGCCAATCAAGGCAGTTACCTTTTCCAAGGGAATTCTAATATCTACGTCCTTACTGATAATCTTATGTTCATACCCAGTAGAAACGTGTTGTAATTCAAATGCCATATCTTATCCTCTCGTCCGTGCCAACACATATAGAAAATAGGGTGCTCCCACCAATGCTACGATAATACCTACTAACATTTCATCTGGAGCAATGATGACTTGTCCTATCCAGTCTGCTGAAAGTAACAATAGAGCTCCTAATAATAGGGTCACTGGTAAATAATAGCGATGGTTCACACCTACTAAACGCCGTGCAATATGTGGCGCAATTAAACCAATAAAACCAATACTACCGCCTACAGCGACACAAGAAGCAGCTACAACGACTGCAATGCAAAGAAAGGTAACACGTTCCTTTGTAATCCGTGCCCCTAAACCGATAGCGGTTTCTTCATTTAAATTCAGTACATTTAATTTTGTGGAGTAGCAATATAAAGCTATCGCACCAATCGCTACAATCGGTGCTAAGACCATTACATGGTTCCAGCTATTTCCAAAAATCGTACCGATGAGCCAAGTATTAATTTGATTAAATTTATCTGGACTTAAGGTCACCATAGTCACCATTTGTACTGCATGAATACCTGTAGATACAGCGATACCATTTAATATTAATGTCATCGGCGACAAACTACGACCTTTTCGATACGACATACGGAAAATAATTAGCGCTGCCAATCCACCGCCAATGATGGCAAAGAGAGGTGCTTTCCAAATTGTAGTTATCGCATTAGCTGGCTCAAAATAGATGTATAACATCACCGCTACACCAGCGCCTGCATTGACACCGAGCACGCTAGGACTAGCTAATTCGTTACGAGTGATAGTTTGAAAGATAGCTCCAGATAGAGCTAAACCTGCACCGATACAAATAGCTAGCACGGATCTAACCATACGGAAGTCAAAAACAATGCGCTCTTGCCATTCTGTCCCATAGCCGGCGATAATTCGCACTAAATCCATGTAAGAGAACTCAGAAAATCCCGTTCCTAAATGGATTACAAACATCACTGCCAACGCTATTAACAACCCAATAGCCCATAGGGTAAATCGTCTACCTTGATGCATTAGTTAGCCTCCTTTCGATTCGCTAAATAGAGAAAGAAAGGAACCCCTACTAAGGCGGTTACCGCTCCTAAAGGCACTTCAAATGGTGGCGACACCACACGTGCCACCGTATCTGCTACGATGACCACAATAGCACCTAAAATAGCGGAAAAAGGAATGACTTTTTCATAGCTGAGACCTACCATGTAACGAGCCATATGCGGCACAATGAGTCCCACAAAGCCGATAGGTCCTGCAATGGCTACGGCAGATCCACTTAACAGTAATACTGTAAGACCTGCTAAGAGGCGAATTTGAGTTAACTTTCCACCCAAACCAACTACCACTTCATCGCCTAAGCTAAGCAAGGTAATTTGTTTAGAAATGGCCAAGGCAATTAGCACACCGATAAGAGTCCAAGGAGCCACTAACAACACTTGCTCCATACGAACGCCACCAATACCCCCAGCTGTCCAATAACTCATATCTTGAGCTACATCAAAGAAAACAACTAAAGCTTGTGTAATGGCCATAAAAATAGCACTAATAGCAGTACCTGCTAAAGCTAAATATACTTTAGATCCCTTCGCCATACCTCGATTGGCTAAGTATAAAATACAAGCCGTTGCCAATCCAGCCCCTAAAAAGCTGAATAATATGGTCATATTTAAACTTGCCATAGGGAAGGCAATCATAGCAATAGCCAGACCAAAACTAGCCCCTGCATTAACCCCTAAAATAGAAGGACTCGCCATCGGGTTATTTGTAATCCCTTGCATGAGCGCTCCTGCGACGGCAAAATGAATACCGCAGATGAAAGCCACCAACAATCGAGGTATACGAATTGTATTAATGACGATGCTATCTGTATTCACAGAGCCACTCCAAATACTATTCCAAATCATCTCTAGTGAAATGGACCTTGCCCCTACCGATAAGAATACAAAACTACCTAATCCTAGGATAAGCAAGGCCACTATCATTTGACCTGTAAACTTTCCAAAGAAAGACGTATTCTTATGAGGTGCATAGGATGAAGACATATCTTTCCGTACCATGTATCTCCTTTCTTGTATATCATGACATAGAAAAGAACCCTCTGCATAACAGAAGGTTCTTCCCCTAAATGGATATATCTAGTTAGATTATATAATCATTAGAATCCAGCAGTTAAAGATACCATAGCTGTTCGTCCATTACCTTGGTAAACAGATCCATTTAATGCATTCCAGTAATCTTTATTCAACACATTGTACACATCTGCACGAACTGTCATTGGAACGTGACCACTATTCCATGTGTATCTAGCACCTAAATCCCATGTGAAGTATCCAGGAACACGAATTGTATTATCTTGGTTGGCAAATGCTGGTCCTGTATAGTTCAAGCGCGTTGTGAAAGTTAAGCCTTTCACGCCTTTTACATCTTGTTCTAATCCTACTACAGCATTGACTTTTGATGTACCTTCAACACGGTGACCTTTTGCATTGCTATCTGAATTATCTTTTGTATAACGAGAGTCTAATAACATGAAACCACCCAATACACGAGTACCTTTTGTAGGTTCACCAAATACATTGAACTCTAGTCCACGGTTGCGGATTTCAGTACCTAAACTATAATAACGGTCATTGCCATTCACTGGTTTCACTGTTGTATAGCTCAATGCTGGTGTTTTAATATTGAAAGCACTTACCGTTGCTGTGTATTTACCAAAGTCAAATTTTGCACCCACTTCATATTGTTTTGCTTTGTATGGTTCTATAGCTTCGCCGAAGTTTACAGCCTTGTCTTTGGTTACACTATCAGATTGTAAGCCTTCCATATAGTTTGCATATACAGAGGTTTTTTCATGAAATTTATGAACAATACCTACTGCCGGTGAGAATGCTGTTTTATCGTAAGAAGCATATTTATCAGCACCATTGAAAGCTTTATTTATACGTGGGAAGTTTTGTGTTTTAATTTTTTGTAAACGACCACCTACAATAAATTGCCAACTTTCATCTTTGGTGGTAATACGATCTGTAATAGATACACCGGTTTGAATGCTTGTATCATTCAAATGCGTATACCAATTTAAATCACCTTGTGGTGCACCCCAGTTTGTAGTTTGAACATAGAAGTTAGCTGCCACATTATTTAAACTACGATTTGCCATGTATCGTTTGTATTCAGAACGAGCGAAAGCAACGCCAATATTATGGTTTACATCGCCCGTAGTAACCTTACCTTTTACACCTACTTCTACAGATGTAGATTTATTGATTTGGTTGTTATATCGGTAACGAAGATTGGATTTACCATTAATATCATTTACTTGGAATTCATTATACAAATAGTCCATGGATGTATAGCGCATACCAAATCCTGCGTATGCCGTCCAATTTTTATTGAAATCATACTCACCACTGATAACACCATATTTCTCTGTTACACGACGATATGTTCCATCAGCGCCATATTTTTTATGATGATCTGCATTTTTTACAGTAAACACATCTTGCTTTGTGCTAGCTAAGAATTTATTACCAAATGTAATACGATACTGTGGGTTTTCAATTTCGTTATAGACGTAGCCCAAGTCAATAGCTGCGCGTACTTTCTCACCACGCATATCAGCACCAATTGCTACTGTACTTGCATTATTTTTTTCGTTATCATTTGATGTTACTCCATTACGGTTCAACACGTTCACACGCACACCATATTTATTGTTATCACCAAAACGATGACCTGCATCCACATGTTGTGTGAATTGAGATCCATTACCGAAGGATAATTTCACCTTTGTAATGTCTTTATCTGTAGCGCGTTTTGGTACAAAGTTGATTGTACCCCCAATAGTACCATTTGGTGGCATACCTCCCAATAAGGCAGCAGGTCCTTTAATAACGTCTACACGTTCAATACTTTCCGTACCTGTATAAAAGCGTGGAGATATGTTGTATAATCCATTAAATTGCGTATCTTGTTGTGTAGTACGGAATCCACGAATGGACCAAGCGCTAGAAGCACCCGATAAAGATTGATCTTTTACAGACGCATCATTAGCTACCACATCAATTACATTGGATGCCTGTTTATTTTCCATCAACTCATTAGTATAACCACTAACGTTAAACGGTGTATCAATAAAGGATTGATTACCCAACACCCCCATTAAACTAGATTGAGATACTTGACCGCCTGCATACGCACCTTCTACGGAATCCGGTGTTGCAGCTACTTCTTCTACTGCTGCACGAGCTGGTGCATGCACCACAAATTCACCTAAATCAAATACTTGTACAGCATGCGCTGTGCCACCGAATTGGAAGAGGACACCTGTGGCTGCTGCAAATGATAACAATTGCTTTCTTGTCTTGCTATTCATAATACACTCCTAACACAAAAACCTTACCAAGATATAGATTTCATATCTTTATATAATAAATATTATCATTATAAAGTCCGTCACGCAATATATTTCTTCATCTTTTCTTCATGTTTTATGCTAATTTTGATATAATTATTCCTTTTATTCATAGAGATAGTGTAGGACATGAATTACATCATAGATTGTATAGCAACACATTAACACTCTTGATACTATAGGTATACTTCTGTATATTTCCAATGATTTATATCTTCTATACACGACTATAATTATATCATCATCACCACCATACTCGTCCATTTGTTTTGACACATTTATTCACCATGAATAATATAGTCAACTTCTAATAAATTGAAAATAACAATCTTCATCTATTCTAATAAATACTACTAATTATTATCAGAAATTATGCAAGTAACGCCGCACAAGTAATTTCCTGAGGAATGCCGTTACGAGTAGTAGCCTTGCGGCGTTCCTTACTATCTAAATCGCGCAAACGCAAAAGACCGCAACATACTCCTGAACAAACCTACCGTAGGATCAGTTTGAGAAAGAGTATGCCATGGGCTTTCCTTTATCATATTCAGCTACGAACGCCACAGGCTACATAGCGGAACAAATGACGATCCACAGGCTACATAGCAAAACAAGTGACGACACAAAGTCTACATAAAAGAAAAAGAACCATCCAAAGGATGGTTCTTACTATGGTGGACGATGACAGGATCGAACTGCCGACATCCTGCTTGTAAGGCAGGCGCTCTCCCAGCTGAGCT
This sequence comes from uncultured Veillonella sp., assembly GCA_963523985.1. Classification (GTDB taxonomy): domain Bacteria; phylum Bacillota; class Negativicutes; order Veillonellales; family Veillonellaceae; genus F0422. Next base: position 15,181 of record CAUREE010000018.1, read on the forward strand.
AATCGTCCATATGGTGACCCGTGGGGGAATCGAACCCCCGATACCGCCGTGAAAGGGCGGTGTCTTAACCGCTTGACCAACGGGCCTTGTATGGCTCCTCGAGTAGGACTCGAACCTACGACCGATCGGTTAACAGCCGATTGCTCTACCTGCTGAGCTATCGAGGAATAATACAAGAGTTATTATATAGTACTTTCATATAAAATGCAAGTATTTTTTATATATTTTAAATTTTCACTTCGTGTAAATCAATTATATTCGCTAAAAACTCGGAATGATCTATCCTACTAGCTCGCATAGTATCTTCGATGGCGTCACTCATTAACTCTGCTGCCAAAGTGCCTACCACATTCACATCAGCTACTACTTCTTTTTCTATATTACAAGTAGACGGACTTTCAGTTATTCTCCTCAAACCATTTTGTATTTCAAAATGATGGTCATCATTGTTAACATTAGCACCTTTATTACCACTCTCTTGAGCAGAATTAGTATGATACTCCACTAACTTATCTGACTTAGACACAGAGAACGCATAGATTGTATCTCCATCAGACAGGGTCCCCACAGGGCGAATAGACCGCGCATATCCATTGGTAGCCATCATAGCAATTTTCGTTAACTCCCCTTTAGTAAACTTAGCATTTGTCACAACAACTCCAATAGTAGTATTCCCCTTTTCCATACCTAGAACCGCTTCACCTCGAGCATTGCTATCCTTTAGCGGTACATCCTCCATGCTACCTATTATGGATTTCCCTACCAACGGCTTACTTTCAATTACACCTACGTATTGATCAAACATCAGCTGACAAGCATCCAATATGTGCTGACGTTCTTCATCCATGACACCTCCTAGGGCATGTCCATAACGATCGTACACATTACCAAAGGCATTCACTACCACAACAGCACCTACCACAAGGTCCCCTAGCTTTGCAGCTGCATACCCGATGCCACCCTTCATGGCCCGTTCCATGCCACACACCTTACCTACGGTAGCTCCTGTACCGGCGCCTATATTACCAGACATTGGTTCCGTTCTTGCAAAAGTACTTTCACAAGCATCATACGCCATCTGTACTGTGGGACGTGCTTTAGGATGTCCATAGGATAAGTCATAAATATCGCTTTGGCAAACAATGGGTACCACCCCATAAGCTGTAGGAAAGCCAATATGCCGTTCCTCTAAGCATTGCATGACCCCATCGCTAGCACAAAGACCAAAGGCTGATCCACCGCCTAAGACCAAGGCATTCACTGGCGTTGGCGCTGTCGTCGGATCTAGAACACCACTTTCACGGGCTGCAGGACCACCTCCACTAATGTGTAAACCACCTTGCGCACCATGAGGAAAACGCAATACGGTCAACCCAGTTTTACCTAACGCATCCGTAGCATTCCCTACCTTTACAAAATCTATTTCATTCCATGATATTCTTTCCATAGCCACCTTCTACTCCGACTTCCTTTATTAAGCATTATCCTACTCATGCACAAACTATCTATCTCATTTTATAAACAATTGGCTATACTAGATGCTATCTCTATGAATTCAGACAACTCTATAAACAACCATCCCTGTTATATCTAATGCTATCATTTGATAAGCACAAATTTTGACTCATATCCCTAGCATATACCATGTCTATCCAATTCATAATATAATACTTCCATCATAGCACAAACAGGTATCTCTTTCTACTAGAGATACCTGTCAATTACTGATATGCAAACTATGTTCATACAGATTCAAATGTTACTGTATACTATGCAACCTAGCGCCACACAGATTAGTTATGCGCTTCCACTTTCAAAATCGCTTCGGTCAATAATTCTTCTGTCACCACATAAGGGCTAATCACTACATCACGAACAGAAGCTGCTTTTTTCACGATCATTGGGATATGTTCTTTTGTTAATCCCATGTCGGAAAGTTTCGTAGGCCATCCAATTTGACGGTACACTGGAAGCCATCGATCCAATTCCTCATCTTGCTTATCTGCTGCAAATAATACTAAGAGACCGTAAGCCACCATTTCCCCATGGAGATGGTTTTCTTCTGTATGAGGGTCTTCGGCACAGCCATAGCAAACGGCATGTGCAATAGTACTGTTAAAATCCCCTGGCATGCATCCAGAAATGATACCTGTCGTGAGCACTACGGCCATCACTAGTTCATCAAAAAGACGATTCCGTTCTCCTTGCTCATTGGCCGTAAGAGCTTCACGACCATGTGCAAAAATTGGTTCCGCACACATCTTGGATAAAGATAAGCCTACTTGTACATTATAGGACAAATCTCGGCCACGCGTAGCCATATGCGTTTCATAATGTTTCGCAATGGTATCACCCATGCCTGCCCAGAAATATTGACTTGGGGCTTTCACCAAAATATCTGCATCAATGAATGTATGCACGGCAGGACGTTTTAGGAAAGCGACACTGTCAAAGGTATGGTCCAAGGTATAAATGGCAATAGCCTCAGATGTGGCTGCACAGGTAGCCGCAATGGTAGGCACTGTGATGACAGGAATATCCCCTAATTCAATACTCGTTAATTTCGTCGTATCTAGGGCTTTACCACCGCCCACACCGATGAGAAAGTCAGCAGCTTGCAAGGATTCTTTTTTTGCCAACTCATTTGTTACAGCATAGGCACATTCACCGCCAAAATGCACCACTTCTAGCACTTCAACCCCTGCTTGTTCTAAAGCCGGTTGCAACAAAGGTAATGCTACAGATAACGATGTATCTCCACCGATAATGACAGTTTTCTTACCTAACTGTTTTGTATAATCTCCGATAGTATCAAAAATTTCATGTCCCCCAAAGCTATAGCTTGGTAATGTATGTACAGGTCTCATCCAATCATCCTTTCTGCGAGTCCACTTAGGGCGTACCATTGTATGTTAAAACGTAATACAAAGTATTATAGGACGATTGTATGGAAAATGCAATCACTATAGGATATACATATACATAGGGTCTTTGTTATACATACTTTCTATGAAAGTCTTAACACACTCGATTGACAGGTTCCCCTTGTAAAAATGCCACGATATTATCCATCACGATGTGAGCTCGTGTGACAAAAGCCTCTTGGCTTGCAAAGGCAATGTGCGGAGTTAAGACTGTACGAGGTGCATCACATAATGGATGATCTATTGGGATTGGCGGTTCTACTTCAAATACATCGATGCCTGCGCCACGTAATTTACCTGCATGTAAGGCTTTCGCCAATGCTTCATTGTCTACTACAGGACCACGTGCGGTATTGATCAATACCGCTGTATCTTTCATGCTATCAATACGCTTTGCATCGATTAAATAACGTGTAGCATCATTCAATGGTACATGCAAGGATAGAATATCTGAATCTCGTACTACTGTATCTAAGTCAGCAAAGGCAAAGCCTTCTGCTAGTAATTCTGGTTTTTCCGAACGATTGTAAGCAAGCACGTGGCAACCAAAGGCCTTGGCAATACGAGCTACAGCCACACCGATAGCCCCCATGCCTACGACACCAAAGGTTTTGCCGTGCAGTTCAAATCCAGGCAGTCCATCTTTAGTGCCACCTGTCCGTGTACGTCCATCACAAGGCAACACATTGCGCATGACAGAAATAGCAAGACCAAACACTAGCTCTGCTACGGCTTGTGTAGAATAGCCTGCTGCATTGCTCACAACGATACCTTTCTCACGGCATCCATCCAAATCCACATGGTCCACCCCTGTGAAAGCCACAGATATAAACTCTAAGTTTGGACATTGCCGAATAATCTCACCAGACAAAGGTTGGTTCGCCATGATAATGATGGAAGCTTCACGAACACGGTCCAACAGCTTTACTTGGTCCGTTTCCTTCGTACCATGCACAACCAGTTCATAGCCTTGATCCTTGAATGGCTCTGCTAAGGATTGTAATAATTCTTCGGATACGCCTAATGGTTCCATGACACAAATTTGTTTCATAACCTTACCTCACTATATTCTATAACATGCAACTACTAGGGAAGGTTCCCTATGATTTAGACTCATTAATTTGTCAAACTACGCACCGGCGCCGGAATACGACCACCACGGCGAATGAACTCTTCCGAACTAAATGGATGCACTTTTATAATCGGTGCATATCCCAAGAGTCCACCAAACTCTACAATATCTCCTACCGTCTTATTTGGTACAGGAATGAGTCGTACCGCGGTAGTTTTATTATTAATCATACCGATAGCTGCCTCGTCTGCAATGATAGCTGAGATAGTGGCTGCCGACGTATCCCCAGGGACAGCAATCATATCTAATCCCACAGAGCACACACAAGTCATGGCTTCTAATTTATCTAAGGACAAACTGCCTAACGTAACCGCATCAATCATGCCTTTATCTTCACTAACAGGAATGAAAGCACCACTCAATCCGCCCACATGAGACGATGCCATAAGGCCACCTTTTTTCACCGCATCATTCAACAAAGCTAAGGCTGCGGTCGTACCATGAGTACCACATGCTTCAAGCCCCATCTCTTCTAGCACATGTGCCACAGAATCCCCTACAGCAGGTGTAGGTGCTAAAGAAATATCGATAATCCCAAATTGTTTATTCAATCTACGTGATGCTTCTTGAGCTACTAATTGTCCTACTCGAGTAATTTTGAAAGCTGTCCGTTTAATCGTTTCTGCTACTACATCAAATGGCTCGCCTTTCACAGATTCCAAAGCATGTTTCACCACTCCAGGACCACTGACACCCACGCTAATTGTTGTCTGACCTTCAGTGACACCGTGGAAAGCGCCTGCCATGAAAGGGTTATCTTCTACAGGATTGCAGAAAATCACCAATTTCGCACAACCCAACGCATCTCTATCTGCTGTGAGGCGAGCTGTTTCTTTCACAATATGTCCCATTTCCGCCACTGCATCCATATTAATACCAGCCTTTGTAGAACCGATACCTACAGAACTACACACGATATCCGTGGTAGCTAGGGCTTCTGGAATGGAGGCAATGAGCTTGCGATCTCCTTCTGTATACCCTTTCGACACCAACGCAGAGAAACCACCGATGAAATTCACTCCTACTGCTTTTGCTGCTTTATCTAAAGCACGAGCAATAGGTACATAATTGGGCAAGTTAGAAGCTCCACCAATTAAAGAAATAGGCGTTACAGAAATACGCTTGTTAATAATTGGCACACCTAGTTCACGCTCTAGATCTTCCCCTGTTTTCACAAGGTATTCTGCTTCCTTTGTAACATGGTCGTAGATACGAGTGCACATGCGATCCCCATCTTCTGAGATACATCCTAGTAGACTAATCCCCATAGTGATAGTACGCACATCTAATTTATTATTTTGAATCATCCGATTCGTTTCTAAAATATTTTCAATACTTAACATAGGTACCCTCGCTTATCCCACACGATGCATACTTAAAAAGATAGCTGCATTTTGCGCTAAAACTTGAACACCTAAGCGTTCACCTTCTGCTGCTAATGCTTTTTGAATATTGCTAAGATCGGCAGAATCACTGACTTCACACATCATAATCATATTAAAGATACCATCCAAAATCGTTTGGTTAATGGACACCACATTCACTTCATTGTCCGCTAACACACGGGTAACACCCGCAATAATACCTACTCTGTCTTGCCCTACCACTGTCACAACTAATTTCATACTGTCATCTCCTATCAAATACGTATCCAATTTTAGTTTCATTATAAATTATAGTCATTCAAATTTCAACGAATATATAAAGTTCTTGACTTTCACTATAAACTATGAAATAATAGTACGATTTGTGAAACAAGGAGGTTCCTATGGCAGATGATCGTTTAATTGTAGCCTTAGATGTGTCCTCACTGGAGGCGATGCAATCCATCGTAACATCCTTAGGCGATTCCGTCAGCTATTATAAAGTTGGCATGGAATTATTTTATGCAGCAGGTGAACAAACTGTAGCATATTTACGGGACCACAATAAATCCGTATTTCTTGATTTGAAATTACATGACATTCCTAATACGGTAGCCCATGGTATTAAATCATTAACTCGTTTGGGGGCCAAATTAATCACTATCCACAGTCAAGGTGGCAAAGTGATGATGGAAGCGGCTATGAAAGCAGCCAAAGAACAAGCTGCTGAACTAGGCATTGAGCGCCCAAAGCTATTGGCGATTACAGCCCTAACTAGCTTTGATGATGAAAATTGGTCCGCTATTGGTGGGTCTTTACCTATTTCAGACCATGTCGTAAAATTAGCAAAGCTAGCCAAAGAAGCTGGCGTAGATGGCGTTGTGGCTTCTCCATTGGAAGCAAAACTCATTCGTGAAGCTTGCGGAGAAGATTTCTTAATCGTCACACCAGGCATCCGTCCATCGTTTGCGGCTACTAATGATCAAAAGCGTATTGCTACACCAAGCAGCGCTTTACAAGATGGGGCGTCTCGCATTGTGGTAGGACGACCAATTACACAAGCAGAAAATCCACAAGAAGCAGTTCGTTTAATTGTTGAGGAAATGGAGACAGTTCAAAAATGATGACAGAAGAGAATGTAAAACAATTATTAATCGACACACAAGCTATTTTAGAAGGACATTTCTTGTTAACATCTGGCCTTCACAGCCCAATGTATGTGGAAAAGTTCAACGTCTTATCCCATCCAAAATATACAGAACAATTATGCCAAGAATTAGCTCGTCGTTTTGAAGACCAAAGCGTAGAACTTGTCATCGGACCTATGACTGGCGGTATCTTATTAGCTCACGAAGTTGGTAAAGCTCTTGGCACTCGTGCTATTTTTACAGAACGAGAAAAAGGTAAAATGACATTGCGCCGTGGATTCCGCATTGAAAAAGGACAACGTGTTCTCATCGTAGAAGACATCGTAACCACAGGCGGATCCGTACGTGAAGTAGTAGATGTAGTGAACGAAGCTGGTGGCGAAATCGTTGGTGTAGGTCTTCTTGTCAACCGCAGCGGTGGTAAAGCAGACTTTGGCGTACCAAACGAAAAAGTACAAGCCTTGTTAAACCTAACAGTGCCAACATTTGAAGCTAGTGACTGCCCACTTTGCCAAAGTGGCACTCCAATGACAGAGCGCGGTAGTAAACATATTAAATAAAACTTTGCTGTATACCTAATAGGTCCCCCGTCTACTGTAAAATAGACGGAGGACCTTTCTTCTTTAGTAAAACCTATGCAAAGCACAAAAAAGGAACTACGCAAAAATCATTCGATCTTGTATAGTTCCTTTTCTTATATACCGTTACAATCTATGTTTCCATCTGACTATCTAGTGATTATCATAGCATCTAACTCTCTAGCAAGTATGACATCATCTAAGATACATAAATAGGAAAATATATTACCCGTTATATCCTTTAATTTTCAATGCCTCTACTAAACGGCGTAATGCCACCATGTACGCAGCGAGTCTTGGGTATACTTTGAATTCTTCTTGCATAGCCCATACTTCTTCAAAGCTTTTCTTCATGTTCTTTGCTAATTTTTCGTTTACTTCTTCTTCCGACCAATAGAAGCCAGCTTTGTTTTGCACCCATTCATAGTAGGATACCACCACGCCACCACCATTGGCTAATACATCTGGCAATACAGGAATGCCTTTTTCAAAGAAGTATAAATCTGCATCTTTGGTTAATGGTCCGTTAGCACCTTCCAAGATTAATTTTGCTTTTACTTCTTTCATATTGGCTTCATTCACTTGATTTTCCAAAGCTGCCAAGTATAGCACATCTACATCTAACAACAATAGCTCTGGATTTGGAATGCGTGTCATACCTGGTTCTTCATAGCCTTCCAAAGAACGTCCATGAGAGTTCGCATATTCGTAGGCTTTTTCTACATCAATGCCGTTTGCATTGTACAGAGAACCATGTACGTCACCGATGGCAACAATCTTAGCCCCTTCACGATGCATCAACAAAGCACCAACGGAACCTACATTACCAAAACCTTGTACAGCAATGGTCAAGTCTTTAATGGATTTGCCTTGTTTTTCCAAGTAGGAAAGTAAAGTAAACATACAGCCACGACCAGTTGCTTCATTACGACCTAAGGAACCGCCAATAGCGAGTGGTTTACCTGTTACGATACCTGGTGTCCATTGACCAGTTAAGGCACTGTATTCATCAACAATCCAAGACATGATTTGTGGATTTGTGTTCACGTCAGGAGCCGGCACATCTCGTTCCACCCCAATGATAGGAGCAATTTTACGAACGAAACCACGTGTTAACCGTTCCAATTCTCTTTCACTTAGTTTTTTAGGATCTACCTTGATGCCACCTTTGCCACCGCCATATGGTAAATGAGCGATTGCATTTTTAATAGTCATCCATGCACCTAGTGCGCGCACTTCGTTTTCATCTGCATCTGGGTGAAAGCGTAAGCCACCTTTTGATGCGCCAAGAACAGAGCTATGTTGGCAACGATAGCCCGTGAATACTTCCACATGTCCATCATCCATTTGTACTGGGATAGCCACGTTCATCTCACGTTCAGGGTGACGCAACACTTCATAGTCATTGCGTGGAATGCCCAATGTGTCCGCTGCTAAATCTAATGTTTGCAGCATATTTTCATAAGGGTTGTAATTTGCCATAATACCACCTCGTTTTACATATAAATAGAATGTGTATATCCTAATAGTAACACAAGTCATTCCTTATGACTATAGGCTTTCAAAAAATCCTATTTAATTAATAGGTTTATAAATAGTAAATAAATAGTATGCATATAAAAAGCTGATTCTATCACGAATCAGATAGAATCAGCTGTTCTTTTGCATTAAAAAATTGTCGGCAACTCAAATAGCCTGCTATAGCAATGGCAATGGATATGGTTGAAAAAGACATAAAGATAACGATGATTTGGTATTTAATAGCCTCCATAGGGCTCATACCTGCCAAGATTAAGCCTGTCATCATCCCCGGCAAGGACACAATACCCAATGTTTTCGCACTATCGATAGTCGGTTGCAAGCTAAAGATAAGGGCTGCTCGCAAGATTGCTTTACAGGCTTGCATAGGCGTAGCACCTAGAGCTAGTTTGATCTGAATCTCTTGTTGACGGCTCTTAAAGCTAGTCGTAATTTGTCGGAAACAGAGTCCTACCGCCACCATCGCCCCAGACATCACCATACCACCTACGGGAATCATTTGGTACGGAGTAAAAGATAACACATTTGCCCCTAATAAGATAGCAAGGGTAATCACAGCACCAATGCCAATACTAATGCCAGCAATCCATGAGGCATGTTTGATGTCAGTTCCCCGTTTACCCCCATTGATGGCAGCACTGATAAGCATCACTAGTAATACACCACCGGTAAACAAAGGATGGTCGGCACCGAAGATAAAATGTAGTACATAGCCAACCACCACGAGCTGCACTACCGCTCGCAATGCGCTATGCAAGATTTCTAGTTCTAATCGCATTTTCTGCTGATAAGACACGATAACAGCCATGGCGATAAGTACCGTTGCCATCAGCAAGGACTCATTCGATAAAGCATTAAAGCTCCCCATGTAGCACCTCACAATCTGTAATAAGGCCGTCTTTCACAGTCATCCGACGTTGCCCCATACGGACACTTTGTTCTGGATTATGGGTCACCTGTAACAAGGTTAATCCTTCCTTGTGCAGTTGCATAAGGCCTTGTTCCACCCACTCCGTATTCTCCGTGTCCAAGGCAGATGTTACCTCATCTAATAACAACACTTCTGGGGCAAACAACAAACTGCGAATCAAACAAATCCGTTGCATTTCTCCTCCCGATAGTTCTGTGTTAGACTTTTCCAATAGGTCTAAATTCATATGAAACAAATCAAATAACTCTTTGATCCTTTTTGTATCCACAGAACGACCTCTCATGGTAAAAGGAAAGGCTAGATTTCCTCGCACGGTTTGTCCAAGTAAATAAGGTTGCTGGAAACAATACGCCACTCGTTGTCGATACTCCGTCGGCACATAGCTTTCGATAGGCCTACCACGAAAGGAAATCGTACCTCCCGTAGGAGATACCAAGGAGCTAGCCAATTTTAGAATTGTGCTTTTACCACTCCCAGAAGGGCCTACGATGGTGATACTTTCACCTTCCTCAACAGAGAAGGATATATCCCGCAAGATTTGACGGTCTCCCACTGTTAAAGAAATATGTTCAAAACTTACATGTGATGCCATACACAATTCCCTATATTATAAATCAATTATCAATTCCACCGGACAATGGTCACTACCAAAAATATCAGCATGGATCTTCGCCTCTTGGATTTTATCAGCAATGCTGTTGGATACTAAAAAGTAGTCAATTCTCCATCCTACGTTCTGCTCACGAGCTTTTCCCATGTAGGACCACCAGCTGTAGGCATCTACTGCATCAGGATATAAATAACGGAACGTATCCGTGAAGCCTGCTGCGAGTAGTTCTGTCATTTTTTCACGTTCCTCATCACTGAAGCCAGCGTTTTTGCGGTTAGTTTTCGGATTTTTCAAATCAATTTCTTGATGCGCTACGTTAAGGTCACCACATAGGATGACTGGCTTCTTCGCATCTAGTGCCAATAAATATTCACGGAATGCCACTTCCCATTCCATGCGATATGCTAAGCGAGCCAATTCACGTTGGCTATTTGGCGTGTAACAGGTAACTAAGTAGAATTTTTCATATTCCGCAGTGATAACACGACCTTCTTGGTCATGTTCCTCAATGCCGATGCCATTCACTACGGAAATTGGCTTTTCTTTTGTGAAAATAGCCGTGCCACTATAGCCTTTTTTTACCGCACTATTCCAATATTGTTCATGATTTGGCAAAACCATTTCAATTTGCTCTGGTTGCAATTTTGTTTCTTGTAAACAGAACATATCCGCATCTAAAGCATCAAATGCATCCATAAATCCTTTTGTCATGGCTGCACGCAAACCATTGACATTCCAAGATATTAATTTCATTGTTAGTACCTCATATTGTCTGTTAATAAAAATATATTATTAATTATATCATATATTTTCGATATGCGCTTTCCCAATATTTTCGATGACAGTGACAAGTTTTTGTTGGAAAACGAAACAAAATTTCTTACTTTTTCTATCTGTTAAATTAATAAATTTCTTTAAAGAAATACTATAAAATTTTGGTATAATGTTAAGGCTAGGCTGAGCGATACGTAATGGATAACTTTCAATAGAATAACCGGTAAGAATTAAAACACAGAAGATTAGACAGAAGGCTCTACCACCACCCATGCGGAAACAAGATTATATGAAATAAAAGGAGTACCCCATGACAGGAAACTATTCAGCACGTGAATACCGTGATAAATTATATGATGATCTTCATGTTCGATTAAGCGATACAGTAATTTTGATGTGCGCGATTTTTATTGCCTCTATAGGTTTAAATATGAATTCAACAGCTGTTATTATTGGAGCCATGCTGATTTCCCCTCTTATGACACCGATTGTTGGACTGGGATTCGGCTTAGCTATTTTTGATACCCGTTTGATCAAACAATCTCTAAATGTTTTATTGACTCAAGTAGTGGTCAGTTTGCTTGTCTCAGCTCTGTATTTCTGGATTTCTCCCATATCTTATGCAAGTAGCGAGTTGATTGCTCGAACCTCTCCAACCATTTGGGATGTTCTCATTGCTATTGCAGGTGGGATAGCAGGTGTAATTGGTTCAAGGAAAAAAGAAGCAAACAATATCGTG
>CAUREE010000019.1:0-25905 GCA_963523985.1 uncultured Veillonella sp.
TCATCAACAGGTATCTCTAGTAGAAAGAGGTACCTGTTTGTGCTATGATGGGGGTATGTTTACACTATGAATTGGATAGGTATGGCATATGCTAGGAATGTGATCCAAATTTTGGGACGTATATTTTGGCGATTATCAAATATTGGTGTTAGGATAAAGAAGAGCGTTATTAGTAGAATTATCTTAATTTAGTGGATAGGGATTTAAAATGCCGAACTCATATAGAACAAGTTGAATAGTTTGTGTATCATTAGGATAATAACAAATAAAGTGAGTAGATAGGAGCAGAAGGCGCTATGGAACGAATATCATGGAATGAAATAGATTTTGTAAAGGTAGGGAATGCTACAGATTCTGATGGCAAAACAGGGCTGACCGTATTGCGCTTTCCTGGTGGTGCCCAAGGGGGCATGCATATTAGTGGCGGTGGTCCGGCAGCCCGAGAAAGTGGCGTTCTAGAACCGACGACGGCGCCAACGCCAGTGAATGCCTTGGTCTTAGGCGGTGGATCTGCCTTTGGGCTCTGCGCCAGTGATGGGGTTATGCAATCCTTAGAAGAGCGGAATATTGGCTTTCCTACTGCCTATGGGGCGGTGCCTATCGTGTGTCAAAGCGATATTTACGACTTGTCCTATGGCAATCCCAAGGCACGTCCTAACAGGAAAATGGCGTATGATACCTGTGAAAGGACTTTCACAAGCACAGAACCTATGTCTGGAAATGTAGGTGCCGGTACAGGGGCGACGGTAGGCAAAGTGTGTGGCATGGAACGAGCTATGAAGGGTGGCATAGGGTATGCAGCGGCGAAACTAGGAGACCTTGTGGTAGGAGCTGTCGTAGTGGTGAATGCATTCGGCAATGTGTACGATCGACAGGGTCATGCCCTAGGGGGCGTGATGGATGAAGGCCGTGAGCGCATTCTAGATGCATGTCAGCTAATGTATGACCAATACGAAGGTGTTATTGAAAGCAAGCCCTTGGTAGGGAAGTCTGTACCATGTAGCATGGGGGATGCACCGGTAAGGGATAGCGATACCCCAGGTGAAGCGGTTCTAGGCGTGGAAAAAGGTAACACCACTATCGGTGCCATTGTAACGAATGCTAAGTTCAGTAAAGGGGAATTGACGAAAATTGCCATGATGGCTACCAATGGCTATGCACGGTCCATTCGACCAGTGGGTACCCTGTCTGATGGAGATACTGTGTATGCGTTCTCGGTGACTGGCAGCGTTAGTGAGTTTAGTAGATGGATAGTGGCTGATGTGAATGTGGTAGGCACTTTGGCAGCAGAGCTAATGAGTGATGCCATAGAAGATGCTATGCAAGCTAGTAAGCTAGGTAATTCTGAATTTTTAGCAAATATAATTGAATTACACGAAATGAAAATATAAAATTTATAAAAACACTTGCAATTTAATTGCAAGTGCTATATAATAATTCTTGTATTATTCCTCGATAGCTCAGCAGGTAGAGCAATCGGCTGTTAACCGATCGGTCGTAGGTTCGAGTCCTACTCGAGGAGCCATACAAGGCCCGTTGGTCAAGCGGTTAAGACACCGCCCTTTCACGGCGGTATCGGGGGTTCGATTCCCCCACGGGTCACCATATGGACGATTAGCTCAGCTGGGAGAGCGCCTGCCTTACAAGCAGGATGTCGGCAGTTCGATCCTGTCATCGTCCACCATAGTAAGAACCATCCGATGGATGGTTCTTTTTTATACCCTCCAGGAATTTTTTGTATACTGAGGTATATACTGTGTGAGAAAAAGGAGGACATACTATGAACGGTATTATGCAACCAGATAAAGAGGTAGAAAAAGCTTTTCAAAAGATGGTGAAAGAAAGTGCTAAAGATCGGGAAGGTGAAAACTTACCTTATGTGAATGCTACTAGCAAAGTGACGGAGAAGTTTTTTAAAGAAATGGGGGCAAACGGAAAGTTAGAGAAGAAAAAAGATGATGATACTTTACTTGTCTATTAAGAATATGATTAGATACCATATGGAAAACATATATTAATGTTATAATAGATATTAAAATATAGGATCTGGATAGTAAACTATCTAAGATTAAAAGAGACTATGAGATGATGCGTTTGCATGATGTATAGTCTCTTTTTTAATATAAAATGCCTAAGTTTAGTGTAATTCTCATAATAGTTAGTGCATCTTATTAATATAGATGAAGATTGTTATTATCATTTATTTAAAATAAAATATAAATTATTCGAGTTGAATAAAAATGTTAAAATAGATGAGCAAGTATAGGTATTTAGTGATATATATAGAAAGGTATATTTTATATACATCACTAGAAGAATATATAAATATGTCTAATTAATGGGGATATTAGGGAGTTGAATGAGGTAGTTTGATTAAATTCATCTCCTACACTACTTCTATGAATGAAAAGAATAATTATTTCAAAATTAGCATAAAACATGAAGAAAAGATGAAGAAATCCATTGCGTAATTAAATTTATAGTGATAATATTTATTATATAAAGGTATAGAATGTATATCTTGGTAAGGTTTTTGTGTTAGGAGTATATTATGAATAACAAGACAAGAAAGCAATTGTTATCATTTGCAGCAGCGACGGGTGTCCTTTTCCAATTTGGTGGCACAGCGCATGCTGTACAAGTATTCGATTTAGGTGAATTTGTGGTGCATGCACCAGCTCGTGCGGCAGTAGAAGAAGCGGTTGCAACACCTTCAGTAGAAGGTGCGTATGCAGGTAGTCAAGTATCTCAATCTAGTTTAATGGGTGTGTTGGGTAACCAATCCTTTATTGATACACCATTTAACGTTACTGGTTATACAAATGAGTTGATGGAAAATAAACAGGCATCCAATGTAATTGATATTGTAGCCAATGATGCTTCTGTCAAAGATCAATCCTTATCAGGTGCTTCTAGCGCTTGGTCGATTCGTGGATTCCGTACAACACAACAAGATACGCAATTTAATGGCTTGTACAATATTTCTCCACGCTTTTATACCGGTACTGAAAGTATTGAACGTGTAGATGTTATTAAAGGGCCAGCTGCTTTGTTAGGTGGTATGCCCCCAAATGGTACTATTGGAGGTACAATCAACTTTGTACCAAAACGTGCTACAGATAAAGATATTACAAAGGTGAAATTATCCTTCGGTAATGGCTCTCAATTCACACAACATGTAGATGTAGGACATCGTTTTGGTGATAATAACAAATACGGTGTACGTGTAAATGTGTTGAACCGTAATGGTGAAACATCTAATGATAACGAAAAAAATAATGCAAGTACAGTAGCAATTGGCGCTGATATGCGTGGTGAAAAAGTACGTGCAGCTATTGATTTGGGATATGTATATAATGAAATTGAAAATCCACAATACCGCATTACATTTGGCAATAAGTTCTTAGCTAGTACGAAACAAGATGTGTTTACTGTGAAAAATGCAGACCATCATAAGAAATATGGCGCTGACGGAACATATCGTCGTGTAACAGAGAAATATGGTGTTATCAGTGGTGAGTATGATTTCAATAAAAATTGGACGGCATACGCAGGATTTGGTATGCGCTATACATCCATGGACTATTTGTATAATGAATTCCAAGTAAATGATATTAATGGTAAATCCAATCTTCGTTACCGATATAACAACCAAATCAATAAATCTACATCCGTAGAAGTAGGTGTAAAAGGTAAGATTACTACTGGCGATGTAAACCATAATATTGGTGTTGCTTTCGCTCGTTCTGAATACAAACGATACATGGCAAATCGTAATTTAAATAATGTGGCAGCTGACTTCTATGTACAAACTACAAATTGGGGTACTCCACAAGGCGATTTAAACTGGTATACACATTTGAATGATACAAGTATTCAAACAGGTGTATCTATTACAGATCGTATTACTACCAAAGATGAAAGTTGGCAATTTATTGTAGGTGGACGTTTACAAAAAATTAAAACACAAAACTTCCCACGTTTAAGTAAAGCCTTCAATGGTGCTGATACATATGCTTCTTATGATAAAACAGCATTCTCTCCAGCAGTAGGCATTGTTCATAAATTCAATGACAAAACATCTGTATATGCAAACTATATGGAAGGCTTACAAGCTGATACAGTAACCAATGCAAGCGCTGTTAACTTTGGTGAAGCAGTAGAACCATATAAAGCAAAACAATACGAAGTAGGTGCAAAGTTTGATTTTGGTAAATACACAGCAACAGTAAGTGCTTTCAATATTAAAACACCAGCTTTAAGCTATGTAACAGTGACACCAGTTAATAAGCTTGATCGTTACTATAGTTTATCTACTGAAATCCGCAACCGTGGATTAGAGTTTAATGTATTTGGTGAACCTACAAAAGGTACTCGTGTATTGGGTGGGTTCATGTTATTAGATTCTCGTTATACAAAAGATAATGCTGATAGTAATGCAAAAGGTCACCGTGTTGAAGGTACATCAAAAGTAAATGCTGTAGTTGGATTAGAACAAGACGTAAAAGCAGTACAAGGCTTAACGTTTACAACACGTTTGAATTATACAGGACCAGCATTTGCTAACCAAGATAACACAATTCGTGTTCCAGGATACTTCACATGGGATTTAGGTGCTAGATACACATGGAATAGCGGTCATGTTCCAATGACAGTTCGTGCAGATGTGTACAATGTATTGAATAAGGATTACTGGAATGCATTAAATGGATCTGTTTACCAAGGTAATGGACGAACAGCTATGGTATCTTTAACTGCTGGATTCTAATGATTATATAATCTAACTAGATATATCCATTTAGGGGAAGAACCTTCTGTTATGCAGAGGGTTCTTTTCTATGTCATGATATACAAGAAAGGAGATACATGGTACGGAAAGATATGTCTTCATCCTATGCACCTCATAAGAATACGTCTTTCTTTGGAAAGTTTACAGGTCAAATGATAGTGGCCTTGCTTATCCTAGGATTAGGTAGTTTTGTATTCTTATCGGTAGGGGCAAGGTCCATTTCACTAGAGATGATTTGGAATAGTATTTGGAGTGGCTCTGTGAATACAGATAGCATCGTCATTAATACAATTCGTATACCTCGATTGTTGGTGGCTTTCATCTGCGGTATTCATTTTGCCGTCGCAGGAGCGCTCATGCAAGGAATTACAAATAACCCGATGGCGAGCCCTTCTATTTTAGGGGTTAATGCAGGAGCTAGTTTTGGTCTCGCCATTGCTATGATTGCCTTCCCTATGGCAAGTTTAAATATGACTATATTATTCAGCTTTTTAGGGGCTGGATTGGCAACGGCTTGCATTTTATACTTAGCCAATCGAGGTATGGCGAAGGGATCTAAAGTATATTTAGCCTTAGCTGGTACTGCTATTAGTGCTATTTTTATGGCTATTACACAAGCTTTAGTTGTTTTCTTTGATGTAGCTCAAGATATGAGTTATTGGACAGCTGGGGGTATTGGTGGCGTTCGTATGGAGCAAGTGTTGTTAGTGGCTCCTTGGACTCTTATCGGTGTGCTAATTGCCTTGGCCATTTCTAAACAAATTACCTTGCTTAGCTTAGGCGATGAAGTGGTAGTTGGTTTGGGTGGAAAGTTAACTCAAATTCGCCTCTTAGCAGGTCTTACAGTATTACTGTTAAGTGGATCTGCCGTAGCCATTGCAGGACCTATCGGCTTTGTGGGACTCATTGTGCCGCATATGGCTCGTTACATGGTAGGTCTCAGCTATGAAAAAGTCATTCCTTTTTCCGCTATTTTAGGTGCTATTGTGGTCATCGTAGCAGATACGGTGGCACGTGTGGTGTCGCCACCATTTGAAGTGCCTTTAGGAGCGGTAACCGCCTTAGTAGGGGTTCCTTTCTTTCTCTATTTAGCGAATCGAAAGGAGGCTAACTAATGCATCAAGGTAGACGATTTACCCTATGGGCTATTGGGTTGTTAATAGCGTTGGCAGTGATGTTTGTAATCCATTTAGGAACGGGATTTTCTGAGTTCTCTTACATGGATTTAGTGCGAATTATCGCCGGCTATGGGACAGAATGGCAAGAGCGCATTGTTTTTGACTTCCGTATGGTTCGATCCGTGCTAGCTATTTGTATCGGTGCTGGTTTAGCTCTATCTGGGGCTATCTTTCAAACCATCACTCGTAATGAATTAGCTAGTCCCAGCGTGCTCGGTGTCAATGCAGGCGCTGGTGTAGCAGTGATGTTATACATCTATTTTGAGCCAGCTAATGCCATAACTACAATTTGGAAAGCACCTCTCTTTGCCATCATTGGTGGTGGATTGGCAGCGCTAATTATTTTCCGTATGTCTTATCGAAAAGGTCGTAGTTTGTCCCCAATGACGTTAATTTTGAACGGTATCGCTGTATCTACAGGTATTCATGCAGTACAAATGGTGACCATGGTGACCTTAAGTCCAGATAAATTTAATCAAATCAATACTTGGCTCATCGGTACGATTTTTGGAAATAGCTGGAACCATGTGATGGTCTTAGCACCGATTGTAGCGATTGGCGCAATAGCCTTATATTGCTACTCTACAAAATTAAATGTATTGAATTTGAATGAAGAAACCGCTATCGGTTTAGGAGCACGGATTACAAAGGAGCGTGTTACCTTCCTTTGTATTGCGGTAATTGTAGCCGCTTCTTGTGTTGCTGTAGGCGGTAGTATTGGTTTCATTGGGCTTATTGCGCCACATATTGCACGGCGTTTAGTAGGGGTGAACCATCGTTATTATTTACCAGTGACCCTATTATTAGGAGCTCTATTGTTACTTTCAGCAGACTGGATAGGACAAGTCATCATTGCTCCAGATGAAATGTTAGTAGGTATTATCGTAGCATTGGTGGGAGCACCCTATTTTCTATATGTGTTGGCACGGACGAGAGGATAAGATATGGCATTTGAATTACAACACGTTTCTACTGGGTATGAACATAAGATTATCAGTAAGGACGTAGATATTAGAATTCCCTTGGAAAAGGTAACTGCCTTGATTGGCTCCAATGGTTGCGGTAAATCCACTCTGTTGAAAACGATTTGTCGAATCATTGCACCAAAAGGGGGCTCCGTCATTTTAAATGGCGAGGATATTCATAAAAAAGATACGAAGGAATTGGCGAAACAGTTGGCGATTTTACCGCAAAATCCGATGGCGCCGGGGTCATTGACGGTGCGTGATCTCATTAGTTATGGTCGTGCGCCCCACAAATCTGGTATTTTGCAACGTGAAAGTCAACGGGATCGTGAATTAATTGATTGGGCCATTGATGTGACGGATTTACATAACTTTGCTCATACACCGATTCAGAATTTATCGGGCGGTCAACGCCAACGGGCTTGGATTGCCATGGCCATTGCGCAAGATACAGATATTCTATTCTTGGATGAACCTACTAGTTATTTAGATATTTCTCATCAAATGGATGTACTGGAACTAGTAGAACGATTGAACCAAGAATATAAGAAAACGGTCATTATGGTCATTCATGAATTGAATCAAGCGGCGCGTTATGCGGACCATATTATCGCTATGAAAGATGGAGATGTGCACTTTCAAGGAACGCCACATGAGGTATTAACAGAAGAAATGTTGAGTAAAATTTTTGGAGTGGACTCCATCATTTTGAATGACCCTCGGACGAATCGTCCGTACTGTATTGCCTATACCCATGCATCGGTGGAAAAAGCGAAACAAGTAGGTGGTGCATTATGATGGGACGTCGTGTTGGATCCTATCTCGGCTGGGCAGCTACATTGGCGATTGTAGCAGCTCTTCTGTATGGCTTAGTGAGCGGAACTTTCAGTAGCTGGGGCGCCCCTCGTTTAGGAGAAGGTTCGGTAGTGAAAGAAAAGCGGCTCGACACCGATGAGGCCATTACGAAAGAAATGAATGCTCGCTTCAAGAAAGTAAAACAATCTGCAGAGAAGCTCATTACCAATGAAGAGGGGAAAATGGTATTGCACCATAAATATGGTACTACTGTCATCCCTGATAAGCAGGAACGCATTGTGGTCATCCGTATGGAAGACCCAATGTATGCCCTAGGTGCGCCTATGATAGGGGCTTACAATCGAGATAACTTTTACTTGCATAATGAACTAGAAGCGCAAGGTGTACAGCACATCAGTATTAACGAGGAAACGAAAACTATTAATTTAGAGCAAATTGAGGCGTTAAAACCAGATTTGATCATTATGCGTGATTCCTTCACTCGTAGTACCTTTGATGCGTTGAGCAAAATTGCGCCCACCGCAGCGTTTGAGTTACAAAATGCGGAGAGGGCATTGCTGACACTTGGTATGGTATTACATCGTGAAAAACAAGCAGAAGCACGATTGCGCCAATATTATAACCATGTGAAAGAAGCTCGTATGGCGATCAAATCTCGTATTGGAGATAGTCCGCTAGCCTATATTCGGGTGATGAAAAAAGAAATACGCTTATATCCGTACTCCTCAAGTGTAAATAGTCGATTCATTTTTGATTTGCTGAATATTACACCGGATACAGAGTCATTAGCGTTAGATGGTAAAAGTAACAATGCTGTATCCCATGAAATGTTACCGGATATCGATGCGAAATATCTACTAGTAAGCTCTGCTTATGGGGCGAGCAGTCGCAGTACATCGAATCAAGTAGGGAAAGAACTAGAAGATATACAAGCCATGGAAATTTGGCACACCATTCCAGCGGTACAAGAAGGACATGTACACGTGGTGACGAATCAGGTGTGGAGTTCTCATGGGATTATAGCGAAAGAACGGGCAATCGACGAGCTTCGCTTGTGGTTAGCTCCTTGAGATGCTATGTAGCTTGTGACATTTGTAACTGAATAGGAAAAAGGGAAGAGCACGGCATACCCCTGACAAACGGTATTTCATAATGTTTGTTCGGGGCACACCGTGCTCTTCTTGTGTTTAGATTATTTAGGCAGTAAAGGAACGCCACAAGGCTACTACGCATAACTGCGTTCCTTAGAGAAATAGTTTGTTGTTTTCGTTTCTTCAATAAGTAATGAAAAAGCCTAACGAATAAGGTCTGACACACCTTAACACGTTAGGCATTTTCAAGTTTCCATTTTCTTGAGATGAGCCTAACGCCTTCGACACGTTGGTGGCTCTTCTTTTGTTATGTTTAGTATAACACAGTTGTCTATAAAACACAAAGTATTACTGGAATAGGATGGAGAAGCGTATTCTAGCGGGTAATGGGTCGCCAAATTTGTTTGTTCCAGGTGCAAATGGCACGGTTGGTATATAGGCTGCGACTGCATTTTGTTGGGCTGCATTGGCATCGCCAGAGACTTGAACCGATGCGACTTGGCCGCTTTCGTAAATATCGGCGGTTACGTAGACAGTACCAGATTGTCCAGGTGTTGGGTTAGCTGGTTGTATGTTGCCCAATGGAGTTGGACGGTTGACAACAGTGGTCCTAGCTTCTTCTTCGGCGGCACGGGCGGCTGCATCGGCTTCCGCTTTGGCACGGGCTGCAGCTTCAGCAGCTTGGAGAGCTGCATTAGACTGCGGTGATGCAATCGGTTGTTGTTTAGGCAAGGTACTTGGTTTTTGTTTTGGTACGTCTTGCTTTGGTTGTTCTGGTCGAGGTTCTGGTTTCATAGATTCCGGAATCTCAGGAACGGCTACCGCTTCTTGTGGTTCCGGTGGAGCGCTTTCCTCTTGTGGAGGTTGCGCCTCTGTAGGTTGCTGTGATTCCGCTTGTTCCGGTACACTTTCAGCCATGCTCACCTCGTAGAAGGTTGTCGTCGACTCGTGAAATGGTTCCGTTACTTTGTTAAAGATAGCAGATGCTACGGGGATGAGCGCGATATGACCCGCTAAGGAGATGTAGAGGGCGTATTTCCAAAATTTATCTTCCTTCACGGATTACCTCTTTTCTACGGCAATGGATAGTTTTTTCACACCTGCTTGTTTCAAAGCATCGAATGTTTCAATGACAAATCCATAGTTGACGTCTTTATCACCGTTTAGAATGACTTGTAAATCAGGATTTCGTTGCAATTCAATTTGCACACGACGGATTAATTGTTCTTTGTCGAGACTTTCTTTGTTGAAAGCAATATTGCCATCTGCCATAACAGTAATGTTTGCATGCTGGTTCATATCGAGTTGAGCAGAACTAGCTTGTGGTAAGCCCACTTTGAACGTATTTTGTTGTACCATAGTCATGGTGCTAATCATAAAGAACACAAGAAGGAAGAAGATGATATCAATCATTGGAATGATCATTAACTTCGGTTCTTCTTGTACTTTCATACTCCGAAGTTTCATTAGGCATTCTCCTTTTTATGAAGGAAACGAACGATGGATGCCATCATTTGTTCCATGTCAGATACGATTAAGTTTACTTTACGGGAGAAAATAGCATGTAACACAAGGGCCACTGTAGCAACACATAAACCAGCAGCAGTGGCTACCAATGCTTCCCCTACGCCGGATGTAATTGCCATTGGTTGACCGTTGGATAAATCTAAGACGCTGAAAGAGTCAATCATACCTACAACAGTACCTAATAGACCTAAAATAGGAGCTAATGTAACAAAGGTACTCAACAAGCTTAAACGGTCTTGTAATACGTTTACTGTACGCATAGCTTGCGCCTCTAAGGTAGGTTCTACTGCGAATCCATCTTGGTGAGCATTCAGACCTTCTGTCACTAATTGCGCCAATACATTGTCAGGATGCTCCTTGGCAAAAGCAAGGGCTTCTGTTACATCGCCTTGAGCAAATTTAGTAGCCATTGTTTCCTCTACTAAACGATTAGCACTCGCTGTTTTACGGTATACTAAGACACGGTCAATCCCAATAGCGATGGTGAGCACAGAGATAATTAGGAACAGGTACATCACCGGTCCACCTTGTTGGAAAATAGATAACATTTGATTCATTAGAAACACACCTTTCTGTAAAAATTTACACCAAACCTAATACATAAAGAAAGACTACTTATATATAAGGGGAGAGTATAAAAAGTACCTTCTATATAAAGTAGCCTTACCTTTAGTGATATATATTATCATTGTATATTCTGTGAGAATAGATGTCAACTGAATTAGCATTCATGTTTTAGATAGAATAATATAGGTTTTGCATCCTTAGTATCAGTATGTTTGAGTGTCATATATTTTTTTGTAAAGTAGAAAAATTCATATACGTATCAACCGTTATAGGTAATTATTATCATAGTATTAGATGCGCACTAGTTTATATAATAATTTTAGTAAGTAGCGTAATATATAAAGTTCTAGCATGAAGCGGAGCGCAATGCAAATATAGCCAGATGCTGTATATAAAATAAAGCTGCAACACAACATATTATTGCGTTACAGCTTTTATATTTATTCGAAAATAATACACATTATGACAAACATATGTTATACTGTTGATGAAGAGTAAAACGTGGTTTAGGTTCATCTCCGAAAGGAGGTGATGCTATGTCAGTATTTGAAATACTTTCCCTTGGGATTAATTTTCTAATGCTCATAGTAGCGATTATCACCTTATATGTAATGCTACGACGTAAGTAGTATTCTTATAAAAGAAACCGTGCCTAATGTAAAGAGAAGTATCTCATCACGTTAGGCACAAAAATCAAATTTTGATGAGCCTAACGCGCCACACGTTTTGCTCTTCTTTATTTATAGGATAGCATATTTTACAGAAAAGGTAAATGTAATGATGTGGTAAAATATATAGAGATTAGTGTGAGGTAAAAGTTAAAAGATTTTTGCTACATAGAAGTTGGGGGATTATGGATAGATATATTGAGAGTATACACAATTTAATGAAATGGAAAACCAATGAAAGACAAACGAACGTTAATATATACAATTGAAAATTCAACAGTGACGACAGTAGGAGAATGGCTTGATGCGCATCAATTCCCACGAAAAACAATGAAAGACCTCTTTTCGGCAAAAGGTGTTCGAGTGGATGGACAGATTTGCACTGCAAAATCGAGACTTTCACAGGGGATGGTGCTAGAGATACTCCCTCTGAAAGAGCGCATCGACCACGATCCGATAGAAATACCATTAGTTATAGCTTATGAGGATGAAGATATTCTCATCGTGGATAAACCATCGGGAATTACGATGAACTCAAAAGGGCAAGTATCCTTAGCGAATGGAGTGGCTTACTATTTTAAAGTACATAAAATCTACGGAAAAGTGCGATTTTTAAATCGCTTAGATCGGGATACATCGGGCTTGGTGGTAGTTGCTAAGCATGGGTTGGCGCAGCATTATTACCAATTGCAGATGGATGATAACCGATTGGAAAAATGGTATCGTGCCACTGTACAAGGTCGAGTAGAACAGCCACAAGGTGTATTGGAGTTACCTCTGCGCAAGAGTATAGGCGGCATTCATCAAGAAGTACACCCAGAGGGAGCGATGACAAAAACGGAATATGAAGTTCTATCTTATGATGAAAGCCAAGATACAACAGAAGTGCGCATTCGATTATTGACGGGCAAGACCCATCAAATTCGAGTGACTATGGCACATATAGGACATCCGCTAGTACATGATCCGTTGTATGCAGATGCACAAGCGGTGGAATATAAGCAGGGTGCTTTGGGAATGGATACTATACAAGCTCACACAAGTGTACAAAACGATTCAGAAAATACAGCGAAAGTACGAGAACAGGTGCCGGTACAAAATGCAGAAAAGACCTTTACTCTAAGAGCCTATCGACTAGTGTGCTATCACATGCGAACAGGGGAGCAAATCGTTGTAGAAGTATGAGATAGCAGAGGTTACTAGCTTTGCTTGTCAGTTAATTTATAAAGTAGTATAAACACTGTTATGGCATAGAAAAACGCGAAAAAAGCACGAAAACTAAAATCGTGTTCAAAATCGCGGTTTTTTATGCGATAAATTTTAGAATCGTGCTTTTTTTGATTTTTAATATACTAAGTATAAGGTAATTAGGGTAAGATGTTGGAATCGCTACTGAGCATTATTTATGACAGGTAATACAGACCCAGTTATTTTCTGTTGTAATAGATAGATTGACAAACCCAACAGCAGTGGCAGCATTGGTGAGTTCTTGTTCCTCGCCTTTTTGGATGCCGCTCATGATGAAGACTCCCTTCGGTTCAAGACAGCGATAGGCATCCACCAATAAGCGTAACAAGATAGGGGTAATAATATTAGCCACGATAATAGAGGCGGTGGCACTAATGCCTTCCAGCAAGTTATTTGCTTGTACTTGCACTATGGACTCTAGGTGGTTCATTTCTATGTGATGCTGTGCATTTTCAGTGGCTGTTTTATCTAGGTCAAAAGCTGTGACAGATTTTGACCCAAGAGCTCCTGCGGATAAAGCGATAATGCCAGACCCTGTGCCCACATCGAAGACAGTGCTTTCAGGGGTCAAATATTGAGACATAGCTTGGATCGCCAATCGTGTGGTTGGATGGTCGCCAGTACCAAAGGCAATGCCCGGTTCTATGCGGATTACTCGTTCATCTTCACGGCGGCTATAGTCCACCCAATCGGGGATAATCGTCAAATGCTCTGTCATGGAAATAGGAGGATATTGTGTTTTCCAATCGTCCCAACCGGACTCATCAGCCATGGTAATAGACACATTGAGGGGGCCGAAATCCATAGTGAAACTATTTTGTAGTTGCTGAATCTCACTGTTGATGAGAGCGTCTAATTCATCGACAGTATATAGGTCTGGATCTATATAAGCTTTCACAGTCACATCAGAAGAATCATACAGTTCTTCACGGTCTGGCTTGATAATGCCAAATCCATCATCTGTGAGTTGATCAAATTCATAAGGATCTTCTGTGTAGACACCTTCTGCGCCTAGAGCAAGCAGAGTATCTGTGATAAGTTCAGACGCTTCGTGCGTGGTGGTCAATGTAATTTCAAGCCAAGCCATTGTAGTACCTCGTAAATAAAACGTAAATAGAAACGGTTAGTTATCACTAGTATACTATCATATCTGTAATACTTAGCCAAACTGCTTCTTGTTGGAACATCCAAAATATAGTACTATCTAATATAAAGGGAATGCTTTCATTTGCAAAAATAGCGATTTTTTCCATTGAAGAAAATTTCGTTTGCCAAAAGCACGAAAATTTCCATTGAAATGACATAAGAAAAGGATAGCCGAGAACATCTCAGCTATCCTTTTTAGCATGCATATTTTATTTTTTCTTAAGTCGGTACGCAATGTACAGAGCGCCAATCCACACTGGAATGATGTAGATGGATGTGCGCATGGAATCCATCGTCAACATAACACCTACTGCCATAGCGATGAAAGCAAAGCAGAAGTAGTTTGTGAATGGATACAAGATAGACTTGAATTTCAATTCATCAAGACGACCTTCGCGAGTGAAGCGCTTACGGAATTTAAGGTGTGTAACTGGAATGATAAACCATGCAATAATCAAACCTGCTACGATGATAGCCAACAATTGCAAGAACACATCACTAGCGCTTGGGAAGATGTATGTTAAGAATACAACGATCAAGGCTAAAGCGGCACAGAACAAGGTCGCAATCAATGGCACCCCTGTAGCAGTTAAGTTCTTGAAGATTTTTGGCGCATCACCAGATAATGCCATGCTGTGTAAAATACGAGAATTACTGTAGAGCAAGCTATTGTATACGGATAAAGCAGCAACTACAACAACGAAATTTAAAATATGCGCTGCTGCTGGAATGCCGATGTTCGTAAAGATTTGAACAAATGGGCTTGCATGGGTACCTAGTTCGTTCCATGGAGACAATGCCATGATAACAGTCATTGTACCTACATAGAAGATCAAGATACGAGCTAATAATTCGTTAATCGCTTTTGGTAACGTTTTTTCAGGATTTTCAGCTTCTCCAGCAGTGATACCAATCAATTCAACTCCACCAAAGGAGAACATAACCACAGCGATAGAAGCGATGAAGCCATAAGCACCATTGGGGAATAACCCGCCGTGAACCCAAAGGTTAGAGAAGTTTTGTGGGAATGTGCCCATATCTCCGAAGAAGATGAGGAAGATGCCGAAAGCAATCATAGCAATGATAGCTACCACTTTAATGAGAGATGCAAAGAACTCTACTTCCCCATAAGCACGTACATTGATGAGGTTAATCACGGTGACTAGTGTAATACAAGCTAGTGTAGTGATCCAATGAGGAATGCCTGGTAACCAGAAATCCAAGTATACTGAAATCGCAGCTAGTTCCGCCATACTAGCGAGCATGTATACGATCCAATAGTTCCAGCCAGATAAATAACCAGCAAAGGACGACCAATATTTACTTGCAAAATAGGTAAAGGAGCCAGACACAGGTTCACGAACGGACATTTCTCCTAGCATACGCATTAAAAAGAAAATAAAGATACCAGTTAACAAATAAGAGAAAATAACACCGGGTCCTACTAGTTGAATTGTGGGAGCGGATCCGTAGAAGAGGCCTGTCCCCACAGAAGCTCCTAAGGCAATCATTTGCATATGACGGCTTTTGAGACCTCGATGCAATGATGTCTTTGATTCATTGTCTTTCATACTATATAACTCCCTTCCCATGTATACTCTAAAATGACATATATCTATTAGAATACCATAAACTATAGAATTTACCTAGTAAAATTTTAGTGTAGTAGAGAAGTAACGGGATAGGTTTGAACATTTGAGAAAGTATTCGTAACACTAGTTTTTCTCATACATAGGTCTATACTATGCGTAATTTGCATATGTAAATTTCAGTCTACTCAAAGGAGTTTAAAAAAATATGTAGAATTATTTAAAACAATAGACTGTTTTCGGCTGTAAAGGAGGACGATGTTCATGAAAGAATATACTAGTGATTTGATCAGAAACGTGGCGGTGGTCTCCCATGACGGGGCGGGTAAAACAGCATTAGTAGAGGCATTGTTATTGTCTTGTGGTGCTGTAGACTTTGTTGGCAAAGGTCAAGATAATAAACATATCATGGACTTTGAGCCAGAAGAAATCAAACGGAATGTCACTATCCAATTAGGTATGGCTCCTTGTGAATGGAAAGGTCATAAAATTAACTTCATCGACACGCCAGGTTATTCTGAGTTCCATGGGGAAGTGAGATCTGCTTTGCGTGCCGCAGATGGTATGCTTATGGTCTTGTCCGCAGGGACTGGTGTTGAAATCGATACTATTCGTGCTTGGGAATATGGGGTAGAATTGCAAATGCCTCGAATGGCTTTCATCAATAAAATGGACGTTGAAAAAGCAGACTTCTTTGGTACCTTGGAAAAGATGCGGGAATTATTTGGTAAAGCAATCATGCCATTGCAAATTCCAATCGGTGAAGGGCCTACTTTCAAAGGTGTGGTCGACGTGGCAAAACGGACTGCGTATGTCTATGAAAACGGTAAGATGACAGAAGTGGACGTGCCAGCAGAGCTATCTGATAAAGTAGAAGAAATTCGTGAAATGACTGTGGAAGCGGCTGCAGAAGGTAACGATACATTATTAGAAAAATACTTAGACGGACAAGAATTGACTTTAGAAGAAATTCGTCAAGGTTTGCGTGAAGGCATGTTGACGGGCCGTGTATGCCCAGTTATGTGTGGTACTGCCTTGAGTCGTATTGGTATGGACCAAGTCTTAGATCGCATGATTCGCTATATGCCAGATGCCACGAAAAAAGTGATGACTGCTATCGGTGTGGATTCTAAGGAAGAGCATATCGTGGTAGCAGATAAACCGTTTACGGGTTTTGTATTTAAAACAATTCTTGACCCATTTGCGGGAAAACAAAGTTTTGTTCGTGTCTTCTCTGGGGAATTGAAAGTAGGAGATAAACTTTACAATGTGACCCGTGATGTAGAAGAAAAATGGGGCAAAATGGTAACCTTAATTGGTAAACAACAAGTGCCAGTAGAGGTTGCAAAAGCTGGGGATATCGTAGTCATTCCTAAATTAGGAGAAACGAAAACAGGGGATACCTTTGGTACCGCTGAATTTAAAGTACAATACGCACCAATTCGATTCCCACAACCACTATATCGTGTAGCTATGGTGCCTGAGAAAAAAGGGGAAGAGGAAAAATTAGCGAATGCTTTGGGACGAATTTCTGAAGAAGATCCAACTTGTGAAGTGGTGAAAGATGTAGAAGGTCGTCAAATGCAAGTGCGTTGTATGGGCGATGTGCATTTAGAACATATTTTACAAAAAATGGAACGTAAATATGGGGTTCGTGCAAAATTAGAAACCCCATACATTCCATATCGTGAAACCATTCGTGGTACAGTGGAAGTAGAAGGTAAACATAAAAAGCAAAGTGGTGGTCATGGTCAATATGGACATGTGAAACTTGGTATTGCTCCACTATATGAAGGGGAGTTCGAGTTTATCGACAAAATCTTTGGCGGTGCGGTGCCACGTCAATACATTCCAGCTGTAGAAAAAGGTGTTCGTGAAACATTGGAAAAAGGTCTTTTGGCTGGGTATCCGATGATTGGTATCCAAGTAACATTATTGGATGGTTCCTATCATACAGTGGACTCCTCTGAATTGGCTTTCAAAATGGCGGCAGCTCAAGCTTTGAAAAAAGGTGTGCCTGATGCGAAACCAATTTTGTTAGAACCAGTGTATAATGTGAATGTCATCGGTCCAGAAGAATTTATGGGCGATATCATGGGCGATTTGAATAGCCGTCGTGGCCGTGTACTTGGTATGGACCAAGGTGTTCGTGAAGGAATCACGGTGGTGAAAGCCCAAGTTCCATTGGTAGAAATGTTGGATTATGTAACGGTATTGCGCTCTATGACACAAGGACAAGGTGTGTTTAATATGGAATTCAATGGATATGAAGAAGTACCACATAAACAAGCGGAAACAATAATTGCACAATTTAAAGATCACGAAGAGTCGTAACTTGTGATGCTATATAGCCTGTGGCGTTCGTATAGCTAATTAGGCAAAGGGAAGACCGCAACATATTCCTTCTCAAACTGATACAGTGGTTAGGTTTGTTCAGGAACATGTTGCGGTCTTCTTGGGTTTGTTGTGATTTAGTCAGTAAAGGAACGCCACAAGACTACTACGCATAACTGCGTTTCTCAGGTGGGCTCATCTCTTCCTAATATGGGAGGAGGTGGTACTATGACTACATATGAGAAATTATCTTTATTGATTCAATTTTCTATGTTAATCGTAGAAGTTATTCGTTGCTTTTATAGCTAACGAAAATGCCTAACGAATAGAGGTTTTGCGGACCTCACACGTTAGGCAATTTCAATTTCTGTAGTTCTTGAGATGAGCCTAACGCTAGCTGCACGTTGGGGCTCTTCTTTTGTTACTTATAGTATATCACAGTTTGTGAGAGAATAAAAGTAGCATTGTTAAAATAGATAATGAGACAGTCTAATATATCCATGTTATCCTCAAAATAGTGTTTGACCTTATATGGCTATGCTAGTATAGTAACAATAGATAGATACGATTCATGTGAGGGTGCTATGAGGATGCACGGTTCGCAGGGTGTAATGATAAAGGAGTAGCTCATGATTTATCAAAATATTGCTATAGATTACAAACAGTTTCAGTATCCGCAGGCGGTGGAGAGGGCGCTTGAGTTTCTGAAAGCTCACGATTTCACGACGTTTGAGGGTGGTCGTTACCCGATAGAGGATGACTTGATGTATGCGAATGTGGATATTGTGAATACGCGGATCTATGAGGAGACGAAGATTGAAGGGCATAAGGATTATATGGATGTGCAATTTCTAGTGACTGGGGAAGAGAAAATGGAGGTTCTCATTCGTCAAACTTTGCCCGATGTGGTTGAGGCTTATGATGACAAGGATTGTTACTTCTATGATCCTACGCAAGACGGCACTGTAACAATCGATGTGCGTTCTGGGGATTATTGCATTTTTTATCCTGGCGAGTTGCACCGTACATTGATTGCCCCTCATGAGGTGCAACAGATTCGCAAAGTAGTTGTGAAAATTCATAAGAGCTTGTTAACTGAGGAGGAATAATGAATGCCTATGTAATGAAAGGGATGTTACTCATTGCATTGGGAGCCGTTCTATGGGGATTTTCAGGGATGTCTTCGCAATTTGTACAGCAACAGCGTATGATGTCAGCGGAATGGGTAGTGGCGATGCGACTTGTCATTGCAGGAATCATTACAGTAACCATTGCATTTTATCAAGGGCGTAGCTCTATTTTTAAGGTTTTTTCTGATTGGAAAGATACCTTGCGGTTGGTTATATTTGGGGTTTTTGGTATGTGGATGTGCCAATATACTTATTTTAAAGCCATCGCCTATGCAGGTGCAGGGATTGCAACAGTTTTGCAATATGTAGGCCCAGCGCTCATTATTCTATATATTTCCGTCACTCGCTTACAGTTACCACGTATTGCGGAACTATTCAGTGTAGTGCTAGCTACCATAGGTACAGGTATCATTGCATTACAAGGTGTGTGGGATATATCTGCTTTAGATGATACACTTTTACTGTGGGGCATGTTGTCAGCGGTAGCAGTTGGAATTTATACAGTACAACCAGTACCTTTGCTGAAACGATATGGCACTATACCTATTGTAGGATTTGGCATGCTGATTGGTGGAGCCTTTGCATGGATTGCCACCCAACCAAGTTCGGAAGGGATTGTTTGGGACCCATGGACACACGGTGGTTTTTGGAGCATTATTATCTTCGGTACAGTGGTGTCATTTAATGCTTATTTAGAAGGGGTTCGACGTGTGGGAGCTGTAACGGGTTCTATACTTTCATCGATTGAACCCATATCGGCTGCGGTACTAGCATGGTTGTTGTTGGGCAATCAGTTTTCCCAGTGGGATATGATTGGTATGACCCTTATTATCGTTACAATATTTATCTTGGCATGGGATAAAGGTCGTGCTACAAAAGCGTAGAATGGATGTAGTTAAGTAACTGTTTGCTAAGCTTGACCACAGATTAGAAATCAGTGTAGTATGGTATCAGATCTATGATGTAGTATAATTGTATTTTTCCGTGATAAGGTTGTGGGTGACACATGTGGGGGAATGTTTTTTGAGATACTATACATCTATGAAAGATGGGCAAACTATAATATGGATGCGTAGAAAGGAACGATAGTATGATGGACACAGCACAAAATATTGTAGACCAAGTGCTAGAAGAGGTGCAAAATACGCCAGGTGTAGGGGTAGAGAACCCATTGGAAGTGGCGAATCAAGCCTTACAAGAAACATTGGTTAATAGCGTAGTTCCAGAAGAATATTGGTCAGAAATTATGGCTTGGGTAGCGGAAACCGGCTTAGACTCGGTCTACTTAGATAGCCGCGACCGGGTAGGAGCCTGGTGGGCATCCAAAGAAGTACGCTCCATGGGGTATACCTTGAATTTTACCAAATGTAGTAAGGTGCCAAGCGAATGGTTTCCTGAAGGGGAACATTGGAAAGAGGCGGAAGTAGAAGCCCGCTATCGCTTAGTAGCGAGCTGGGAATCGTTAGTAGCAAATGGCGCATTAGAAAAGAATGAATCCCTATGAAAGTAACTAAAGATATATCTTTATCTGTGGGGGCACTGAGTGTTCCTATTTTTATTGAACTATTTCTGCAAATGCTATTGGGCAATGTAGACCAGTTTATGCTCAGTCATTATGCAGAAACGGCCGTAGCAGCGGTGGCAAATGCAAATCAGATTATCAATATGATTCTCTTTTTGTTGATCGTCATGAGCACGGCTACGACTATCTTAATTGCCCAATATTTAGGGGCAAGACGGCCAGATAAAATAGATGAGGTATACACAATCAGTGTAGCCTTTCATACATTGTTTAGCATTGTGGCAGGCACAGTGGTCATTGTATTTCATAAGACATTGTGCGAATGGTTAGGAGTGCCTCAAGAAATTCTAGAAGAAACTAGTTTATACATGAATATCGTAGCAGCTAGTATTCCTATCACGGGTATTTATACGACCTATGTGGCAGTATTTAGGGGGCATTCAATGCCTCGTATTTCCATGTGGATTGCCCTGGTGATGAACATAGTCCACATTATATTAAACTATGTATTAATTTATGGGTGGGCATCGATTCCTAGCATGGGTGTCTTAGGGGTCTCCATTTCAACAGTGTTGAGCAAGGTGTTGGGACTAGGTCTTATTATCTGGTGCCATCAATCTTTGCTGAGTGCTCGTTTGAAAGTAGATTATTTGCGCCCATTCCGGTGGGAAACACTGCGACAATTGCTGTTTATCTCCGTACCATCGGGAGGAGAAACACTGTCCTATCAACTGTCACAGACTGTAATCATGAAGATGGTGAATCTCATGGGGCTTGTGGTGATCACAACAAAAGTATATGTGTACATCATCGCTACCTTTTGTTATATGTATACCATTGCCTTGGCCAATGCAGCGCAGATTGTGGTAGGATTCCTCATGGGAGCCAAACGAGAAGAAGAAGTATCCCGCCGTGTGTGGCTCACAACAGCGGCAGGGGTTTCCATTGGCGTCGGATTGAGCACCTTGTTTTACCTTGCTTGTGAACCAGTGATGCGGCTTGTGACGGATAATCAAGAGATTATTGATTTGGCGAAAGCTGTCTTGTTTATCGAAATATTTTTGGAAATTGGTCGTGGTGCCAACATTGTGTTGGTCCAATGCTTGCAAGCGGCGGGAGATATTCGCATTCCCGTGTTCGTAGGCGTCTTTGGCATGTGGATGTTCGCCGTGACCTTATCCTATTACTTTGGTATCGTCTTGGGATGGGGACTTGTAGGCGTGTGGATTGCTATGGCTATCGATGAGATTATACGAGCGCTTATATTTGTGTGGCGCTGGCAGTCGAACAAATGGAGAGGTCGTTCGCTCATATCGGTTTAAATTCCATATTGTATGTAAAGCTGGGGGGAGCCCCCATGTATTCCGCAAAAACTGCCCTACGCGAAAGTTTTTGACAGAACACATGGGGGCTCCTTTGCGTTTATCGAGAGAGGAATTTAAAACGCTCTGAGCGGGGGCTCCCTAGGGGGAGCATGTGGTTTAGAGTTCCGATTGAAGAGTGTGTGATTTTCTTGACTGAGGGTGTGTATATGATATACTGTAATTAAAGTATTACATGTATTACAAAAAGGAGGGAAATTTATGGTTACTACTATTTCTTTACGTTTATCTGAAGATGAGAGCCAAATGATTCAAGCGTATGTGGCTGCTAATAACTTAAATGTATCTTCCTTTATTCGTAATCTAGTGCTAGATACGATTGAGGATGAATTGCAAATTAATGAGGAACGCATTTTAAAGGCAAGACGAGAACTTCATAATGGAAAAGTTTATGATCATGAAGAGGTTTGGAAGGAGCTTGGTATCTAGTGTTTTCGGTTAAATTTTCAGAACATGCTATAAAGCAAATTAAAAAGTTAGACCCATCCATAGCAAGGATGATAAAACATTGGGTTTTGAAATATTTAGTAGGTACATTAGATCCTAGAATCCACGGAAAAATGCTAACAGGAAATCTTTCTGGCGTATGGCGATATAGAGTAGGAGATTATCGATTATTTGCGGAAATTAATGATACAGAAGTTACTATTTTTATAGTAGAAGTAGCACATAGACGTGAAGTATACAAAAATAAGTAACTCTCTTCCCGCTTATTTTTCTCAGTCTGTTTCAATTTTTATAGTTTCATCTATGCTATTGTATCAGAAGCCCACATGTATGCTGTCAAAACTTTCGCGGAGGGCAGTTTTTACAGCATACATGTGGGCGACACTATCCCAGCAACAAAATGAATATAAAAATTGAAACTGACCAAAAAATACTTTATAATGAAATCAACTTGGCATAGTCTAGGGCTATGTTTTTTTGTATTCTTATGATGGATTTCACATAGGAGGACGTATGAGTTTATATGAAAGTACGTTGGCACGGATTGTGCCACGGAATAAAGAGATTGAACGAGCAATTGGGGAAGAGTGGAGTAAGGCGACTCCATATGGTTCGTATGGAAAGCTAGCAACTATGGTAGAGCATTATGCAGCGGCGACGAATCAACCGAACCCAACGGCTCCTAAGCCTTGCATGATCATCGCCTCTGGTGACCATGGTGTGGCAAAAATTGGTGTTAGCGCGTATCCTCAAGAGGTAACGGTACATATGACCATGAACTACTTGATTCCTAAAGGGGCGGCTGCGAATGCGCTGGCTAATTATTGCGGGGCTCAAATTGAAGTCATTGATGTAGGGGTGGCTGGCGACTTATCAGCGGTACCAGGTTTACACCATCGCAAGGTGATGGTAGGCGGTACGAATAATATGTTGGAAGAGCCTGCTATGCCTTTGGAAAAAGCAATAGAAGCGGTAGAGGTAGGTATTGCTTTTGTAGAAGAAAAGGTGAAAGAAGGCTTCAACACTTTCCTAGTAGGCGAAATGGGCATTGGAAACACCACGTCCAGTGCAGTCATTACAGCGAAGTTCTCTGGACTTTCAGCAGAAGAAGCGACAGGACGAGGCACGAATATTTCAGATGAACGCTTAAAAGTGAAGCAAAAAGTTGTGTACGATGCGCTAGTGAAATATGCACATATTCCAGCTTCAGATGGATTGGGTGTTTTGTCTGCCGTAGGAGGATTAGAGTTTGCTTGCTTGGTAGGTGTTATTCTAGGGGCGGCTGCGAATCATGCATTGGTGGTCATCGATGGATTCAACACTACAGCCTGCGCACTCATTGCACACGCTATGAATCCGCACGCTATGGATTACGTGATGGCATCTCATTTGTCGGCTGAAAAAGCTCATAAAGATGCGTTGAAAACATTGGGCCTTGAAGCCTATGTAGACCTTGGATTCTGCCTCGGTGAGGCCACAGGCGGATCTATGCAAATGCAAATGTTGAACCTAGCAGTAGAAATGTTCCATGAAGTTGCAGGAGGTGAACACCATGCGTAATATTGTCATCGAACCATTGCACAAACCGTCCATGGAGGAATGTCGTTTGCGTATCGATAACCTTACAAAACCGTTGTACTCTTTGGCGCGATTAGAAAAAATTACAGAACGTATGGCAGGGATTTTGAAAGAAGAAAAACCTAACCACCTTCGTCATGCTGTTGTTATCGTTGGTGCTGACATCGCTGTGGATGGACCACAAAACCAAACCCATGGTGTGGAAAGTTTGAAAGCTATGGAGCGATTGGCATCTAGTCACTCTGCAACTCATGGTGCTGCGAAGAAGATTGGGGCACATGTGTTCTTAGTAGATGCAGGGTTAGAACTTGATACAAGTCATATCGAAGGTGTGCGCCAACATAAATTAGCGAAAGGTTCTAAATTTTTCCGCATGCATGCGGCATTGAGCCCTGAAATTGTTGAACAAGGTTTAGAAGTAGGATTTACCTTGGCAGATGAATTGTGTGAAAAAGGATACCAAACGATCGCTATCGGCACTGTCGGTGAAAGAAGCTTACTTTCAGCGTTGGCGGTGACAGCGGCTATCACAGGATACCCAATGGTAGAGTTATTAACAGAGAATAATTGCACCTTGAGCATCCAAGAAAAGGCGAAACAATTGACGGCGAGCTTGGCTGAACATCAATTGCCGAGCCAAGATGGAGCTCATGTATTGGCTACTGTAGGATCTCCGGACGTGGTGGTCTTAACAGGACTCATCCTAGGAGCGGCAAACCATCGTATGGCGGTGGTTTTCGACACAGCAGAAACAGGCGCAGCCGTACTCGCTGCAAAGTGTATCAACGAAGGGGTTATGAATTACGTGTTCCCATCTGTCCATATGGGAGAACCAGTACAAAAAGCGCAAATGAAATACTTAGGCATCCAGCCACATCTATTCTACGGCTTTGAAATGGATGAAGCTTTGGGTTCCACTATGGGATTGTCTGTGCTTGATGCGGGCATGCACATGTTGAACGATATGAAAACATTCGGCGAAGCTAGCGTAAACGTAGCTGTTGATGGACCGGGATCTGAACGACAAGATGGACGGTAATACGTACTAATTATGTGGTATAATATAGAAAAGGAGGGTATAGTATGAAAACATTCAATGAGATTCGTAACTTAATTACTCCAGTCCTAGAACTATATCACGTGAAATCGGCCTATGTATTTGGTTCGTATGCTCGTGGTGAAGCTAATGAAACTAGTGATGTAGATTTGTTTGTAGTCTTTGATAATGATGAGATTAGTTTGTTTGAAGTGGGCGGTCTTTTAGAAACATTGAAAGAAGTATTGCAAATGAATGTGGACTTGCTCACTGATGGAAATAAATTAACTGAACGTTTTCAAAAAAATCTTTTTAGAGATATGATTCATATATATGGTGATATCTATGAAGAACAAAGATATATTAGTTGATGTATTAGATTTAATGGATAGGCTAGACATGTCTGTCAGGTTATATAAAATCCAAGATATGTAAGACTTTTTGTGTAGAGATGAACTGTAAAGGTTGTAGTGAAATATACTGTGTATATTTTGCTACAACTTTTTTATGACGGATTATACATAAATATCCCTTTTGATTGTAAGGGAGAAATCACTATAATCAACATCTTAGCTGGGTACTCCAGCGTATTGTAATGAAGGAATGTCACGGGTTGTTCATAGGTTTTCGCAGAGTAAAAAATATTTTTAAAAACTTGTTGACAACTATCCGAGTTTTTTGGTATTATAAGTAAGCAGTCGCAAGAAAGAAAAACATGGATTGCATACATGCGGAAATAGCTCAGCGGTAGAGCACCGCCTTGCCAAGGCGGGGGTCGCGAGTTCGAATCTCGTTTTCCGCTCCAGTTTGTTCATTCCTCGATAGCTCAGCAGGTAGAGCAATCGGCTGTTAACCGATCGGTCGTAGGTTCGAGTCCTACTCGAGGAGCCAA
>CAUREE010000020.1:0-23074 GCA_963523985.1 uncultured Veillonella sp.
AAGCCGATTTACCTTCGTCACCTTTTTCGCCCTTTTCACCTTTGATCGCTGTAGCGAAATCAGCAGCGGATTTGTTTTCATTGCCAGGGATGGATTTCCATGCGTCTAACGCTGATTTTCCTTCATCACCTTTGTCGCCTTTTTCGCCCTTTTCACCTTTGATCGCTGTTACAAAATCGGCAGCTGTTTTGTTTTCATTACCTGGAATAGATTTCCATGCATCTAAGGCTGATTTACCTTCGTCACCTTTTTCGCCTTTTTCGCCCTTTTCACCTTTGATCGCTGTTACAAAATCGGCAGCAGTTTTGTTTTCGTTACCTGGAATCGATTTCCATACGTCTAAGGCTGATTTTCCTTCATCACCTTTGTCGCCCTTTTCGCCTTTGATCGCTGTAGCAAAATCAGAAGCAGTTTTGTTTTCATTACCAGGGATGGATTTCCATGCATCTAAAGCCGATTTACCTTCGTCACCTTTTTCGCCCTTTTCACCTTTGATCGCTGTAGCAAAATCAGCAGCGGATTTGTTTTCATTACCAGGGATGGATTTCCACGCATCTAACGCTGATTTACCTTCATCACCTTTATCGCCTTTTTCGCCCTTTTCACCTTTGATAGCTGTTGCAAAATCAGAAGCGGTTTTGTTTTCATTGCCTGGGATGGTTTTCCATGCGTCTAAAGCAGATTTACCTTCATCACCTTTTTCACCTTTTAAGCTTGCTAAGTACTCATCTTCTGTTTTACCTGCATTGCCATCTTTCGCTTTCCATAAGTCATATGCAGATTTACCGGCTTCGCCTGTGTCTCCTTTTGGTCCTTTGAAGTCAGCATCATTTTTAAGCGTTTCTTTATCCAGCTTAATAACCGTCTTACCATCTTCAGTTGCGGTAGTTAAGCCATCGCCGATCTTATATAATTCATTAAAAACAGTCGTAAAGTTCCCCTTAGTGATGACTTCGTTACCACCAGCAGTCAATTTTCCATCGGTAACTGCTAATGTAATTGGGGTTGTATCACCAATGGACACACTTGTGAAAGTCGGAGATTTCAGCATACCAATACGTACGGTACCCGCATCCGCATAGGTAATCAAATTATCAGAGGAATAGTTCGCAACCGGTGCTGCATCAGATCCATACACAGTACTTGCTTTTCCTTCGATTGGAAGAATGCCTCCAAGCTTAGTTCTAATTAACGTGCCTTTTGTGCTAGCTTTTGTTGTTTCATCAGTAACATCATATGAGTTTGTTGATACCGCAAAACCTCCATTTGATACAGCTTTTAATTGCGCCACGTTTACTGCATCAGTATCTTCTGTACCTGCTGCTACATTAATAATTTGGCGAGTTTCTCCAGTGGTAGAGTTACCAACAGATACCGCACCTTTTCTTGCTTTCCAAGTACCTACCAGTTTATTAATTTCTATTGCTTTATCAGATACTTCTTTATTTTTCGCATCTAAACGAGTTTTATTATCTGCTAGTTGCGCATTGACAGTTTCTAATTCCGTCGTATTATTAGCAGCCTCCAATTCTTTTTGTTTTGCTAATAGTGTAGTACGTTCTGCTTGAATCGCTACAACTTCTTGTTGTAACGACGTATACTCTGCATCCTTTGCATCAACTTGTGCTTGTAAATCTGCGCTCAATTGTAAGACATCTGCTGCACCTTTCACAACAGCTGTTTCAGATGGGTCATACCCAATCTCATCGGCATTACGGTCGCTCAATGCATTATACCCTAGAGCAACAGACTGTTCTGCTTCTGCTTTTGCGAGATTCCCTAAGGCTACACTTCTAGCGCCATTTGAAATAGCTTGCACACCAAATGCTGCTGAACGTGCACCATTTGCTTCTGTTGCATAGCCTATTGCAACACTAAAGTCACCATTACCTTTTGCAAATCCCCCTTGTGCTATTGCATAGTTTCCTGTAGACTTGCTCGCATAACCTACCGCAACAGATTGTACTCCTAATGCCTTAGCAAAAGCACCATGAGCCGTAGCGTATGCATTGGACTCCGATCCATAACCAGAAGCTACGGAAGTCTCTCCTGTCGCCTTACTTCCCATACCAAGAGCTACTGCACCTGCAGCACCAGCCTTAGCAGCTGCGCCCAAAGCTACGGTCTCATTTGCTGTAGTCTCACTTTGATGCCCCATAGCAACAGCATTAGTAATGGAAGTTTCTTTATCAAAATTATTTGACATAGAGCCAATCGATACATTCGTATGTCCTTTTATATTGGTTCCAGAATTTTGACCAATGGCCACATTATTCAATCCTTTCGCAGATTTAGACGAATTGAAGCCGATTGATATATTATGTTCACCATTTACAGATCTTCCTGCATCATTACCGACAGCTATATTATTATGGCCTTTTGTACCAGTCCCTGCACTCGAACCTACAAAGGTGTTAATATTACCAACTACATTTTGACCAGCCATTTTTCCAATAAAAATACTACCTGGTTCATTACTTGCAGTTCCAGTATAACTAGAATTTTTACCTGCTTCCTCACCAATAGCAATAGCACTTCTTATATTAGAAATAGCTCCACTACCAATAGCAATACCAGAATCCTTATTCACTTGACTACCATACCCAATGGCAATAGCAGTATCTCCTACTACTTTCGATTTACGCCCCACAGCCACGGAGTTAGTACCACCTTTATTGGAAGCTACACTCTCCGTAGATTCTCCCGTAGCTGCTTCACCCACCGTAGCTTCATAGCCTATGGCAATAGAACCTTCTTTCAAAGCATTCGATTTACCGCCCACAGACACTGCATATTTATCTTTTGAAACTGCACTATCTCCTAGAGACATAGAATAGTACTCTTCTGCTTCTGCATTGGCACCTACCGCAACACCATGATTATGCACCTTAGAAGAGTTCCCAATACCAACTCCATACTGACCCATTGCCTTCGCATTAGAACCAACAGCTACCGAATTTTGACCTGCAACTGCTCCATCACCAGCCTCATAAGCACCAGCACTGGCTGCATTGACACCCATATAACTAGCCGTCAACGCACTAGCTATTAATACTCTTAACGTGGCTTTATGTTTCATATAACACCTCTCCTAATAGATTAAAGTACAGTAATTTACTATGAATATTACATTTTATTATAATTTGTACTTTATTAGTTCGTCCAATGCCTATCTAGAAAGATACCCCCCCCCAATTCAAGTTGTAAATTCAAGATGCATTTTGTAGTAGCCTTGTGGCGTTCCCTTACTGACTACATCGCACAAATACAAGAAGAGCACGGCGTGCTCCGAACAAACATTATGAAATACCGTTTGTGAGGAGTATGCCGTGCTCTTCCCTTTATCCTATTCAGTTACGAACGCCATAGGCTACATAGCGTAATCAGTGACGACCTATTTCTTAGCCGAAACAAGTTGTTTCAACTTCTCTACATCAGCCCGTAGTTGTCGATTATCCGATTGTAAATTAACAATAGCCTGTTCTTGGCGATCATTTTGTTGTCGTTCTGCTTGTAGCTCGCCAGCTAATACAGAAAGGGATGCATTATCCCCAAAGGCACCAGCACCTTCACCACCCTTACCAAAACGAAGTGTAGCACCCAAGTTATAGATCATTTGACCATCTGAGAAAGCGGCCCCTGCATTAAACATAGTTCTTTCATTGGTATAGTGCGCCACACCTAGGGCATAGCCCATTTTTTCTTCCTGTTTACCGATACCTACCATTACTTGTGTTGGTTCATCTACTTTATATTGGATAGGTTTTAGGGCTGCTAGGGCTGCTGTCATCGCATTCCCTCGATGAATTTCACCACGCAATCCTTTAGCCGCTGTATCAATCGCTTTGTATGTAGCTGTTTCCAAGGATTTTAATTGGGCTACATTGACACCATCC
Organism: uncultured Veillonella sp.; assembly: GCA_963523985.1. Classification (GTDB taxonomy): domain Bacteria; phylum Bacillota; class Negativicutes; order Veillonellales; family Veillonellaceae; genus F0422. Next base: position 3,897 of record CAUREE010000020.1, read on the forward strand.
GTATCTTCAGAGCCTGCTGCTAGACCTATCAACTGTCTTGTGTCTCCTGTTTTGGAGTTACCAATAGATACAGCACCTCTCGTGGATTGCCATGTACTTGCCGATGTACTGCCAGTAGCACCTGAGTTAGCCGTGTTTACTTGTAATGTCCCATTAGCACCTTTTACTACAAACTCTTCAGACGGATCATATCCTAAAGCCCCTTTATTTCGGTTCCCTAATGTATACGATCCTAGCGCCACACTATCCTCGGCCTCTGTTTTAGCCGATGTACCGATGGCTACCGAGCCACTGCTGCCATCCCCAGTAATAGCTTCAGCGCCTATACTAATAGAACCGTTTTCTCCGTGCGCCTGAGCCTCTCGTCCCAATGCCAAAGCATTTTCACCCATAGCCTTTGCTTTATACCCCATACTAATGGCACCTGCTTTATCACTTTGTGCTTCTCTACCGATTGCTACGCCATAACTTTTTGCAGAAACTGCCCCAGCGCCTATGGACACAGACTCATTTTCAACAGCCGATGCTGAATCCCCAATGGCTACAGAATTATCTCCAGAAGCATTACCTCCACCAGCTTCATAAGAATCATTGCCCGCTGCTTGCACACTTCCTACACCTGTTGCCAAAATACCAGCTAGTATCAAAGGTACTACACAATGTCTTTTCATCATTTACCTCATTTCATCCTATCTTTTATCATATATCTATTATCTTGCCATCTGTTTTAGTTGCTCCACATCTTGGTGCAACTGTTGGTTTTCTAGTTCCAACTCTCGTAGTACTTGTTTTTGACGTTGGTTTCTAGTTTGCTCTCGTTGTAATGCTTCAAATAAGCTGTCTATTGATAGATGAGTTCTATCCGCAGCTAAGGATGCCCCTTTTTTACCTAATCGTAAAGTAGCACCCGCATTATACACCAATTGATTTCCTGAAAGTGCTGCCCCCGCATTCACCATCATTCGTTCATTCCTATAATGAGCCACCCCTAGGGCATAGCCACTATGACCAGCATATTGTCCTACACCTGCTAACACTTGCGTTGGTTCATTGACTTTATAAGCGACTGGTTTTAGTGCAGCAAGAGCAGCCGTCATCGTATTCCCTTGTCTTGCTTCATGCCGCAACTGTCCAATCGTTCTATCCAATGCACGATGAGCCGCCAAATCTAACGATTTTAGTTGTGCCACATTAATGCCATCAGTATCTTCTGATCCAGCTGCTAATCCTATAAGCTGCCTTGTATCCCCTTTTTCAGAATTGCCAATAGATATAGCGCCTTGTCCAGACCGCCAAGTACCGGCTATCTGATTGATTTCTGCTTTCTTATTGATTAACTCTGCATCTTTTTTCTTTAACAGAACGTATTGTTCCTCTGTTTGAGCCCTAATTGCGTTTAATTCCGCTTGATCTGTCACTTCACCCCGTGTTAATTCACCTATTAATTCTTTTCTTTTTTCAAATAATTTATATATGTTCCTTTGAATCGTTTCATATTCATCTTGCAAAGCTTCATATTCTACTTTTTTTGTGGCTATTTCCTCTTGTAACGCAGTAGGTAACTGTAAGTTATCTTTCTCTGGATCCTTTACAACAGCTATATGCAAAGGATCATATCCAACTACACCCTCATCACGGTTGGATACCGTTTGAGACCCTAACGCAATAGAATTAGTTGCACTCGCCCTTGACGATTCACCAATGGCCATACCATTTTCAACACCAAAGGAAGCACGTATCTTATACCCAATACCCATCGATTGATTTCCATATAATACAGTCAGTCTTCCCAATGCTATCGTGTTGAAAGCACGACCTAATGCATTATATCCAAGATTAGTAGACCCATCATAACCACTTGTTCCTGCATATCCTCCAACGGATGTGCCCTTATCATATGCCTCTGCAATGTCTGTACCTACAACTGTTGCATTATCACCAAGCACATGAAGACTACCTCCTACTCCGACGGAATATTCAGTAGCAACCCGTAATCCCTGCGAAGCATAAGAACCCTGTCCTACTGCCTGTACAGTTCCATATCCTGTAGCAAGCACCGTTGTCATCACAATGGCTGCTATCGACTTACTATTCATCCACTTGCCTCCCTTACCATCCATTCTATTTACCTACTAATTACATATGAAATACTGATATATAATACTATTCAAATCACATTGTGTCAAATGCCTAATTAGAAAGCTACCCCCCCCCCAATTCAAGTTGCAAAATTCAAGATGCATTTTATAGTAGTTTTTTATTGTAAAATATCGTATACTAAACACACAAAAAAAGAAGAGCCATCAACGTTTGATCGGCGTTAGGCTCATCTCAAGAAAGTTTGAAATGAAAATGTGCCTAACGTATTAAGATGTCCAGACCTTATTCGTTAGGCTTTTTCATTACTTATATAGTAAGTCTAAAAGTGCTATGATTAGCATACAAATTTGTATCAATAAAGATAATATTGCAAGCGTCTTCTCTGATGAAATAAGCATATTTTCTCATATACCTATATACCAGAAGAGCACGGAGTGCTCCTCCCTCTAGAACGCCATTGTGGATAGAAATAGCGTGGCGTTCTTTATTGCTCACATTTGCAAATACAAGAAGACCGCAATATACCTCCGAAGAAACATCATGAAATGCCGTTTCTGAGGGGGTCTATTGCGGTCTTCCCTCCTCCCAAGTGACGCAATTTTGCGTAGTAGCCTTGTGGCGTTCCCTTACTGACAACATCGTACAAACACAAGAAGAGCACGGCGTGCTCCAAACAAACATTATGAAATACCGTTTGTGAGGAGTATGCCGTGCTCTTCCCTTTATATAACTTAGTCACGAACGCCACAGGCTAGATAGCCGAAACAAGTTCGCTTTTCTTTTGGTTTGACAACATAATTTCTCTAACAAATTTGTCATCTAATGTAAACAATAGGTAAGTATGTTCTAGCACCGGATGGCGATAGCCATACACTACACCTTTAGTACTATCATGATGATTAGCAGGTTCTTCAAAATCTGGCACTCCGTAGAGATAGAGCAGTAAGTATTTAGAATCTCCCAGTGAAATGCCGCGTTTCGTCGTACCAAGCGATGAGTTGATCATGACACGAGTGATTTCGTGTTCCTTGTTATATGCGATAACTACATCCTTATAACCTAAAAATTCCTGACCATACAGTTTTCCTCGCTCTTCCCAAGATCGGTTAGGATCATTGGTAAATGTGTCGCCTAATCGGTAACCCATCAACGAGAAATCTGATTCCGTCATTGTATTCGGCTTAAACGTTTCTAATGTAGTGGCTGGTATAGCAAAACGAGGCCAGTCTTGACCCGTAATCATTCCCAAATGTGTCACTTTCCCATATTTCAGTGAAAGCCACACATAACCCACAGAACTGTTAGAACCTGCTAAAGAGTCACTAGTATAAGAGTTCTTCACCAACTGTGAAAACTCCTCCTTTTGCATAGAACTTTTTTTGTTTTTTGTTATAGTTTTTTCTTTACCAAGTTCGCCTATATATAGCCACAGCAATGAACCATCTTTGTTATCACGCCACATAGCCTGTGGTGCACCCCAAGCAAAGAGCACTTCCCCACGTGTAGCGCCTACATGTACATCTTCATGCAAGAAGATAGTCGACTTATCTGTCCACAATAGGTCGATAGGATATGCAGGAGTTTTAGGTTGTTTCGCATCATCTATGTGCTTTAAAGCCTTTCCATCTGTTACGGTCCCCTCAGTCATACTAGAAGTTTTATGCTCTCCTGTGCTGTTATCTTTACTATATTTAGGCGCATTAGCTGTATCAGATTTACTTGTCTCTGGCTTGCTTTCCCCTGTATCTTCAGACTCCGTCTCTACCGAATCACCTACCCCATCAACATCATTCTCACCTACAGTATCACTAGCATGCATAGTAACGGTTTTCTTTTTACCGATAACGTCTAGCTTTTCTTTCAACACATCCACATCTGGAAATGCCCAAGGCTCATGTTGTTTGGCTTCCACGCGAGCTTTCGCTTCCGATTGTAATGCACTTACAAATGCATCGGTAATGATAAGTTGCGGTATACGATTCGCCGTATAGGAAGTACCTACTAGTTCTAAGTTTTCCTCTTCCCCTTCTACAAAGGACGCTTTTTTCTCTTGTAAGAACTTGCGTAGCGCTAACTCTTCTGCCACTCGTTCCGGCGTCAAGTCAAGGGTCACTGTCCCCACCGTCACCTTCCGTTGTACAGTAGTACCATTGCTCTTCGTCTCTAATACAGTTTTTCCTTGCTCTGCTGTTTCTACTTTCTTTTCAACAGCACCGTGCTCAGTAGTAATCGATCCAGCTTTCTTGTTTACAGCATTCTCCCCAGCATCTTGTTCAGTAACAACAGACTCTACCTGTTTGTTGACAGTATTCCCACTGGTATCTTGTCCCAGTACAGTCTGCGGTTGTAAGCCCACCATGCCTACTACTGCCATAGCTGCTAGGGTAACTTTCCAATTAGTTTTCATGGTTACGTCGCTCCTCTAATTGTTCTTTCACCCAAGCAATCCATGGTGAAAGCCCTTCTGCCTGTGTACAGCTCACTTGAAAGATAGGCACACCTGGTTGCAGGGAGTTAATATCTCGAATGGCTTCATCCATTTTAAACGGTACATAAGGTAATAAATCGACTTTATTTAATAGAACCGCCGAAGATTCTTTAAAAATCAACGGATATTTCAATGGTTTATCTTCCCCTTCCGTGATAGAAAGGACAGTGACTTTCATATCTTCGCCGATGAAAAATTCTGCTGGACATACCAAGTTACCTACATTTTCAATGATGATTAAGTCTAAGGCGTCCAAATCTAGTTCGCCAATGGCCTCGCGAATCATATTCGCATCTAGATGGCAACCACCGACAGTATTAATTTGAATCACTGGCACACCAGTAGCATGAATACGCTCCGCATCTTTATCTGTGAACAAATCACCTTCGATCACTGCAATGCGATAGTCCTTAGACAATGTTTGTAAGGTGGCCTCTAATAGGGAGGTTTTACCTGCTCCTGGAGAACCCAATAAATTCATCACTAAAATGTGTTTATCTTTAAATTGTTGTTGTAGTGTTTCTGCAATGGCATCATTTTTTGCCAATACATTTGTCATGACTTGTACTTCCATAGTACTCCTTTTAATCCATATCGATAGATGCTACACGCAATTCCCTGCCTTGCAATTCTTCTACGGCAAAGCTTTCACAGTGCGGGCATACATGACGATACTGTTCCATTGTAAACTCTTGATGGCAATCTAAACAACGACCTTTCATAGGGAGCGTTTCTATCTCTAGTTTAGCCCCTTGTGCTGGTGTCCCTTGCGTCACCGCATCAAAACAAAAGTGTAAGGCATCTGGTTCTACTCCAGATAAGACGCCAATCTGTACTTGTATAGCGTGGATAATGGTGCCTTCGTTAGCTTTCAAAGTATCTATCGCCACATCCACAATTCCCTCAGCGATGGCCATTTCGTGCATAATACGCCTCGTATAATCCTTCTAACATCATGGTAGTCGTCACAGACCCAACGCCACCTGGCACAGGAGTGATGGCAGACGCCACTTCACTGGCAGAGGTAAAGTCCACATCACCTACAGTCTGTCCCTCTAACTCATTGATTCCTACATCAATCACAATGCAGCCCTCTTTCAGCATAGATCCATGCACCATATGTGCCTTGCCCACAGCAGCAATAACTACGTCAGCTTGCGCCAATTCCGCCTCTAAATTTTGCGTTCTAGAATGACAGATCGTCACTGTCGCATTACGTTCTAGTGCCAATAGCGCCACTGGTTTACCCACCACTTGGCTACGACCTAGGACAACTACTTTTTTACCAGATAGTTCAATGCCATAATGGTCTACGATAGCCATGCAAGCCTTTGGCGTACACGGCACATACCCACCTTTACCAGAACTAACTAGTCCAATGTTATAGGTAGTTAATCCATCAATATCCTTCGCTGGGTCTAAGGCACCAATCACCACTTCACTGTCAATATGTTGTGGCATCGGCATCAACGGCAACACGCCATAGATGCGTTCATCTGTATTGAATCGATGAATCACCGCCTCTACCTCTTCTTGCGTAGCAGTTTCTGGTAATTCTACTAATTCCGTGACAAAGTTCGCTCCTTTCGCCACTTTTTCCATGAACGTAGCATACATTTTGGCTGCATTATCGTCACCCACTAGTAAAATACCTAGAGTGATCGTTACACCTTGGTCTACTAGCACTTGCATCTTCTCCAGTAGCACAGCTTTACGAGCCTGTGCTACTGGTTTACCTAATAATTCTATCATGATATCCTCACATTCATAATCTCATAGTGTATCCCTATGTCATCTCTATCTCTGTGTACATACGCAGCCTACCAAGATTACCGGCTAAAATGCACTGTAATCGATTCACCTTGTTCCAAGGTACTGCCCACGCCCTCATCTTGCGAAATGGCATAGCCCGTACCGGTTGGCTTGAACGTTAATCCTGCTTCATGCACCCAATCACGGACCTCTCCATAGGCATGTCCCACAAAGTTTGGCACAATCACAGATCCATCTTTATTACGATGTACTGCTAATACATTGGTTCCACCTTTTGCCTTATCTTTGTCATTGTGTTTACTACGAGTTGGTGAAAGCTTATAGTACCGCACTAATTGCGACATCACATCTTGGAATACTGGCGCCGCAATTTGACTACCATAGAATGTGCCTTGCGGGTCATCAATGACAACTAATGCGACAAAATGAGCATCTTCTACAGGTCCATACCCGATAAAGGAGGCAATATAGCGACCATTCAAATAACCACCATGTTCAGCATCTAATTTTTCTGCCGTCCCTGTTTTACCAGCAAATTGATAGCCTTCTACATATGCTTTATGTCCGCCACCTTCGGAGACTTCTTTCTCTAAAATATCTGTAATCTGTTTTGCAATACTTTCAGGAATTGGTTGACCTTGCTCCACATCCTTCGCTTCTTTAAAGATAGAACCATCCGGATTTACAATGGATTTGATAATATGAGGTTTCATCATTTTACCGCCATTCGCTAGGGCGCCGAAGGCTTGTACCATTTGCAATGGTGTTACCGCAATCCCTTGTCCGATGGACATGGTGGCAGTATCTAATTTACTCATTGTCTTCGGATCAAAGAGGATACCATCCCCCTCAGCAGGTAATTCAATCCCTGTCGCTTTACCAAAACCAAAGCGTTTTACATAATCCGTCAAAATCTCTCCACCTGTAGTCGTACCCAAGTACACCATACCCGTATTGATGGAATATTTTAGAATATCTAGTAAGCGAACTTTACCACTGCCTTTACCGTCCCAGTTTTTTATCGTATGCCCATCGATTAGAATGGTGCCCGTATCATTGTACACTGTATCTAGTTGCCACTTTCCAGCTGCCAGAGCGGAGGCGGCAATAATCGGTTTGAAAGTAGACCCTGGTTCATAAATGCTCACCACCGCATTATTCCGATAGTCTTCAAACTTTAATTTATTCACATCCGATGCCATGCCACGATTTTTGTTCGCCATTGCCAAGATTTCCCCTGTTTTAGGGTCCATAATAATCATGGCTGCACTACGAGCCTTGGTATCTGCCATCGCTTTATCTAGTGCACGCTCTGCAATAAACTGCACCGTAGTATCAATGGTGAGATTTACAGATTTTTCTTGATCTGGTAAAAATTGAGATTGTACAGATTCAAAAACAGGTCGACCTGCTGTATCGTTATAAATGCTGACTTTTACCTCATTACTGCGAATCACATCATCTAAGGCTGCCTCTAATCCTGCCTTACCTTCTGCATCCGCTTTGCCATCTTCATTGAATCCTACAAATCCAAGAACGGGCGCTAACAAAGTATCATTCGGATAATAGCGGCGGCTCTCTTTATGTAAGGTAATAAAGTTGAACTTTGCTTCCTTGATAGCTGCTTCTATACCATTGGAGTTCGGCACATCTAAAAGGCGATCAATCCATACAAAGGCTGTATCTTCATTTAATTTTTTAATAATTTCTTCTCTAGAAATACGCACATACGGTGCCAATACATCTGCTACCTCTTCCGGCGTTTTCTTAGCCACCACTCGCATCATCGTAGGATCCGCACTAACAGAGTTGACTGTTACACTTAAGGCTAATGGATTACCATTACGGTCAAAAATAGTTCCTCTTGGAGATTGTAATACTCTATCTGTAATAAATTGACTAGAAAAGCGTTTAGAATATGTATCATTAGCTATAATCTGGATATATGTATAGCGCAAGGTAATTCCTAGAGCAATACAAAATAAAGCCATAAACCACCATGACCCATATGTATCTATTCGTCTTCTTACTGCTTGCATTTTCATGCATGTTGCTCCTTTTTCTTTAATCTGTTAAACTTCGCCATACCTGCTTTATGGATAGCCTCCGGAGTATTCGGAATCTCTCCTAATTGGACGCGTTGTAAAACAGCTTGCAATACTTCCTTCGCATATGGTGCCACCAATGCAGGTAGACTACGATCATAGTTTAAATCTTTTGTATGTACCGGTATACAACTTGCTAGCTGCACCATGCGATTTCCATATACTTCTGAAGGCTCCACCTTCTTAGTACCTCCACCAATAACATCTGCTACACCGAGATCTTTTAAATACTCCATAGCCTCTACTAAATCCTTAGTTTCACGGAACATAGTTTCACGAGATTCTTTTTGCATCCATTTTCGTAAATCTGCTGATGGATTAGATACATAAAAGTGAAATCTCATATGACGTTCAACAAGCCATACTACAAGATTCACAAAATCTTTAGAGTACCCTAATCTAGTCAACATATCTCGAGCCATCCTAGCACCTACCACATCATGATTTCGATCTGTAATACGACCATTATGAAAGCCACGTACACCCTCTACACCTTTCCCCACATCATGGAGTAAGGCTGCCCAACGCAATACTAGGTTAGAAGGTACTTCCTTAACCACAGCCAAGGTATGTCTCCATCCATCATATACATGATGTTCCGGTGATTGTGGTAAATCTACCAAATGTGTTAATTCCGGTAAAATAGGGATGCGTCTCACTACACCTTCTATTGTTTGTTGGCAATATTGCTCATTTAAACGGCTCTGTACCAAGGCATCTAAGGCTAAATCTACATGGTCACTTAGCAGCATTTTTTCAATTTCAATACGCACTCTCTCTATGGACAAGCCTTCTACACGATACAGGTTTGGCTCGATTCCTGCCCATGTACTCGGGTCGATTGAAAATCCTAATTGCCCCACAAATCGACACAATCGAAACATACGTAATGCATCTTCTTGAAAGCGTTCTATGCTGGATCCAATCGTACACAAACGACGTCCTTCTATATCTCGTAAGCCTCCTACTTCATCACGAACCTTTCCATTTCCGCTAAGAGCCAGGCCATTGATAGTAAAATCACGTCGCTGTACATCGTCTAAGAATGTAGATGGATATTGTACTGAAATGGGACGATGACTGTCATCACCATATTGCTCGCTGCGATATGTAGCCACCTCATACGAATGAACTCCATAAGATACGACTACCACACCAAAAGAAGCCCCTACTATACTGGTGGTAGTAAACCCTGCTGTACGCAATACCTTAATCACTACCTCCGGCATAGCAGATGTAACGATATCGTAATCATGAGGAACACGCCCCATTTGAATGTCTCGCACTGCACCACCTACAATATAGGCCTCATACTGCGCCTCTTGCAATGTCTGCAATATACGCAGAGCCCCTTGGTAAGCAGAGGTCTCTTGATATGTTCCTATTCCCATACTACACCTCTCTACTTCTGATGAGCCAAGCGTTTCGTAATATCCATACCAGTTTTAGTTCTCGCTAGGCCACCTTCGCTAGTCTCTCGCAACGCTTCTGGCAAAGCCCGTCCAATAGAGTCCATAGCACCAATTACCTCATCCGCAGGAATACGACTTCGCAATCCTGCCATCGCCATTTCTGCTGAGGCTAACGCATGTACTGCATAGATACCATTTCGCTTCACACAAGGTACTTCCACAAGGCCTGCCACCGGATCACATACTAAGCCAAGTACATTTTTCATACATAATGTCATAGCTGTGACTACCTCTTCTGTAGTTCCCCCCATCATAGCTACTGCACACGCTGCTGCCATCGCTGCTGCGGTACCAACTTCAGCCTGGCAGCCACCTACAGCACCTGCTACACAGGCTTGGTTTGTTACCACATTACCTACCCCAGCAGCCGCTAAAAATCCATTGATATAGGACGCCTCATCACAATTGTATACTTCACCTACTGCTTGCATCACACCAGGTAAAATGCCACAGGCCCCTGCTGTAGGACATGCTACAATACGGAACATCTTCGCATTTGCTTCATTAACGGAAATAGCATATCTCAATGCACGATAGGTAAGATCACTCAGAAATACTGGTTTACCCTCATCTAATTGCTTCGCTTGTCCCCCAGACATACCACTCTTACTTTTTCTTGTATCTTCTATGCCATCGCGAACAGATTCTTTAAAAATTTGAATGCGACGTTGTATCTCCCCTAGCACATATTCTTTCGCAGAACCTGTACTTTCTATTTCTGCACGCAAAACCACTTCGGAAAAAGAAATACTTTCACGATCCGCAAGGCGTACAATATCTTCAATTGTATCGTATAAATAACTCATAGTATCCTCTAATCCAATGGTTCAAAATACATAACAGAAGAAATACCTGGCACTTCCTTAATTTGTTGTAATGCCACAGCATCTACATCGGAGTCTGTAGAAATCAGCATCACCGCTTCTGATCCTTTGCGCTTACGGAATACACGCATGCTAGAAATATTAATCTTCTCTAGCCCTAAAATATGTGTAACCCCTGCAATAACACCGGGTTGATCCGTATGGAACGCAATAATCTGATGCTCTTCCCCAGTAATATCTACATCGATGCCATCAATATTGGTCACCGTCACTCGACCTCCACCTAGGGATGATCCGGTCACAGACATATGCTTTCCCTCTTTACCATACATATTGAATCGTACAGTATTCGGATGTCCTGCATCGACTTCAGATTCAATAAAGGTATACTGAAAGTTTTCTTTCTCTGCAATTTCTAAAGACTCACGGATACGTGCATCATCGGCATCCATCCCTAATAGACCTCCCACCAAAGCACGATTTGTGCCATGGCCTCGATAGGTTTTTGCAAAAGAACCATATAATGTCATCGTCACACTTTCAGGACGCTCATGAAAAATTGACAAAGCCATTTTCCCCAGTCGTGCCGCTCCCGCTGTATGTGAACTAGATGGACCAATCATAACGGGTCCAATAATATCAAATATACTACTCAAAGTAGGTACCTCCTATTATCTATGTAGGAATATCTTATGTATTATCTTTACCTTATATCATACCATATTTAGGGCCTTCTCGTAAAAAAATACAACTTTCTACCCACACCCTAAGGACACAAAAGAGTACTATATATCTTTTCCTGAAGAGCATAAATACGAGTAGCAGTCTTGTGGCATCCCTTTACTACCTACATCACACAAACACAAGAAGAGCACGACATGTTCCGGAGCAAACCTAACCACTGTATCAGTTTGCGGAGGAATGTGTCGTGCTCTTCCCTTACGCTAATGAAGAACGCCTCAAGGCTGCATAGCATCACAAGTGACGTATCATGTATAGATATTCTTAGTATCTAAGATTATCCATTCATTCGTTTGAACAATTCCGCAATTTGCGCTTTCATCAAGGCTAATTCTTCACGTTGTGCTTCATTTTCTGCTTTTTGAGCAGCATTTGTAGCACGTAGTTCATTCAATTCATCTTTTTGAATTCTGTTTTGTGCTTCTAAGGCAGATACCTTATCTTGTAATGTGTAAGATGCACTGATAGGCCCTTGACGGAATGTATCTTTCACTGCGGTTTCATCAGCACGAGCACCAAACTTCCAAGTCACACTTGCATTGGCCATCACTTCATTCATATTTCCATTGACGGATGCACCCACATGGAACATGGTAGATTCATTTTTGTAATGATTCATGCCAAGTGCTAAGGCACTAGCCCCTTGATAGTAGCCTACACCTGCGGAAATTTGAGTTGGCTCTAATGGATCGTATTGGATAGATTGCAAGCCTGCTAAGGCAGCTGCTTGTGCACCCATACGATTCATACGATTGTTGATATTGATCGTTGTACCTCGTAATTGAGACACATTAACCGCATCTGTATCTTTCGTGCCTGGTGCGACATTGTGAATTTGTTGCATACCAGCGGAGATACCTTCTGTCATAACTGTTTTGCCATCTGGGCCTTTCACAGGATTACCATTGGAATCTAACACAGGTTTATCCATGCCGAAGGAAATGATACGAGTACTATCTGCTACATTTGGTTTCAATGATCCCACAGCGCCTGTATATTTCTCACCTGGTTTACCATCTTGACCAACATATTGGTAGTTACCATCTACATCTTTAGATACTGGTTTACCATCTTTATCTAAGAATGTAAGGTTACCATTCGCATCACGAGCTACTGTACTATTTGGAATGACTTTCAATCCTTCGTTAGTGTACTCTGTAGAGTTACCAGGATTTTTAATGACTTCTTTTTGTTTTCCAGTAGTTGGATCAATCACCGGTTTACCGTCTTTATCCACTACTTTTTCGATTTCATCAGTAGTTGTGAAAGCAATCTTATCGCCAGATACATGAGATGTTTTATCTACCCCAGTTTTTGGATCTTTCGCATTCAAGATTAAATCTTTATTTGTTAAGGATGCTGTGTTGTCCCCGGATTTATCTGTAATATTAATCTCCTTAGGTCCCACTACTGTTTTATTAGCATCTTTATCTGTATACGTAGTTCCTGCTGCTGTAGATGCGTTGGTATTACCATTTGTATCCTTCAACACATTCGTAGTCGATGTATTCGTATTCGTATTGCCCGCTTTATCTTTTAGTTCAGATTTGTCCGCCGTCAACGTGGATGTATTACCATCTTTGTCTTTTAACGTAACATTGTTAATACCAATACTTGTGGAGTTCTTATTATCTTTATCTTTAATAGAGATATTTTCTCCTGTAATGGATGTATTCTTACCATCCTTACCATTCACACCGATAGCACCTTGTCCATCTTTAGCAGTAATAGATACACCATCTTTGCCGTCTTTGCCGCTCACTGCGAAGGCACCGTTGCCGTCTTTGTCAACTTTGGCGGATACCACATCTTTTCCATCAACATTTTTAACGATCATAGCTCCATCTTTAGGAGGAATTACATCTGCTGGAGGAACTGGTTTTGCATCCTTCTTAGGTGTGACTGAAGTACTTCCATCTGGATTTGTAACTACCGTCACATCTCCTTCTTTGTAATACTTGTCGCCTACTTTCACAAGGTTGTTACCATTTTTATCAACCGCTGTGCCACCAGTGGTAACAGAGTCAATTTTTAAATCTCTGTTAATATCCACTTTGACAAAAGTAGTTGCCTTCTTAGTACCATCCTCATTTAATGCATCTACAGTTACCATAGACACATTCGTGTTAGCACCATCTACAAATTTCACATCGTCATTAGGATTTACCTTATCGTACACCTTTGCTTCTTTATTGAAGTCAACTGCTGTACCATCAGATTTCACCACATCACTACCATTGGCTTTACCAATATTCCAACCAGAATCTTGGATTGCATTTGCCACCGTATTACCCGTTACAAATCCTGCACCTTTATTAGTTACAGCGTCTGTTGTCGGATTAATTGTTAATGGAGTTCCAGCCGGTTTGCCATCTTTATCTTTTTCAAAGCCTACTGGTTTACCATTTTCATCTACTTTATAGTAGTTATCTCCAATCTTAACTGCCTCTGTTTTTGTACCATCCGCATGAGTAATTATCACTTTATTCGTAACTTCCCCTTCTTTGATACCTACAGTTAATTGACGAGTGCCATCTTCTAATGTAGATCCCGTTACAGTAATACCATTTTCACCTTTGAAATCTACTACATTCGCATTTTTCACCACATCTTTGTAGCCATTGCCATCTTTCGCAGATACAACCCAACCCATATTTTGTAGGTCACCTACTGTAGCAACCGCATTTTTGTTGACAGGTGCATCTTTTGTGCCATTCAAATCTACTAAATGAACATCTTCAGTTTTCGGTGTTGTACCTGGTGTAGCACCTGGTTTCGTTGCTGTACCTTCTGGATTGGTTTTGACCACATTTGTATTCAACGTGGAACCTACACCTATAATTTGTGTCGGTTTGCCATCTTGAGATGTAATATTCAACACACTAGATGGTTGCGCATCCGCAACATTATTCGTAGCCGGTTTCGCCGCTTCTGTTTTCATTGTGACAGGGCTAACTGGTTTCACAACTACATCCGCAGGAATCGTCACTGGTGTCGCACCTTCTTTAGGAGCACCGTTCACCACATCAGCTGGTTTGTAATACTGATCGCCCACTTTCGTGTACGTATTACCTTTACCATCCGTGTATGTATTCGGGCTACCTACGTTCAACGTGCCTGTATCCACATTTGTGAAAGTCACATTATCCTTCGTAGCATATGTAATTTTACCATTTGCATCCTGTTTCACAGTTAAGTTATTGCCTGCTACCATTTCTACAGTATTGCTTGGTTTAATTAACTCGCCATCATTTTTAGTACCTGTAGTCAACTTTTCTCCACCATCAGCGGATGTTTTTAAGTTAAAGCCAGCATTATTGATCGCTTCTGCCACGTTTTGTACAGTCGCAACTTTGTTCAAGCCTGCCTCATCATGAGCTTTTTGAGCTTCATCTTTTGGTGTCTGTTTCGCCGCTAACTCTGCTTTCTTATCAGCTACTTCTTTTTGCAACGTAGTATCTGTAGGGTTAGCAGTTAATTTAGTTTCAGCTTCTTTTAAGGCATCCTTAGCTACTTGTAATTCTTTTTGTGCAGCTTCCAATGTATCACGTAAAAGTTTTGCTTTCTCTGCCGTAGTAGGGCCAGATACGGATCCATTAGTATTGTTAGTGATTTCACCAGTAGTTACTTTCACACCATCCTCGTCAACAGTCACAGAACCATTCGCTGCTTTCACGTTGAAAGTCACATCACTTGTAGTGTTACCATCACGAGTTGTCACCACCGCTGTTGTACCAAGACCGTTGATAAAGTTCACTGTATCATATGGTTTAACGAAATCTTTCGCAGTGCCATTATTTTGTAAGTTCCAACCTGCTTGTAACACGTCGCCAACTGTGGCTGCATTATTAGCAGCAAAGTTAGGATTTCTTACATATTGTTTAGGATCTGTTGTGACATTGCCATTCGCATCGATGAATTCCCCTTTATCATTTGTCATAAATGGAGACATCATCGCCGCTACCACGGTATGAGACAATGGAGCTTTCGCATTACCAGTATTTGTAGTGGAATTTGGTTCTGTCACCTCTGTTCCATCTGGATGGAAGGCTTTTTGTTTCTTATCATCTACGTTAGGCAAGTTGCTCTTCACATTTTGCAATGTCGTCGGCGTTATCGTACCGTTAGGTCCGTTCACCGCAGTCACTACATTCTTAGGATCGATAGTAGTATCACCAGTGCCTTTACCATCTGGAGTTGTATGGTATGTTACATTGCCTGCATCATCTTTCACTGGATATACTTTCGTACCATCCTTCGTTGTGAAGCTTGTTGGCATAATCGCATTGTTCGTAGATACTTGGTCATCTACTTTCACAGTGATCGTACGAACACCATTAGCATCTGTTTTACCAGATACGATAGCAGTGCCTTTACCTACAAATTTCACTTCGTTTGCATTTCGTACTTGCTCTGTGTAATCTTTAACAGTAGCTGTGCCGTCATCATTCGTAACCTTGTCGGAAGATACAATCCAACCCATATTGCGTAAATCACCTACAGTGGCCGCAGTATTATCGCTTACTTTTGGTGCATCACCATTAGTTGGTTTAGATAAATCAATTAATCCTGTGTTAGCAGTTGTTGTACCTGCTACTGGTTTGCCATCGATGTTATCACCATATTTGTTCAAACCAGATGTGACATTGCCCAATTGTGTAGGGCTTGTCGTTTGCTTGTTTGGAGCATCTGCTGTATTCGTTACATTTGGGTTCACCAATGTAGAATGTAATGGATTTGTTGCCGTATTAATTGGTTGAATTACTGTTCCATTTTCGTCGAGAGGTTCACCATTGTTATTAACCTTAGTACTTGGCTTACCATTCGCATCTACTGGTTGACCTTTGTCGTTAACTTTGTAGAATTTGTCACCGATTTTAGATACTGGATTGCCCGCTTCATCTGTGTATGTCATAGGCAAGCCTGTTACGTTGTACGTTACATTGCTTGTTGTACCATTATCAGATGTTGTCACAACTGCTGTTGTATTCACACCGTTTACAAAGTTTACAGTGTCATATGGTTTTACAAAGTCACGAGCTGTCCCATTGTTTTGTAAGTTCCAACCTGCATTCAATACATCGCCCACAGTCGCTGCATTATGTGGATTCACATAATTATTTGCTGCTGGATTTGTTGTATCTACACCTGCATGATTTGTCGTTGGAGCCGTAGTACCCGTTTTAGCACCATCCAAGTTACCTTCTACATTAGATAATGTAGTTGGTGTTGTCGTACCTTTTGGTCCATTAATAGTTGTTTTTACTGGACCTGTTACGGTATCTCCACTTCCATCTGGTTTTGTATTAAAGATTTGGTTACCATCTTGGTCAACTTTTCCAGTTGGATATACTTGTTTACCGTTTTTATCTGTGTACACCACAGGAGTTACAGATTTATTCGTAGACGTTTGGTCATCTACTTTGACAGTAATCGTTCGTACACCTTGTGCATCCGTTGTACCAGATACGATAGCTGTACCTTCGCCAACGAATTTCACTTCGTTTGCATTTTTCACTGTGTCGGAATATGCCTTAGTCAAATCATCTGTCTTTTTATCAGAAGATACAATCCATCCCATGTTACGTAAATCACCTACAGTAGCAACTGTGTTATCGCTAACTTTTGGTTCTCCATTTGTTGGTTTGGATAAGTCAACTAAGCCACGATTTTTATCTGTTGTACCTGGTACATCAGCACCATTCACTTGATCACCATATTTGTCCAAGCCAGATTTCACATTAGTAACTTTCACTGGATCCGTACCATTAGGGCCAGATACTTTCAAGTCTCCATCATCTGTTTTAGACAATTTAGGACCTTGGTCGCCACCTATTTGTACCGTATTGAAAGACACATTATCTTTCGTAGCAAATGTGAATTTGCTTCCATCTTGTGTAATCTTGATGTTTTTATCTGCTTCAAAAGTAACTTTATCACCGGCTTTTACCAATTGGTTAGTTGCATCTTTACCTAATTCACCAGCCTCTGTTTTACCAGATGTCGCTGTCCATGCTGCATTGTTGATAGCACTTACAACATTACCTACAGTAGCGACTTTATTTTCATCGCCAGTATTGGCTTCCACAGTACCTGGTTTGTCACCTGTTGTAACATTGTTGATCGTACCAGTATTAACCTTCACACCATTTCCATCAACTACTAGAGAAGAATCTGCTGGTTTTACAGAAATTGTATTTCCAGTGTCATCCTTTTGTAAGCCATTGCCAAGGTTTACGCTATACTTCACAGTAGATGTTTTACCATCTGTGCTTTCTACAGTAGCTGTTGTACCATCACCATTGATGAAGTTTACAGTGTCATAGGCTTTAACGAAGTCCTTCGCTTCTCCATTACCTTGTAAATTCCAACCTGCATTCAATACGTCGGATACGGTAGCGGCATTATTTGGATTTACATAGTTATCGCCAGTTGTATTCGTTGTATTTGGTGCTGCTTGCACTTTAGTCGCATTGCTTGGCGCTGTTTCTGTATTGGCAGTATCGCTATTTTTAGTGTCAGGAAGGTTAGATTTCACATTAGAAATCGCATTACCACCGTTATTTAAACCATTTTGGTTCAATGTCACAGTATTTTCAGGTGTACCTGCTGTTGGATCTGCTGGTTTTGTAATAGTAATGCCTTCTGGAGTGATGTTTACTTTATTATTCTTAGCATCTTTGAACTCAGCACTTGTTAAGCCAGTTAATTCTGTTTTTAAGGAATAGATAAAGTTTTTACCATCTTGTTTTACAGCAAGATTATCTCCTGCTTTGAAAGTTACTGTTTCCCCAGCTTTGATTAACTCTGTAACATTGCCAGTAACTGTGCCAGTACCCTCATTACCTGCTGTAGCTTTCCAGCCCATTTCGGTTAAGGCTGTCACTAATTGGTCAGCAGTCACTAATTTACCACCATCTGTATTCGCTGTTGGCACTCCATCTGTACCTGTTGTAATCTTGCCAGTTTTTGGAGTTAATGTGATTGTATCTCCTTCTGCTGCTACTTCTAACAAGCTGCCATCGCTAGATTTAACAGTAAACTTGATACCGCCTTTTTTATCTAGATCTTGTGCTGCTGTTTCTGTAGCCTCTAAGTCTCCAGTTTTACCTGCTAATTTAATTGTATTTTTAGCAAGGCCATGGAATTGGCTACCGTTAATAGCATCTGTAGACGTTTCAGAGATATCCCCAGGTTTTACATTCGTAATTTTCACCGGAGCAGTATTGTCAGATCCAGATACTTTAATATCTCCATCGGCGGATTTGCTGAGCTTAGGACCTTGGTCACCACCTACTTGTACCGTTTCGAAGGATACATTATCTTTTGTAGCAAATGTAAATTTGCCAGCATCTTGTGTAATCTTGATGTTTTTATCAGCTTCAAATGTAACTTTATCACCGGCTTTTACCAATTGGTTAGTTGCATCTTTACCTAGTTCACCAACCTCTGTTTTAGCAGATGTTGCTGTCCATGCTGCATTATTAATAGCATTTACTACGGTAGTTACTGTAGCGAGTTTAGTATCATCGCCTGTATTTGGTGTTACTGTGCCAGGTTTATCACCAGTTGTAACATTGTTAATTGTACCCGTGTTAACTTTTACGCCAGCTGCATCTGCAACTAATGAAGAATCTGCTGGTTTTACAGTAATTTGGTTAGCATCATTTTTCTC
>CAUREE010000021.1:0-20440 GCA_963523985.1 uncultured Veillonella sp.
ATTCTATATAGGATAATAGCTATTGCGCCTACGCGATTTTTATCCATATCATTTAATATGGAACACAAAAGTTCAAATCGTTCTTGTTTTGTCTTAATTCTATGTAGAAGCATTTCTACTAAATCAATAGCCATGTCATATGCGGTTCTTGTAAATATACCTGCGGTAGTTTCATCTTCAAATTTCCATTGAGAAGAAAGTATTACAGAGACTATTAAACTTATTCTCTCACAAGAAATATTATCAATTAAAGATCGTACTTCTTCTAAAAAATAAACAATGTTTCCATTTTGATTGATCCCTTCGATAGTCGTATCTAACTCTTCCTTATCAAATTTGAAAAGACATCCCTTGATTATGCTTCTAGAGACTTCTACACTATCCAAATCATGTCTAAAGTATATATCGAACTTTTCATCATCACAGATTCTCATCATCTTCTTATTATTATCTGCATTTGCTTGATAACTCCCTTGATATTCATTAATCTCTTTTGCAAAAGCAGGAAACATCATTGAAAGAAATCCTATAGATTTATCCAGAGAAATGTCCATATCTTTAAATTCATCATAAAATCTTTTTCTATATTCTACACTTATTTCTTTATTTCTAAAATTTTTATCCTCTATTTTTTTACAAAGAATAGCTTTGTGATTGTAAATCCATTTATACAACTTTGGCTCTAGTACTTCAAGCGTTGTAATTCCAATCATATCTTCAACACTTACCTCTTGATACAGTGCTTCGTATTTAAATTTAAAAATATTAATTAGACGATTGACATCTCTCAAGTTATTAATATACGGAGTTACACAATGATTAAGGACCTCACCCCAATATTGGCTATCTATCATTATATCATTAGGTTTCTCATTAACAATTTGAGTCAGTTGATTTAATAAATAATCTCTCACCTTACCTTTACTCATCTGTGGGATCTCAAATGGAACTTGAATAATCTTTTCTAAGTATTCATTTCCATCTATATTATGGATTTCTTGTAACGCTCTACAAACGATTTCTCTATCCAGGGACAGTATATACACTATATTAGGAAAATTACCTACTTGTTTAGCCAAATGAAAGATATCTCTAATTTGTGAATTAGTAAGGCGATCAATATCATCAATTACAACAATGATTTTTTGATTACTTTCTTCCAAAGTTGCTTCAAGATCTTCTTTTGCCTTATCTAGATCCGGTACCTCTAACAGCTTATTCACCCAATCTCTAGCAAACCCTTTCAATACAGCAGCAAGAGCATTGCCAAGCACAGGTACGAGTGCTAGCCCATCTAAAACATTTACATATTTTTTTAATTTTTTCCCTAATTCTTTTTTCTTTGCTTGATTATCTTGTCCTTCTATCCGAGTTATCAATCTATAAAAAAACAATCTAGTAAGGTTATCCTTATCAGAATAATTCCACGGTGAAAATGTAACAATTAACGGCTTATTTTCAGATTCCTCTCCCATATTTTTAATCTCGTTCATCGTCATATTGAGTACAGAGGTTTTACCAGATCCCCATTCCCCAAATAAGCCTATTACTAATCCATCTCTAGCATCACATTCATACAATGCCTTTGCTAACTGTTTTGAGAAAAATGATCTTCCTAACAAATCTTCTGCGCCTGTTTTGATTGGTTTATCTGCATTATAGTTCATATAATTTGTCTCCCATCTTCAATACACTTAAAGTTTTATTACTTCCTATCAAATTTTTCTAATTCCATATATTTCTTACCAGTACAAAATATAGAATGTTCAAACACATCATTCTCTAGAGTATATATTTCGACATCTTCCTCTTAGTTCCCTCCATATATTTACACAACTTTTATGGTAAGCCAAAATACATCGTAAAATAATATTCTTCATACGCTACGTATACAAAAAACACAGGGTGAAATATCCTGTGCTTTTTACTTTCTATATTATAAGCAATACTCTTAAACTATGTATCTAAATAATTCATTAAGTTTTCTATATTACGAGCCGCATAAAAAATACGTACAATTGAAACCAATTTCATCATATCATCTACACGATAAAAACTATATACTTATCAATAGGAGCCTTATACATCCTTTTAGATTTCCAAGGTTCCTGATCAACAAGCTGATGCCTCATTGGAAACATATCTAGCGAAGCTATTATTTTTCTTATTCGTAATATTTGATGTTCTCCTGCTATAGGTGCTATTAATGTATAGCGGATATATTCATATATATCTCTTAAATCTTCTAATGCCATGGTGGAATAAGTCACTGTATAATGATCACTCATATCCCATATTCCTTCGCAAGTAACGTATCTACTTCCTCTACACTATAGCATTTATCATTCTGTAACGAATCCATTCCCTTTTGCAATTCTGCATCTAGTTCTTCTTTCGATAATCTACCCAAAGATATTGGTGGTTTACGGTTAGGCAAGCGAAGCTCAAAAGGCATTCCATTTTGCAACACAATTTGACTATATAACATTTGTATTGCACTGGATGGAGAAATCCCAAGTTGTCCTAAAATATGCTCTGCATTTTTTTTAAAGTAGAATCAATTCTAGCATATACTGCATTTGTATTCGCCATGTGTATCACACTCCTTCCTTTTCTTCATCATACACTATAAGCATTGCGTATGCAAGCAATTGCAAGCGCATATAGGTATTCTCTATTTATAATTTTCATATAAAATTTTTTGACCCTTATTTTGTCCTTTATTTTGCCACTTTTTATTTTTGCTGTATACTACTACCAATAACAATTACTTTCCTCTTCCTATATCTTTACTATCATGCTATAATAAAAACGTACTAAATTAACAGGAAACGTATTCTAGCGTAGGGTACACAAAAAAGCACAGGACTGGTACTCCTGTGCTTTTTGATTGCCCAATCTACTATCTTTTTAGTATAATAGAAGTTAGTTTAAGAACTGTAAATCTATGAAAGCATATCATGTCCAGGCTTTCATAATAATTTATAAATATATCGTTAGTATAGATAAGGTAGGAGTTACTTTCATGGAAAAGAAACTAATTTTTAATGAACATGGTGACCGCGGCACGCAAAGTATGGTGGGCGGTAATACGACGAATTTACGGGAATGGAATCGTATTAAGTACGATTGGGCGAATACATTGTATCGTACGATGCTAAACAATTTCTGGATTCCTGAAGAAATTTCTTTGAACGAAGATATTAAACAATTCCCGTATTTAACGGATAGCGAGCGCCGTGCTTTCGATAAGATTATTTCTTTCTTGAACTTTTTGGACTCCATTCAAAGCGAAAACTTGCCAAACTTGAGCCGTTATATTACGGCATCTGAAGTGGCTTCTTTATTGAATATCCAAGCATTCCAAGAAGAAATTCACGCCCAATCCTATTCTTATATTTTGGATACAGTAACGAATCCAATTACTCGTGACCGCATTTATGATGAGTGGCGTACAGACGAGCATTTATTGGCTCGTAACCGCTTCATCGCAGACATTTACCAACGCTTTAGCGATGAGCCGTCGGAACACAATTTGATCCGTACGATCATGGCGAACTACATCTTAGAAGGCATTTATTTCTACTCTGGATTTAGCTTCTTCTACACATTGGCTCGCCAAGGCAAAATGACAGCTACTTCCACGATTTTCAAATATATCAATCGTGACGAAGTGACTCACTTAGTATTGTTCCAAAATATTATCCGTGAGCTTCGCATCGAGCGCCCAGAATTATTCACTGCTGAACTAGAAGCTGAATTAACACAAATGCTTCGTGAAGGTACTGAAAATGAAATTGCTTGGGGCCAATACATCACTGATGATAAAATCCTTGGCATCAACAACACATTGATCGAGCGCTACATCAAATACTTAGCGAACCAACGTGCTGATTCCATCGGCTTACAGCCGTTATATCCAGACATCAGGGAAAACCCTATGGCTTGGATTGAAAGTTTCTCCAACTTAAACAGTACAAAAACTGACTTCTTTGAAGCGAAAGTTACGAACTATACAAAAGCAGCTGCATTCGATTTCGATGATTTGGAATAAGAATGCCTATAAAGTTATATACATAAAAGCTACACGTAGATATATTCTACTGTGTAGCTTTTTATTTTCCCTATAAATCTGTAATTTTGCAGCTTTAAAATTCAATAGACTGTATACTTATCTAGGCTCATTGCTATTAAGAGCAACTCATGTTGTCCTATAACCTTATTTGATTACAAAAAAATATTGGAACTACCCATATAAGAGTAGTTCCAACATATATAAATGAATCTTAGTTCTCTTTCACCAACGCCCGATGAATGAGTCCAATCACCAATCCTACGCCGCCAAATAGAAGCCAGTCCATTCCGATGCTGTGCATTGGTACTTGTGTGGCAAAGAATTGTCCTACGCTACCTAAGTCTACTTGCGCTGTTTCTAAGCCAGATACAAGGGCTGTAATGAACGTTGCTCCTACTGTCCAAGCATATACGCACTGACGACCGTTAAACAACGGATGTAAGAATGCCAATACAATCAGTGCGATGGATAATGGGTACAGGAACATCAACACAGGAATCGCTGCAGTAATGATGGTTTTCAAACCAAACATACCTACGCCGATAGAGATCAATACGAATAGTACTGCGTATGCCTTATAAGATAAGCCTCCAAATTGTGTGCTAAAGTACTGCGCACAAGAGGTAACGAGTCCAATGCTTGTAGTCAGGCACGCCAACAATACGATAACTGCCAATATCATAGCCCCTAAATCGCCGAATAATAAGCGAGCTGACTCCGCCAATACCGGCGCCCCTGTGTCTAGGATGCCTAGCTGTTCTACGCTAGTAGCGCCCAGGCTAGCAATAAAAATATACACAATACCCAAGCAACCTACGGCAATTAAACCTGCTTTCAGTGTGGCACGTGTAATCTCATCACGTGTTTGCGCCCCTGAAAGGGTAACAAATTCGATAACCAAGATACCAAATACAAAGGATGCCAATGCATCTAATGTATTATATCCATCTAAGAAGCCTTGTAGGAAGGCCGTTCCACTAGTGGCATATGCCTCTGTTGGAGTACCATAGCTACCTAATGGTGTAATAAGAGATTTAACAATTAATACTACAATTGTCAGAAGTAAGGCAGGTGTTAATATTTTACCGATGCGATTGACCAATTTTTGCGGATTAATAGATAACCACAAGGTTAATACAAAGAAGGCTATGAGAAATAATGTTTGTGCTGTATCAGAAGCAGCACCACCCAAAAATGGTTTCACTGCAATTTCGTAGGACACAGTCCCCGTACGAGGAATAGCAAAAGCAGGTCCAATGGATAAGTATAATGCCAATGTAAATAAGACCCCAAACACTGGATGTACACGGCTTGCTAAACTCTGTACATTGCGGCTACCAGAGTATCCCATAGCCATTACCCCTAATAATGGCAATCCTACGCCAGTGACAATAAATCCTAAGATGGCCCACCACACATTAGTACCAGCATGTTGACCTAAGGTAGCGGGGAAGATTAAATTACCTGCCCCAAAAAATAAAGCAAACAGCATCAGGCCGATAGCAATATAGGCTCGCCCCGATAGTTGAGTATGATCTGACATAATATCTCCTTTCAAATACATCCCATAATAACAATTATACACTGTATAGAAACAATTTTTATGCTTATTTTCTTATTATATCTAATTATAGACAAAATAAAAAGCCATTCCCCTCATCGGAAATGGCTTTGTCTATACTGATTATGCATATACAGGCGAGCTATAATTGATAGATAAATTACATTGATTAACTATAACCCGTCCTTTTAGTCGCATGGTTCCACATCCACTTTTACATCATAAAAAGTGCTCCCCCAACCATAATCGGTCGCTCTAGAGGCAGTCAATACATTCATCGTATGTTCTGGATCATGGGACTGCGATTGCCACCACACACCACTGCTCACGATGGTCCCCCTTGTCACTGTATCATCGATGGCTAAGGCAATCCGCAAGGAACCACGCTCATTAGACAAGCGCACAAATTCGCTGTGTAACACCCCTTTGCGCCGAGCATCGTCTGGATGCATGCGAGCTACCATTTGTGGCATATCGTCTTGTAGTTCACAAAAGGACGAATCTAATATGCGTGGATCCGCACCATTGATGAGAAAGAATTCTGCTGTATCCCCATGGGCCTCTCGATACACAGGATATGGATCAACTTCTACTGGATTGTATAACTCGATTTTACCGGATGGCGTACCATACTCCAACTTATATGTATCTGGTAACTCCATCTCCACCAATTCCCCTGCCAAGATTCTATCTTGTATATCTACTGGAATCGATGCATGTCGTACAATGTCTTCTATCATCTCTAGCTCTGACATGGCAAACACAGGATTATCAATACCCATCGCTTTGGCAATGCTACAGATAGTATTCCAATTAGAACGACTTTCACCAACTGGAGGAATGGCTTGATACCCACAACCGATGGTGTAATGTCCGTAGGAATTATAGATATCATTATGTTCTACCGACGTCGTCGCAGGGAGTACAATATCCGCATATTTTGCTGTATCTGTCATAAATCGTTCATGAACAACTGTGAATAGGTCCTCTCTCGCTAATCCTTTACGCACCACAGTTTGGTCCGGTAATGTCACCGCTGGATTACTAGAATATATATAGAGGGCTTTAATCGGTGGGTTATCAGCTTCTGTTAACATCGGTCCCAAATGAATCATTGGGTTCAACCGTGTGTCTTTTCTCTGAAAGCGCTCCCAACTGACACGACTAGCACCAACAAATTGACTCCCTGAAGCACTCGACAAGAGTCCACCCCCTGCATGTAGGTACGCACCTACCAAAGCAGGTAGTGCTACCACACATCGTACCGTATTAGCTCCGTTTCCATACCGTGAAAGCCCACTACCTAGACGAATAAATGGTGCCACAGCATTTCCATAGGCTCTAGCAAATTCAACGATACGTTCCTCTGGCACTCCTGTAATTTTTGCTACTTTCGATGGCGGATACTGAGAAATAACAGTATCACGGAATCCATCATAGCCTTGTACATACCCTTCAATAAACGCCTCATTCACCAATCCTTCTTTGGTTAGCACATAAGCTACCCCCAAGGCAAAAGCTCCATCTGTACCTGGTCGCATGATGATAACTTCATCTGCTAATTTAGAGGTTTCTGTATAATATGTATCAATCACCCAGATCTTGGCACCTTTCTGGCGAGCTATTGTCACATCTTGTAGGATATGTACATCCGTAGCCACTGCATTGAGGCTCCACAGCACCACGCAATCACTGTCCTGCATATCTTGCGGGCGATTCCCCAAAGTATTTCCCATAAGGCTAACCCATCCATATCGCTTTGCAGGAGAACAAATCCCCTTATCTTGACGAGTAGCACCTAATATGGCAAAGAGAGGATCCCCTGCGCTTTTTTGTAAAATACCCATGGTGCCTGCATAGGAATAAGGCATAATACTTTCAGAACCGTAAGTATTGATACAATATTGAAATCGCTCTGCGATTTCTTGCAACGCTTCATCCCATGTGATGGGTATAAATTGACCACGTCCCTTAGGACCTGTACGGCGCAAAGGGGTGGTCAGACGTCCACTATGGTGGACGGTTCGTTCATAATGTTGCATTTTTTGGCACAGTGTTCCTCGTGTGAAACTGTGTACTTTCATGCCTTGTACCTGTTGTAATTTATTGTCCTCAATGGTTAATGTCAAACCACAGGCATCTGGGCAATCATATGGACATACTGATGTCCTTATCTGTATGGGCTTCATCATCATTCATTCCTTAGTCATCATCAAAATCATCAAACAAGTCAACGTCAAAGTCGAAGTCAAAACTATCTCCAGAATCGTAATCATAAGAACTATCAGACTCTTGTTGATCATATTCTAACTCATCTTCCATAATATCATTGTAGTTATTATGGAAAAACCGGTCTTGTTCTGTTTCGTTTGCATCGGGAGAATCATAGTCTTCATTAGAGTTTTCTGGCAATACATCCAATTGGCTATAATTACGAATCGTCATGGCTGCATAAGGGTCCACCGGTCCACTGTTTTTCGCTGAATCTTCAAGTTCTACCATATCCATAGCTCGATTCAAATCCTTAGGAGTTCCCTCTTGTTGCACCATATCCAAAAATTCGTCCGAACTTACTTCACTCACTAGTGTATCCATGTCTTCTACCACTGACGTATCCTTCTGTGGTTCTATGGTTTGTAATCGGCCACGTTGTAAAAATCGATTCATTCTCTATCGCCCCTTTCACATCTCTCTTCTATTACTTGTATTGTATCATTTGGCACTAAAGTTTTACAATATAGTATTAATTATCACCTTTCAAAGATATCTCCTATATACTAAAAGGACCCCTGAGCTGGGGTCCTTCTTGTATAGTTGTATAGTATAGTTGTATAGTGTTAGTAATGTTCAGGATGTACACATAAGAAAGTCTATGTGATGAATTCTATATTATCCTTAAGGAGGAGTTAGCCTAAAGTAGCACGTAAGAACCACAATTGTTTTTCATAGTACGCAATGTGATCTTCCATGATAGCGACTAATCCAAAGTTTCCTTCTTCATCAGCAGATTCACGAATAGAGCGCGCTTCTTTATTCAATAATTTGAAATCTCCTTCCAAAAGTTTGTAAACTTGTTCTACGGAGAATTTATTACCTGATTCTTCTTTTAAAGATGCAATTTCTAAATATTTTGCTACATGCACTACAGGTTCTTCGCCTTGCATTTTTACATGTTCTGCCACCGCATCATAATAATCGAATGCCACATCATAGACTTCTTCTAAATATTTGTGAGCTGGTACAAATTGAGAACCTACTACGTTAAAATGAAAGTTGTGAAGTTTAATGTTCCAAATTGCCAAGTTCGCAATATACTGATTTACTGCTTGTAAGTTTTTCATAATTACATCTCCTTTTCTTTAGTTTAAAATTTATAATAATTATAGTTAGTAATTAATAACTATTATTTATTATGTGTATATCTTAGCACACTAAATTGTAAAATGCAATACTTTTTCATATAGTTTATCGAAATATTTAAATATGAAAAGTTCCCATTGCCTATAACACAATGAGAACTTATATCATATATTATTCACTTTTCTTGATAAATCCTTGTGAGGCGCTGTATAAGCAGAACCATACAAAGAAACTAGCCCCTGTGATAATCAAATACATGGTTTCTGTTAACTCACCCGAACGATACATCGCCAAGGTGTAAAAGAAGGCCGTCATCGTCATTAAGATGTAGGACAATACGTAACGCATACCACGCTCTACCTCTGTGTCGGTGAACATTTCTTTCTTGAAACGCATCCAATAGATACCGCATAATACCACTCCACCTAACATATTAGCAGCTAGTAAACTCATATCTGCCCTGCCATTAAAGAACCAGCACAATGCCAAATGATTGATGAACAGCATCCACTTAATCATCGTCGTCAAACGAGCCGTTGTAATCGTTTGCTGTGGCTGTGATTGATATTGCTTCTTTTTCTTTCCTTTTCCCATACTATCCTCTCTAATTAATCTATTCCTTGTATCTTAGAACAATACGTGCGATGTATAAATTAAACGCAAGGCTAAGATACCGACCCCGATAGACAAGCCAATAAGGATTGTTTTAGCTCGCAATCGTTTGGCAATAAACGCTCCTAACTGTCCCCCTAATAAAGCGCCAATACCACAAGGAATAGCTACTTCAAAATGGATGTGCCCGTTCAAGAAATGCGTCAGTGTCCCTACTGATGTAGAGGTAGCCAAAATAAAATGACTTGTTGCTGTGGCCATATGCGTCGGAAATCCCATCATATATATGAGCGCTGGCACATGAATTAATCCACCACCAATACCAAATAAACTGGATAGGAACCCTACTACTACACTAACGAGGATACCTACGACCTTATTATAGGTCAACTCTTCTAATTGTAAGGATTCTTCTTTTCGCTCTCCTTTGCGCATGTTTTTGTAGCCAATAAATCCAGACATAATAAGCAAGAAAGAGCCAAACCAAAATCGGAATCCACTACCATCAAAATATTCTGCTACATGAGCTCCAATAATAGACCCAGGGAAAGTTGCTATACTAAATAGTATAGCTGCACTATAAAGAATTTTCTTTTGTTTCACATAGGCAATGGTTCCAGAAATAGCGTTACAAGTTACCGTAAATAAAGAGGTTCCTACCACCATAGCTGGTGTCCACTCTGGAAAAAAATATAAAAATACAGGCACAAAGATAATACCGCCTCCAGCACCGATGATTGTACCCAATGTAGCTACCGCAATTCCTAATAATATAAATCCTACTACACTAATAATCTCCATATCCTACTCCTCCTTGGATAGCTTTGCAAACCGATCTAGTTTATGCTTCTTAAAGATCGCTTTCATCCCTCGCTTTTCCGTTTTTTTATCTGCCTTTTTCTCTGCTTTTTTTGCTACTTTTTGTAAGACCTTCTCCGTCCATGCATCACCATGCTCTTCTGCATAGCGTTCCCATTTAGACAATTTTTTCGCCCACTTATCTACAGATGGTACCTCTTTTTTATGTTTCGACTTATCTTTGCTTTTTTCCTTCTTTTTCTTTTTTTCTCGTTTCACAATGCAACATTTCTCTCGTTCTTCTGGGATGGGAGAATTTTCTGTACAATGTTTACAACGTTTTTTATGTTCTTTTTTGGATTTTTCTATCTCAAAAGTATCGTACAAGTTAGACTCTGCACTAGTTTGTTTGGTTAAGTCTATAGCAGTCTCCGCTTGACTAGGATCCGCACTGTCCTCATCCGCAAACACCCAATCCTCATAGTCATATTCATTGATACGTTTCGTTTCACTAGTATTGCTAAATAAATCCATAAATGACGTTGACACTGGTTTCAACTCGACGGTTTCTACGGCCTCTTTTAGAACCTCTTCCCCTTGCCAACGGTCAGCCATCACAAAGTCCACCCCTAAGGCAACACCTACATCATAGCCTTCCACACCTTCATCAGCTACTGATTCTACCGCTGTTGGTTCTTCTAAGGAAGATATCATATCATACAAATAGTGTTCTGTTACCATATTTTGGATGCCACACAATTCTTCCCATTGTTTTCCTAATAGAGCCAACATGTGGGCAAAATTTTCTAAATCTTCTATCACTTCCATTGCCATTTCAGGAGAGTCCATATGTTGTACGTCTATATTTGCCACATATTGCTGCTGCACTTCCTTACAATGACTATACGCCGTCTGCAACCCTTCTAACAATTCCTCAATGTATTCCTGATCCAATATATATCGTTGCATACTTTCCTCCTAGGATGATGTACCTTCATCCTTCAATTTTCGTTTCCACAAAGCGCCTGTGGTAACAATATCTTCTCCAAACCGTTCTTCCAAGGTATCCAATACTTGTGCTAGTCGATCTGGCTCTGTTTCTTTACTCTGAAAGAGCGACTCTTGTTCCACCTGTTGATGAAAGCCACTGACCGTAATTCCTAACAAGCGAAATGGCCCTTGCACATTAAGTTTATTATATAATACACAGGCCGTCTCATACAATACACCTTCTCTATCCGTCTGATAGGACAATCGTTTTTGCCGTGTTTTTGTAGTAAAATCTGGCAACCTTACTTTGATAGCAATAGTATTGCCTTTGAGCCCTTTTTGGCGCAAGCGCTTAGCCACGTGATGCGCAAAATATCGCCATTCATGATCGATTTCCTCCGGATCTACTAAATCCCGTTCATAAGTCAGTTCATTGCCTATAGATTGCAGCTCACGATTCCATTCAATTGGGCGATTATCAATGCCTTTAGATAACAAATAAATACGTTCACTTTGATGACCACAATAGGGTTCTAGCTCATGATAAGAATCTAGCTGTGCAATATCTTGAATCCGCTGAAAGCCACCTCGTTGTAATGCTTGTTCCATATGGGCTCCAACACTCCATAATCTACGCACAGGTAAGTGCCTAATATGAGTTACTTCTTGTCCATGCGGAATAATATACAACCCATCTGGTTTTTTCAAATCCGATGCAAGTTTTGCCAAAAACTTATTGGGTCCAATTCCCACAGATGCGATCAAACCCGTTAATTCCTTAATTTGCGCTTTCACAGCTCGCCCCACCGCCATAGGAGAATCATAAAGTTTTCCTAGCCCGGAAATATCTAAAAAAGCCTCGTCTAAAGAAATAGGCTCTAAATAAGGGCTGAATCGATGTAACACCTCATGAATTTGATCCGAAATTTCATGATATCTTTCAATTCGAGGCAATATATAAATACCCTCTGGACATAATTTTCTAGCTCGACCAATAGGCATAGCCGAACGTACTCCAAACTTTCGAGCTTCATAACTACACGTAGCCACCACACCACGTGAAGAAAGGCCACCCACGATAACAGGGTGACCTTGTAATTCTGGACGATCATGTTGTTCTACAGATGCAAAGAAAGCATCCATGTCTACATGCATAATCCAACGTTTCATATTATTCTGCCGCCGCTTGAGGAGCGTCTTCGATGCGACAGTATTTAATTTGTGCGCAAATGCACTCATCTTTTGTTTTATATAGTTCAGGCAAGAATTTAACAAATTCATCAAATGCTTCTTCATTAATGGAATAGCGAGTCCACAAACCGCTACGCACAGAATTCACAATACCTGCATCAATTAAAATTTTCATGTGATAACTAAGAGTCGATTGAGATAACTCAAAGCTCGCCAAAATATCACAAGCACATAGTTCATTACAGGACAACATGTCCACAATGTGCAATCTCGTCTCATCACTAAGGGCTTTAAAAATTGCAGCCAAACGTTCGTATGTAACTTCTAACATCCTCATTCTCCTATATGTATTCTACTTGTAACCTTACTCCTTTATTATATACAAAATTTTAAACTAAATCTAATACTTTAAATGAAGAAAGGATGCTTTTTAGTAATACTACTATATGATTTCAGAAAGATAAAAACGGCAAAGCATAGCTTTGCCGTTTTTATGGGAAGTAAAGGATCTAAGATGTGTTCTTAGGAAAGTTTACAAATATAGTCAACACACTATCTTAATTAATTATGTATTGTTGAAGATTCGAGAGAGGGAGAGGAATCTTCAACCACGACTACTCAGATAGCTGTTTATTTACATTAGATTTTGCCTACTAGGCCAAGATCTGCTGGATCCAATGTTTTTTCACCTGGAGTCCATTTCGCTGGACATACTTCGCCATGTTTTGCAACAAATTGGCAAGCTTGTACTTTACGCACTAACTCAGCAGCAGAACGACCTACACCCATGTCGCAGATTTCTGCAGCACGTACGATGCCTTCTGGATCAACCACGAAGGACCCACGGTAGGCTTGACCGTCTTCTTCAGAGAATGTATCGAAGAAGTCAGCTAATTCATGTTTAATATCGGATAACATAGTATATTCGATTTTATTGATTGTAGGAGATGCATCAGACCACGCTTTATGAACGAAAGCAGAGTCAACAGATACAGAGAATACCTCTACGCCCAATTCTTTCAATTCTGCGTATTGATCTTGTAAGTCCGCTAATTCTGTAGGGCACACAAATGTGAAGTCTGCAGGATAGAAAACAAATACACTCCATTTACCTTTGATATCTTTATTGCTTACTTTGATGATTTCTGGTTTACGGAATGCATCTAATTCAAAAGCTGGTAGTTGTTTACCGATGATTGCCATTGTAATATCTCCTTTAATGCAACAACCCATATATAGCACATAGTAGCTATGTGACTATCTAATTTAATCTATGTACTTATCATACACCAGCTTACAAAAAAAATCAATATATAATTATTCTCATTCTCTATATAAATAATGCATAGATTACTTTTCTAACATAGTTTCTAGAATAACTACATCTGTTTGTTTCATTCCTTCACGAGCAATCGTTGCTACCGTTCGCACAGTATGATCAATATCTTCTTTTACGATACCTTGGCCAGCTTTAAAGCTATTCTCCGTCTTTGCTTGTATGTATGCTAGCAAAGAATTGCCCAAAGACATACCTATTTTCATAGCACAAGATGCTTTTGCTCCATCACATACAACACCAGATGTGCCAGCTAAAGCATTTGATAATGTTTCCCAAACTACTTCTTTAGACTCACTCATTAAAAAAGCCACTCCTGCTGCAGTAGCAGAGGCTGCACTCACTACACCACAGTACGCACTCAATCGACCTATGTACTGTTTAATATACAACGCTAATACATTCGCTAATGCTAAAGAACGCAATGTATGGTCCCGGTCAATACCGTACTCTTTTGCGTACATCATGATGGGTACCGATAGTGTAATGCCTTGATTCCCACTTCCACAGTTAATCATAACTGGCATAGAACAACCATCCATGCGAGCATCAGAACCAGCGGCCGCATAGGCCCGCGCTTTATCAGCAATAGAAGATGAGTTAGAAATAATTAATTTACCAATATTAGATCCATAATTATTTTTCATTCCTTCTTCTGCTATGGCCATATTCAAATCTAGTTGTGGTCCTAAAATCTCTTCCAATTCTTTTGCATCTACAGTACTAGCAAATTCATAACACGAATCAAAACACAACTCCATAGAATGTTTTGCTACTTCTTCTGACGATAGAGCAATCAACACTTCTCCATCTTTTTCCGCATAAGAAATAGTCGTATGCGTATTTTGAACGATGACCTTCGACATGTGCTCACCAGCTGTAGCCGTCACCTCAATGAATAAGTTCTCTACTCCTTCTGCCAATTCGATATCACAATAATCCGCTTCAAATAGACGGTCTGCTTCTACCACGTGTTCTCGTGTAAGATCTTCCAAGACTTCTAACTCTTTTGCTGCCGTACCTACTAAAGCCCCTAAGATAAGACTATAGTAAATGCCTGTGCGACCTTCTGAATTAGGTATAGTCACACTTTTTGCATTTTTAATAATATTACCACTCAATCGTCCATGAATCCGATCAGGTCGAACACCCAATAGTTCTGCCGCTTTTGCCGCTGCAAAGGCCAAGGCAATGGGCTCTGTACAACCAAAGGCCGGCTTAACCTCTCGTCTTAATAATTCTATGTACTCTTTCATCTAAACCTCCGAGTTACCTCTATGTAGTTACGACATCCTCCGCACACTTCGTTGTAAAGACCGTATCAATACATCTATCATCTGTAAAAGTCTATATCTACTATAGATGCCACATTTTTTTCTTCACACAATACATCTCTATGGCTTCTATATCAACAGTTACCCCCAACCCAGCACCACTAGGCACATCAATACATTGAGATAATCCTTCTGCGCCGTAGTCTTTTATTGTACTAACAATAGGTGGTCCCGTCAAATCCCTTTCAAAATAGCGTAAAGAATCTGATACATCCCCTGGCATATAAGTATCTCCCAACGCTGCTAATTGCACATGCATCCATTTAGAAATACTGGATTCTACCATAGATCCAATCCAGTACTGAATATCATGGTCACGACAATACTGAATCACCTTAGCCACTTCTCTGAGACCTCCTAAACGGCCTACTTTCACATTCAGTACATCTAACAAGCCATGGCTATGAGCATACACCAAATCATCATAGCTCAAAATTGACTCATCTAAGCATATAGGTGTCGTAATACCCCAATCATGCGTTGACTTATATTGATGGTACATTTTTAAACTTTGTATCTGAAAAGGTTCTTCTATACAAACCAAATGAAATACATTCAAATCTCGCACCTTATCCATATCTTGATACGTATAACTTTGATTCGCATCCGCCGCTAGCATAAGGTCTGGGTAAGCTGAACGCACTCGTTTCACTCGTTCATAGCCATCCTTGGGAGATATTTTTAATTTTATACGCTCACACCCTTGTGACACATAAGTAGCCACAGCATCCATCAAGGTATCTAAAGGAACCTCGCCTATAACAATCCCTGTAGGCACTGTCGGTGCTAAGGATTGTTGCAACACATATTCCACCGTATTAACCCCTAAGCGATCACATTGCAAATGGAGCAAGGCATTTTCCACAGACGCCACGGTCATGGGTCTCCCTTCCGCTAGCCATTGCTGTGGTAATGTCGTGATTGCTTCTTGCCCCAAAAGGTTTGGCAAATACCGTGTACATAAGGTATTCCAACAAGATGCCACCGTTTCCGGTGTATAAAAAGGGTCTACGAAGGCCACGCACTCTCCGTAACCTACATAGCCCGCTTCATCTTCCAAACGAATAATGAGGGTATCTCTTACACCTACTTCGCCCTTTGCCGTTTTGAAAGTAAACTTCATCGGTAATTGCACATGGTACAGGGCAATATTTGTAATCATATGTTACCTCTCATTTCTATCATATCACTAGCATACACAGTCAATACAGAGACATTCGATAATAGTGACGATTATAGGAAAAATTGTTTTAAAATTTGCCGATACACCTCTGGTGCTTCCACATGCACATTATGACCTACCTTCGGCACGATGCGATGGACAGCGTCAAAATACTGTGCTCCAATGGCTGTATATTTCGTATCTAATTCCCCACTAATATAACAGACGGGCATGGTTAATTCCGACAATCGATGACCTACATAAGGCATCGTCCCCTGTCCGCTTCCTTCCAAGGTAAAAGCTAATGCATGAGGGCTATTTAATAACCGTCGACATTGAATCTGCTGTTGTACCTTTGCAGGTAAACTTTGTTGAGTCTTGAAGATATCTAACTTTGCCCAAGTCTCACTAAACCATTGTATATCCTGCTCCTGAATGCGTTTCCCTAATACTATATCTGCAAGATAGCGCTCTTGTCGTTTCCCCTTATCTTCTATCCCTACAGAACCACTTTCCAAGACTAGATGCGTCACTTCCTGAGGATGCTCTAGCGCATATACTAAGGCCAGCCTAGCTCCCATGGAATATCCCATGAGGGCATATCTTTCACCGGCTGCGGCATAGATAACTCTATGCAAATCGCTGAGCATCTGAGGAAGTTCATAAGGTTGTAATTCCATAGGTCGAGCCGATCTACCATGACCCATACTATCGATCCGTATCAACCGATAGCCTGGTACCTCAATACCATCCCAAGTAGATCCAGATTCCGAAAACCCATGGAAACAAACCAGCGGTTTCCCTGTACCTACTACAGACAGTCCGTAGTGATACTCGCCTAGATTGATCTGCATTCGTTGTATATCTAAGGTTCTTATATCTTGAATGATTGATTTCATATTATTGCACCCGATACACTTTGTGTAGTTCACGACTAATTTCTTTAGACGTAGGTACTTCGACAATATGAATCCCTTCTGTACCGATATAGTGTTGCATCGCCTGTTCTAACTCTGCATTGGTGGCGACTTTCACATAGTCTAAGCCATACATAATCGCTAACCCGCTGTAATCAATGCCCTGTGGTGTATTGAAAAGATAATCGAAATCGTCTGTTCCTTTTTGTGGCAAGTATTGGAAAATCCCGCCTCCGTCATTGTTATGCAAAATGATGGTCAAGTTCATACCATGCGTTTTTCCAATGGCTAGGCCGTTCAGATCGTGAAAGAAACTTAAATCCCCTGTGACCATAACGGTAGGTTTTCCATTCGTACTAAGCCCTAACGCCGTAGACACAGTTCCATCAATACCATTGGTGCCACGATTTCCATACACCATGGCTTGAGAGCGCCCGGACGCCCAAAAATAGTCCATATCACGAATAGACATACTGTTCGCTACTAGAATTTGTCCCTTATTAGGCATCATTTGTTGCAACATGTGAATCGTACGGCCTTCAAATAGAGTTGGTTCTTCTTGTACCTTGTCTAACTGTTCACGACTGCCAGATTCTATGCGTTGCCATACTTTCACGTACTCTATGTCGGCTACTATATATTGACTAAGTACCTCTTTAGTTCCTTCTAGTCTATGTCGATGATTTGTATTTGTGCTGTCTTGCTGCACGGCTAATTCATCTGTATCAGTACTGAATTTAGGTATAACTACATTAACCCTATCTACAGGTTCTTGTCTGGTATCCCATTCTCTATTATTTAGATTCTGTACCCTAGATAAAGTACAGTACATTTCTCTTAAAAATACATCGATAGTTGCCATAACATGTATGGTGGTTGTTAAACTAGGGTTCATCACATCTGCATTAGGACTCACCGTAATATAATCCATCTCCGTCAAGGTTACCATCCATTGTTGAATCCGCTTCGACACCGGAATTTGACCCAATTGGATCACCACATCTGGTCGTAACTCCTCCCAACGATTTTGATAGGCTAAGAATGCATCATAGGTACTAATAACGCCCTCATATTGGCGCAAATTAGATAAAGGGTCCCCTATCACAACGGCACCAATTCGCTCTGCGAAATCTACCACTGCTTTTGGGTTTGTCACGCTAGGCCCCCCCAAGATGAGCACTCGCTTTCCATTTAATAACGGCGCCAACGTTGATATTTCCTCATGTTTCACGAGGCAGAACGATTTCACACTGCGCCCCTGTGTAAAATACTCTGCTTCACGATTAGGTACCAAGGGCTCAAACAAAGGTACATTGACATGTACCGGCCCTAATTTATGGTCATTTGCTTTCAAATACGCACGGCGTGCCACTTGACGAGGGTAGGTGTAATAGTGACTTTCACTAGGCACAGACAATTCCTCGTAATAATTCACGGCGGTGCCAAAGTATTTCTGTTGGTCAATAGTCTGGGGCGCCCCTACCTGTTGCAAGGTGTATGGACGATCTGCAGACAAAATGATCATGGGCACACCGCTGTGCTTCGCCTCCACCACAGCTGGACCATAATGGGTCAAAGCAGACCCGGATGTACACACCAGCACGGCAGGCTCACCCTGCACTTTGGCAATGCCTAGTGCCATAAACCCAGCAGACCGCTCATCAATATTCATATACGTGTGAAAGCCTCCATGACTTTGAAAGAGCATGGCTAATGTCGTGGACCGTGAACCAGGGCTGAACACCGCATGGCGTACACCCAATTGGTACAATTCATCTACCAGACTTGCTATATATTCGTTCATATGTTATCTCCCATACCAGCCTGTGGTATTATGCTATATTTAATACTGACTATCTACTATGTATTATATCATTGTTTTTAGATTCTGTACGTATTCATATGGGGAGTATACGGTCGCTAACTAAAACTGATATATTTCAAAGTCTCTTTTACAAGTGACTGATAGAATAGGCCATCCCTCATATTGTATAGAAAACTAAATACTATCCTCATTTTGTCCTATAACCTATAACTTCGCTACCGCTAATATATAGTATAACCCCCTATGACACAAAAAAGAATGCTGATTGCTCAACATTCCTTTTTTATTTTCTACATATCTTTTCTACAAATTTGTATGGATTCATTATCCTACCCTATTGCACACCTAATTTGATCTAGCCTAGATGTATAATTCTATAACGCATCCAATATGGTACCCATTTTATTAATCGTTTCTTCGTACTCTTCATCACTATTGGATTCACCTACAACGCCACATCCTGCATAGGCATATAGGGTATTCCCCATGATGAGAGCAGACCGAATGGCAACTACTAGAATACCATCCCCCATGTCTTTCATAAATCCAAAAGGCGCCGCATACATACCACGCTCATGAGCTTCGTACTTCGCCAGTAAATCCATAGCCATTTCACGAGGCTCACCCCCTAGGGCTGGGGTAGGATGCAATAACTG
Organism: uncultured Veillonella sp.; assembly: GCA_963523985.1. Classification (GTDB taxonomy): domain Bacteria; phylum Bacillota; class Negativicutes; order Veillonellales; family Veillonellaceae; genus F0422. The sequence continues at coordinate 19,818 of CAUREE010000021.1, forward strand.
ACCCCACTCGACGAGAGACTTCGTACTATCCTTGGCTGTAATGATCGTTCGTAAATGGTATAACCGTGACAGTTCCATAATCCCCGTTTCCCCTACGGTCACATCCTCCGTCACTTGTCGCATAGTATGCACAATACGATCTCTCACTATATTGTGCTCCACCCGGTTTTTATGATCATCCAGGAATCTCTCTTTCGTCCACGCCTTAGGACCAAACTTTGGTGCCGTTCCTGCCAAGGCATAGCTTAGAATTTCATTCCCCCGATGGCGCACGAGAATTTCAGGGGATGCTCCCACGAAGGTGCGCCCCTCTTTCTCATATCCGAAAATAAAACAATTCGGGTTATTTTCCACCAAACGGTCCAATATACTTACTACACTAAAATTTGTAGGGCTCGTAAACTCTACCTCACGAGAGGAAACTACCTTCGTCATGCGCCCTGAGTGAATATTCGTCAAAATGGCATCCATCAAGGTATCCCAATCTTGTTTATCGTCACTAGTTTCTGTGAACGTATGGTCTACACGCTCGATTCTATGGCGCTGTATATCCACGCCCTCCCCTGCGTGCAGGTAAAAGGACTCCCCATTTTCTACGATATAGTAATGGGTGAAAGCTACTA
>CAUREE010000022.1:0-19781 GCA_963523985.1 uncultured Veillonella sp.
AATTCCTGCATAGGAATGGACTCGGATGATTTGCATAGTTTGTCATACCGCACACGTTCGTGCGCTGCATGTTGATCGATAATGTATAAATCATCACCTTTTTTAGCCAAAATATAGCAAGAGGCTACTTGTCCCATAGGAAGTAATACGTGATTGGCCGCTGTTGTACTAGTATTAGTATTATATGAACCACCACGATTAATATCATAGGAATCATCTACACCAATAGTTCTCTCCGTGTAAGAAGTACCTGCTACTCCTTGTGCTGCAGTTAGATCTCCAGCTATGGATTCATTTCCAATCTGGTTCATATATGGCTCTACTGAGCTTGGCACTAGGTTAGGCCGTGATTCACGGATAGCTCTGAACCGATCTTTATCTTCCTGTGTATAACTTTTAGGCACAAAGTTTTCATTCACATCTAGTGCTTCGTTAAAGTTACTTTGTTCGTACACAGTACGTTGTGGCGCTGTATATCCCTTTTGGCGAATTGTATCCACGAGAGCCTCTGTTTTTTCACGCATCACCGTAAATCCTTGAGAGCGTCCAGTGAATACTTTATCGTAATCGATGGCTGTAGCAACGGTTTCTTCTTGATTGGCTGTTACGTGATGCGTAGGGTGTTCTAAAGCTTGCAAAATACTATTATACACTGCTTTAAAAACTGGTTTATCATCTGAGAATTTTACTTCGCTTTTCCGTGGATGTACATTGATATCCACCGTTCCTGGTGGCACAACAATTTGTAATACTACTAAAGGATAGCCACCTTTTGGCAATAGTGCATGGTATGCCGTATCGATAGCCTTGTAGATAGCCTTATCGGCAATGACACGTTGGTTCACTATGGTCGTCTGCCATTGACGGCTACTCTTTAGTACCGTTGGCTTGCTGACCACACCTTCTACATATATGCCTTCTGCTTCATAAGCAATAGGAAATACATCTTCACTGACTTTAAATCCGTATAAAGCAGCGATAGTATCCACCATCTTATGATTCCCCGGCGTCATGATTGTCACTCGAGTATCTACAATACATTTGAAAGCAATATGAGTATGGCTCAGTGCAAGTTTGCCAATCATATCCTGAATCTTATTCGCTTCTGTACGAGTTGATTTTAAAAACTTTCTACGAGCCGGTGTGTTATAGAATAAATCTTTCACCTCAATAGTGGTACCCACTGAGGTACCACATGGATCGCAGTCCACCATGTGACCACCTTCGATGTAAATCCGTGTACCCATATCATCTGTTTCTTGTCGTGTACGCAAGGTAAACTTGGATACGGAGGCGATGCTAGCAATGGCTTCCCCACGAAACCCTAAGGAGGCAATGTCGTATAAATCGTCAGCACTCCGAATTTTACTAGTAGCATGGCGCAATACAGCTAGGCGTGCATCTACTTCGGACATACCGCACCCATTGTCGGTAATGCGCATGTATTCGATGCCACCTTCTGCAATTTCTACTTCAATAGAAGTAGCCCCTGCATCGATAGCATTTTCTACTAATTCTTTGATTACAGAGGCAGGGCGTTCTACCACTTCTCCTGCAGCAATCTGATTGATTGTCGTTTCATCTAAAACATGAATGGTTGGCATTATTTGCCACCTCCTTGTTTCGCCTCTTCTTGTAAACGATATAATTCACTGATGGCCTCGATGGGGGTCATACTCATAATATCTAGTTTCAGCAACTGATCGAGTACAGGTTGCGTAAATAGATCACCGCTCCCAAATAGAGGTCCTGTAATGCTTGGTTTTTCTTTTTTCTTAGGCGCTGGTTCCGACACTACTGTTCCATCTTCTAGGTGAGCTAATATAGTATTTGCTCTGTCTAGTACAGCTTTTGGTAATCCTGCCAATTTTGCTACATGAATACCATAACTGCGGTCTGCTCCACCTTTCACAATACGGCGTAAAAATAGTACATCATTACCTTTATCTTTCACAGCCACGGTGTAATTTTTCAGTTTACTATATTGCTCTTCAAGTTCAATCAACTCATGATAATGAGTAGCGAATAAACTTTTACAGTGAATGGTTTCACAAATATGTTCCACCACAGCACGAGCTATGCTAAGCCCATCAAATGTGGACGTACCACGGCCAATTTCGTCAAGGATAACTAGACTGTTGCACGTGGCATGTTCTAGGATATAGGACACTTCTTTCATTTCTACCATGAATGTACTTTGACCAGTAGAAATGTCATCGCTAGCTCCGACGCGTGTAAAAATTCTGTCCACAGGAGCAATAGTCGCTTCTCTAGCAGGGATGAATGAACCAATTTGAGCCATAATCATAAGCAAAGCTACCTGACGCATATAGGTAGATTTACCCGCCATGTTAGGACCTGTGATGAGGATAAACTCCTCTTCGGAATGGTTCAATACCACATCATTCGGTATAAATAATTCCTGTTTCAGCAAGGTTTCAATTACTGGATGGCGACCATCTTTGATGGAAATGGAACCATTGGTCACGATCGTTGGGCATACATATTTGTTGGTGAAAGCCACTTCTCCTAAACTTAAAATAACATCTAATTGGGCAATGCCACGAGCCGTTTCTTGGATTTCTTTAATAGTTTCTTTTGCTGTAAGGCGCAAGTCTTGGTATAAAGAATATTCCAACTTTTGAATCTGCTCTTTTGCATTGAGCATTTTAATTTCAAACTCTTTGAGCTCTGGAGTAATATATCGCTCCGCATTGGTTAAGGTCTGCTTACGAATGAAATAATCTGGTACGAGACCTACTTGCCCTTGAGATACTTCAAAATAGTATCCAAATACTTTGTTATATCCTGTTTTAAGGCGAATCCCTGTGGCTTGTTTCGCCTCTTCTTCTAAACGATGTAGCCATTCTTGACTATTGGTGGCTAAGGAACGTAATTCATCAAGTTCCGCACTATATCCATCACGGATGACATGACCATCTTTTAGTGCCAACGACGGCTGATCCACAATAGCCCGTGTTAATAGGTCACATAAGTCATCATGAGTATGAATCATGCTATGACAGTCTTGTAAAATATTAGAGGTACACTCTTGTAATACCTCTTGAATCATCGGTAAAACCCGTAACGATTCCCGCAAGGATGCAAAATCTCTAGGAGACACACTGCCTGTTTCTACACGGCTTAGAATGCGTTCAAAATCATACACAGATGTTAATAAAGAACGGAGTTGACTGCGCATAGTCGGATTATCGATAGACTCACCTATGCCCATTTGACGGCGCACGATGCGATGGATATCCATCAAAGGATGTTCAATCCACTGTTTTAGCATACGAGCCCCCATAGGGGTTAATGTCTTATCCAGAACATCTAAGAGCGTTCCCTTTTTAGATCCATCTCGAACATTTCTTGTAATCTCTAAATGGCGCAAGCAAGATGTATCCAAGATCATGCGGTCTCCCACAGATAATTGATGCACGTAGTTAATATGAGACGTATCTGTTTTAATGACCTCTTCTAAATAGAGAATGACGTAACCTAAAGCTTCTAATACGTCTTCTTCAAGCAGTCCGGCATCAGAAAAATGTTCGCGACCTTTCAGACGAATGCTGTCCAACGTATCTGTAGGCGCGAACGGAGACAAAGCTATGCCAGACATTTGACGGGTTAAAAAATCTTGTATACTGGCAGGTAATTCACCATTACCAGCTAGGATGAGCTCTTTCGGCTGGTACATGGTAAAAGCATCAAATAAAGAGCTTTCACTAGAACTATCCATACGTTCCCAGATCACTTCACCAGTCGTGATATCTGTGAACAACACAATACGCTGTCCCCCTGTTTCATAGGTCAAAGCTAAAAAGTTATTTTCTCCATCTTTCGTGCCATTTTCACTAAGTACTGTGCCCGGTGTGATCACACGGATCACATCACGTTTTACGATGCCCTTTGCCTCTTTAGGATCTTCTACTTGTTCACAGATAGCTACCTTGTAACCTTTACCGATAAGCCTTTCAATATAGGATTCCGCAGAATGGAAAGGAACGCCACACATTGGAGCTTTATCTTCTTCACCGGCATTGCGACCTGTTAAGGTGATATTTAATTCTCGTGATGCGGTGATAGCGTCGTCGTAAAAAAGCTCGTAAAAGTCACCTAATCGAAAAAATAATAATTCCTTTTCATAGCGAGCTTTAATACTAAAATACTGCTCCATCATAGGCGTTTGTTTTTTGCCCATCCTGCTAACTCCTTTCTATAATACAGTGCCGTATAATACCCACGTTTGTCCTTTGTCAATGCGTACATCAACAGTATCCCCGATGTGTAAGCTATCTTGTTTAGGGAATAAAACCATTTTATTGCCTGATGTACGTCCAAACCACATGTTTTCATCAGTACGGCTAGGACCTTCTACGATAATATCGTATACCTTGCCTTCCATGGCTTGGTTAAGCTCTAAGGAAATCTCATTCTGTACGTCCATCAAGGCTTGCAAACGAACACGTTTCACTTCCTCTGGTACTTGCTCTTCAAATTCCGCCGCTGGCGTACCAGAACGTTTGGAATAAATGAAAGTAAACGCCATGTCATAACGTACATCTTTCAATAATTGTAATGTTTGTTGGAAATCTTCCTCTGTTTCTCCTGGGAAGCCTACGATAATATCTGTTGTGATTGTAACGCCATCAATTTTTTCGCGGCAATATTGTAATAAATCTTTATATTGTTCCACAGAATAATGACGGTTCATGCGTTTCAAAATATTGTCAGATCCAGACTGCACTGGTAAATGCAACTGTGTCACAATATTGGAAGAGCGTCCTAAGGCATCTACCATGCCTTTCGTCATATCTTGTGGATGGCTTGTCATATAGCGAATACGCTCGATGCCTGGGATTCCATCTAAGGCATCTACTAAGGTACCAAAGTCTGTACCATCTTTAAAATCCAAACCATAGGAGTTTACGTTTTGTCCCAACAAAGTGATTTCTTTAAAGCCTTTTTCACCTAATTCATGTACATCTTTCACAATGGCCTCTACGGGACGGCTAATTTCACGGCCCCGCACATGAGGTACGATACAGTATGTACAGAACTTATTACAGCCGTTCATGATCGGTACCCACGCAAAGAATGTACCATTCGGTTTCGCCGCCAGTTCTGGCAATACTGTATTATCCATTTCTACATTGACTTGACGTTTTTTCGTGCGTTGTACTTCTTTGACCATTTCATTGATATGTTGAATATTATGGGTACCTAATACGATATCAATATGAGGGGCCCGCTTAAACATATCTGCTTGGTTCTTCTGTGCCATACAACCAGTAATAGCAATGATCAAGTTTTTATTTTTCTCTTTCAAATGCTTTAACTCGCCGATGCGACCATAAATTTTATTTTCTGCCGTTTCACGAACGCAACAAGTATTTAAAATAATTAAATCTGCTTCATTTACCTCTTTTGTAGACACATATCCAACAGATTCCAATTGATGGGCCAATCGTTCTGAATCACTTTCATTCATTTGGCAACCATATGTATAAATATAGTATGACTTCATATTACTCCTTATGCTTGTATTTTACTTTTGATGGCTCAATGGTGCCACCTACCTTAATAGCAAGTCTCTCGATAGACATGCCTGTAATATATTCGATTTCTTGACGTATCGTTTTTTGCAAGGTATCCATGATTTCCTTGACCACGAATCCGAGCATAACCGTAACGTCAATTTGTAAGATTAACCCATTGGTAACTTCCTTACTCTTTTTGATATCCATACTGCGCACATCTGTCACACCTGGGGACTTTTCAATACTATTCTTGATGAGTGCTTGAATCACTGCATCTTCAAAGACCAGTTTGCCATAATAGCTGAAAGCTGGACGTATGACGGATTTTTCCCATCCCTCATCTTGCTTCGTAGACAATCTAGTTCTGCGCCAGAACGACTTAATAGGGTCGATTAAAAAGCCTTTAAAGTGAGGCTTCAACTCCACAGATGGAACGGGAATAATATGTTTTCCCTCTTTTAGTCTAGCATGTTGTGCTTTTTCAATATCTTTAGGACTAGCTACATCTTCAATATGAATATAATAGGACGGGCTAGGGATTCCCAAGGCCTTCGTAATTTTTCCAATCATATTCTCCGATGTGCCCAATATCATAAGGCGTTCTGGTTGAATCTCATCCAGTGCTTTTCGCACACTTTCCACCTGTTTTTTATCTTGAAAGATAGCACGACGAACAGCTTTAATACGATTTTCTTCTTTTTTAGCAGAAAATCCACCCACAATGCGATTATTATGAATTAAAATACCGTCATCGATAATACAAGATGCGTGGTGTTCATGGGCCACCACCAATGCTCTATGACTTTTACCTGTTCCGCTAGGGCCAATAAATGCGATTACATCCATACTACACCTCTATGCGCCTTGTAAGGCTTTCATAAACTCTGCTACCCACTCACTTTGTATTTCATATTCTCCAAGACCAATACTTTCAGGAAATCGATCTTGTATGCCGTGAAAGTCAGATCCACCGGAGATTAACAATCCCTTATCAGTGGCAAATTGATGGTATTTAGCACTATCCTCGGCAGAATGGCTAGAATGATAGACCTCTACGCCATCAAAAGGGAGTTCTAGTAATTCATGCACATAATCGTCATTTTCCACTAATTTGGGATGGGCTAGCACGGCGATACCACCGGCACGATGAATCAAATCAATAGCCTGTTGTGGGGCATACTTTTCCTTCGGCACAAAGCAAGGACCATTGGGGTTTAACATAGTATCAAAGGCTTCCCCTACGGTTTTCACATAGCCGTGAGCAATGAGTAATTGCGCAATATGAGGGCGCCCAAAGGACACAGCATCGGTAAAGGTATTTACCAATTCCTCATAGGAAATATCATAACCTGCCTCAGCACATTTATCCACCATTTTATGGATTCTAGAACGACGCACTTCTTTAAAGTGAGAAATATAATCCTGTAGTTCCGGATGGTCTAAGGAAAATTGATATCCCAATACGTGCACTTCTTTCTCATTGTAATAGGTACTAAACTCACAGCCATGATAGATTTGAATCCCTGTTCTATCCTCATTTGTTAATTGACCGTAAGCACCAACTTCATCATGATCTGTAATAGATATCGCTTGTATTTGTTTCTCTTTTGCTAATGCCACTAAATCTCTTGGCATATACGTACCGTCTGATACATTCGTATGCATGTGGAAATCGACTAACATAGACCCTCCTTTCCTAACGATTTTGTTCTTTCATACGGCGTTGAATATCTCGTTTTGCATCTCGCTCCGCCATATCTTGTCGTTTATCGTAATTTTTCTTACCTGTCACAAGGCCAATGGTAACTTTTACATACCCATGACTATAGTGAAAGTTCAATGGAATCAAGGAATAGCCTTTTTCTTTCACTTGTCCTAAGAGTTTATGAATTTCTCGTTTATGCATGAGCAATTTACGAGTCCGTTCCGGCTCGTGATTGAACTGATTGCCTTGTTCATACTTGCTAATATGTACTTGGTATAAGAAAAGTTCCCCATTATCAATGCGACAAAAACTGTCTTTTAAATTAATGCGCCCAGCCCGAATCGACTTCACTTCAGTTCCTGTAAGGGCAATGCCTGCCTCATAGGTTTCATGAATGTGAAAGTCATGCCGAGCTTTACGATTATCTACAATTAACGCATTGTTATCTTTCGCCATTACCGTTTCCTCTGTTTCTTTCCTTGTTTACGATGACTCTTTTTATGTATCGTTTCATAAAAGGCTGTTTTCTTTTTTGTATCCAACTTACGTAGCATTTTCTCTACCGCTTTCGTGGTACCTGTCGTTTCTATTATATCATGAGATTGGCTACTACGAAGTTTTCGTTTCTCTTCTTTTTGCTTCTTATAGGCTTTTTTACTTCCTTTTTTAGGTTTTGAAAGTGATCCTTCACGACTTTGACCTCTCCGTAAGTAGCCATCGATGTATTCCACTTCGCTAATGACAAAATCAATTTGTCGAAGTTCCGTATCGGCTTTGATTAATGTTACCGTTACCGGTGTACCTAAGCGATATTCTTTACCACTTCTTCTACCATAAGCCATATAATGTGGTTCGTCAAAAACATAATGGTCATCATCCATCAAGTTGTATGGCACTAATCCATCTACCCCATTATCCAGCTCAATGAATAAACCAAAAGCAGTTATGGAACTTACATGACCTTCGAAACTTTCACCTACATATTGTGCCATATACTGAACCTTTTTCATATCCAAGGTTTCACGTTCTGCTTCTGTGGCAATTTGTTCACGCTCTGAACAATGACTGGCTCCATGTGTTAAATAGGCCTCATCAGCAATAGATGCCATACGTTTTGTCTTACCACCTAAGACATAACGTAACAATCTATGCACCATCAAATCGGGGTAGCGACGGATGGGCGATGTAAAATGGGTATATGTATTAGAGGCCAACCCAAAGTGTCCAATATGTTCCGAGCTGTATTTCGCTTGTTGCATGGAACGAAGTACCATAATCTGTACCACAGGTTCAATCTCTGTACCGCTGACGGATTGCAATAATTCCTCAATATGTTTAGGCTCAACCTTACTTGGTAATTTCACAGGATAACCAGAGTGATGTAGGACGGTGATGAGTTGTTCTAATTTTGTATCCTTTGGATCTTCATGAATACGATAGATAGATGTTGCCAATCGTTCACTGAGGAATGTTGCCACAGTTTCATTAGCCAACAACATGCATTGTTCAATTAATTTTTCTGCAATGGTTCTATCTTTTCGTACAATTCGTTGCGGTGTTCCCATACCATCTAAGAGAACTTTATATTCTGGGAATTCAAAACTAATGGCCCCTGCTTGTTGACGCATTTTCATCAATTGGTATGCCAATGTTTCCAATGTTCGTACCATCTCCATAAGTGGTGCCAAATCATCAGGAATAATGTTCTCTTCTATAGCTAAATAGATTTCCTTATAGCTACAACGGCGTGTAATATGAATAATGGACGGTTTAATGGTGTAGTGCACCACCTTACCATGAGGGTTCACTTCCATGATACAAGACATGGCATAGCGATCTTCCTTAGCTTGCAAGGAACAAATACCATTTGACAACTCCACCGGCAACATCGGAATCACACGGTCCACCAAATACACACTGGTGCCACGGCGATATGCCTCTTGATCAATGATAGAACCAGCTGGCACGTAGTGACTGACGTCTGCAATATGAACCCCTAATTCAATATTGCCATTATCCAACACTTTCGCATGCACAGCATCATCTAAATCCTTCGCATCTTCTCCATCGATGGTGATCATTTCTTGATGTCGCAAATCTAAGCGATCTGCTCCTTCAGTGACTGTGAAAGAAATCTTCCGGGCCTCTTCTTGCACATCTTTTGGAAACTCTTTTGGCAAATCAAAGGTAGCCATCACGGACAATACATCTAAATCCGGTGTAGAACTATCCCCTACAATTTCCACAATTTTGCCTTCTGCTTTACGATGTTCCTCTGGCCAAGCTGTCAATTCAACTACTACGGTAGCACCACTTCGTGCATCCATAGTACATTCTAAAGGAATATAAATATCCTCACCTAATCGTTCATTATGAGGTGTTACAAAGCCACTTTTAGGAAGTCGTTCAAATATGCCCACTACACGTGTTGTATTTCGAGTCACAACACGGCGGATAATACCTTCTGCATTTCGTTCACTCGTACCTTTTCGTTTGATAATATATTCTACTTCATCATCATGCATAGCTGTCCCTGCACAACCATTGGGAATGAATACATCTGGCAGGTTCCCCTCGGCAGGTATTACAAATCCAAAGCCTTTTTTGCTCGCTTTATAGATACCAATCAATTTCGTGTCTTCTGTTTTTTGATAGGAACCATATTCTCCGCCTTTGATACGGATGCATCCTTCTTCTTCTAACTCATGTAATACTGAAAAATATGCCTGAATCTCTTCGCCTTTATAACCCAAGATGAAAGGAACATCTTCGATATGATAGGATTCAGGCCATATATCTCTAAAAAATCCTAATATTTCTTCTCTCATAGTACCTCAGTATTTCTATAAAAAAAACCTACCATAGGGTAGGGTTTTTTATGTATTAATAAGAACTTAACACTAAATCTAAAGCTAGACTAACTAATACGAACAAAGTAGCAAGAATCACCGTACAGCGTGATAGGAATCCATCTACGCCACGCTCTTTACCACCGAATACGGAATCTGCTACACCAGAAACAGCACCGCCCATACCTGCGCTCTTACCAGTTTGTGCTACTACTACCACAATTAAAAGAATAGAAATAATAATTTCAACAACCATTAGAAAATCTCTCATGAATCTCTTCCTTTCTGTATCAACGGTTATGACCGAAGTAAACTTCCATTTTTTTCTTTACTCGCTGCAATGCATTATCAATGGACTTTACAGAACGATGATGTTCTTCTGCCATTTCTTGATAGGATTTAGCATCCATATATCCACGTAATACATCCCACTCTAGAGGACTAAGAACAACCTCCATTACTTCCTTAATCAGAGCATATTGCTCTCTATTGATGACTACTTCTTGAGGATCTAGATTTTTTTCTGTCTCTAACACTTCAATGAGCGTTCGTTCTGAGTCATCATAGGCTGGCTTATTTAAAGAGATATACGAGTTCAAAGGGATGTGTTTTTGACGGCTCGCCCCTTTAATGGCAGAAATGATTTGACGTGTAATACATAATTCAGCAAATGCTTTAAAGCTAACCTCATGGTCTTGATTAAAATCTCGCGTTGCTTTATATAAACCAATCATGCCTTCTTGTATAATATCTTCTTTATCAGCGCCCATTAAAAAATAGGACCTAGCTTTAGATCGAACAAAATTTTTATATCGTTGCACAATATAATCAGTAGCAAAATGATTGTTCTCACGTTGATAGATAGTAACAATTTCTTCATCCGTTAATGAAGAAAAACGCTCAAACTCAGCTACTGTTTCTGTTTCATATGACATAGGATTCCTCCTGTGACTCTGTACTAGGAATGATATTTAATAGTATACACTATCTATATAAAAAAGTACATATTTACATTTGACTTTCACAACATATATCTATATAATTATAAGACAATAATATATGGGGACGTAAAGGTTTCGACAGGTATGGATGTATCTTAGAAAGCGAGCTGGTGTCTCACTCGACCATAAATCAGTGAACCTTAAATTAAACGCAGAAGAAAATTTTGCATTAGCTGCATAAGCTACGTCACACCTTCTTTCGCCCGTGGAGAGGGATGTGGCGTCAAACTACGGGCTAGCTAGTTCTATCCGCTCAATTAGATCTAGTTAAATCTCATGAGCTAGGATAGCTTAGGTTGTTGGTGTCCAAACACTATCCGAAATCTAAAACATCAACTGCGCTCGGAGAGGTCTAGGGGGCAACATGTTTGGACAGGGGTTCGACTCCCCTCGTCTCCACCACAATACAAAATGAAATAACCGCTTATTCATAAGTGTTCGTAAGTGTTCGCGAATACGATGAATAAGCGGTTTTTGTAATTAAAACGACTCATCAAGGAATCCTCAATGAGTCGTTCTTTCTATCTCTATGCAATTAAATTTGAGTCATTACATAGTATATCCATCTTTTAATAGACGAAGTAATCCCTGTACAGATGTAGTCACTTCATCGATTTTTACTGTACTGGTAGAACCATCTTTGCGCACACGCAATTCTACTTCACCAGATTCGATGGTATTTTTACTTACTGTAATACGAACAGGATAGCCAATCAAATCAGCATCTTTAAATTTAACGCCTGCACGATCTTTACGGTCGTCCAATAATACATCAATGCCAGCTTGTTTCATCTCTTTATACAAGCGTTCACTTACTTCCATTAAAGCTTCATCCTTCGCATTGATAGGAACAATGACAACTTCAAATGGAGCGATAGCAACTGGCCAAATGATACCATTTTCATCATAACTTTGTTCGATCGCAGCTGCCAATGTGCGGCCTACACCGATACCATAGCAACCCATTTGGAATGGAGTTGGGCGACCACCTTGGTTCAATACGGTAGCATTCATAGATTCGGAGTATTTTGTACCCAATTTGAATACTTGACCTACTTCGATACCTTTGTCGATGCGAAGTTGACCACCGCATTTAGGGCATGGATCGTCTAAAGTAATTAAGCGAATTGGTGCTACGATGATGTCGTCCACATTGAAATCACGGTTAGGGTTGATATTAATATAGTGTGCATCTGCTGTATTAGCACCACCACATACATTGTGTAAATTCATCACTGTTTCATCCACTACAATGGCGAACTCTTCTGATTGTGAAAGTCCCACTGGGCTAATGAAACCTGCTGTTAATCCCACACGAGCTAAATCTTCTGGAGTAGCCATTTCTGGTTCAATACCACCTTCTACAGCACGTTGTACAGCAATTTCATTTACTTCATGGTCACCGCGAACAATAGCTAAAATAACTTTACCTTCAATGTTGTATACTACGGCTTTGATTGTTTTTTCTAATGGTAATTCCAACATATCTGCTACGGCTTGAATTGTTTTCGCCTCTGGTGTAGATACTGTTTCCAACGCTTTAGCGTCTTCTGCTTCCGATTCCAAAGCTTTTGGTTGGCCAATTTCAATATTCGCTGCATAATCACATTTCGTACAGTGGATGACATCTGCTTCTCCAGATTCCGCCAATGCCATGAACTCAAAACTACCAGAACCGCCAATAGCGCCATTATCTGCTTCTACTGGTTTACATGTTAAGCCACAACGTTTGAAGATCTTGCTATATGCTTCATACATATCCCAAAAAGATTTGCTCATACCCTCTTCGTCGATGTCAAAGGAATAGGCATCTTTCATAATGAACTCACGGCTACGCATTAATCCGTAGCGTGGACGACGTTCATCGCGATATTTATTTTGAATTTGATATAAACTCAATGGCAATTGACGATAGGAATTTACTTCTCCTCGCACTAAATTAGTTACCATTTCTTCATGAGTTGGTCCTAAGCAATATTCACGACCATGACGGTCGGAAATACGCATCATTTCTGCTCCGTATGCAGCCCAGCGACCAGATTCTTCCCATAATTCACTAGGTTGAAGAATAGGCATCATAATTTCTTGGCTGTGAATGGCTGCCATTTCTTCACGGATAATAGCATTAATTTTATGGATACTGCGCCACGCTAATGGTAAATAGGTGTATAAACCACCAGCTACTTTACGAACAAAGCCAGCGCGCAACATTAATTGTTGGCTAATTACATCAGCATCGGATGGCATTTCCCGTAATGTTGGTGCATATAAGCGACTTGCTAACATAACTTACTCCTTTATATTCTACATGATTCATACTTATTGGAATTATCTTAAATATATACTATAGATTTACTATACCAAGTATTCTAATTGTAATGGATAGTATTTCATTTTAGAAAACAAATTTTCCTATCCTTATTTGTTTTCTAGTGTCAACAGATATTGATCGATTTCAGCAAATAAGGTATCTACTAATTCTTGTTCTGGAACAGTTTTTAACACTTTTCCTTTACGGAAAATAATCCCCTGTCCTTTACCTCCGGCAATACCAAAATCAGCTTCTCGTGCTTCTCCAGGTCCGTTGACTACACATCCCATAACCGCTACTCGAATTGGCGCTTTGATAGATTTCAATCGTTCCTCTACAATATCGGCCATATTGAATAAATTAACTTGGCATCTGCCACATGTAGGGCAAGAAATCATAGTTGCTCCAAACGTACGAAGCTCCAAAGAACTCAAGATAGTCTTTGCTACTTCTACCTCATGGATAGGGTCGCCTGTTAAGGACACACGGATTGTATCACCGATACCATCTGCCAAAAGTGTTCCAATACCGATAGAAGATTTAATTGTTCCTTGTTTGATAGTGCCAGCTTCTGTAACACCTAAATGTAATGGATACGGTATTTTACTAGATAATTTGCGGTATGCTTCAATCATTAAAGGCACATCTGTGGCTTTGATGGATACTTTCATTTGATCGTATTCTAAGGATTCTAAAATACGAATATGTTCTAAAGCGGTTTCCACCATGCCATCAGCAGTAGGATGTCCACCATGAGCATCTAGTACATGTTGTGGTAAGGATCCAGCATTGACACCTATACGAATTGGAATCAACTTCGGCTTAGCTTTTTCCACAACTTTTACCACATTATCGATACTGCCAATATTTCCTGGATTAATGCGAAGCCCATCGATGCCACTATCAATAGCTTGTAGTGCTAAGCGGTAGTCAAAATGAATATCCGCAATTAAAGGAATCATGGCACGTTCTTTAATATCTTTGATGGCTTTTGCCGCTGCCATATCAGGAACAGCTAAGCGAACTAGTTCACAACCAGCGGTAGCCAAGCGATTAATTTCTTCAATAGATTGCTCAACTTTTACAGGATTTGTAGTAATCATCGATTGGATGCTGACAGGTGCGTGATTCCCAATATGGACGGTACCCACTTGAATACCCTTTGTCGGTTTACGTTCTATCATAGTATACCTCTAAAATAGTCTTAGAATATCTTGGAATGTAGAATATACAAATACTAACAATAATAGGCCTACCCCAGTCATTTGAATGTATTGCAATGCCTTTTCTGGCAGTTTACGACCCGTAATACCTTCCAGAATCAACAACACCAAATGTCCACCATCTAGTACAGGAATTGGCAATAGATTGATTACACCAAGATTTAAACTCAATAAGGCAGTAAATAACAGCAAACTAATAAAACCATGTTGTGCTACTTGACCTGCCATTTGTGCTACACCGATAGGACCAGCTACATCGCCTTTACTGTGTCCTGTTACAATATTCCATAAACCTTGTACCATATCAGCAAGAGTAGATCCAGTATGTGTCAATGCTTGAACTGCAGATTCACCAATACCGTACTCTTTTACTTCTAATACTGGATTGATACCGATGACAGCTCTATCACCAGATTCACGAGGAATGACAGTAGTTGATATACTCTCACCATTTCTATCTAATATAACAGATACTACATGATTACTATGGCCTTTTAGAGACTCTGTAATATCCTTCCATTCTTTAATGGATTGACCATTGATAGATACAATTTTATCTCCTTTTTGGATACCAGCTGTAGCTGCTGGATTTCCTGCTAAGGTATCTCCGATAATTGGTTCATGAGATGGAATTGTAGTGCCATGAAAGGCGAATACAAAAAAGTATATCACAATAGCCAACAAAAAATTAAATGTAGCACCCGCAGCGATCACGATAAATCGTTGCCATACAGGTTTGCTGTTGAACCCACGGTCACCTGCATCTTCAGAAGGATCCATACCAGCAATTTTGTTGAATCCACCTAATGGCAAAAGACGTAAAGAGTAAAGTGTTTCTCCTTTTTGTTTTTGTATAACATTAGGGCCAATGCCGATAGCAAATTCATCAACACGCATGCCGCAGGCTTTCGCCGTTAGAAAATGTCCTAATTCGTGAATCATAACAATCACACCGAATACAAAGACAGCTCCTAAAATTGTAATTAACATGCACTTCTCCTTTGTATTTCTTTAGTAGCTTCTTGTCTAGCCCACGCATCCATGGCCAGTACATCATCAATAGATGTAGGTACACCATTGTTCATGCGTTCAATAACGGTTGAAACTACTTCATATATATGTCCATAAGTAATTCGTTCATCCAGTAAGGCATACACCGCCATTTCATTGGCTGCATTGAATACAGCAGGTGCATAACCACCTTCTTTTCCCACTGTGAAAGCGAGCCGTAAGGCAGGAAAATCATCCCACCTAGGTGCCATAAACTGAAGATCTAAACCCTTAGTAAAATCTAAATGTTCCATTTGTAATGGATATCGTTTTGGATAGGTCATCGCGTATTGGATAGGCTCACGCATATCTGGATTCCCTAATTGTGCCAAAATAGCTCCATCTTTCATTTGAATCATAGAGTGTACAATACTTTGCGGATGTACTACTACATCAATATGATCGTAATCAAAATCAAACAACCAATGTGCTTCAATCACTTCTAATCCCTTATTGAATAAAGTAGCTGAGTCAACGGTAATTTTATTTCCCATATTCCATGTGGGATGTGCCAAGCAATCCTTTGCGGTCGCTGTATATAAATCTTCTGACTTCCAATGACGTAAGGCACCACCTGAAGCTGTAATAATTAACTTCTCAACATTACTTTTATCTTGCCCTTCCAAACACTGAAAAATTGCACTATGTTCACTATCAATGGGTAAAATCGACACGCCATAGTCTTGTGCTGCCTTTGTAATCAAAGAGCCACAAGCCACTAAGGTTTCTTTATTCGCAAGACCAATTATTTTCTTAGCTCGAATCGCAGCCATTGTTGGTTCAATACCTGCAGCACCAACTACGGCAGTAACCACCATTGTCGCTTCTGGCAAGGTAGCTGCCGCAATCAAGGCTTCCTTGCCACTTACAATCTCTGTAGGTCCTTGATAACGATTTTTCAGTATAGAATAAGCACGCTCATCTACAACGCCCACCATAATCGGATTAAATTCTGTAATTTGTTGTTCTAGCAAATCAATGTTGCTATGTGTTACTAGTGCCACTGCTTGAAATTGATCTGGATGTTGACGAATGACATCTAACGTTTGTGTTCCTATAGACCCGGTGGAGCCTAAAATACTTATAGCTTTCATAAAGGTCTCCTTAAGATTAAATCTTTACAGCATAAGAATATATGCTAATACTAATGGTGCCGCAAATAGTAGACTATCAAAACGATCTAATACACCACCATGACCAGGCAATAATGTACCGGAATCTTTTTTATTTGCTTCACGTTTTAATTTAGATTCAAATAAATCTCCTAGCGGTGCTAATATGCCGACAATTATACCTATTCCAACACCAAAATTTATTGGTAATCCTAAGCAAATAGAGCCAATCCATCCTGTCAAGACACAGCCAATAAAACCACCAATGAAACCTTCTAAGGTTTTATTAGGGCTAATGCTAGGTACGATGTTTCGTTTACCAATGGAGCGACCCACAAAATAGGCAAATGTATCACTGGCCCAAATAGAGATTAGCACAAGCCAGATGACAGCCATACCGAACCCATCTTGATCAGCGTAATAGCTCGTATTTTCATAGATTTTATTATCACGTAACACCATCAGTGCTATAAAGCCACTTGTGACATACAACAAGCTACTGATGGTAGATTGTACTGCTGGAAGCGTTATTTTCCCGTTGCAGAAGGTATATTCAATGACCATAGCCAACATCACCAAAACGCCTAGAAATATTGCTAATGGATAGTTACCAAACACTAAGGAACCGCATACAAGAACAATATAAATTAGTCCCCATAATGGTAACAAACGGCGTTTCATATGACGAAATAAGCTGACACACTCTACCCAACCAACGAAAGCCAACACGGACATCACAAGATTAAAAAATAGACCCCCATAGGTGATGGCAACCGCCAACAAGACAACGCCAATCAAAGCTGTGATGAGACGGGTTTTTAACATATTATTTCTCCTCTTTTAAACCACCAAATCTACGTTCACGTTGTTGGTATGCCAAAATGGCTTCTTCCAACACTTGTGGTGTAAAATCTGGCCAATGTAAAGGGGTAAACCAGAACTCTGCATAGGCAATTTGCCATAGTAAAAAATTGCTGATACGTGCATCATTGCTTGGTCGAATCAGTAAATCTACACGGTCAAATTCTTGTGTATCTAAATAGGAAGAAATCAATTTTTCTGTAATATCCTCTTCAGAGATGATACCGCTTGCCACATCCTGGACAATCCGTTGTGTAGCTCGAGTGAGTTCGTCGCGTCCCCCATAGTTAATCGCTAATTGCAAAGTGATTCCTGTATTTTCTTGTGTCAAATCCTCAGATTCTTTGATGATTTTTTGTAACTCTTCAGATAGCTTAGTAATATCTCCCACAAAACGAATGCGCACACCTTCTGCATGCATTCGCTTTACATTTGAAAGTAAATACTCTTTAATAAGACCCATTAACAGGCTGACTTCTTCTTCTGGGCGTTTCCAATTTTCTGTGGAAAAACCATATACAGTCAGTGCTTTCACACCAAATCCTTGGGCAGCTTTCACAATGTCCTTTAATACTTCCGCACCTGCGCGATGCCCCATACTACGTGGCATACCTTTCCGCTTTGCCCATCTTCCATTACCATCCATGATAATGGCAATATGTTCTGGAATATTAGTAGGATCTACAGTCGGTCTCTCTTGTTGTTTACTTTTCTTCCATAAGTTTTTTAGCATATTGTACCTCATTCGACACTGTCACATGACTGGATACCATAGGGTGAAAGAGAACTATCTCCCATGTACCTTCGATTACTTTGACACGTCCTACATAACATTCTTCGGAAGAAATGGAAAAGAAGCGATTATAGTTCTTTTCTATTTTTGTAGTAAAAGGGATAGAGGCAGCCTGCAAAAGAGACTGTGCAAGCTGCCATGGAAATCCCAAAATAGATGTATGTTTCATTAGACAGACATAACATCCTTTTCTTTTGTATCGCGAAGTTCATCAATTAGTTTGATTTTTTTGTCAGTCAATTTTTGAACTTGATCTTGTCCATCTTTTGACACGTCTTCAGTAATTGTTTTCGCTTTTTCTTCTTTTTTGATTGCATCATTAGCATCACGACGAATGTTACGAATCGCAACTTTAGCGTCTTCTGCTTTTTTGCTTACAACTTTTACCAATTCTTTACGGCGGTCTTCCGTCAATTGAGGAATCGCCAAACGAATAGAATCACCATCATTATTAGGATTTAATCCTAAGTCAGATGTTAAGATTGCCTTTTCAATAGCACCAATCATCGTTTTATCCCATGGAGCGATTAAAATCATGCGCGGATCTGGAGCAGATACGTTCGCTACTTGATTAACAGGTGTTGGTGCACCATAGTAATCAACCATTACAGAGTCTAATAAAGATGTATGAGCACGACCTGTGCGTACAGAGGCAAATTCGTGTTTCAAAGATTCAATTGTTTTGTCCATGCGCGCTTCTTCGCGGCTAATAATTTCTTTAATTTCCATAGTGTTCACCTTTTATTTTACGATAGTACCGATGGCTTCTCCTTTGGCAGCTCTAGTGATGTTGCCAGGAATATCCATGCTGAATACAACGATAGGAATATGATTATCTTTACACAAAGTAGTAGATGTAGCATCCATGACTTTTAATTCTTTGCTGATAACATCCATATATGTTAATTCATCAAATTTTACAGCATTAGGATTTGTTTTAGGATCAGAATCATAAACACCATCAGCAAATTTTTTCGCCATTAAAATAGCATCTGCTTCGATTTCAGCAGCACGCAAAGCAGCTGTTGTATCTGTAGAGAAGTACGGATTACCAGTACCTGCTGCAAAGATAACAATACGGCCTTTTTCTAAGTGACGAATGGCACGACGACGAATGTATGGTTCTGCTACTTCTTGCATTTCAATAGCAGTTTGAACACGAGTTGCTACGCCTGCATTTTCAAGAGCATCTTGTAATGCGATAGCATTCATTACTGTTGCAATCATACCCATATAATCAGCAGAGGCACGATCCATACCTTTAGCACTACCGGATAGACCACGCCAGATATTTCCACCACCTACAACGATAGCAATTTCAATACCACTTTCT
>CAUREE010000023.1:0-18763 GCA_963523985.1 uncultured Veillonella sp.
ACAACGATATTTAGTATATCAGTTAATGTTTTTTGTGTCAACCACTTTTTAAAAAACTTTTTTAACTATTCTACTTATCTCATATTAACCATTAGGCCATGACATGAGCACCGCTGATGTTTTTAAAGTATATCAAATATTCTTTTTCTTGTAAACCCCTTTTTAATATTTTATTTTTTATTTTCGAATATGGAGTACTCATTCTATTTCCACTTACATTCCTATTATCTATTTAGTCTTACTATTCTTTTATTTTACTTTTGTTGTCATCTTATTCAAATTATATTTTCAACATTTATCTTATCGATATACATTCATCACTATCATCGGTAATCTGTTATTAAGATAACCTATAGTTTAGATCTTTTATGTTTTTATTTTCAAATATAAAAATAGAGGAACACCGATTGCTTTCAATCATCGTTCCTCTATTTATTTCGGACTATTTTACTACTGCCTCTTTCCCGTCTATACATTTAATATATTTCAGGGATTACGTAGCATCTAATATACTAGTACCATCCTATATCATTAATATGCTCTTCATTAAATCAGTTTAGCTAAATCATTTAAATTTTCACCCATTGTTGGATGTGTAAAGATTTGGTCACGTAAATATGTATACTTAATATCGTTGTCCATTGCCATTTTAATGATGTTGATCAACTCTTCGGAGTTTTTACCAAATAAAGTGGCACCTAGGATTAAACCAGTATCCTTATTAACTGTTAATTTAAATACACCACGTGGATCTTGGTTTACTGCATGGCGCGGCATATTATTTACTGGTAATGCAGCTGTCACTGCATTTGGATATTGCTCTTTCGCTTCTTCTTCATGCAAACCTACATGGGATAAAGCAGGTGTAATGAAAGTAGAATATGGCACGTGTGCACGATTATCTAACTTATAACTTTCATCACCGTGCAATACACGATTCACAATGCGGAAGTCGTCTAAAGATACATATGTAAATTGTGGACCACCATTTACATCACCTACAGCAAATACATTAGGAACAGATGTCATTAATGTATCATCCGTAACGATAGAGCCATTAGGGCGCACTTGGATGTCTGTGTGCTCTAATCCAAGACCTTCTGTGTTCGCTTTGCGACCTGTAGCATGTAACAAAGCATCGAATACAAACTCTTCTCCACTTTCAGTAACCACTACTACAGTATCCCCTACATTTTTAATTTCTTCGGTAACAGCATTGAAATGGAAATGAACACCATCTTCTTCCAAATATTGTTGCGCCAACGCAGCTACATCTGCATCTTCACGTTTTAAGATTCTGTCACCACTTTCAAAAGCAGTTACCTCAGCGCCTAAACGTGCATATAGATTAGCAAACTCAATGCCAATGTTACCGCAACCAATGATGCCTAACCGTTTTGGTAATGTTGGAAGAGCTTGCAACTCAGTGCTGTTGTACACAAATTTAGATGTAGATAATCCTGGGATTGGAAGTACTACATTAGTAGCGCCTGTATTAATGATAATAGTTTCAGCTGTCAATGTTTCTACACCGTCTGCTGTTGTTACTTCTACCTCTTTATTAGAAGTAAATTTACCATGACCAGTGTAAACAGTTACATTTGGATTGGATGTTAACATATTTAAGTTTTTTGCATTCAACTTGCCTACTACTGCATCACGAGTTGCTTTAGCCGCTTCATAGCTTTTGCCTTTATCAGCACCTACGATCATTGTTTTAGTCGGAATACATCCGATATTGATGCATGTACCACCATACATAGCTGGGTCCTGTTCAATTAAAGCGACTTGTTTTCCTTCTTTACCAAATGTAGCAGCTAATGTTTTACCAGCTTTACCAAAGCCGATAACGAGTAAATCATATTGTTTCATAATAATCTCCTTTTTATTAATTCACACGAATCGAATCATTTATTGTATATATTGATTATACTTTCAACATTATTTTATTGTATACCTATTGAGTAGGAATATCAATATATATTCTAATAAAAATTATCTTTTACCTGTTACTACTTTTATATATGACTACTCTAACTCTAACAATATACAGTATCCTACATCCATTAATACTCTATACAATGCTTATCTCATAAAAGCAAAACTAGCACCTCCATGAAGAAAGTGCTAGTTCATTATGACCCACCTATAACATTTCTAAGTACAAAGACTATTCTGCAATTCGAGCTTGTAAATATTGTTTTACAAATGTTGGCAATACGAAAGCAGATTTTTGGATGCCATAGTTATAGTATTTAGTTGTAAAATCTTGAGCACGGTTTGGATCCCACTCTAATGGGTCATGTTTCTTAGACCCCATAGTAAAGCAATGCATGCCTGTCGGGTACAACGGAATAAATGCTGTATATAGACGAGTCACAGGGAAATGTTTATTCACATAGTAGAACACGTCAGATACTAATTGTTGGTGCATCACTGGAGATTCTGTTTGTTGTACAAACAAACCGTCTTCCTTCAATGCACGATAGGTATTTTTGTAAAATTCTTCTGTAAATAAACCTTCACCAGGACCGATTGGATCCGAGCAATCTACGATGATTACATCATAGAAATTTTCTTTTTCCGCTATATGACCAATACCGTCACCAATAGTTACTGTCAATTTTGGATCTTGGCGGATCATTGCATCAGCAATAGATGGCAAGTACTGTTTTGCCAATTCCACTACTTTACCATCGATTTCAACCATTGTCACTGTTTCTACACAGCTATGTCGTACACATTCTCTAGCAACACCACCATCACCACCACCGATGATCAGTACGTGCTTAGGATTTGGATGTAAGAATAACGGAATGTGGCTCATCATTTCATGATACACAAATTCTTCTCGTTCCGATGTTTGAAACACTCCATCTAAAACAAGCATATTACCGTATTCTAAGCTATGAGCGACTTCAATCGTTTGAAAGTCGGATTTTCCAGAATATAAAATTTCATCCACTTCTGCGCATAACGCAAGATGAGGGGATTGCATTTCTTTAATCCATTGTGTCATGTCTTACTCCTCACATTGTGGCTGGATGTATAAAAAAGCTCCACCCAGCAAATTATCTCGTAACCAACGGCGTAGGGAAAAAGTTCGTTCCATACCTTCATCATAGACAACACATCGTGTGTCATCATTGTTGACTTGCATGGATACGATAGGAACCCAATGCCATGTAGATAGACCCTCTTCCTGTCCACGATGACGATTCAAAAATGCGACAGGACAATCTTGTTCCAAACCACGTTGGATAAAGGCTGTTACTTCCTCTACTGTATAAGGGCTTCCTTTCAGAGGGAAAATCGGCAATCGTTTCACCGTATATAACAGATTGCTATCTGCCATATATTGGTTCACACCTTGTTCCCACCAAGTACTTTTATAGAGTCCGCCACCATAGCGAGGGCGCACGTATTCCCATACCTGATTCATGCGTTCCAAGGCTTGGTCTCCGTCTGCAGCAATCTCCACAGGTAAATGACCATCACGGAAAAGCACATAGGAAATCACCTGTGTTGCCGTGGTCGGTCCACAACCTGCCAATCGTTTCCATGCATCTGTATACCATTCTTGGTCATACCCATAGGAAAAGTTTCCATCCTTTTTCACTTGTAACCATTCAGGATGTTCTACCCCATAGCGCTTAATGCCTGCCATTAGTCTTCTACTACCTCAACAGTTTGCATACGGTCGCCTTGTTGGATTTTATCCACTACATCCATACCTTCGATAACTTGTCCGAATACAGTATGAACACCATCTAAATGAGGTTGTGGTTCGTATACGATAAAGAATTGGCTACCTCCAGTGTTAGGTCCACGATGAGCCATGGATAAAGCGCCACGAACATGTTTATGTGGGTTGCCTTTAGTTTCGCAAGGAATTGTGTAACCAGGGCCACCTACACCAGTACCCATTGGGCAACCACCTTGTGCTACGAAACCAGGGATGACACGGTGGAATTTCAAAGTATCGTAGAAACCTTCTTTGATTAATTTTACAAAGTTAGCTACTGTGCCAGGAGCTTCGTTTTCAAATAATTCGATAACAATGTCACCGTATTCCATATGAATAATTGCTTTTTTCATTACTGTACCTCCAAAAAAGTTCTAATCACGTGACCCGCTAAATGCAATCCTGCTACAGACGGAACAAAACCGCAGGAACCTGGACTTCTAGAATCGTCATCTCGGTTCGGTGTCATCGGTTGTTCTGTTGAAAATAATACAGTTTGCTTTTTAATACCACGACGGCGTAATTCTTTACGCATCACCTTCGCCAATGGGCATGTATGGGTCTTACTAATATCTGTAATCTTCAATTGGTCTGGCCACATTTTGTTACCTGTGCCCATAGAAGATATACATGGTATATGACTATTATAACACGTTTCAATGATAGATAGTTTAGCACTTACCATATCGATAGCATCAATCACGAAATCCGGGTTAATATCGGTGATGAAATTTGGATGGCTTTCACCAGTATACACCATATCATAGGCCTCAATATGTAGATTAGGGTTGATAGCTAAGGCTCGCTCTTTTGCCACCTCTACCTTACGTCGACCTACAGTGCTTGGCAACGCAATAAGTTGGCGATTAATATTACTCACCGTTACTTGGTCGCCATCAACAATGACAATATGACCAACGCCTGAACGCACTAACGCTTCTAACGCAAAAGAACCAACACCGCCGCATCCAAATAGCAAGACTTTCTTACCCTGCAAAGTTTTAATTTTTTCTTCCCCTACCAACCATTGTAGGCGAGTTAACATATGCTCCATATCAATAGGCTCCTGCCGGTATAATTTCAGTCCAATATCCATCTGGGTCAGCGATAAAATAGATACCCATCGCTTCGTTTTCATAGACTACACAATTCATAGCCTTATGTTTTGCCAAAGCACCTTCATAATCATCTACATAGAATGCCACATGAAATTCATTGTCACCTAAATTGTAAGGACGATCCCAATCACGCAACCATGTTAATTCTAAACGATGAGGATTAGTACCGTCTCCTAGATAGACAATTTTAAAAGAGCCATCGTCTCCATCAATATGGTCTACTTCTTCTAATCCTAAGGCTTCTTTGTAAAAGGATAGACTCTTATCCAAATCTTTCACATTAATATTATTATGAGCAAAGCTAAATTTCATACTTCCTCCTTAATTCCTAGTAAATAACAGTATTATTCTAACATAGGTACCAAGGGAATACAATCACTGTACTTGAAAGTAAGCCCTGCTTCCCTCATCGGTTTTTGTCACCACCAAGTGTGCGCCAATTTGTTGTTGCAATTCTGGTACATGAGATATAATCCCCACCAATCGACCTTGGGATTGCAATGCCACTAGCGTTTCCATTGCCACATCCAATGTATCTGGGTCCAAAGTGCCAAAACCTTCATCAATAAACATAGTGTCTAGATGAATGCCCCCTGCATAGGATTGGATCACATCTGCTAATCCCATAGACAGCCCTAAAGATGCCAAGAAGGTTTCCCCACCGGACAGAGTATTGGCAGGACGGCTTGCCCCTGTATAGGCATCAAAGACAGCAATGTCCAATCCTCGGGCACCACGGCCTCCTTCCTCTAATGATCGTTCTAGTCGATAACGACCACGACTCATATCATGAAGTCGTAAGTTTGCTGCACTCAATACTTCTTCCAGGATAGCACCCAGCACGTAGCGTTCAAAACTGACACCTTTCATACCTGAATCTCCGCCATTCGCTAAATCAGCTAACCCAAAAATAAAGGCCCGACGGTCCGACAACTCTTTGGTAGTCGCTTCTAACTCCGAAATTTCTTGGATAGTTTTTTCCTTACCAGTCACTTGCGATTTTAAAGTACCAATGACTTCCCCTAAATCTTTCAATTCTTGCTGTAAGCCGTCAACCGATTCTTTGTCTATTTCCTTTGGTGCAGTGGCATAACTAGCTAAATCATTTTTCACTTCTTCTAACAAGGAGTTTAACCGTAATGTTTCACTGTTATAGGCATTAAAGGTTTCTTTCCATGCCGGCAATTCATCAAATGCATCAGATTCCTTTTTAAATGTATCGATGGTAAGAAATTCCGCTGCTAATACTTGTTCAATATCCTTGCTCAAACTTTCTATATCCTGTTTCATGCGCACTTTGTGCTCTCTGAGGGCACCTACTTCTGCCGTGAGTGCAGCCTGTTTTGCTTGACTCATTTGTCGTTCTTCCTCTACCGCTTTACGGTCCGCTTCATATCGCTTCAAAGCATCCGACAATCCTTTCAGTTCCATCATATACGTATCCACTGTGAAAGGGGCTATACTCTTTTCAATACGATGTATTTCTGTTGTTATATGCTGAACATCTTGACTTATCGTTTCTATTTGACCTATTAAGATTGTCAGTTCCAGTTGTTTGGCATGAAAGTTAGCTTCTTCTGCTTGCAATTCTGTTTGCAATGTACTATGTTTTGTTTCTAACTCTATTTTATCCTTTTCTGCATTCACTAACTCTTTTTGTATCTCTTTGAAAGTCTGGTCTATTATTTCTATATCCACAGTTTTCTGCCACCATTGGAGGCGTTCAGCTACCATGTCTATTTCCTTGACTTTTATAGCTGTTTCCAATATCCGACCCAAGCGCAGTATAGATTCTCTTTGAACATCTTCTGTAACTTTTGGGTAGGTTCCGCATAGACGATTCCATTCTTTACTATATCGTTCTACTTCTTCTTCACTGTGAGCTAACTTAGTTTCTATCGTTGCCACCTGTGTTTGACTAACTTGGAACTCTCGGCGGAGTCTATCTACTGTTTCACGTACAATCTCTTCCGATGGAGCTTGTGCTAACTGTGGATGGTCGAGGGAACCACATACAGGACATGGCGCTTGTTCTTCCAATTGCAAACTCACTTCATAAGCTTGGTGTTGCCGCAATAATTGCTCATTATGATGATATAGTCCTTCACGAGTCTTACAGACCTGTCGTTCTTCCTCCAACTGCTTACTATACACAGTTTGAGTCTCCCAAGCACTACACAATTTATCTACTATTCCCTTTAAGGAATTCCACCAACTCTGCAGTTCACTAGTACATAATTTTTCATCACCTAAAGAAGTATAACTTTGTAACTTAAGATTCATTTCTTCTAAGCACTGGCGCTGCATTTCTATATTGGTTTGACTTGCTGCCAATATCTCCTGCACTCCACCTTGTTGCTGTATCTTTTGCACTTGGTCCACCTCTAATGCAGTCCGTTTCTCCAAGAGTTCACCATACCGTTCCACTTCTTGTTGCAAGGCCTGCAATTGGTGATATTGCTCTTTTTGCTTTGCATACGTGTCCGCTTGCATTTCTAGCTGTTCACGCTTACAATCCAAACTTTGTAACAATACAGCTACAGATTGCAAAGATGTTTCTAATATGTCCAGCTTTTCTTTATTTGTATTGAAAGTACCTTGTAACTTCTCATATTGATTCAGAGGAATGCGAATTTTTTCCAACCGTTCCCAACGGTCAATCGTTTCCCCTAATGCAATATGTTCTTTTTCCCCCTCTTTATGACTAGCTAAAGCCTGACTATACTGCTCTTTGCGCGCTAATAAATTGGCGTAATTTTCATACTTTACATAGGCCGCTTGTATGGATTCATATTGATGTTGCTTCTCCTTCCGTTCCCCTTCACGCTCAATTAAGTGCTTACGTTCTTCTTCCGCTAATGCC
The DNA here is from genome assembly GCA_963523985.1 of uncultured Veillonella sp. Taxonomy (GTDB): domain Bacteria; phylum Bacillota; class Negativicutes; order Veillonellales; family Veillonellaceae; genus F0422. The sequence goes on from CAUREE010000023.1 coordinate 7,727, forward strand.
ACTAGGTCCTGCAAGGTATCTACTGCGTAGGTACTCAGCAAAAACTCAACCTTTTGCAATGTATCTTGAATTCCTACGGTAGCCTTAGCCAATTCTTCCTTCAGCACATCCTGCATTCGCTTATAGATAGATGTTTTAAAAATCGTATGTAATAGCACTTCCCGTTCTGATGTGGGTGCTACCAATAATTTTCTAAAATCACCTTGTGGTAATAGGACAACTTGTAAAAATTGATCCACCCGAAATCCAATAATCTGCTGCACATAGTCACGGATTTCTTGGGCTTTCGTAGTGAGTAGTTTCCAATCTTCATCAATCCATTCACTGACGGCAGCGGTAGCTAATACCGTCCTTGTGCCAGTACCACGCTTCTTCTGCAATTCTTGTTTCGGCGTTCGTTCCATCCGATACCGGTGGTCACCTACTTGAAACTCAAACACCACTGATGTAGGTGTTGTGGCATCAGCATAATCACTGCGCATATCTGATCCATCACGAAGTCCTCCACTCGTTTGACCATACAGAGCATACACAATGGCATCCAATATGCTTGTTTTACCTGCTCCTGTAGGCCCTGTAATCAAAAACATGGATTGATTAGCCAACACAGCAAAATCAAGGATTACTTCCTTAGGATAGGGACCAAAGGCAGTCATTTCTAGTCGCAAGGGTCTCATGTTTCTTCCTCCCTTAATGCACGATGCCACAAACCTTCCATATAGTCTAATTCTTCTTGTGAAAGTTCTTCATTCCTAGCTTCCTTGGCAAATTGCGCAAATAAATCTCGCTCATTTAATTCCTTGAATCGTTTAGCACCCGTTGTATCTTGCACCACTTCCATGCGACCTACCAATTCTAATCGCATGCAATAAGGAAATACTTTTCGCAAGCGTCGCATCCCATCCACTACAGGTGCGGTATCTAACAATCGTATTTCCACATAATCATTATGATGCTGTGAGTGGAGACTTTCATCAGCTAGTAAGTCATCAAAATACCCTGTCAATCTTACAAACTGTCGGCGCCCTATAATATGAATTTCACTGATGGTTGTAGCCCCTTTGCCATCCATATCAACGATAGTGAAACTTTTGCTATAGCCCACCTCATCAAAGGAATACGTCAACAAAGAACCACTATAGCGAATATGGTCCACCCCAATTCGTTGTGGTTTATGTAAATGCCCCAATGCCGTATAGTGAAAGTCTTTAAATGCCGTAGTCGGCACTTGTCCTGAGCCGCCCACTAACAAAGGGCGTTCCGATTCACTTTCAGCACCACCTGCCACAAAGGCATGGGCTAGACAAAGACTGCGATAGCGCTGTGAACGACTCGTCGCATAGGATGCCCACCGTTGATACGCATCTGCAATAGTCATGTTGTATTTGTTTGTATCAATGCGTATATCATTTTCCACAATATCGATGCTAGAAATATCAGTATTATCTATATAAGAAGAATTGTCTAGATTCATAATACTTTCATCACTTAAAGAAGCAAATAAATCTGCTGATTCACATTGGCCTCGACGTTTCTTAGAAGTCTTACTGGCTCCGACATTCATTGTAGACTCTATGGTTTCACCAACAATGCCTACTCGATTCAGTTCTGTCTGTATGTCTCGCACTTCCCCATAGGGTAATGCCCACACATCAAGTTGACCGTGTGCATCTTGAAATGTTATGGGTTTCATGCCTTGGTGGGCATGTCCTATCAAATGGATGCCATGTGTTTTCCAGGCACTACGTCCCATAGCAAGCCGTGGTCCACTGTCGTGATTACCTGAAATAGCTACCATAGGAATCTTCTCTGTAAAGGCTAATCGATGGAGTACAGAATCCCACAACTCAATGGCCTCAATAGGTGGCACTGAGCGGTCAAAGACATCCCCACTGAGTACTACTAAATCAATCTTTTCCTCTTTCAACAAGGGAAAGAATTGGTGTTCCAGCACATGGGCTTGGTCTATTGTTAAATGTTCATTATAAAATAGTCGTCCCAAATGCCAGTCTGCTGTATGTAGTATGCGCATACTTACACCTCGTTTGCATAAATCTCCCGTAAGATAGAAATTTCTTTTGCATATCCATCTAACTCATTTGGTGTTTCTAAATAGAATGGTAGATGACGTAATTTTGGGTGGGTAATAAAGTTAGCAATAGCCTCAATACCAATATGCCCTTCTCCAATTTTTTCATGACGATCTTTATGTGCGCCTCTAGGATTTTTGGAATCGTTCAAATGTACCGCATGGATTCTATCCAAGCCTACAAAATGATCAAACTCCTCCAGCACACCATCTAAATTTTCAATGATATCGTATCCGCCTTCATGAATATGACAAGTATCCACACAAACACCAATGTATTCTTTGTGTTTTACTCCATCAATAATGCGTGCTAACTCTTCAAAATTACGACCTACTTCCGTACCTTTCCCTGCCATAGCTTCTAATAGAACGGTAGTTTTCATGCCTGGAAAAATCACTTCATTTAACATGTCTACGATATATTCGATGCCTTGGTCCACACCTTGTTTCACATGGCTACCTGGATGAAAGTTATATAAATGGCCTGGTAAATATTCCAATCGTTCCAAGTCTTCTCTCATGGAGTTTTTCGCAAATTCACGGAGTCCTGGATCTGCGGCGCAAGCATTTAATGTGTATGGTGCATGTCCTAATAATTTACCAAATTGATGTTCTTTCAGGAATGCATCTAAGGCTTTCATATCTGCTTCATCAAAGGCACGTGCCTTACCACCACGAGGATTTCTCGTAAAATATTGAAATGTATTGGCACCAATAGACAGTGCCTCTTTTCCCATATGTAAATATCCTTTGCTAATGGATAAATGACATCCAATTGTTAATTGACTCATGTATAACTCCTTATTGTGTATAATATTAACTCTTGTATTTTTTCAGCTACAAAACGTATAACTAATGAGCGGTATCTAAATAAAACTGTTCATATCATAGTCAAGTGAGCTTATTATATATCGACAATACCCTCCTTAAAGTATAACATGTCATACATATCACCATATAGATACAAAAATAGGGAATAATTGTTTATGCAAGCAATTATCCCCTATTTCTTTTAGATTACTAATTAATGTGAGCTTTTACGCAAACATTCTGGACAAATGCCTTCAAAAGACACATGAAGTCCTGTAATTTCATATTCGCTGTGGCGTGCCACTTCTTCTCTTAGACAATTGACTTGTACATCATGTAAATCGTTAATACGATTACACATTGTACAACGTACATGCGGATGATTTCTTGTATCCCAATCATATCGGCTACAATCATCCCCCAAGTCTAAGACACGAACTATACCAATGCGTTCAAAAATCTCCATCGTTTTATATACAGTTGCCAAGCTCATACTTGGATGGTCTTCCCGTAAACTTTGGTAGATCATTTCCGCAGTGGGATGGTTGTTTTCTGCGTAAAGAACATTATAAATAGCAATACGCTGTGGCGTTACTTTATAACCTTCTTCTCGCAATTTTTGTGCAATATCCATAAAGCACATCCTTTCCACTTGGAAGCAAAACTGTGAGATTAAAACACTGTAACTCTATTTATATTATATCAGAAAGTTCATTCCCAAACAATAATCAGAATTCGTTAATTTTAAATATCGTCTCTTGACGAAATTAATCTTTAAAATATGGTTTGAAACCGCTACCTTGGTGTTTTTGTTGTTTCTGTCCATCACGAGAACGACGTTCTCCACCATTGGAACGTTGGTTACGATCACGACTAGAGCGTCTTCTATCTCCGTCACGGCGGTCATCACGACGTCGACCATCTCTACGACGATCATCACGGCGACGGCCATCACGACGTCCACCGTCACGGCGACGACGCACGCGAAGTGGCGCTTCTTCTGTAATGCTAACAGGAGTTGTATCTGGCTCTTTTGTCAACAATTTCAAAGCAGCTGCTAATAAAGTAACAGAATCGATATCATTCAACAATTCTTCTGCACTAGAACGATAGCTTGCTAATTCTTCACGATTATCTGCTAAAGCAATTAACTTCTCTACTGCAATTTTTTGTTGCCCTTCTAATACTTCACCCAAAGATGGAGCTTTACGACGAGCAATCTTACGTTTTGTCAACCGTTCAATAGCATGTAAATGTTCAATTTCACGAGGGATCACAAATGTCATTGCTACGCCTGCTTTACCAGCACGACCAGTACGACCTACACGGTGTACATAGCTTTCTGGATCTTGTGGCAAATCATAGTTATATACATGCGTCACGCCGCTAATATCTAATCCTCGAGCCGCTACGTCTGTCGCCACTAAGATATCGATAGTACCTTCACGGAATTGACGAATCACAGAGTCACGTTTTTGTTGGGACAAATCACCGTGAATGCCTTCTGCCATGTAACCACGCTTTTTCAACGCTTCTGTTACTTCATCAACACGGCGTTTTGTACGACCGAACACGATAGCCAATTCTGGAGCTTGGATATCTAGTAAACGGCACAATACATCAAATTTTTGGCGGTCTTGTACTTCAATGTAATATTGCTCGATTAAATCCATTGTAACTTGTGTCGGTTTCATACGAATTAATGTTGGCTCTGTTAAGTATGTTTCCGCTAACTCTTGAATTGCTTTTGGCATAGTAGCAGAGAACAATAATGTTTGACGTTCTTCTGGAACAGCTGTCAAAATTTTATTGATGTCATCTACGAAGCCCATGTTTAACATTTCATCTGCTTCATCCAAAATGACAACTTTTACATGGTCAAAGGAAATAGATTTGCGTTCCATGTGATCCATCAAACGACCAGGTGTTGCTACAATCACTTGTGGATGTTTTTTCAACATACGGAATTGACGCCCAATATCTTGTCCACCATAAATTGGCAAGGCTTGAATATTCGTATGTTGCGCCATTTTATTTAATTCTTCCGCCACTTGGATGGCTAACTCACGAGTCGGTGAAAGAATTAATACTTGTGGATCTTGGATCGTTGGATCCACTTGCTCTAACGCTGGAATACCGAAAGCAGCTGTTTTACCTGTACCAGTTTGTGCTTGTCCAATCATATCTTGACCAGACTTCGCCACTGGAATCGCTTCACGTTGAATCGGTGTTGGTTCTTCAAAGCCCATGTCGTTTAAAGCTCGTAAAATGGGTTCGCTAATGTGTAAATCTTCAAATTTAATTTGCATATATAAAAGGGTCCTCCTTTAAAATCTTGTATATGTATCATGCGAATTAGTATATTATAACACAATTGAGATGTCCTTGTATATGAAAGCATGATAAGACATTATTTGTTTCAATATATTATTACAAATATATATTTGATTAAATAACTAAATTCACGTTACAATATTACCAACACACTACAAACGTAACTGAAAAGGAGATACCCATGTATATTGCCCCCATTATTCTAGGAAACGTGATCAGTTCTCGATTTCTTAAGCGTCCACCAAAATCTACTAACATAGCCTGGTTCACAGGGCAAAGTTATTTGACTGAAGAAATACTTCCTACTCTTGATATAGAGAAAGTATTATTTCCACACTCTCCTATGACAAAAGACAGTCATTTACAAGCGTTAGAAGAACTCATCCATAAAGGCTCCCCGCAGGATGTACTCTTGTCTTATATCATGGTTGTGAGTCTTTCACTAGAGAATTCTCCTGATACATCTTTAAGAAAGGGTTTAAAAGATACCGTACTAAACTATTTTGAGATAACAGATATTGCAACACCAGATTGTAAAGTCTTACTAAGTGTTTTATTAGATTACCTCGTACAATTACAAAGTCATTCATCAATAGAAAGCTTAAGAGTCGTATTAGATACCCATTCCATTTCTATACCATCTGTGCATGATATACTACTTTCAGATACAGGTAATCCAACTACTTCACTATATGATATACTGCTCTATACCTTTGCCGTTTTGTTAGAAAGTGATAATTATGGAGATGCCCTAAGACTTGCTATCTATGTGTCTAGAGATACCAGTTACATTGCTATGTTGGTTTCTACAATATGCCACTTATTATACCCTTTAGAAGCTACCAAAACTCGATTAACGAAACAGCCTAAGCGATTCGAATATCGCTCAATCCAAGAAATGGATCATATGCCTGATACAATAACACGCTTTAGAGGTCCTTTTAAATTCTTATCAAATCTTTACGCTACATCCATCAATTATAAAGGACACACCTATTGTTGTTTAGAAGCTGCCTACCAAGCACAAAAATCTTTGGATCCTGCTATACACGAAAGATTTGCCAACATCCGACTTCCTTATAAAGCACGCGGTATGGGACAGCACATCAAAACGATTCGTCCTGATTGGTTTGACATACGAATAGACATCATGGAAGAGCTACTGTTCATGAAGTTTTCTCATCCACAACTAAAAGAATGGCTACAATGTACAGGGCAAAGTAAAATCGTAGAGTGTAATACTTGGGGAGACACCTTTTGGGGCGTTTACAACGGAGTCGGAGAGAATCATCTAGGCACACTTCTTATGAAAGTTAGAGATACATTTCTTTAAATCAACCTTTAATTCTTCTATCCTATTGTCCTACCCATTATTTCATGGTATACTTTAACGGTATACACGCGCCTATAGCTCAGGGGATAGAGCGCCGGTCTCCGGAACCGGGTGCGCAGGTTCGATTCCTGCTAGGCGCACCATTGATATGACTGGATTCTCATAGTTGTTGAGAATCCATTTTTTGCATTTGAGCCCAATTTTGAGCCCAATTTGAATTTCCATAAAAACCGACCCCCCAATGCTATATCTAATTCAGATACCATTGGGGGCTTATTACATTATCCTTTTTTCTTATAATTGCTCTTTGATCAACTCTAATAAGGCATCACAGCTACGGCTTATATCATCATAGGTTTCGTCAAAATTTCCCGTATACCAAGGATCCTTTACGTCTCGACTTTCTCCGGCAAAGGTCATAGCCTTATACACCTTATGATCAACGTCATCATCGATAATGAGACGCAAGTTTCGTGCATTATTTTCATCCATGATAATGAGATAATCAAAGTTACGATAATCATCCATCGTCACTTGTCGGGCCTTGCGACGAGTATAAGGAATATCCATTTCATCTAATTTTTGTTTAGTTCCATAATGGGTATCGTTTCCTATCTCCTCACGAGATGTAGCAGCGGACTCGATATAAATAGAATTCGTTAAACCCGCCTTGTTAACGATATGCTTCATATAAAACTCTGCCATCGTAGAGCGACAAATATTACCGTGACAGATGAATAAGACTTTTATCATACTGACCTCCTTACATACTAATAGTCCTTACAGCATACGCTATAAGGACTATTAGTGCAAGATTTAATTAGAAGTTATGTCGTACTCCCGCATCAATACGCCATGTATTGTCTATAGTAGCACCAAAGTTTTTAGTGAATGTACCATATACATATGTACTTGGGCGAATGCTCCAGGAGCCCCCGATTTCGGCATCAAGCCATGTATCTTTCAAATCAAGTTCTGTATGTACCGTTGGATTACCTGGTGCGAAATATGTCGTATTGACCTTACTAGAGAATTCATGAGCCAATGCGAGTTTTGCAAAGATGTTGGATGTTTCTGTTTCTCTGCCAAAGCCAAATCCCAATCGACCTACTGCAGAGTTAACAGCATCAGCTTTCACATGCATAGATCCACCATTAACAATATTAGCATCATAGGATACGCCATTCAAACGACCTACAATCAATTCTACACTAGGATCCATGTAGAAACCATGTTGTTTCTTAATACGTTTACCGTATTCAACACTGAAAGAGGTACCAAATGTATGATAATCACCATTCAATTGATGTCCCCCAACGGAATATAGTTTGTAATTATTGGACAAGCGGTTTACACGAGCGATGATATCTAAGTAACTTCCATCATCATGTTGGTTGGTACCATATAATCCAATACCACTGATTTTACTGTCTCCATTACCAATACCATAAGAGTTGCTAGAGGTACTGTAATGTAGAGCGCCACCTAGAGTCCAACCATTGGATACCTTATGATCATACCCAATTTGTACACCATTATATCTCATATGAGCATCGGTACCCTCTGTCATTTTAGATTCGCCTCCAATGTATTTGGCCCATACACCATCATGCATAGTAGCCAAACGAAGATCCCCTAAACGACGTTGTAAATCGTTCGTAGTATCACTCCAAGCCATCGCTGTAGAGACAAGAGCAGATTTCGTACTATTTACTACCGAAGATTCACTAGCATGTGTTACAGTCGCCGTATCAGCAACAACAAGATTACCTTGTGCATCAAATGCATTTGTACCAAGTTCAATCATAGCAGCCGGTCTTGTAATACCTTCATTAACTTGAACGGCAGCAGCTAGTTTCTTATCATTCCCAGTATATTGTAATTTAGTGGCTAACGATTTCATTTCTGCACGATAACTTGCATCATCAGTCAAATTCTTAGCACTATCACCTTGTACAGTGATGTGGCTATGATCAGCAGCATGTTGGATAATGATTTGTCCATTGCCAGCTTCGCTCGCTGGCACACCTGTTTTATAATTAGCATTTACAAAACCGCTATAGTTTTGAATCGTAATAGGACGAGCATCGATAGGATGAATCATACCTGCTGCAGTTGGATTTGCACCACCTACAAGATTACGAACTTTACTGCCTTTATATAAGTATGCTGCATCATCTCCTGATGGACGTGGTTTTCTTGGTGTAGGTCGTTCCTTACCAATCCATTCATTATTCCAAGTAGCACCATTTTGTAAATATATATCGGCACCAGAATTATGCGGATTTTTATTACTTTCAGCATATTCATTTAACACAGCACCAGTAAGACTAGAGTTAGAGGTTGTAAAAGCTAGTCCGATATTTGCTGGCGCTTCATTAAGATTTGGATTCTCACCATAATCTTTATTAATTAACCCTACATTACCAACAGCTACTAAATCCTTCGTACCTGGGTGTTTACCATCGGCACCTGCATTCACATATACATCGCCCTCTTCTGCCACAACAGAATAGGTATCTGACGTTTTAAGAGGATAGGTTATAATACGACCACCGCCATCAACGATAATATGACCTCGGTGATTAGCTTGCAATCCTACTCCGACAGCGTCAATATCTACATTGCCTTTCACATGAATATTGCTATCACCATAGTCTCTGTCAGGACTATCGTTATGATGTGGCACCTTACCACCAAGACCAGCATAGACAGCACTCATATAATAATGCCCCAAATCTTTTTTATCTGCTGGTGCATCATTTTTTAATCGTACAATAAGATCTTTATCTATAGTCAATTGCGATCCAAATACAGTATAAATCCCTGTTACATTTTTAGATTTACCTGTGTCCATCAAGCTTTTACCATGTACATTTACGGTTAACGTATCTTCTATATGCTTAACCTCAGGTTCCGTTTGCTTTTGATTGCCTAATGATAAACCAATTAAGTTTTCTGCTTTATCACTATACTTAGTAATATCTGTAGCCATTACGGAATAAGACATTCCTGTTACTACTAATGCAGCCATCACTGCTGATACATGACGTGTAAATTTCATAAGAACCCCCACAACCAATAATATATATCAATAAATATACTGTCATTATACATCGTTATTTGCACTTCGTACATACTTATATGCCTATAAGCAAGGTATTATGCATACTTTATATAGTAACACATTATTATGCCAATTAGTTATAATTGATAAAATTATCATAAAGACTAAAAGTCTAAAACACTATGTAGAGATACAACCCCCAATAATCATGTCACTGGATTCTCAGCCTTTTTAAGAATCCATTTTTGCATGCGCTTCTAATTTTGAGCCCAATTTGAATTTTTTTCTTGCCAAACTTAAATAAAAGGAGTATACTAAACGCAATTATTGAAAGAAAGGAGTCACTACAATGATGAAGCAAGCCAATTTAGCTACAACAAATGCAAATACATTTTTTTGGTTCTTTATCCACACTGCGGGTAAAGAACTATTTGAGCTACGCTAATTTAGGTATCATCACTGAGTGGCTTTAAATAGTGGTAAGGGCTACCCGTACTAGGTATAGGCGGGTAGCCCTTTTTGTATATCTTCCTATACCACCACTCACGAATACCTACACACATACGATTTAATTTAGGAGGACATTATGATTATTCGATTACACACTACAGCAACAGAAACACAAATTACAGAATTACGTCAACAATTAGAGGCCACTGGCGTTACATTACATCCAGTACATGGAGAGCAACAAGATATCATCGGTTTAATCGGTGATACATCTCGTGTAGACTTACGTGCCATTGAATCTCTTCCTTACGTAGAAAAGGTAATGCGTATCCAAGAGCCTTTCAAAAAAGCAAATCGTAAATTCCACCCACAAGACACAGTAGTCACTGTAGGTAATGCTAAAATTGGTGGCGGTCACTTCGCTATCATCGCAGGCCCTTGCTCTGTAGAAACACCTGAACAAGTCATCGAAGTAGCGAAATCTGTGAAAGCGGCAGGCGCTGGCATTCTTCGTGGTGGCGCTTTCAAACCTCGTACATCTCCTTACTCTTTCCAAGGCATGGGACCAAGTGGCTTAGCGTTACTAGAAGAGGCAAAAAAGGAAACTGGTCTACCGATTGTGTCAGAAGTGATGGATATCTCTCAATTAGAATACTTCGACAATGTAGATATGCTACAAATCGGCGCTCGTAATATGCAAAACTTCAACCTTTTAAAAGAAGTAGGTAAATTACGTAAACCAATCTTATTAAAACGTGGTCTATGCGCTACTTACGAAGAATGGTTAATGGCTGCGGAATACATCATGAGCGAAGGGAATGAGCAAATCGTCCTTTGCGAGCGCGGTATCCGCACATTTGAAACACGTACACGTAATACATTAGATGTAACCGCTATTCCAATGATGCACGAGTTGTCCCACTTGCCAATCATCATGGACCCTAGCCATGCAGC
>CAUREE010000024.1:0-18671 GCA_963523985.1 uncultured Veillonella sp.
GTGAACCCAGATGGTACAACAACTGGTGGTACAACTAAGTTAAGCAATATCGCAGATGGTGAGATCAAAGCTGGTTCTACGGATGCTATCAACGGTGGTCAATTATTCACTAAGTTAGCTGAAAAAGCAGATAAGAACCTAGGTAACCTTGATACTGAAGGGGAAAATAAAGTTAAAGACTTAGCAGCCGGTGCTGTAAAAGTAGCTGCTGGTAAAAATGTGAAGGTTACAGATGCTACAACAGACCATGTCACAACATATACAGTAGATGCTATCGATACAAAAGTCATTGCTGGAGAAGGCTTAGAAGCTACAGGTGGCGATACAGTAGATGCAGCGACTAATACACGTAACTACACAGTAGGATTGTCTCAAGCGACAAAAGATACATTGGCAAAAGTAGGCGAGATTGCTAAAGCAGTAGGTGCTGATAGTGCTAATGGTATCGATGGTCGTGATGGCAAACCTGGTACAGGCGACAACGCTGGTATGGGTAAAGACGGCTTAACTGGTAAAGATGGCTTAAATGGTAAAGACTTAACATCTAAAGTGAATGCATTACGTAACGGCGAAGCTGGTACAGTGGTGTACACAGATGACAAAGGCAACCGTTTAGCAAAAGCTAATGATGGCAAATGGTACAATGCAAAAGCTGTGGATGAGAAAGGTGCATTGAAAGATGTAGCACAACTTCCAGAGGGTGTGACATTAACTCCAGTAGATGCTCCACAAGCTCGTTTAGTAAACCCAGATGGTACAACAACAACAGCGACTGCATTCAACAATGTGGCATCATCCATTGAGAAGGTAAAAGCTACCGATGCGCAAGGTGCAGAGATTGCAAAACCTACCTTCTTAGATCGCTTGAAAACAGCGGCAACTACGGAATCTTCTAAACTTGGCGCAGTAAACGTGAAAGACTTGTACGACGCATCGAAAGATATTGTCGATCAAGGACTAGACTTCTATGGCAATGATGAAGTAGAAGCAACTGGTAAAGTACATCGTAACTTAGGTACAGCTGTGAAAATCCAAGGTGCAGGTACTTTCAAACGTGGTGCAGATAAAACCAATAACATCAATGTGAAACGTAACACAGCACAAGATGGATTTGATGTGGAATTAGCTGAAAATCTAACAGGTATGAAAGAAATTGCTGGTACTGGCAAAAATGACCTAGTGATTAAAAATGGCGACAATGCAGTTATCACAGTAAAACCTGGTGCAGATGGAGCTAAAGGTACTGTTGACTTCGGTGGATCTAAAGTAACTAATATTGCGGCTCCAACAGATGATAAGGATGCTGTTAATAAGTCCTATGTAGATGCTGCCTTGAAGGGTGTAAAAGCAAAAGCTGATTTACGATATGCGGCAGATACAAATGTAGGTGCTGCAGAAGGTGCGGACCACTTAACATTACCTCTTGAAACAGGCACGTTGAAAGTGGCTGGTACAGCTGGTGAAATCACTACAAAAGCTGAAAATGGTACAATTACGATTGGATTAGATACCAAAGCTCGTGAACAATTAGCAAATGCTGCTAAAGTGGGTAATACAGCATCTGATGGTCGTGATGGTAAATCTGGTGTAGGTCAAGATGGTACGGCTGCAGCTGGTACAGCTGGTGCAGCAGGTCCGACTGGTAAAGATGGCTTGAATGGTAAAGACCTTGTAACAAAAGTGAATGCATTACGTAACGGCGAAGCTGGTACAGTGGTTTACACAGATGACAAAGGCAACCGTTTAGTAAAAGCAAATGACGGCAAGTACTATAAAGCGGATGATGTAAAAGATGATGGTAACAAAAAAGATGGTGCTCAAGTAGTAACAACTCCAGAAGCTCGTTTAGTCGGTCCAGATGGTTCTACAACAGGAGCTCCAACGAAGTTATCCAATATCGCAGCTGGTAAGATCGAAGCAGGTTCTACAGATGCTATCACTGGTGATCAGTTACACACTACGAATGAACGTGTAGGCGCTGTAGAAAAAGCTGTTGCGGGCAAAGCAGATGCAACAGATTTAGCTGCGAAAGCTGATAAACAAGTTGTAGATGACTTAGCAAAACGTGTTGAAAAAGGTCGCGTATTCACTGCAGATACAAAAGATGGTAAAGACCCATTAAAAGCTGAAGTTGGCTTAGGCGATACATTGGCTATCCAAGGTGGTGCGGATCCTGCTAAATTGACAGATAACAACATTGGAGTTGTGTTAGCGCCAGCGAAAGATGGTAAACCAGCTACGATGACTGTGAAATTGGCGAAAGATGTTAAGATGGCTGACGGTACGACTTCTTATGAAGAATACTTAAGAGAGTATGAACGTAATGAAAAAGGCGAGCTAAAACTTGACAAAGATAATCATCCAATTCCAGCTAAAAATGCTGATGGTACACCTAAGTATCAATTGGATAAGAATGGTAAACCAATTTCCTATTCTGATACAACCATTGGAGGCAAAGGTACATTCTATGGAACTAGTCATGTAAATGGTGATGCACATATTACTGAAGACAGCAATGGAGACCCAGTATATGCACGTACTGCTATGACTACTGGTAATGGAACTGTATATACATCTCATGTAGATGATAAAGGTCGTTTAGTATATAACTATAAACATGATCTTCAAAATACAGTGACTACTGTTGTTAATCCAGAAGGCGTTACAATTATTCCTGGTGAATATAAAGGGAAAGCGCCTGTAACATTGACAGAAAATGGCTTAAACAACGGTGGCAATACTATCAGCAACGTAGCACCTGGTGTATACGAATCTGATGCAGCGACAGTAGGCCAATTAAACGCAGCTACCAACACTGTGACGTCAAAAGTGAACGAAGCAGGTGCTCATGCAGCAGCATTAGCAGCGATGAACCCATTAAGCTACGATCCACTTAAAAAATCACAAGTGATGGCAGGCGTTGGTGCTTACAAAGGCAATAAAGCTCTTGCGTTAGGGGTAGCTCATTACGCAAATGAAGACACTATGTTCAACGTAGGTGTCAGCGTTGGCGGCGGTAGCAACATGATGAATGCAGGTGTGACATACCGATTCGGTGGTGAAGACAGCATGATTCCTGAACGCTACAAAGGTGGTCCAATTTCTTCCGTCTACATTTTACAAGACGAAGTATCTGCACTTAAGGCTGAAAATGCACAAGTGAAAGCAGATAACGAGCAAGTAAAAGCAGACAATGCACGCATGAAAGAAAACTATGAAAAAGTAATGCAAGATAATGAAGAAATGAAAGCACAAATTAAAATGCTTATGGCTCACATGGGTATCAAATAATAGAAGTGATTCTATTCCCCACAACGAAAGGTCATAGACTTTCATAAGAAAACCCTCCTGAGGTACATACCTTGGGAGGGTTTTTATGTTATAATAAAAGTAATCAATAAAATTATCAATTAGGAGTGAATATGAAAGTTACCTATTTAGAACATAGCGGCTTTGTCATTGAAGATGGTAAACGGGCCTATGTATTTGATTACTGGAAAGATCCAGCCGGTGTGGTAGATATATTAGTAGAGCAAGGTTACGAGTTACATGTCTTTGTATCCCATATCCATCATGATCATTATGTGAAATCAATTTTCAAATATTTACCATATATACATAGCGTTTGGTACCATGAGGATGTACCAGCTTTACGAGATGTGTATCAACAAGTACAGGAGATAGGAAGTACTAAGCAAGATGATGAGAAACCTAGCTTACTATTAGAAAGAATTAACAAGGATTGCCCTAGTGAGGGTCAGACTATAGCAACGGAACATCTGACAGAAGAGGTAGTACAACAAGTATTTTCTTTGCGTTCTATGGCAGTAGGTGAAACTTTAGAGGGTGAAGGTCTGACTGTTACCATGTTTGGTTCCACTGATGAAGGCGGTTCGTTTTTAGTGGATACAGGTACGCATCGGATCTTTCATGCGGGAGATTTAAACTGGTGGCATTGGTCTGGGGATACGCCTGAGAATATTGAAGAAGCAAAAGAATTAAAAGAGAAAGAGTTCGCTCCTCTCACAGGTTTATCCGTAGATATTATGATGTTCCCAGTGGATGCTCGCTTAGAAGTAGCCCGTGAATGGGGGGCTCTAGAAGTGTTGGGATTGATGGAAACGAAGTTATTTATCCCTATGCATGCTAACGGTCCTGTGTGGGTTCCGTCAGAGAAGTTTAGAGAGTCCTATCCTTTGCAGCGGTGTTGGATTCCTACACAGGCAGGAGATGCGGTGGTAGAGGAAGTAAAATAAATGAAACCATGGTTACAACGACATGGAGCGACGGTCCTATTAGTCTTGATGGCGGTTATATTCTTCTGCACTTATCCGTTCCATAGAAATCCCTTCTGGGGACTCATTACGCATATTTCAGGGGCGGCCATGATTGGTGGCTTGGCTGACTGGTATGCGGTAACGGCGCTGTTTACCAAGCCTTTGGGGATTCCTTTCAAAACGGCACTCATCCCTAGGAATAAAGAACGGTTCGTGGAAATGGCGCGTCATATGATGGTGGACGAATTACTTCGGGTATCTCACATGTACGAGGTGTTGAAACAAGAACGTGTACCGCAACGGATTGTGTCATTTATGAATAGTGCCACTGGGCGTGGGTATATTCATGTTTGTTTTGAAGAATTGAAAGATCATGTATTACCCCATGTGAAAGGGAACTTACTGCAAGAGCAATTGCTGGGACATATCAAGAATGGTGTAGAGTCTTGGCGAGTGACGCCTTTTGTGGTTAGCCTGTGCCGTCAACTCTTAGAACCAGAACGAGCAGCAGTGCTATGGATGCACATCAACCGTATGCTCCAACGATTGCTAGCAGCCGAAGGGATTCGCCCTTATTTATTAGGATTGGTGTCATCTGTGATGAACCGCTATGCAGACCATTCTTTTTTACGGGAATTGGCGCTTGCATTGGGTGGGGAATCGCTTTCACCGGAATACATTACCCATATGATACAAGTGAAAGGCTGTGCCTATTTAATGAGCCAAGAATCCTTGCAGTCACCATTAGGGGCTGTGGTATATACAAAGGCTCGGTGGGCAGTGGATGAACTGGAACAGAATGGACAATGGCAAGGGAAATTAGAAGATAAAAAGAATGCTTGGTTCCGAGAGTTTATCGAGGACGGCTATATATTGGAAGATACGCTGGACTTGGCACAGTATGTGGAACAAGGGGAAGCGGAATTATACCATTTCTTTGAGCGGTTGGAAAGGAATGCCGTGAAAGGGAGAAAAGTGGAGCGCTTTATCCTATTCCAATTGTTGCATGTCCTACATTATGTACGACCTTGGATTGAACAGATTGTCGTACGTGAGATGAATCGATTCACTCCAGGGGAGATTACTCATATATTACAATCTAAACTGGGTTACGATTTACAGATGATACGCATTAATGGGTCCTTGGTGGGTGCTATTTTAGGCGGTCTATTCTACGGTTTGACCTTGTTGAAAGGAGGGGTCCTATGAGCCCTCGTGTGATAGAATCGTCAAGAAATCGCTACACAACCTATGCGAACCGTTTGCTACTCAGTATGGCTATTCTATTCGCTTTGGTATGGTGGGGACAGTGGTACGTGAATGCCTTTTGGTATAATGGATTGTACTGGTTTGTCCAATCGGCTCTTATTGGTAGCGTAGCAGACTGGTTTGCAGTGACTGCTTTATTTCGAAAGCCTTTAGGTGTGTCCTTTCATACAGAGCTGATTCCACGGAATAAGAATCGCCTTATTGAGGGGATTATCCGCATGGTGAATACGAAACTTCTCACCTATGACCAATGTAAAAGTGCCATTGAACGAGTGCAGTTTGTTCCCTTTCTAGACCAATATATCCGCAGTGATGTAGGACGGAATACGGTGCGCCAAGGGATTGCCACTGTGCTGTCGGAGTTGTGGGAGCAACGTAGTGATCGGGAGTGGGCTCAATGGGGTGCACAACGATTGCGGAAATTTTTGCATAATCAATCGTTTATCGGCCCTATGCAACAGACGTTACTCCATGTGTGTGAACATAATCGCTATGAAAGTGTGGTCATTCGAGGTATTGATTATCTGCAGAGGGCCTTGTATACACCAAAGGCGCAGCAATGGCTAGAAGCGGTTATTGAGGAAGAAATCGAAAAGCGCAAGAAAGATGTATTGTCTGCGGTGCTCATTGGACTTTCAGAAGGATTGAATATAGTGAACGTTCAAGAAATGGCTCATGCCATCCTTGAAGAAGTGCATCAGATGTTAGAACGATGGAAACAGCCGAACAGTACGGAGCGCCTCGTGTGGCTACACCAATGGGTAGGTCCATTACAACAGATGGCATCGAACCGAACGATTACCAAAACATTGGATGAGGCTATCCAACAATGGATTGATGTGCAAGATTGGGAACTTATGTTAGAATCCTATGTATGCCCACGGATTCGTGAAGGCATGGTAGCTACAGATGGTTTGTCGCCGATGGCCATTGCGTTGGAATCGAGTTTCCAAGACTTATGGAATCATTACTGTGAAGAACCGGGTATGGTAGAACGTTTGGAAGAAGCCTTGACGCATATTATGTTGCACATTGCCTCTAAGAGCCATGGGTTTATCGGTATCATCATCCGTGAAGTCTTGCAAAGTTTAAGTACAGAGCGATTTATCCATTTTATTGAAAGTAAAGTAGAAGAGGACTTGTCTTGGATTCGTATTAACGGCGCTCTCGTGGGCGGCGTAGCTGGATTGGGGACATGGTTGTTCTTGTATTATGTGTATGAGCCAGTGTTGAAGGGTTTGGGAATTATTTAGGCCTGTATATAGGTTTAATGAGCTCAATGCTAGCATATCGATACATTGCTTTAGATAGATGGAGTGTATTCTCATACTGTATGGGGATTGATAAGCAATGATGAATAAAGGTTTAGTACAAATCATTTTAGGAGTTCGTGCTTGCTGTATCTAAGGTATTTATTATAAAAATTATATATAGCAGAAAACAGGGGACCCAGATTCGATAGAATCGGGTCCCCTGTTCTCATTTGAAAGTTCTATATGGTTGCAGCTCTCTAATTGAGACATATAGGTAATGAAAAAGTCTGGTTGTTACCATGATAGGATTAAGCTTCTTGTACGGTGTTAAGATTGAGTTCCAAGTCTTTGATCATTTGAAGATCATCTAATGGAGAGCGACCAGCTGTTGTTAGGTAGCCACCTACCATGATACCGTTCAAGCCACCTTTTAATGCGTAAGCTTGTAAGTCACGAAGGTTTACTTCACGACCGCCAGCCGTACGAATTAAGGCCTTTGGCAAGATGAAGCGGAACACAGCAAAAGTTCGAAGGATTTCCAATGGAGGAATTGGTTCATTGTTTTCGAATGGTGTGTTCTTGATTGGGTTAAGAATGTTCAATGGAACAGAGTCTACCCCTAATCGTTTTAATTCAAATGCCATTTCAACACGTTGCTCTTTCGTTTCGTTCAATCCCAAGATACCGCCGGAGCAAACACGAATGCCAGCTTTTTGGGCATTGGAGATAGTGGACATTTTATCTTCATAAGAGTGTGTTGTACAAATGTCTGGGAAATGGCTTGGTGCTGTTTCGATGTTGGAGTGATAGCGGGTCACACCAATTTCTTTCAATTGCACTGCTTGCTCGTAGGTCAATAGACCAAGGGAGCAACAAATTTCTAAGCCAGTTTCTTTACGAATGCGGGTGAGAGCACTCAAGATTTGCTCGAACTCTTTTGGGTTGTTTGTGTTACGGCCACTTGTAACGATGGAGAAGCGGATAGCCCCAGCTTCTTTCGCTTTTTTAGCGGCGTTCACAATTTCATCCTCTTCCATGAAAGGATACACAGTAACTCCAGTGTCATGATGGGCGGATTGAGCACAGAATTTACAGTTTTCTGGGCATTTACCGGAACGGGCGTTCACGATGGCACATAGGTCTACTGTATCGTCATTGAATTTTTGACGGATTTTGTCAGCCATAGCTAAAAGAATCATGGTGTCATCGTCGGAAGTGTGAATGAGTTGTACTGCCTCTTCACGAGTAATCTCGCCACCATCTAATACTTTTTGCGCGTATGCTATGATTGTTTCATAGGAAATAGATTTTGATACAGTTTCCATAATTACACCTCGTAATTTTCATTTGATTTTAATGACTACATCATAATGACTACATTATATATCTATTGTTAACTTGAGTCAATAGAGATGATGTTAACATTTAAATCGTCACTTGTTCCCCTATGCAATCTTGTGGTGAACTTTGATTAACAAAATAGAAAGGCGTGGCACATTCCTTTGCAAACGGTATTTCATAATGTTTGCTCAGGAACATGCCACGCCTTTTTGTGTTTGCTGAATTTAGGTACTAAAGGGCACCACAAGATGTGCTACGTACAACTGCGTTCCTCAGGGTTAGGGAAGAGCACGGCATACCCCCTCTCAAACGGTATTTCATAATGTTTGTCACGCCGTGCTCTTCTTGTGTTTGTGTAATTTAGGTAGTAAGGGGCGCCACAAGGCTGCTACTCGTAATGGCGCTTCTTGGGAATTGAAAGAAGATGATATAGTTCCTAGTATGGGACGAGGTGGTTATTATGATTAGATATAAAATAGAGGAAAATTGTTGAAATTGTAGGCGATAGGTGATAGAATAAACGTAGCTAAAGATTTAATGAATAACACACAAAAACTCCCTAGGGTGCCACCTAGGGAGTTTTACTTTGCATTATTTATAGATCAATACAAAATCTAGGATTGTTACAAGTGAAATAGCAATTCAATCCATTTGCGAATATAGTAGCCAATTATATTCACCAGAATTGCTTTTAAAACAGACTTAACAAAATAACACACAATATCACCTCCTCCTGTTACGGAATCGGTTTTACCTGTAACGAGATTAGTATACCATAAACAATTGTTTAAATATATACGAATTGTTGATAGCTACGTTGGATATATTAAGAATAAAAATTTTACTTGAGAAAGAATATATATATATGTAAAATGTTATGACCATTACTTGCTTGAAGGTAATAGGAATTTCACGCTAAGTACTAATATTGGTAGATTACTTGACACTGCTGAAGAAAGTGTGGTACAAAACTACTTAGATAAGAAGTTATGTATCATTTAGGCTTTACTACTAGAAAAGAGCTTGATTTTAATGCGTTAGCAGATACGCATACAGGACGTATTGAGGTAACAGAGGATGGCATTAACTCTGCTGGTTCTGCGTTACTACATGAAGTAGCTCACTTAGCAGTAGATGCAATTTCTATGGCTGGTTCGTTAGATACACCAAAACATCCATTATGGAAACAATTAACTGACGTAATTAAAGAAGGGAAAGCAGATTATGAAAATATCAAACATCAGATGGGAGACAGTGAGGGAGATATTCGAGTACCTGTATCCACTGGGGAAAACTCGGTTCGGGGACGAATACACGAAGGAACAACAAGAGATTCTTTGGAAGGAAATGAAGGAAGTGGCTCCGAACATCAACGAGGCGGGGGACCATCCGACATGCAGTCTGGGATTCAAGGAGAGACGTTGGAACTGGACAATGGAGGACGTAGTGGTAACAGCGAAGTTGGAGAAAATGGCAGAAATGTCGATACACGCCAAGTCGAGCAATTGCAAAGTGATTTGGAACAAGTTCATGTTCGGGGGCGGAATGATAATGGTGGAAACTCCGGACGTGGAATACTTACAGACGAAAAGCGTTCTATTAACCAGAGAATACTTGAAAGATGGGATTTGGCAAGAGAATTAATAGAATCCGCTACTCCAAAGAACGCAAAGAAAATACTTGGAGATATTCGTACAATGATGCACAAACTTCATGGTGAATCTGACATGTACCATGAAGAAAAAGCACATGGCTTAATCTCTTTAGTAGATGCTATGTTTAAAATTGATAGTAAACTTGGAAATACCAAGTTCACAAAATCATTGACATATCAGTTACTAACTGACGTAGAAGATGGAATCGTAAAACCGAATACATTATTACATGAGACTTTTGCATACTCTTCTCATACTGTTATGAGTAAGAACGGGCAGAAGTCTTTTTTCGATAAAGCTACTGAACACTTAAACCCAGATATTATCAAAGATAATCAAACTAATGTCAAAAATGCCTCTATTCATGCAGGGACTGTGAGTATTGCTCGCTTGTTAGAAATGTTTGGTCTTGATGGAAACAATAGTCCAGGCTTAATGAAGAAAAGTACGTGGGCGGGATCCATTAGAGCGATGTCGCTCTAAGTGTCCCTCGAAATGTCCCTCGAAAGAAATTCATACTTTTGGTGTAGTCATTTTTCGTGTTTACTTTTATAATATAAGGTAAGAGTCTATTTTAGGAATAATAGTTCAAGTTTTTGGGATTATGGCGTGATGAAAGGGACTACTCAAGAATTGAGAGTTAAAGATAGATATATATGTAAGGGCTATGGTTTGTTGTTTTGGAGGGGCTAGATGATTGTCCTAGATGCGAATGCAGGGGTTCCCATGTACGAGCAGGTATATGAGGCTGTAAAAGTGCATATTGAACAGGGTTTGTTCCGTCCAGGGCAACGACTTCCTTCTATACGTGCTATGGCGGCGCAGTTAGGTGTGAGCAAGATTACGGTGGAGCAAGCCTATTTGCAGTTGGCTACAGAAGGATATATTCAAGCCCATAACAGGGCGCCTTATGAGGTGTTGGAGATTCCTCAGCCTTTGATTGGATATTATGATGGGATGACTCCTATTAATAGTACGTCTGATCGAACATGTGGAATTGTGGGTAATCTAGGAGAACTTAAGGAAGAGATTCTTTCATCAGTGAAACCCAAAAGTATAGCGCAAAGTGTAACGAATACTATAGAACAGAAGGTAGAAGAGACAATAGTATATCGTGATAAGAGTATGGTTTGTACAGCAAACCATGCTTTGCATAAAGAAACGAATATACAAGCAGCGCCTATTCTTTACAATTTCGCTACTGGGGCGATGGATCCGGAGGGATTTGACTTCAAACGATGGAAACGCTTTATTGGCTATGCCTTACGAGATACGAAAAGGCTCATGACCTATGGTCAGTTAGAAGGAGAACCAGAGCTGCGGTCAGCGTTGAATCAATATTTACAACAGGCGCGAGGCGTGCGGGCATCTGCAGAACGAATCCTAGTAACTAGTGGCACTCTTAATTCGTTGCATATGATTGCATCCTTGTTACAACGGCAAGGAAAATCTAAGGTAGCCATAGATCGTCAAAGCCCTAGTTTTGCGAAGGCTCTATGGAAAGACTATGGATTTTCTGTATTAGAGGTTGATATAGGAGGTCCGCGATTGATTGCCACATTGCAAACGGCGAATGTGGAAGTCCTATACTGTATGCCGTCTCACGGTGATAGTATGGGACGTATTATGACGATACAAGAGCGGACAGAGTTATTGCGATGGGCGCAGAGCCGAAGGGCTTTCATTATAGAAGACGATTATGACAGTGAACTTCGCTATTATGGAAAGCCTGTGTTATCGTTGCAAGGCATGGACTTTCAAGATTGCGTCATCTACATGGGTACACCATCGAAGGTGTTACCGCCGTCGATTCGGTTGAGTTACCTAGTGCTACCCGTAGTTCTTTATGAGGACTTTCACAAGCACCGCAAGGCCTATGGGCAAAGTGCTGGTGTGTTAGAGCAGTTGGCATGGGCCATGTACATGGATGAAGGGGAGTGGCATAAGCAAATTCGCCGTCTTCGCAAACATTATTTAGAAAAAAGTAAGTATTTTACTAGCTTGTTGCGCCACTATTTGGACGATACCTATAAGGTTATCGATCCAGAGGGTGGTGTCTATGCGGGGATTCGCAAGGCGCACAATAAGGGCGATGTATTTCGTACACGAGCATTAAAGGCTAGTTGTGACATCAAGGTCATAGACAGAGATGAGACCGGTATTGTAGAGATGTTGTTATCGTTCAGCGGTATACCGACCCGCGACTTAGAACGGGCGGTGCAGGTATTAGCTGAGGCTTGGAAAGGGTTATAATATGGGCATACCATTTCGATTCATACAATGTGGGGATCTCCATCTAGGGGCGCCCTTTCGCTATTTAAAATCTTTTGGCAGATCCTTAGACGAGGCCATGATGCGCGCCACCTATGGGTCCTTTCAGAATATAGTGAATCTAGCTATCCGTCAGCGTGTGGCGGCGGTGCTTATTACGGGGGACGTCTACGATGGGGTGGACCATCCCCTTGAGGCGGAGGTGCACTTTGTGCGTGCCTGTGAAAGTCTTGCCAAGGAGCACATTCCTGTCTATGTGGTACAAGGCAATCATGATCCTTCTGAAAGTTGGAAACGGCACATGCCATTGCCCGACAATGTCCATATCTGTGCAGCGGACCGAGTGGATCGGTTTTCGCTTATGGTGCGTGGTCAAGAGGTGGCAGGCATCTATGGTCGCAGTATTTCCAGTGATACCCAATATGAGGACTTAGCGTCGGACATTCATCCGTTGCGCAGTGATCCTTTTTCCATCGCCTTGGTACATGGAACGGTGGGACGTCATGAAGGACATGACCAGACGGGACCGTGTTCCCTCGATACATTGCGCCGGATTCCCATTCAATATTGGGCCTTTGGTCACATTCACAAGCGCCAAATTCTGAGCGAACAGCCTCACATCGTCTATGCGGGAAATACTCAAGGGTTACACCGTGGTGAAAGTGGCCCAAAAGGATGCTATGTGGTGGATGTATCTAGCCGTGGCACTGTGGAGGTGCACTTTCACGAGACCAATGCCATTCGATTTGCAGAAGACACCATCGACTTAGGGCAAGTGCAATCTGTATTAGAGATGCTAGAAATGTTGCGCCACAAAAAAGAAATGATCCGAAAACCGGGTATGTCTATTTTGTTGACACTTAGATTTATGGGAGAAGGACCTTTGTCAGAAGTGGCGAGTGACAATGCAGTGCGTGCAGCTTGGATGGAGGAAGCCCAAGCAGAAGAAAGTGGCAAACATGGCGTGTATATCATCGGCATAGAATGCGATACTTTCAGTACCGGTAAGCAAGGCGTTGCGCCAGGCATGGTCAGCGATTATGTGAAAGCCTTGGAGGCTATGGATACGGGTGCGGATTCGTTACTGAACATTGTGAAAGAGCGACCAGAGTGGAAACGCTTAGGTATGTATAGCCAGTTAGTAACAGATGACATGGTGCAGTCTGCCTATGAAAAGGCGCGACGGGAAGGAATCCGTTTATTACAGGGGAATGAGTATGAAGATTAAAGAAATATATATAGAACACTATGGCCCCTATGAACAGTGGACCTTTCAGCCTCATGAACGAGGACTGCATGTGCTATACGGACCGAATGGAAGCGGAAAAACAACACTGCTCCAAGCCTTTCGTGGCATTTTGCTAGGCACGAAGCGGAAAGAAGAACCTGTAGAGGGGCATATTGTGGTAGAACGAGATGGCAAGACGTACCACATTGGTCGGAAAGGAAAAACCTTGGACTTTTACGAAGTGGGTGGTCAGCGGTATACGGTGGAGCCGGCGGAATTGTGGTGGCAAGGGCTAGACAAAAAGACCTATGATCGTATTTTTGCTATTACCTTGGGTGACCTACAAGGGGTGGATATTATCCAAGAGGTGGACGTGCGCACACGGTTCTTTGGTGCTGAAGGTGGCGAATCCTTGGGGACCCTCGTGAAAGATGTAGATGAACTGGCTAGTCAATTGCTAGTGGCATCACCTACGGGAAAGCGGACCATCAATACGTTATTGGACCGCTTGCAAGAGGTGGAACGAGATATCCATAAGCTACAACAAGGAGAACAGGAGTATTATACTTGGCAAGCTTCGTTGGAAGAGCTAGAAAAGAAAGAAGCTACTTTGCAAGAACAACGACAAGAGCGGAAGGAATATCTGCAAGATGTAGAGCGAGTTCTCCGTGCGTGGGATACGTATAAACGAGGGGAAGAAGCAAAACAAAAAATGCTCCAATTTCATGTAGAAGAGTCGTTGGAGCGAGAGACGTTTTTAGCATTAGATGAAGAAATCCGCCGTTGCCAAGAATACATGCGCGTGTGGCGCGGCAAGGAAGAGGGATTGGTGCCAGATAATTTCGACCCAGAAGATAGACTGGGGATGTATGAACAAGAGATTGAAAGTTTATACCAAGAAGTATCAAAATGGACGCAGTTAGAAAAAGAATGCCGTGAGGGGGATCTATATTTAGAAAAAGTGAAAGCTCAATTGGCATTTATTCGTAAATCCCATGTGTATTGGCGTGATGTGGAAGACTTTCCCAGTGATGTGAATTGGTATGATGGAGAGCAAGTGGCGCGCCAGTTGCGCAGTGCTCGTGAGGCTTATGAGGCGTGGCAACGACGAGAGCCATTTCCGCAAGATGATCAAGCTCGTGAGGTGACGGAAACGGTCAGAGCCCTAGAAACCAAGCATAGGAATTTAACGGCATTGAAAGAAGCCTACTTAGCACAAGAACCTAAGGACTCCGTCGTGACAGTAAAATCTGGCCGCTCTTATTATATAGGTTCCACAGTGTTGGGTATCCTAGGGGTGGCTTTATTGGCATGGCATGTGACTTATGCTGAGACGATTGGTGTACAGGCCATAGGTGGAGCGGTAGGCATATTACTAGCCATAGGTCTGGCCTACCAAGGGTATAGGACAGGAAACATAGTTCCAGAGGTTGCGAATAAAACTACTAAGGATGTTTCTGACTTAGAAGCTAAAGCAGGTCGCTCCATGCCATCTACAGAATCTGACTATGAAAGTTTACTTTCAGAGATACAGGCAGTAGAGGAAGCAATCAAAGGATACGGAGATGATGTGAGCCATTTCAAAGCCTACGAAGTGATGAAAGCCCAGTGGGTGGCAGAAGGTAAAACCTTAGAGGCGACAGGTAGTGCAGCCATGGATGCATGGGAAGCGTGGTTACCAAAGGCGGCTAAACAGACGAACCGAGATGATACGTTCTATGGCATGAAGGAAGAGTACCAAGCCTATCATGAGCGATTGCGCGAATTTGAAGGATACCAAAAGCAAGTGCGGTTGCATCATGAACAATTAGAAACCATCGTGAATCGATGCCGAAACTTGTGGGCGTCCTTGCAGATGAACACAGTGCCGTCCATCGTGGAACTACGGGTGGTGTATAATCAGCTACAATTGCACAAACAAAATCGTGTGCGGTGGGAGCAAAAGGAAAGCCAGCGCAAAAATTATCGGGAAGAATATGCCACATGGAGCAAGAAAGAAAAAGAATTATTCCTTGCCCAAGAAGAGTTAATTCAAAAAGGGGGCATGAAGAGTGCCGCAGAATACCGTCAGCGTTTGTTGCAACAAGATCAGCATAAGCAATGGGAGACCATTTATCGCCAAAGTCAACGGCAATTAGAATTGTTGGCACCGAAAGAGTTTCATAGAGATGTGTGGTACCGCCGTTTGCAGGGCAATGATAAAGGCAAATGGGAATTGGAGTACTCCCGCAGCGAAACGGAATTGGCGAATATTGAATCATCTCTACAGGCGTTGTATGAAGAGCGAGGCACTTTGCAAGAATCTATGCGCCACTTGAGTACGTCCCATGCAGTGACGGAGGCATTGCTGAAAAAAGAACAGTTAGAAGCGGAGCTCCGAGAAGCCTTGGAAGCGTGGATGACCTATGTGTTCATCAATCATGGTATGGAACTGGCGCAGCAAGAATACGAAACAGATCGGCAACCGGCTATGCTGGCAAGGGCATCTGAGTATGTGAAAGCCATGACAGGGGGCATCTATACATTGCACATGGATGACACCCATAAGGGAGCCTATGTGAAAGACACGACGGGTCGAGAGATTCCTCTAGGAAAATGGAGCAGTGGTCTAGGTGATCAAGTATACTTGGCATTGCGACTAAGCCTAGCAGAGTCCTTCGGGGAAAAGATAGAATCTATGCCGTTGCTGTTAGATGATGTGTTGGTGCGCTTTGACCTAGAGCGACAAAAGCTGACATTGCAAGTGATCGAACAGTTGAGTGAGCATACGCAGGTGTTCCTGTTTACCTGCCATGAGACGACTAGCAAATTGGTTAGTGAGAAGGTGCATACGTATGACCTCTCTAGTAAAGTTATGTAGGTCGTCACTTGTAACGCTATGTAGTTTGTTACTTGTAACGCTATGTAGCCTGTGGCGGGTCTTAACTGAATAGGGTAAAGGGAAGAGCACGACATATTCCAATCCGAACTGATACAGTGGTTAGGTTCGAATCGGAACACGTCGTGCTCTTCTTGTGTTTGTGTGATTTAGGTAGAAAGGACCCGCCACAAGGCTACTACACGTGACGGCGTTCCTCAGGGGGGCTCCTTTTTGTTGCTTTAGTTATCGAGATTTTTAAGATTTAGGTAGCAATAAAAGTTCACGTTATGGGAAATTTTATAGTATAATACATAGTATAAGAGTCATCAACGTGAGTTGGGCTCATCTCTTCCTGTTATGGGAGGAGGTGGTTGCTATGACTAAGTATGAAAAGATTTCCTTAATCATTGCGCTTACTAGTTTAGCAATTCAAATCATTGACGTATTAAAATAGTCAATGAAAAAGCCTAACGTAAAAGAGGTGTTGCAGACCTCACACGTTAGGCTATTTCAAATTTTATCGCTTTTGAGATGAGCCTAACGCCAATCACACGTTGATGGCTCTTCTTTTGTTGCTTTCATTATAGCACGGTTTATAGACGCATTACAAGGCTAATATATGTGATGGCGTTCGTATGCTAGATATTCCGAGGTAAGAGTAGTATAATACTCACTATATGAGAGGAGCGGATGATGAACTATTCTTGGATACGGAAATATTGGATATATATAACAGTGGTGACGGGGTTAATCATTGCCGGCGGTGTATTTGCATGGATACAGCCCAAAACGGTGCAAGTGGTGAACCCGGTGGAACGTCAAATGCCGGTGCGAATCAGTCACGAGGCGAACATTACGGCATTACATAAGGCTAGCGTGGAACCGACAGTGTCGGGACCGGTGTCTACTTTTACGGTGAAAGTAGGTGACATGGTGAAAGCCGGTCAAGTGCTGGCTATGATTGATACCACATCGCTACAACAACAGTTACAGTCTTTATTAGGGCAGTTACAGGAAGCGCGCAGTCGAGCGCCACAGCAGAATACATCTACTACTGTGGTAGGTGGCAGTGTGTCGTCAGCGGATGTAGAACGGGCGCGCTATATGCGTGATACGGGTATCATTACCAATCGAGAGTTCGAAACGATTGCGGCCAGGGCACAATCACAAGTGGTAACGGTTCCGTCCTATACAGGCGGTTCAGGAGCGGATACTTCTGGAATAGAAGCTGCCATTGCAAAAATACAAGCGCAGATGGCAGCGGCCCAAATACTTTCACCGATGGAAGGAAAGGTGGCAGCTATCTATAATGAAGATAGGAAGATTGCTATTGAGGGAAAACCATTGTTGTTAATACAACAAGATTCTCCCGTGGTGGCTACGTTGAGTGTACCACAAAGCTTTGGTGCGATTTTGAAACAGCCTAATGTCACTGGTGGCGTACAAGTCTATCTTGGTGTTAATGGAACGCAGGTGCCAGGGCAAATTACATTTGTGGGAACGGAATCGGGACCTAGTATTACTGTAAAAGCAACTTTCAATGTGCAACCGGGGCAAGTGACGATTGGTGAGTTCTATACATTGGTGATTGAAACGAAAGTGGAAGCACCAGCTCTAACGTTGCCTAAAGAAGTCATTCGTGATGGAGAAAATGGCAAATTTGTGTATGTGGTGACGGACAATAATACGATTGATATACGAACCATTGAAACCGGATTAGAAGTAGATGGTGTGGTGACCATACTAGATGGACTATATCAAGAAGATCGAGTGGTGACAGATAAAGGGAACTACGAACTAGGCGAAAGCGTTCAATTGTGATGCTATGTAGCCTGTGGCGGTCTCATTTATATAGCAAAGGGAAACGAGCAACATATACCTTCACAAACGGCACTACGTAATGTTTGTTCAGGAACATGTTGCTCGTTTCTGTATGTACATAATGATTAAATAATATGACCGCCACAAGGCTACTACGCATAACTGCATTCTCTTCGGGATGATGTATAGGAAGAGCACGGCATACTCCTCACAAACGGTATTTCATAATGTTTGTTCGGAGCACGCCGTGCTCTTCCTATGTTTGTGTAATTTAGTCTATAACACGGCCACAAGTCTACTAGGCTTAACGGCGTTCTCTTCGGATCGGAAAGTAGAATGCTGACACAAGGTCATATGATATTGAATAATATATCACCACATATAATGTTATGAGGTCTGTAACGATATTAATATGTATATAAGAAAGGAAGACGAGTAAGGCATTCCTTCTCTGATGACACTGTGTAATATTTGTATAGAAAAATGTTACTCCGTTCCATGCCTTTATATACTACATAAAGATTGAAGAGTAAGAGAAAATAAAAATTGGGGGTTGCTTTTTATATGGAAATGGAATATACTATAGTACATGTTCAAGAGAACAAGGTATTCACGCTTCTGTAAGTGATGAATAAAAAAGATTAAAATAACTATTGACACAAACTTGTGAATCTGTTATTATAATCTAGTCGCCAC
>CAUREE010000025.1:0-18515 GCA_963523985.1 uncultured Veillonella sp.
AATTCATCAAACCAAAGAACATATGCAGTATCACGACTCATGATTATCCCTCCATTAGATATAGTGTTCATAATTTAACTATATAGTACAACACATATAATAAATAGTCAAGCATTATTATGTATATAAGTGTTATGAAGTAATATACTTTGGTATACTAATTAGTTTCCCTTTCCAAATGGCATAGTTATAGTACAAAATGTCATAATAAGTATAGTGTACTAATAAAAATAGTTATAGAACAATAAAAAAGCACCCTATACGGGTGCAATTAATAGATTAACTAGGTGGGAGTCGAACCACACGCTCACCCTAGAGGAACACCGTTAGACGTAGTAGCCTTGTGGCGGCTCTTTATTAACTGCATTATATAAACGCAGAAGAGCACCACATCTTCCTGAACAAACCTACCGTAGGATCAGTTTGAGAAGGAATATGTGGTGCTCTAGCACCCCCAGAGGAACGTAGTTAGACGTAGTAGCCTTTGTGGCGCCCCTTACTGCCTACATCATACAAATGCAGAAGAGCACGACATGTTCCGGAGCAAACCTAACCACTGTATCAGTTTGCGTAGGAATATGTCGTGCTCTTCCCTTACTCTATGTTAAGCAACCCGCCACAGGCTACATAGACTAACAAGAGACGATTTTGATGAATTTCCGTTTCCCAACTTGCAATACCATACCGTCTTTCAATACGATATGTTCTTCATTGCATTTTTCACCATCGATTTTAAAAGCCCCCGCTTTAATGGAGCGTCTAGCTTCTCCATTACTTGCTGTTAAGCCTGCATCAGATAGTAATTGCGGTACAAAAACAGGCTCTTCTGTGAAAGCCACTTTGTATTCAGGAATATCTGTTGGCATCGCATGTTTTTGGAACACACGAACAAACTCTTCTTGCCCAAAATTAGCTGCTTCTTCACCATGATACAAACGAACAATGGTATGAGCTAATTTCATTTTCACATCTCTTGGATGTGCTGCACCAGATTCTAAATCTTTACTCAATTGTTCTTGTTCTTCGATACTCATGTCTGTTACCAACATAAAGTAACGCATCATCAACTCATCTGGAATGGACATAGCTTTACCATACATTTCAGAAGGAGCCTCGCTAATACCGATATAATTACCAAGGGATTTACTCATTTTTTGAACCCCATCAAGGCCTTCTAAGATCGGCATTGTGATGATTGTTTGCTCAGGCATGCCCTCTTCACCTTGTAGATGACGCCCCATCAACAAGTTAAAAGTTTGGTCAGTACCACCAAATTCTACATCCGCTTTCAAAGCGATAGAATCGTAACCTTGCATCAATGGATACATAAACTCATGAATGCTAATTGGTCGACCTTCTGTATATCGTTTATGAAAATCATCACGTTCTAGCATACGAGCTACGGTATACTTAGATGCTAGTTTCAACACATCAGCAAAGTCTAATTTACTCAACCATTCGCTATTGAAACGAACTTCTGTTTTTTCTGGATCTAAAACTTTGAAAATTTGCTCTTGGTATGTTTTCGCATTCGTAATGACTTGTTCTTCCGTCAATGGTGGACGAGTTACACTTTTACCGGTTGGGTCACCAATGCGAGCTGTAAAATCGCCGATTAAAATGATAACTTTATGTCCAAAGTCTTGGAATAATTTTAACTTACGCAAGACTACAGTATGACCTAAATGAATATCTGGAGCTGTTGGATCCAAGCCTAATTTAACAATCAATGGTGTATTGGTTGCTACGGATTTCTCTAATTTCTTCTTAAATTCATCTTCTGGTAAAAGATCAGCTACCCCATGGGAAATGAGGCGAAACTGTTCTGCTGCACTAATCATGATTATCTCCTATATTACTGTGAACTTTTAGAGAATTTAGGAGCAATAACGGGATCTTTCCCCTTATTACTTTTTGATTTAGAGGGGCTTTCATCATTTGATGTTGTACCATCATCACTATCTAAATCTCCATCTTTTTTATCTTTTTTATCTTTATCGTCTTTTTTCTTATCTGTAGCTGGATTTTCATTACCTGCATAAGCCTCTGGTCCTACCCCATCTGGCACAGTAAAGTTTGAACCAGGTGTATCAGCCAATGCTGCTTGCATGTATTGCCTCCAAATAATAGCTGGTGTTTGACCACCTGTAGTGCCGTGCAATGTCTCAGAACCACTGTCATCGCCCATCCAAACAACGGTTACCAAATCAGGCGTATATCCAGCAAACCAAGCATCTTTTTCTTCGTCTGTAGTTCCTGTTTTGCCTGCTGCTGGACGACCGAAGTATGCGTTTCCACCTGTACCATATTTAATAACAGATTCCAACATATTCGTCATCATATACGCATATTTTGGTTCTACAACACGGGTTTCATCAACAGATGATTCTTCAACGATATTGCCATTACGATCTACAATTTTTGTAATAGATACAGGTTTTACTTTCACACCATTATTAGCAAGCACGCCATAGGCTACTGCCATATCCATTGGAGTTACACCTTTTGTTAAACCACCTAAGGCTACAGCTAAATTATCATCACCTTTTTTATCCAATGTTGAAATACCCATTTTTTCTGCTAAATCCAATACATTGGACATTCCTACTTTATCAGCTACCAATACAGCTACTACGTTATTAGAATGTGCTAGCGCATTACGCAATGTCATAGCACCAGAATGTTTACGAGAATAGTTCTGCGGTTTCCAACCATGGAACTCCGATGGTTTATCCACATATACCGTACCTGGATTATCGCCATGTTTTAAGGCCGCCAAGTAAACAAATGGTTTAAAGGAGGATCCTGGTTGACGAACCGCCATAGTAGCACGGTTAAAAGAATCTGTTCCTCTACCACCAACCATAGCTACAATATGTCCATTATGAGGGTTTAGGGAAATCAGAGCCCCTTGTGGTTGGCGCAATCCATTTTCATCAGTATAATAATCTGGCAAGTTTTCCATTGCTTTTTCCGCAGCGCGTTGGGCTTTCATATCGATAGTAGTATAGATTTTCATACCTTCTTTGTAAACTGCATTATCTCCATAGCGCTCCGACACTTCATTGATAACATAGTTAATGAAATACCCCATGCTACCATAACCATTGGATGATTGTGGTTTATCTAGCAAGTGAATATCCGCTTGTTTCGCTTCTTCTGCATCAGCTTGAGACAAGTATTCATATTTTACCATCTGCCCTAACACAACAGCTTGCCGAGCCTTTGCTGCTTTTAAATTGTTAAATGGAGAGTAGTAGTTAGGACTTTGAGGTAATCCTGCTAAAATCGCCATTTGAGCTAAGGATAAATCTTGTACATCTTTGCCAAAATACACATGCGCTGCCGTTTGCACACCATAAGCACCTTGACCAAAATAAATTTGGTTCATATACATTTCTAGGATTTCTTTTTTCGTATAATGTTGCTCAATACGCAATGCCAATAAAGCTTCCATAATCTTACGTTTAAAGGTACGATCTTGTGTCAAGAAAGCATTACGAGCTAGCTGTTGAGTAATGGTAGATCCACCCTCTGCTACACCATCATGAGCAATATTTACCCATACAGCACGTAAAATACCGATAGGGTCAATCCCATGATGACTGTAGAACCGATTATCTTCTGTCGCAATAAAAGCATCTTGAAACTTTTGTGGAATATCCGCCAATTTTACTGGTAAGCGGTTTTCCTCTGAATGAACAGTAGTAATCAAATCACCATTAGCATCATAAATTTGAGATGATGCGGCTGGTTTTACGTTGCCTACATCCGGCAAGGAAGACATGGTGGCACCTAAAAAGCCACAGCCTGCTCCTGCTACAATTAATATAAATAAGATGAAGAAAATCCAAAAGGAACGTTTCCATGATGATTTTTTCTTCACTGGTCTCTTTTTCACAACTCGTCTCCGAGGAGGAATGGGTCTTGATGAACTAGGATTCATATGTCACCTCTCTAAAGCTCATTATTTCCTATAGAACTTCCTTAATTATACTCTATTTGCTAATTTTTGTACAAATCGAATTGTCCTAGGATACCATCTATAGGATGACTGTGGTCGCACCTGCACCACCTTCATCTAAACTAGCTAGGTCATAACTTTTAATACCTGGTAAGGTTCTTAAATAGTCATGTACTCCCGCACGCAACGCACCAGTTCCTTTACCATGAACAATACGCACCGAATTTAAACCAGCTAGGATAGCTTGATCAATAAATCTACCTACTTCTACAACAGCTTCATCCACAGTCCTTCCAATAATATTAAGTTCTGTGGAGGCTTGCTGTTGTCGAATCACCGCCATACCAGATCGTTTCCGCTGACGATTGGACATCGGTACAGGATTTTCTTTGCGCAATAAGGCACTAGCTTCTTCTCGAGTAGCTGCTAATAGATCTTTTTCTTTAACGGTGACCGTCAATCCATTCATATCCACTTGAATGCGTTTTCCTTGGATAGCCAATATAGTACCTAAAGACTGTAAGTTATCTAAGAACACTACATCCCCTGCTTTTATTTTCGTCACATCTAAACGTTCTCGTTTTTCTATAACACCTGTAGGAACAGACACATTGGAAACACCTTTTCTAGCTTTAGAAATCGCATCTTGTCGCTTTTGTTTATCTGTTTCATTGAAAGAACCTTTTAACTCTTTAATGATTTGTTCACTTTCAATACGAACGGAGCGCTTCATATTTTGCGCTTCTTCACGAGCTTTTTCTAAGATTACTTTTTTCTTATCTTGTAATGCTTTTTTATCTCTCATCACTTGCGTACGCATGCGACGAACTTCTTCTTGCTCTTTTTTCAAAGCTCGTTCACGCTCTTGCGTTTTACGTAACTCTTGATTTAATTCACGGAGCATATCTTCCATAGCACTTCGTCCATTTAGTTCCCATTGTTTACGAGC
Organism: uncultured Veillonella sp.; assembly: GCA_963523985.1. Taxonomy (GTDB): domain Bacteria; phylum Bacillota; class Negativicutes; order Veillonellales; family Veillonellaceae; genus F0422. The sequence goes on from CAUREE010000025.1 coordinate 4,914, forward strand.
TAAATCGACTACCTCTTGAGGTAATCCTAAGCGAGCCGCAATGCTAAGTGCATGCGAACTACCTGCTACGCCAATATGTAAGCGGTATGTAGGGCGTAAAGTCCTTTCATCAAACTCTACATGACCGTTTTCTACGCCTTCTGTTTGGTACGCATATGTTTTTAGTTCATTATAGTGGGTGCTGACCATCATGAGTGCTCCCTTTTTTCGGAAGTATTCAATGATGGCGATCCCTAACGCACTACCTTCCTCTGGATCTGTACCAGACCCCAACTCATCGAGGAGCACCAAATCATTAGGTCCCACTTTTTTAAGAATCCGAATCACCTGCGTCATGTGAGCAGAGAAGGTACTCAAGCTTGCTTCAATACTTTGTTCATCTCCAATATCAGCATAGATATGGTGAAAGATGGGTAAGGTAGACCCACTGTCCGCAGGAATACATAACCCACTTTGGTTCATCAATGCCAACAATCCCAATGTTTTCAACGACACTGTTTTACCGCCTGTATTGGAACCTGTAATAAGTAAAATACGATACTTCGTTCCTAACGTAATGGTAGTAGGTACGACTACATTAGGTGCCAACATAGGATGACGAGCTTGTAATAAGTTCACTTCTCGGCCTTGACTGATGGTAGCTCGTACAGCTTTCATCTGTATGGCGAGTTCTGCCTTGCCATAGACAAATTCAACATGTGACACTCGCTTACAGGCATCTAGCAGTGTATCCGCATGAGCTCGTACTAGCTCTGTTAATTCTTTATAAATACGAAGTACTTCCTGTTCCTCAGCTAATGTCGCCTCTTGTAATTCATTATTTAAATCCACTAATCGCATAGGCTCGATATATAAGGTCGCACCTGTAGCAGATCTGTCATGGATAAGGCCAGGAAATGCTCCTCGGTATTCTTGTTTTACAGGAATGACGTATCGATTATTACGCATGGTAACGATGGCTTCTTGGAAGTATTTTTGATTGTCCTTATCTTGCAAAATTCTTTGTAGATCATTTTTAATTGCATTCTTTGTACGACTCATGGTCATACGCAACTGTTGTAATTTTGGCGTCGCACTATCCAATAATACACCGTACGCATCAAAAGTTCTTTCAAAGCGTTTTGTCAGCTTATCATGACTTGGTAAATCCTGCACCCATAAGGATAGCAATGGATACAGCAAATACTTTTCTTTGAAAAAACGATACATCCGATTATATGCCAAAATCGTAGTATGCAAATCCCATAACTCTTCACGAGTCAAAATAATTTCTTTACGACTCTTGGAGCAAGTGGTGCGAATATCCTTCGTGCCACTGATGGGTTGCTCCACTTCTTGCTCTAAGGAACGTATAGCTTCCACTGTTTCATCCAGCGCCTCTTCAATTTTTTGACGGTTGTGCATAGGTTGCAAATTAAGTGCATATTCTTTAGCTATAGCAGAGGAACACACATCTGCTAGCTTTTGCCGTATATGTTGAAAGTCTAAGACTTGTTCACTATTCATTATGATTCCCCTAAAATTCCTTTAAAAAAGTGTCCCCGTGTAATATGCGTAGCTCCTTCCTTACTTGGTGCTTTCACAGCCCCCTCTAGTAATTGGTGATACATACTCATCTCTTTAGCAATCCATTTAGGACTTCGTTGTCTTCCATCAATCACTAAGCGCTGCAATCCAGAACGTCGTAAGTCATCAATATAACTTTTCATATCTAATTCTCGACTATTCATAATATGGGTGCGACAGAATGGATCTGTATAGATAGGAAATAACTCGCCTTTTCTATCCTGTAACGCATAGTCTTTTTTCGTGCACACCAATGGACAACCCCGTTTATACCCAGTTCCTGCAAAGCTACTGATTGGACAATACTCTGAAATCATCAATTCTACACGACCTTGTACAATAGCACCAATAGGCATAATACCTTTATTTGCCATCGTATTCATTTGACGTAATGTAGCCTCTAAGGATACATTGACAGTACTAAATCCTAAATCATTTAGTATACCTAATGTATGAGAGTTAAACGTTTGCAATCCCGTATCACCTTCCACTACACCTGTATATCCCAATTGATGTAACACTTCCAAAGCGCCTAAGAAATGCACTCGAATTCCATCTGGCTTGGCTTGTACCATGTGAGCTACCATTTCCTTAAATGCTGTACTTTCATTATCCTTAATTACCCTCGGCGTACTAAAGATAATTCTTTTATTAGCATCTCGGCAAAGCTGTACAATCTCCTCATAGGCCGTCTGTGCCACAGGGATTCTATGTAATGGATCTCCAAATACAATGCGGTCTACTGGTGTCTTGACTGCCTGCTGAACGCCTTCTATAGAATCCACTAGGATTTCTAATTGTTTCGTATCAGATTCTAGGGTATGAACCTGCGTAAATCCTAACACCTGTCCTACAGATTGAGTCATATCCCCTAATAATTCCATCCCTCTTGGCAAGTTCGCTTTACGATCTTCCCATGATGCCACATATTGTTCTATTAGCAATTCTTCCATAGCCTCTACGGCATTTCTACGAAGACTATTTAAGACACTGCTAAGCCACATGAAAGGACCTTCTGGAACTGTTACATGGTCTAAGTCAAATAAGGTATTCCCTAAACGGCCTAATTGTTCTGTAATTTTCTCCGTCGATGTCGGTTTATTATTAGCCATTTGTAATATATATTCATCAGTAACCGTTACCGTTTGACCAGACTCTAACATCATAGTCAAAGAAACAGCACTACCTTCTTCGCCATGTAAGAACATATAGGATTTGTATTTACGAGTAAAATCTTTTAATCCCCGTTGTTTCGTATATTCCCCTTGACTGGCACGGTATACCTTGCCAGAATTCATGCTTTCATTAAGTGGAATCTTATATACCGAATGATGACATGTCATATCTTCGGCAACTGTAATGTAGTGTACATCACCTGTATGGGCAATGACCTTCAGTAAATCACCTTCAACGATAGTTTCCTTTGTTTCTATTGTTAACGTACGGCCTTTGACATGCCCTTCTCCAAGGTATTTCCCTAAATGGTTAGGTGCACTGATGGTCATCATGGACTTGGAACCATTATTTTCTAAATAGGCAGTCGAAAAGCCACGATTAAATCCCTCTTCCAAACGAGCAAAATCTTCTGCAGTAGCCTGTCCGGCACGATCGATAATGGTCCGATAGGTGCCAATCACTTCATGTACATAGGATACCTTTTTCATACGACCTTCTACTTTAAAAGAGGCCACACCAGCTTCTATGAGTTCTTTCATATACGCACTATAGTTCAAATCCTTAGGGCTCATAATATAGGTTTCTTTATCATGGGTGATCCGCTCACCATCCACTGTAACCAGTTGATACGGCAATCGACACGGCTGTGCACAAGAACCCCTATTCCCACTGCGTCCACCGATAAAACTACTCATCAAACATTGTCCGGAATAAGAAATACAAAGCGCTCCATGAATAAAGACTTCAATTTCTGCTTTTGCATGTGCACAAATATGGCGGATTTCATCTAAGCTCAATTCTCTAGAAAGAACCACTCGAGTAAAACCCAAACGCTCTAAAAATTGTACAGTCTCCAAATTGGTGGCAGTCATCTGTGTGCTACCATGTAACTCTAGGGAGGGTGCCACTTGCCGTGCTATTCTTGCAACGCCAAGGTCTTGCACAATAATACCATCTACACCAATGCGTTCTAACTCACGTAAGTGCTCTGCTAAAGCTTTACTTTCACGGTCACCTACTAGAATATTCACAGTTACATAAATACCCACCTGTAATATATGTGCTAGGCGTAATGCTTCTCGTAACTCTTCATAGTCAAAGTTGCCCGCATGGGAACGAGCATTAAAGACCTTACCGCCTAAATAAATGGCATCAGCCCCTGCTTCAAGGGCTGCCATGAAGTTTTCCATTGTCCCTGCTGGGGCTAATAATTCCATCATAACTCCTTATAATAAATCGGTCACCTCCTGAGAGAGATGACCGATTCTATACATCCCGTAGGATTTACGTTCTATCGTAATATACAACCTTTGTCAGCTAATGTTGCTAAAATAGCTTGGATTCTATCTTCAATATCAGCATCTACCAATGTTCCTTCATGAGAACGGAAAGATAATGTATAAGCTAAGCTACGATAGCCTTCTTGAATATGTTCTCCTTCATATACGTCAAAGATACGAACATCTTCTAAATATTGGCCGCCTTCTTCCTGCATAACAGCCAAAATCTCGCCAGCTTGTACTGTTTTTGGTGCCACAATCGCTAAGTCACGGCTTGTGCCAGGGAATTTAGAAATACCTTTAAAAGAAATTCCTTTTCTATTCACTTCTAACATAGCTTCTAAATCCATTTCAAACAAGTAGGCTTTTCCATTCACATCATAGTGGCTTGCCACTTGTGGATGTAACTCACCGAAGCGAACAATTTCAACACCATCTACAGTAATGCTTGCACTTACACCTGGGTGTAAGTAATGTTCTTTACTACGAGCGATACCATACTCATCAATACCCAAACTAGCAAGTACAGATTCAATGATACCTTTTACATCGTAGAAATCTACATTTCTAGCCGGCACATTCCATTCTTGACGGTCCCATTTACCTAGGATAACACCTGCTGCCATCATGCGTTCTTTAGGCAATTCTGTAAGAGGTAATGCTTTTGGTTCGTATACTGCGGCAACCTCAAATAATGCCAAATCAAGATTCTTTTGCGCTACATTGCGTTTTGCTGTTTCCAATACACTAGGCACCAATGTAGTGCGCATCACTGGGAATTCCTCTGAAATTGGATTCAAAATAGGAATCGCTTGATGTCTGCTATCTGTGTCTGGAATCAACAAATCTTGTAAACTATCTTTATGCATGAAACTGAAAGTAATAATTTCATCTAATCCAGCTCCTGCCAAACTATGTTTTACATCATGCACCAGAGCATGCATAGGAGATACAGTACCAGTTTGGATGCGTGCCAATGGTGTAGTTGGTTGAATCTCATCATAATTATGGATACGTGCTACTTCTTCCGCAATATCTGGCATACCTGTTACATCATCACGCCAAGATGGGATTGTAGCAACTAACACGTCACCCTCTTGTTCTACTGTAAAGGACAGTGTTGTTAAGATATTCACCATTTCTGCTTCATCAATAGCAGTTCCTAAATATGCATTAACTGCTGCACTTGTGAAAGACACAGTACGTACTTCTTTTGGTGCTGCATAGACATCAATCACACCTTTGGCAACCGTAGCACCTGGTGTAATGTCTAATAACAATTGTGCTGCTCGGTCTAATGCTAATGGTGTCATTTCACTATTTACACCACGTTCAAAGCGACCAGATGCTTCAGAACGTAAGCCTAATGCACGAGAGGTACGGCGAATAGATGCTCCATTAAATACAGCAGCTTCCAATACAACCGTTGTTGTTTCATTGGATACTTCACTATCAGCACCACCCATGACACCGGCGACCCCTACAGGACAATCAGCATCAGCAATAACAAGCATAGTATCAGCTAATGTACGATCATTGCTATCTAAAGTTTGAATCACTTCTCCCGCTGTAGCTTTACGAGCCACTAAACTATGTCCATGAAGATGATCATAGTCATAAGCATGCATTGGTTGGCCTAGTTCTAACATGACATAGTTTGTTACGTCCACTACATTGTTGATAGGACGAATGCCACAATTGCGCAAACGATTTTGCAACCATAATGGAGACTTTTGAACTTTTACATTTTCAATTAAACGTCCCATAAAGCGAGAGCACAACTCTGTGTCCTCGATGGAGATGCTCAAACGACCTTCAATAGACGCTCCCTCTTCTGCTACTGTTACCTCTGGGAATGTAGCTTCCGATTTGCCTAATACAGCAAATTCGCGGCTTAAACCAACCATGGAGAAACAATCTGCACGGTTTGGTGTTAATTCAAATTCGTACACTACATCAGTGAGTCCTAGTACTTCTTTTACATCTTGTCCAATAGCTGTGCCTTCAGGGAAGATGTAAATACCGGTCGCTTCTTCTGGTAATACTACATCCGTAGATAAACCGAATTCAGCAACGGAGCAGAACATGCCTTCCGATACTTCACCACGAAGTTTACCTTTTTTAATTTCTGTGCCATCTGCCAAACGAGATTTATGATACGCCACAGGGACAATTTGTCCTACTGCCACATTCGTAGCAGCCGTTACGATTTGTTTCGTAACTGGCTCCCCTTCTTCTGTTAAGCATTCTACTTGGCACACTTGTAATTTATCTGCATCAGGATGTTTCGTAATTTCTACGATTTTTCCTGTATATATCTTTTTGATACCTGTATCACAGTTGATGACTTCTTCTACTGGAATCCCAGCTTGTGTTAAAGCATCTGCAAATTCTTGAGGGTTTTCGCCAATATTCACAGATACATAGTCTTTCATCCATTGTAAACTAGCTTTCACGATAACCTCCTAGAATTGCGTTAAAAAACGTTTATCATTTTCATAGAATAAACGTAAATCATTAATACCATATTTTAACATTGCAATACGTTCTACTCCCATGCCAAAGGCAAAGCCTTGTACTTCATTAGGATCATAGCCATTCAATTTCAATACATTTGGATGTACCATACCGCAACCTAGAATTTCTAACCAACCTGTATGAGAGCATACACGGCATCCTTCACCATGACACATGCAACAAGAAATATCTACTTCTGCACTTGGTTCTGTGAAAGGGAAGAAACTTGTACGGAAACGAACTGCTGTATCTTCACCAAACATTTTCTTCAAGAATAATTCTAATGTACCTTTCAAGTCAGAGAAGGTAATCTGTTTATCAATAACAAGCCCTTCTACTTGATGGAACACTGGAGAATGGGTAGCATCGTAGTCCCAACGATATACTTTTCCTGGCGCAATCATGCGGATAGGTGCATTTTTTTCGCTACCTTGCAATGTTCTAGCTTGCACTGGAGATGTATGGGTACGGAGTAATACGGAATCGGTAATATAAAAAGAATCTTGCATATCACGTGCTGGGTGATCAGCGGCTAAGTTCAAGCATTCAAAGTTAAAATAGTCCGACTCAATTTCAGGACCTTCTTCTACAGCATAGCCCATGGACACAAAGAAATCTTCGATCTCTTCATTAATTTGTGTCAATGGATGTAAATGACCTTTACGAACAGGACGACCTGGTAATGTAATATCAATAGTTTCTTGTTCTAATTTAGCTGCCAGTACAGCAGATTCCATTTGTTGTTGTACTTCATCTAAAGCTTCTTCTAAAGCTACACGAACTGTATTTACCAAGGCACCCATAGCAGGACGCTCTTCTGGAGATAGTTTACCCAATCCTTTCAATAAGGATGTCACTTCTCCTTTTTTACCTAAATAGGTAACACGAATATCTTGTAATTCCTGCAAGTTCGCAGCCCCTTGAATTTGGGCAATTGCTTTCTCTTGCAATGCTTGCAATTGTTCTTTCATTGATTCCTATCCTCCAACTATTCTTCATCTAACAACGACCATGGTAATTCTGGTAATACCAAGTCGTCAAGAACCATAAAAGTTCCACTTCCCATATAGACAAGTTCTCCCATATCATTATACAAACGACAAGATGTAACCATCGTACTTTGACCTTTATGTTCCACATTGGATACACCGCGAATTCTTGCATTGTTCGGCAATGATTTCACAAAATTACCATTAATTTGTGCCGTTGTCACTTGCTTTCCTAGCGTAATACAAGCCAATCCCATAAGATAATCTGACAAACTCAAATGTACCCCACCGTACACATCGCCCCGCGGATTACTGTGCAATTGTTCTTCACTGTGAAAGTCTAGTTCCACATGACCTGGTGACACATTCTTAAGTGTTACATGATGTAGTACCTCAAAAGGATGTGAACTTGTATGCTCTTGAAAGTATTCTAATAATGTTCTATGTTCCATATAGTTAACCTTTCTAAGCTTATCTTTTTATTATAGAGGAAAGTCTACCTCATTATCAATAGATAGACTTAGAAATCCTTGATTAAATCCAATAATCCTTGTTCATCCATCACAGGGATACCCAATTGTTCTGCTTTTGTTAATTTACTACCTGCATCGTCACCGGCAATGACCAAGGTAGTCTTTTTACTGACAGAACCTGTTACCTTCGCTCCATGAGCTTCTAGGATTGCCCCTGCTTCAGAACGCCCCATGGAAGTAAGCTTACCGGTCAATACAATAATCTGACCTTCTAGTTCATTGCCCGCAGCTTCTTGTACTTCCTCTTCTAATCGTACACCTGCACTACGCAATCCTTCAACCAATTGTCTGTTTCGTTCATCTCCAAAATATTCCACCAAGCTTTTCGCCATGGTAGGTCCAATTTCATCAATGCTAGTCAATTCATCCATAGTGGCATTCATTAAACTATCGATGGAGGTAAAGTATTTTGCAATGGTCTGTCCTGCTTTAGCACCAATTAAACGTATACCCAGTCCGAATAACACTCGACCTAAGCCACGTTGTTTAGAATCGTCAATCGCTTTTAGTAAGTTTTGCGCCGACTTTTTACCCATGCGATCTAAGGATGTAATATCCTCTTCCTTCAAATGATACAAGTCCACTACGGTTTCAATTCGATGGTTTGTTATCAAGGCCTCTACAATACTTGGTCCTAATCCATCAATGTTCATCGCATCACGGGATGCAAAATGAATAATACCTTCCTTCTCTATAGCTGGGCAAAGTTCATTGCTGCAATAGATGGCAACTTCCCCTTCACGTCGTAAGGTACGAGATGCACAGACAGGGCAAGTGCTAGGCATTTCATATGGCACAGAAGTAGCTTGTCTTTTGTCTAATACCACAGAAATCACTTCTGGGATAATTTCTGCTGCCTTATGAATACGCACCGTATCACCAATGCGAATATCTTTTTCTTTGATAAAGTCCTCATTATGCAATGTTGCTCGTGACACATTAGTACCAGACACAAACACAGATTCTAATTCTGCAGTTGGCGTTAATACTCCTGTTCGCCCTACATTGATAGTAATATCTTTCACGATAGTTTCCACTTCTTCTGGTGGATATTTGAATGCGGTCGCCCATTTTGGATCCTTCGCTGTTGTCCCCAAAGTTTCTTGATCTTCAAAATCATTCACTTTGATAACCATTCCATCCGTATCATAGGGCAAATTGTGACGTTCTACATCCCAGTAATGAATGTGTTCTATCACCTCTGCGATGGAACTACACAATTTATAATGAGGATTTACATGAAACTTAAATATCTCTAACTGTTGCAATAAATCATATTGCGTATGGATAGACGATCCTTCCGAAGATCCTATAGCATAGGCAAAAAAATCTAAATTGCGGCTTGCTGTAATGGCTGGATCTTGTTGGCGCAAGGAACCAGCTGCCGCATTACGTGGATTGACAAACGTCTGTAAGCCAGCATCTTCTCGCTCTTCATTGATACGTCTGAACTCCTTATGCGGCATATAGGCTTCTCCACGAATTTCAATGAAAGGTGGTGCATTTTCAATGACTAATGGAATAGACTGAATGGTTTTTACATTAGCTGTTACATCTTCTCCTACACGACCGTCACCACGTGTGACAGCACGTACAAAGAGACCATTTTCATAATGTAAGTTAACCGCTAATCCATCAATCTTCAATTCCACCACATATTGCGGAGCATGACCCAACTCTTTTTCACAGCGCAAACCAAATTGTTCTACTTCAGCATCATTGAACACATTACTTAAACTGAGCATACGTTGTCCATGCACCACTTTTTCAAAGCTACCTTCTACCTTTGCCCCCACACGTTGTGTAGGAGAGGTAGGCACAATGTATTCTGGATGAGCAGTTTCTAGTTCCACTAATTTTCTATACAGCACATCATAATCATAGTCTGAAATGATAGGAGCGTCTTTCACATAATATAAATACGCATGATGAGCCAACTCTTTTTGTAATTGTTGAATTTCTTCTTGAATACTCATTGTATGATTCCCTTATTTTTTTCGTATAGGAGCAAATTCAGCCATAATTTGTCGTAATCCCTGTGTAGGGAACTCAATTTTTAACTTTACATTAGCCCCTTCACCTACTACATCTACTACAGTTCCTTCTCCCCATTTAGCATGGATGGCAGTATCTCCTACAGTCCAATCTACTACTTGTGGATTGCGAATCATAGGTTTTGTAACAGGTCGATTCGCCACGGATTGATGGAACGGCACATTTCGTTGTAATTCTTCCTTCACAGTTCGCTTTGGACGCACTTCTTCCACGAGCTCGCTCGGAATTTCTTTCAAAAAGCGAGATGGTAAATACCCTGTGGTTTTACCAAACACAGTCCGTGTTGTGGCGTTCGATACATATAACTCTTCTTCCGCACGAGTAATCCCTACATAGGCGATACGACGCTCTTCTTCCACTTCTTCTGGATTCATCAACGTACGGCTATGAGGAAATAGTCCTTCTTCTAAACCTGCTAAAAATACTACCGGAAACTCCAACCCTTTTGCAGCATGCAACGTCATTAATGTCACTTTTGATTCTTCTTGTTCAAAGGAATCTACATCATTCACCAACGCCACTTGCTCAAGGAAATCTTGCAGTGTACCTTCTGGGTTTATATCCATAAACTCTTTAGCTACCGATACTAACTCACCAATATTTTCCAACCGAGCTTGGTCTTGTGGGTCTGTACTATTCTCTAATTCCACTACATATCCAGTCCGATCTAATACGGCCTCGATAATACCTTGTACGGAAAGTTCTGTAGCCTCATTAACCAAAGTAAAAATTAATCCAGTAAAATCAACTAATTTATCTCTTGTTTTTCCTTTAATCGCAGGAATTTGTTCCACTTGACTTAATGCTAAAAATAAAGAAATATTTAATTCTCTAGCAAAGTCTTGTAATTTACCCACTGTAGTTAATCCGATACTACGTTTTGGCACATTGATAATACGCTGTAAGCAGATATCATCAAATGGATTGATTAATATTCGTAAATAAGCCAACACATCTTTGATTTCTTTACGATCATAGAACTTAGTACCCCCCACCATAGTGTAAGGAATACCACGTTTAATCATGGCTTCTTCAAGCACACGAGACTGGGCATTGGTTCTGTATAAAATAGCCATATCTCCATAGCTACGATTGTGGATTTCTTTTTGTTTTTTGATGGTATCCCCAATGAAAGCTCCCTCTTCTTGTTCTGATTGAGCTTCAAAATGACGAATTTTGACACCTTCTTCTTTGTCCGTCCACAATACTTTCTCAGGGCGTCCCTCATTGTAATCAATGACAGCATTAGCAGCCTCTAAAATCGTTTTCGTAGATCGATAGTTTTGCTCTAATTTAATAAGCTTTGCCTTAGGATAGTCTTTTTCAAAGTCCAAAATATTTTGAATATCAGCACCACGCCAAGCATAAATACTTTGATCCACATCCCCTACAACGCATAGATTATTCCATTTGAACGCTAATAAAGATGCCAACGTATATTGTGCATGGTTTGTATCTTGATATTCATCAATCATGATGTATCGGAAGCGATGACTATACTTTTCTAATACAGATGGATTTTCTTGTAATAGTTTAACGGCTACTAGTAGTAAATCATCAAAATCTAAGGCATTATTTTTACGTAATTCTGCTTCATAATAATCATATACCTTAGACACTTGTTGTGTATAAAAATCACGGGCTTCACTACGAAAATCTTTCGCTAATTTCATTCTGTTCTTAGCATCACTAATCTGCGCCTGCATAGCTCCTACAGGATAATATTTATCATCCAAATTTAAGGCTTTTATAGCCTGCTTGATAACAGCCTGAGAATCACTAGAATCATAAATAGAAAAGTTTTTACTATATCCCATAAAAGAATCTAGCTCAAAGCGCAAAAACTTTGCACAAAAAGAATGAAATGTGCTAAGCCAAATACGGTGTGCTGTATCTCCCACTAAGGTTTCCACACGCTCTTTCATTTCTTTGGCTGCTTTATTGGTAAAAGTAATAGCTAAAATTTCATAGGGGCTTACCCCTTGTGTCAACAAATAGGCGATACGATATGTTAACACTCTTGTTTTTCCTGAACCAGCGCCAGCTAATATAAGTAGAGGCCCTTCCGTAGCATATACAGCCTCTTGTTGTTCTTTATTTAAACCGTCAAATATCATAATACCTCTCTTGCATATAACAAGGGTGCGTCGAGTTATCGTACTCCAACGCACCCCTATGATAATTAGCCTTTCATAGCACCAACGATTGGCGGTACTACTTGTTTTTTACGGGATAATGTATGTTCTAAGTATACTTCATTGTCCACAGGTTGTGCATTAAATGCAGCAGCTACTACATTGTTCGCATCGCCAACAAAGATTAAATTTGTTGCTTCTGTTAAGATATTTGTAATCATCAAATAGGATGCACTATAATTGTTAGCACTACGTAACTCTTCCATAGCTTTTAATAAGCACCCTTTACGACCTAAAATATCTGTTGTATCCATCACTTGAATTTGACCAATACTAATAATCTTACCATTTGCTTCAAATTCTTTTAAATCTGTACTTACGATTTTCTCATCAGAATAATCAGATACATCAGATCCAGCTTTCAATAAAGACATTCCATATTCTTCTAGATCAACACCAGCGATAGTTGCTAATTTTTTAGCTGTTTCTTTATCTTTTTCAGTGCAAGTTGGAGAACGGAATAACACTGTATCAGAAATGATAGCAGATAGCATCAATCCTGCAATATTTTTAGGAATTTCTTGACCATATTGCCAATATAAGTTAGCAAGAATTGTACAAGTACATCCTACAGTTTCATAATGAATGAAAATAGGATTGTCTGTTACCAATCCACCAATTCGATGGTGATCGATATTTTCGATTAATTCTGCTTCCTCAATATCATCAATAATTTGAACTTTTTCATTGTGGTCTACCAAAACTACTTTTGTTTTCTGTTTTGGCGCTTCCACATTAGAACGAATGATACCTAAGTATGTACCATTATCTACTACTGGATATCCACCGATGTGAGAGTTAGCTTTGAAATCACGCAATTTAGTTTCTTTGCTAATCACTTGGCAAGAAGTTTTTGTGCAAATTTCACCAGCTGTTACACCAGAATTACCGCTCATAGCAGCTTCTAAAGCATCAATCAAACGTTGTGCTGTAATCGTACCTACATAGGAATTACCATTCTCCACAACCGGAATACGATTCATTTCATATTGTTTGCGCCATGCTAATACATCTTGCAAAGATGCTTTACTATCCACTGCTGGAATAGATTCTACTACATCTTCCACTGTAACTGCAAAAGACGTTACGATTTCTGGATGTTCAAATCCGAAATAGTTTAATGCGAAAGTGGTTTCTTTATTGGCTTGACCTGCACAAATTGGTTGTGCTGCAAATCCCATTTGATTTTTTAAGTTTGCATAGGAAATGGCAGAACAAATTGAATCAGTATCTGGACTCTTATGTCCTGTTACTAAAATTGTATCTCTTAACATAATGTCACCTCGTATAA
>CAUREE010000026.1:0-17657 GCA_963523985.1 uncultured Veillonella sp.
ATTAGCAATTATTCAGCTTTTTCAGCACCTTTAGCATTCTCTACGATGAAACGAGCTGCTTTTTTACGTGCTACGGAACTTGCTAACATAGATACACGACCTTCTTTTACAATGATATCGTATACTTCTTTAGGATCAGCGCCGAATTGTTGGGACATAGCAAAGATTTCATAGTTCATGTCTTCTGGAGTTACTTGAACGTTTTCTGCTTTTGCGATTTCATCTAATACTAAGTCAGCACGAACATTTTCAGCAGCTGCTGCTTTATTTTCTTCACGTAATTCTTCAATAGTTTTGTTGGAGAATTTTAAGTAGTCTTCTAATTTCAAACCACGGCCTTCAAGATTCATTGCTAACTCTTGAACCATTTGTTCAGCACGGTCTTCAATCATAATTTCAGGAATATCTACTGTTGCATTTTTAACAGCTAATTCCACTAAACCTGCATTGTATGTATCGATAGCGCGACGTGCTGCATCATCTTCCATACGCTTGCGAAGATCCGCTACAAACTCTTCTGCTGTATTGTAAGCTGGTTCAGTTTTACCTTGACCTACAGATACGGAACGTACAAATTCATCAGTGATTTCTGGTAATTCTTTACGTTTAATATCATGGATATGACATTCAAATTTCGCTTCTTTACCAGCTAATTCTGCTACGAAGTAATCTTCTGGGAAAGATACAGTCACAGTTACATCTTCACCAGCTTTGTGGCCGATCAATTGGTCTTCAAAGCCAGGGATGAAGCTACCAGAACCGATTTGCAATGGGTAGGATTTACCTTCCCCACCATCAAATGCTTCGCCATCGATGAAACCTTTGAAGTCAATTGTTGCAAAGTCATCGTTTTGTACAGTTGCACCTTCTGGAGCTGCTACCATTTTAGCTTGTTGGCTACGGATATTGTTCAATTGTTCTTCTACTTGTTCATCAGTAATAGTAGCATCTTGTTTTTCTACTTCCAACCCTTTGTAGTCACCCAAAGTTACTTCTGGTTGTTTTACTACTGTTGCTTTGAAGATTAAATTTTTACCTTCTTCGAATTGTTCACGTTCGATTTCTGGATTGCTAACAGGAACGATTTCGTTTTCACGAAGTGCTTCTGTGTAAGCACGACCTGCTAATAATTCAAACGCTTCTTCAGCGATAGCTTCTTTACCATAGTTCATTTCCAAAATTTTACGAGGTGCTTTACCTTTACGGAAGCCTGGAATATTAACTTGACCAGCGATGCGTTTTACAGCTTGTGCAAAACCTTTTTTCACATCTTCCGCTGGAATTTCGATTGTAATAGATACCTTGTGCTGATCAACAGCAGTTACAGTTGCTTTCATGAAACTATTTCCTCCTTAGGGTATAGTACACCCAAATTATAAGTTTTAATATTGCATTCTTAATATTATCATAAAGTTGTCAATCGTGCAATTATTTCCCTATTTACCTTGTTCTTCTGCGATAAGTTTCATGATATCATGACGACTTACCATACCAATTAAATGATACGCATCATCAACAACTGGCAAGTTTTTCAAATGCTTTTCTACCATAGCCCCTACAGTTACTTCTACCTCTGCATCTGCATAGGCAGTAATCACTTCTGTAGTCATAATTTCTTCTACATGAGTAGCCATCAATTTTTTGAATTGTCCATCGTATTCACCGATGCCGCCGTAGTAAATATTAGCACCTAGAATATTAATATAATGTGGTGCATGAGGACGCACTTTTTTATACAATAAATCTCCTTCTGACACAATGCCAATCAACTTGTTATCTTCATCTACTACAGCAATAGCTGTTAAATTGTGTTTTACCATCAGTTTGGCTACATTTGTAATTTGTTCATCTTTACCAACAGTAATTGGGTATTTGTTCATAATTTCTTGTAATGTCATAATGAGTTCCTCCTATTTCATATATACATAGGCAGCAAAGATAGCAATGACTATCGCTGTTACAACCAAAATGGCAGCCAAACTTTTACGGTTACCACCATCGCCCCCTTCATGGGTTCCGATATGATTCCCTTCATCATCATAGGTGTGGCGATATTGACCTTCTAAATCATGATAATCTGTCACATCCTCGACTTTTGCTTGTTGGCGCATTTCTTGCAATCGTTTTCTACGTTCCTCTACATCATTCGCTACGGAATGAACTTGTACCTTCATCACATCTTCTCGCAGTCCTTCAAGACGAGGTACCATTAATTGCAACCGCTCTACCAAAGCCTTATTAATGTCTACACAGGAACTCAGCGCTGTTTGATGCAAGAATAAAATTTGCACCGTTTCTTCTTCCGATACGCCTGTCGTCCCTGCTAGTACGGCTTTCGCTAATTCGGTTTCCTTTACAAGCATATCAACCACTGTAGAAATATAATAATCTACACGGTCAAATATTTTATTCAATTCTACATTCTGTTCTAATAATTCTTGCTTACGATGTAATAAATACACTGGGTTACCACCAGATGTTTCCATCTGTTGAATCATATTGGCCATATCTATATGGGTATCCAATACAGTGCACACAGTATCTGTTACATTTGTATATTCTCGTATGCCATCAGTAAACATAGTATAACGCTCTTCTAATGCCTCTGATCTCCCCTTCTCTTGTAATTCGACAAAGAGTGTCTCATATCCTTGTACTAAAGTTCTGATTTCACTTTGAATCTCAAGAATATCCTCTTTTCCTTCTGTTAATTCTGCTGTATAGTGCCTTACAAAATCTGGATCCTCTAGGGGTAACTCCTGTATATCAGCTGACACATAAGTGATTCCTTTTTCAATTGCACTTGCCATGCATTTCTCCTTTCTTACCAATGATATGGTTCATTTCTATTAATTTTACAAGCTCTATATAATTGTTCTACTAACACAAGTCGCACCATTTGATGGGTAAAAGTCATAGGGCTAATAGATAATTTCCACTGTGCCCGTTGTCGTAATTCTTCGGACACACCAAAAGCGCCACCGATGAAAAATACCATCTCACTACATCCTTGTACTTCCAGTTCACTAATCCGTTTTGCTAACTCCTCAGAACTCATCTGTTTTCCATATACATCTAGCAATACCACAAAGGATTGAGGAGTACAATACTTCAATAATCGCTGCCCTTCATCGTAGAGGGCTTTTTGCTTATCTGACGAACTTGGCTTATCTCCTAATTTACTCTCTGGTAACTCTGTAATGATCGCACCACCATAGGGTTGCAATCGTTTGACAAATTCTGCTACCCCATCTCGTAAATAGGGCTCCTTTAATTTTCCTATACAATAGATAGAAAACTTCATATCTTACTATCTCCTACGACGTATACTATACTCCCTCATGAGAACCTTATTGACCACCAAAAACATCAATAGATACTATTATTTGCTATCGATACCAATGGATGTATATTCCTTCGGATCCCCGTGATACGCAGTAAATCCTTCATGCCCATTTTTTTTACACCAATCTAATAAGCGTTCTGATAATTGCTCAACTAAATGAAGGGAGTTATTTTGCTCGGACCGATGAGCAAAGACCACTTCCATCCCCTTGGGTCGTCTTAATGCTGCTAATACTTTCATCGCTGTCATATTACATAAATGACCAACATGGCTCTTCACTCGACGTTTCAACTCTGGTGAATATGGTCCATAGAGCAACATATGCTCATCATAATTCGCTTCTAAGACTAATAGATTCGTATCGTGTAAATGCTCTAGCATCTCTTTGGATACCATTCCTGTATCCGTCAATAAGGCCGCTTTCGTTTGGCCTTTATAACAGGCGATACCAATGGGATCTACCGCATCATGGCTAGTAGAAAATGGATGTAACACCATATCTCCTATAGTTACTTCTTTCGTTCCTAATGTTTGAAAGCACTCCGCAGATACGCTAAATTTATCCATAAGGCGCCGAGCTGTATTAGGTCTTGTGATAATGGGTAATCCCATTTGTTTAATCATTTGAGGTACCCCTGCAATATGGTCTGAATGCTCATGGGTAATGACAATGCCTTCTACCATATGCTTCGGTATTTCCAAATCTTTCAAGGCAGTGGTAATCCTGCGACAACTAATACCTGCATCAATAATCACTGCACTACGGGAACTACGAATAATGGTGCAATTCCCTTTACTACCGCTAGCTACGACATGAACTTGTAATTCTTTTTCTTGCAATGTTATATGTCTCCTAGCTTCTTTCTAATACATCTATGAAAGCTTTCATATTGTCTGTTAAATCTGGTCCTCGTCGGAACATATCGCCCCCCACAAGGAACATCGTATCCTTACCGTAAATACTAATCAATTCTGGCAATCGAGCCTCCGTTACGCCACCACCTGGTGATGGACACGACGGTTTGATCGTCGCCAAAGGATTCCGGTTCCTATCGCAAATCTGACGGCATAATTCCGGTTTGAAAGTAAATCGTCCACCGTAAGATACGAAAATATTCATATCACCGCCGAAAATACGTGGCAACAAGCCCATCCACATCGTGGCAGCAATACCCGATGTGCCCGGCAAGGTGAATCCCCCCATCATCGATGGATGCACGATGAGTGGCAAATTCAAAGAATCATCCGTTGCCAATCGATAAAGCCAACCAAAGCCGATTAAGGACGGCGCTACCATAAGAGCCGTAGCACCCGCTTCTTTCGCATAATGAGCCCGTTCTAATACATCTGTGCCATCCCCAGATACATTCGCTGCATACAGAGTATGATGACCGCTCTTAGCGTTCGCCTCTTGCACCGCTTCGGCACAACGTGACACACGATCTTTGAATGGAGAAAAAGACTGATTCGTCAATCCATGGTCATCCTTAATCACATCCGCACCGCCCATAGTGTAAGCACGACACATACGAGCTAGTTCTTCATTGGGCGTCCCCATCGGTTTAATAACGGCTTGAATCATAGGACGAGTCGGAGTTTGACACAACTCTCGAATGCCATCTAAGCCAAACTTAGGCCCCTTGAATGCGTCGACTAAACTTGGGCATAGCTCTATGTCCACCACCCAAATGTGTGGTTGCAACGAAGAGTTGCCAAAGACTACATTTAAAAACTGTGTTACTTCAAATCCTGATGTCTCCACCGGATAGGCAATTTTTGCCCAAAAACAATCTTCTTTTTCTTCCAACGAAAGCAATTGACCCACCATATGACGGCGCGCATCGCTTTCACCTAATAATTCATAAGGAAATTCAATGGTTTGTTCCACCTGGATAGACCAAGCCACTTGCTTCGCCTCTTCATAGGTGGGAACATGCAATGCATAGGTAACGGAAAATGTTTCCATCGGTAACTCCTTTCCCATCATTACAACTTTATCTATTCTAACTTCTTAATATCTATATTGAAAGTGTATTACAATCTCTTAAGTTGTAACATTTTTTTCGAGACTATTTCTCTACTCTTATAGTATGACATAAGTTCTCATGAAATGCTATGCCATACCTACAATTATACACTATATGCAATAAAAAAGAACCTCTTATCGACTAGGTTCTTTTCTTAGAATGTGGTACACTGTTACTATTATTAAATCTATCATTCTACTGGGTATTGTATAACTACATACAGAATAAACTGAGCTCTATTCTGTTAAGAATACAATTCCTTATACTCGTATATGATACACGCTATATCATGCTTTCTACTTAGTGTCTGAACCATTGCACATAGTACAATGCATATAGAGATATAGGTTTATCGGAAAGGACACCTTATGAACTGGAATCACTATCTTTCAAATATAACACAAACACTTCCCCCATCTGGGATTCGTAAATTTTGGGAAAAAGCCATGGCTATGGACGATGTTATTTCTCTTTGCGTAGGGGAACCCGATTACATTCCTCCCCAACCTGTACTAGACGCACTTGTAGCTAGCGTGGAACGAGGAGAAACGAACTACTCTCCTAATGCAGGTATCTTGCCACTACGCAAAGATATTAGCAATTGGTATGACCGCCGTTACCACGTACACTACGGCACAGATGAAATGATGCTTACCATCGGTGCTAGCGAAGCTATTGACTTGTCCTTGCGAGCACTCCTAAACGAAGGTGACGAGGTGTTAATCCCAAATCCATCCTACGTAGCTCACCAAGCAGAAGTCCACATGTGTGGCGGTACAGCTGTGCCAGTGCCGACGCATTTAGAAGATGGTTTCAAACTTCGTGTAGAAGAGTTAGAAAAACTCGTCACAGAAAAAACAAAAGCTATTTTGATGTGCTACCCAAGCAATCCTACGGGAGCCATCATGGACTATGAGGATCTGTTGCCTATCGCAGACTTTGCGAAAGCCCATGACCTAATCATCATCTCCGATGAAATTTACTCGGAGCTTACCTACCACAAGGATCATGTATCCATGGCATCCTTGCCGGGTATGAAAGAGCGCACCATCATTTTAAATGGTTTCTCCAAGTCCTATGCTATGACAGGCCTTCGCATTGGCTTCCTCTGCGCTCCAGCACCATTCATCACAGCCTGCATTAAACTTCATCAATACAGCATCGTCGCACCAGCCACACCAGTGCAACATGCTGCCATCGTTGCTCTCAACGAATGCGATGACTCCGTAGTGGCTATGCGCCAAGATTATTTGGAACGCCGTGACATGATTGTGAAAGGCTTCCAAGATATGGGCCTACCGATTGCCGTACCAGAAGGCGCCTTCTATGTGTTCCCTGATATTTCTCAAACAGGTTTATCCGATGAAGATTTCTGCGAACAATTACTAGAACAACAACATGTTGCGGTTGTACCTGGATCTGCCTTCGGTACCTGCGGTGCTAACCGTATTCGCTGTTCCTATGCCTCGTCTAAGGAAACTATCCATGAAGCATTGCGCAGAATCAAAATTTTCTTAACATCACTACAGAATTAAATACTATATAACAGACTAGAGAAAGGTGAACACTATCATATTTGCCTTTCTCTGTGTATACATCAATTTCACACTGTTTGCCTCACATACTCTATGATTGAGAAGAATCTTCCTATCCGCTGCAACATCCTATAGATGACAGCAAGTATCGGTAATATAGAGCTCATAAAAGGGTTGTACCAGCACTACCTCTACGGCAGTGCGGTACAACCCTTTTTCTATCTCATCGATATGTAATTATGCACGTTCACAAGAGGCTGTGGTGATATACACAGAGTTATTTTCCACCTCTAGGAATCCCCCAGGAAGGATAAACTCTTCACGTTTGCCATCATGGTCAATGCGGATAGTCCCTGGCGCCAAAGCGCTTACTAAAGGCATATGATGTGGTTGGATACCAAATTCTCCATCGAGCGCTTTCCCTACCACCATAGTAGCATCTTCAGAAAACACTGTTTCATCAGGAGTAATAATTGTTACATGCATGGTACTCATAGATTATTCTCCTTTCCCTAACATGTCCCTTCCTTTGGCAACAGCTTCATCAATCGTTCCCACCATGTAGAACGCACTTTCAGGTAAGTCATCATGTTTACCTTCTAGGATTTCACGGAAACCACGCAATGTTTCTTTCAATGGCACATATTTACCAGGACTGCCTGTAAATACTTCAGCTACGAAGAATGGTTGACTCAAGAAACGTTGAATTTTACGAGCACGAGCTACGGTCAATTTATCCGCTTCAGACAATTCTTCCATACCTAAGATGGCAATGATATCTTGTAAATCTTTGTATTTTTGAAGTACTTCTTGCACGCCACGAGCTACGGAGTAATGTTCTTCCCCTAATACTAATGGATCCAAGATACGGCTTGTGGAATCCAATGGATCCACGGCTGGATAAATACCAAGTTCTGCAATGGAACGAGACAATACTGTAGTAGCATCCAAGTGAGCAAATGTCGCTGCTGGCGCTGGGTCAGTCAAGTCATCGGCAGGTACATAGACGGCTTGTACAGACGTAATGGAACCTTCTTTTGTAGATGTAATACGTTCTTGTAATGCCCCTACGTCATTGGCCAATGTTGGTTGGTAACCAACGGCAGATGGCATACGACCTAGCAAGGCAGATACTTCAGAACCAGCTTGGATGAAACGGAAAATGTTATCTACGAATAACAACACGTCTTGTTGTTGTACATCACGGAAATATTCCGCCATCGTCAAACCTGTTAAAGCTACACGCATACGAGCTCCAGGAGGCTCATTCATTTGTCCATAAACAAGCGCTGTTTTAGACAATACGCCAGACTCTTTCATTTCGTTCCAAAGGTCATTCCCTTCACGGGTACGTTCACCAACCCCTGCGAATACGGAGTAACCACCGTGTTCTGTAGCGATGTTATGAATCAATTCCATGATTAGAACTGTTTTACCTACACCGGCACCGCCAAATAGACCGATTTTACCACCTTTTACATATGGCGCAATTAAGTCTACGACTTTAATACCAGTTTCTAAAATATTAGTTTCTGGTGCTAATTCATCAAATTTTGGAGCTGCGCGATGAATTGGCCAATGTTCATTCACTTTCACTTCTGCTGGATCGTGGTCTACTGTTTCGCCTAATACGTTGAAAATACGACCTAGTACACCATCACCAACAGGAACGGAAATAGCGGCTCCTGTATCCACTGCTTCCATGCCACGAGTTAATCCATCAGTGGAACTCATAGCAACACAACGAACTGTATCATCACCTAAATGTTGCATAACTTCTACAACAATCTTAGATGCTTGTTCGTCGCCTTTTGTAATAGTAATTGCATTGTAAATAGCAGGCAATTCACCTTTTGGGAAGACTACGTCTACCACCGGTCCAATAACCTGAACTACTTTACCTATATTTGTACTCATATACGAGATACTCCTTTATCTATTATTGCAATGCGTTTGCACCGCCTACGATTTCAGAAATTTCGTTAGTAATACCTGCTTGGCGCAACTTATTGTATTCTAAGTGCAAGGTACCAATCAATTCGCCTGCATTATCAGTAGCGGATGTCATGGCCGTCATACGGGCACCTAATTCACTAGCCGCCCCATGTAGCAATGCATTATATACAGTGCTTTCCACATAGGCTGGCAACAATTGTTCCAATACAGACCCTTGGTCTGGATAGAATAAACTTTCACCGGTCTCTGCTGCATCGGACTCTAATGAAAGAGGTAATAAGCGCTCATGAGTCACTTCTTGCAATAAGGAGTTCACAAACTTAGTGTATACCAATATCACTTCATCTACCTCACCAGATAAAAACATTGCTTTCACTTGTTCTACAATATCTTGAGCATGATGAAAGCCTGGTTTATCAGAAAAACCTTGCAAATCAGAGACTACAGAATAGCCATGGCCTGTGAAATATTCCGTTGGCTTGCGACCCACTGTGAATAGACCATAGGCATCTGCTGGCGCATCTTTGAGCAATGATTGCACGTATTTAATGATATTACTAGTATAGGCACCAGCCAAACCTTTATCGGCACCTACCACCACATAGGCTACCTTCTTCACAGGACGAACTGTAAGTAGTGGTAAGTCCGCGCCTCCATCTAGTGAGGACATGCTTTGGTGTAGCATGTGGCGGAGACGTTCTGTATAAGGTTCAGTACCTTTCGCTTTTTGTTGTGCACGACGTAGACGAGCAGATGCTACCATTTTCATAGCTTTTGTAATTTGCTGCGTATTAGTGACACTTTTTATACGCTTGCGTAAGTCTTGTGCACTACTCATAGATTACGCCTCCTCTGGTAATAATTCGTGAGTAGCACCAAAGACATCAATACATTCTAAAATCGCTGCTTGCAATGTTTTTTCTGTATCCTCTTCTAATTTCTTAGTATCTCTAATTGATGCTAATATATTGGCATAATTTCCATGTACATATTGTAATAACGCATCTTGGAAAGCTGGTACATCATGAACAGCTAATCGTTTGAAATAGCCATTAATGCCCGCATATAAACATACCACTTGTTCTTCTACTTTTAATGGAGAATATTGTGGTTGTTTTAACATTTCTGTTAAGCGTTCACCACGATCCAATTGTGCTTTTGTAGATGCATCCAAATCAGATCCGAACTGTGCAAAGGCCGCTAATTCACGATATTGAGCCAATTCCAAACGCAATTTACCAGCTACTTGTTTCATCGCTTTAATTTGTGCACTACCACCTACACGAGATACGGATAAACCTACGTCAACAGCTGGACGAACGCCAGAGTAGAACATATCTGTACCCAAGAAAATTTGTCCATCTGTAATGGAGATTACGTTCGTTGGGATGTAGGCAGATACGTCACCTGCTTGTGTTTCGATGATCGGTAAAGCCGTAATAGAACCGCCACCCAATTCGTCAGATACTTTAGCAGAGCGCTCCAATAAACGAGAGTGTAAGTAGAACACGTCACCAGGGTACGCTTCACGTCCTGGAGGACGACGTAATAACAAACTCATCGCACGGTATGCAGCGGCTTGTTTTGTTAAATCATCATATACGCAAAGTACATGTTTACCTTGGTACATAAAATGTTCGCCCATAGCAACCCCAGAATATGGTGCTAAGTACTGCATAGGAGCCCCTTCAGATGCCCCTGCAGATACGACGATAGTATATTCCATAGCCCCTGCTTCTTCTAATTTTTGAACCACGCGAGCTACAGTAGATTCTTTTTGACCAATCGCTACATAGATACAAATCACATCTTGTCCTTTTTGGTTCAAGATTGTATCGATAGCAATGGCTGTTTTACCAGTGCCACGGTCACCGATAATCAACTCCCGTTGACCACGACCGATTGGCACCATCGCATCAATGGCTTTCAAACCAGTTTGCATTGGTTCAAATACAGATTTACGATCTGCAATACCAGGCGCTGAATATTCAACAGGGCGATGTGTTTCTGCCACGATTTCGCCTTTACCATCGATAGGTTGACCAAGAGCATTCACAACACGACCAATTAAGCCATCTCCTACAGGTACTTGCATGATGCGACCTGTACGGCGCACTTCATCACCTTCTTTAATCAAGAAGTCGTTACCTAGGAGAACGGCGCCTACATTATCTTGTTCTAAGTTGAGTACCATGCCATATACGCCATGAGGTAACTCTAACAATTCGCCAGCCATGGCTTTTTCAAGACCGTAGATATGCGCAATACCGTCCCCTACTTCCAGAACAGTTCCTACGTCATCTACGTTTAATTCAACATTATAGTCCTGAATCTGCTGTTTAATAATGGCAGTAATTTCTTCAGGCGTCATTTTCATAATTAACCATTCACCCCAATCTTATTGGTACTTGCATTAAGCAATGATTTTTTTAATTCTTCCAATCGTCTAGCCATACTTCCATCAATCCGAGTGTCTCCCACTTGAATGACCATACCACCTAAGATGGATGGATCCACATGTTCTTCGATGACACATTCTTTGCCAGTAATCTCTTGTAACTTACGTAATACTTTTTCCCGCATCGCCTCTGAAAGTGGTTCAATAACCGTAACTTTTGCTTCCAAAATACCACGACTTTCACGGGAGCGTTTTACGTAAGCGCGGGCTGTTTCCATGATGTAGGGACTGCGACGGCGGTCCACCATAACATAGAGAAAATTCATAATCAATGGGTGCACTTCGCTACCAAAGATTTGTTCTAGAATCTTCTTTTTCCCCGCTACTTCTAACATAGGATTGATTAAAATTTGGCGTAATTCCTCATGGGTGGAAAATAAATCTTGCACATAGGAAAGATCTGTATCAAATTGTGGTAACAAACCTGATTCCTGTCCTAATTCAAATATAGCGGAGCTATATGTTTCTGCAATTCTTTCTACACTCATCGTATCACGACCTTATAGTTGTACTATCTAGTTTTGCAATGGTATCCTCTACAAGAGCCACATTATCAGCACTGGAAAAGTCTTTTCCAATTAATTTGCCAGCTACCTGTACAGACAAATTCACAACTTCTGTGCGGATTTGTTGCATTGCTTTTTCCCGTTCCCGTTCAATTTCTTGGCGGGCGTTTTCTTTTTCTTTCACTAGTTGAGCTCGTAACTCTTTGATTTGTGCTTGTGATTCAGCTTCTGCTTGTTGTTTTGCAGTCTCGATAATGCCTTGTGCTTCTTTACGAGCTTCTTGCAATTGCGCTGTATATTCAGCTTTCAACGCAGCCGCTTCTTCTCTAGCTTGTTCTGCACTGGTAAGATCATTCTCAATACGACGTTTCCGTTCTTCCATAGTTTGCAATAACGGTTTATACGCATACTTTGCTAAAATCAACACTAGCACGATAAAGTTTAAAATCTGAAGTACGAGTGTGCCGTTTAAATCTACCAACGGTCATACCTCCTCTTAGCTAATGTCTATTATTTAAGTAAGTCTACCAATGGGTTTGCGAACACTAATACAATCGCGATAACTGCTGCGATAATAGGCACCGCTTCGATCAAGCCTACAGAAATTAACATATTTGTGAACAATTTACCAGATTGTTCTGGTTGACGAGTCATACCTTCTAAGGCTTTACCAGATACAAGACCGTCACCAATACCTGCGCCAATCGCAGCTAAACCAATTGCTAAACCAGCGCCAATGGCAGAACCAACCAATACATACGCTTTTGCTAATAATAATTCCATTATGATTTCCTCCTAAACTATTAATGTCCATCTCCAATTGTCATCCCCAAATATGAGGTAACGAGCATGGCAAAAATAAACGCTTGAATAATACCGATTGCTAGACTAAAAGCTAACCATACGATAGGAAGTACATAGGGTACCAAGGCATATAATAATTCTAAAAGAATTTCTCCCGCTAGTATGTTACCAAACAAACGGAAGGCTAATGTGACAGGTTTCGCTATTTCTTCCATTAAGTTGATGATGATAAATAATTTAAATGGCTGTACAAAATGCTTAAAATAGCCAATTCCTTTTACTTTCAAGCCCACAATCCATACAAGAATTGAGCTTGAAATGGCTAGTCCCAAAGTCGTGTTAATATCATTTGTTGGCGATGCCAAGATATGTGGACTCGGTATCAACCCTAACTCATTACTTACCAAAATAAATAGAAAATACGTAAATAGTATGGAGCTTAAAAACTTCCATTGATTGCCTAAGTTTGTTTTAAACTGACCAGTCAATCCTTCTAACACGCTTTCCATCATATTTTGAATCCCTTGTGGTACCAAGGCACGTGACCGTGTCGCTAATAGTGTGACCACAATAATAATCGCCATCACTAGCCACGTCATATACAACGTATCCATATTAAAAGAGATTCCCATCCATTGAACAACATGATGATGCCCTGCATGCAACTCCATATTCCCACCCCCTTTCACATAGATGATTACCTAATACGTTGGCGTACATACATACTATACTCAATATACTGCATAGGAGCAAACACACAAATGCCACCTAAAACACCTTTCATGGAAATCGAAGGTATTTGCGTACTTATGCCCACCAACAATACAATTAAGCTAAATCGACTCATAACACCAATCCAAACTCGTCGTTTTACATCTTCTAAGGTGGCATCTTTCATCTTATAGGTTTGTAATGCTAAATACAGGAAATAGATAACATAGGTCATCATCCCCCACAGCCAACCAGTAATATGACTAGACCAATCTAGGAGCCATAACACAACTACACCTAGTATAGCCACTGAAAGTATCCAACGGCAATGACTTTTGATATAGGTTATATATTCTTTCATACAGTCTCCTTACATACACTGACGTATGACACCATATAGACCTAGAAATCCACCGATTAATCCACCTAGAAGCACGCCCCAAGGGTGCATTCCTACATAGTGATCAACGGCATAACCAAGACCCATACAGATACCGATAGAACAAAGTATAGTAAATCCTGTGGTAGATGCTTTGGAGATAGCCATCCATAGTTCTGATTTTTCTTTCCCCATAGATACACCTCCCATACCTCTAACATGGTAGATTATACCACCGATACGAACCGTTTTAACAATATATAAATTTTATATCTATCAAAACTTTCCATATGATTTGCTTCAAAACTTGATACATTGTGAGCTTGTACAGTCAATGAAAGTAGATATCAACGTAAGTATAACTAAAATGCATAATCTACCATTATTTCCCAAAAGATGATGGTTTTTCTTGGTGTTCAAAGAATGCATGCCGTAAAGCTTGCACAATTCGCTCTGACGCTAATCCATCCCCATAAGGATTCACTGCATTGGACATAGCCGTATATATTTCTGTATTCGTAATTAACTCTTTGGCCGTGGCATACACAGTTGCTGTATCAGTGCCTACCAGTTTTACCGTACCCGCTTGAACCGCTTCAGGACGTTCTGTAGTGTCACGAAGCACCAATACTGGCTTACCCAAGGATGGAGCTTCCTCTTGAATACCACCAGAGTCCGTCATAATGAGGTAGGTACGATCCATTAAGTTTGCAAATGGTTCATACTCTAATGGTTCGATTAGGTGTACACGTGGCATATCACCTAGGACCTCTTGTACAATACTGCGTACCTTTGGATTTCTATGCATTGGGAAGATGACTTCTACATCTTCATGTTCACCAATAATGTCCCGGATAGCCTCGTACACATTACGCATTGGATTTCCTAAGTTTTCACGACGATGGGTAGTCACCAAAATAACTTTTTGATTCACATAATCGATGGTGTTCAACAACTCTTCTTTAAAGGTATAGTCATCCTTTACTGTCTTTTGCAACGCATCAATAACTGTATTTCCTGTAACATATAAGTGATTTGGATTAATATTTTCTTTCAACAAATTCGCTTCCGATGTAGTAGTCGGTGCAAAATGATAGGTCCCAATAGCACCAGTCAACTTACGATTCATCTCCTCTGGGAATGGGGAATAAATATTACCCGTCCGAAGACCTGCCTCCACATGACCTACAGGAATCCCTTCATAGAATGCCGCTAGAGCTCCCACAAAAGTAGTAGTCGTGTCGCCATGAACAAGCACCACATCAGGCTTCGCTTTTTTCAGTACCTCTTGTAAGCCCATCAAAGCACGACAAGTGACATCATACAACGTTTGCCCTTGGCTCATAATATTTAAATCATAATCAGGGGTGATAGAAAACAAATGCAACACCTGATCTAACATCTCTCTATGCTGTGCCGTTACCGTTACAATAGACTCCATATCAGGCGCTGCTTCCAAAGCCTTAACAACAGGCGCCATCTTAATTGCCTCAGGACGTGTCCCAAATATGGTCATGACTTTTAACATAGTACCTCCCACATATTTCGTTTACTTCCTTTACCATGAAAGCCGTCATATACAAACTTTCCTAAATCACTTTATTAAGCTTTTTCAATTATCTCTATTGTATCATGTACAAGCCTTCCATACTAGTAGAAACTATAAAGAAGTATAGCCAACCAAAATGCCATAAACAAAGCGACATGGCATCCCACCCTTGCAGAGTGAGCAAGTACGAAGCAAAACGCCATGAGCCACAGAGCAGATTGACAAAAGCATATGGCATTATATTACTAGTATTAAGCAAATGCAAAGAAGACCGCAGTATGTTCCCACTCCTCCCCTCACAGAGTGAGCAAGTGCGAAGCAAAATGCCATAAGCGTAAGCGACATGGCGTAATATGCCCAACTCTGCAAGCGCCAGAAAGCGTGGCATGTTCCTGCTCCTTCCTACAGAGTGAGCAAACACGAAGCAAAACGCCAGGAGCGCCTCAGAAAATCTTCTGAGGCGCTCCTGGCGTTTTGCATAGCTATTTACGAACGTCGTTGTCTTTGGATATAATCCCAATTTTCGTTGCTGTCCACACACATGCACAGAGTATTACAAGCACTAGCAAGACTCCGATAACAAAGTTTACTTTCGCCGCTACGATAGACACGCAACCTAAGAGTGCCGTGATAGCATACATCAACAGCACAGCTTGTTTTTGTGTGAGCCCCATCGCCAATAGACGATGATGCAAATGTCCTTTATCTGGTTGGAACACAGGACGTCCATTAATACGTCGACGTACAATGGCAAATAAAGTATCTAGAATTGGCAAGCCCAATACGATAACAGGCACCACCAATGCTACAGTTGCTGCCGTTTTCACACTGCCCATGACGGAAATAACCGCCATGGTATAGCCTAATAGCATACTGCCTGTATCGCCCATAAATATTTTGGCAGGATTAAAGTTATAGCGCAAGAATCCACAAGCTGCCCCAGCTAATGCTAAGGTAATGCATGCCAATTCAATTTGTCCCATTTGCAAAGTCACGATACAAATCGTAATACATGCAATGAGAGAAATCCCTGCTGCCAATCCATCTAAACCATCTATGAGATTCACAATATTCGTAAATCCTACAATCCAAAATACCGTCAAAGGTATAGCAAAATACTCTAAGTACAATAAATGGTCACCAATGCTGATGAAATGCACGGCATTGCCAAATAGTGGCAACATAAGAGCCGCCAAAATTTGTCCCATCAATTTTGTTTTCGGACCAATTTGCTTAATATCGTCCCAAATACCTACTGCTACTAGGATAATTGAACCTACAATCAATCCTTTCACAGAAGATATATCTTTCACACTATACAGCAAAGATACCATATAGCCAATATAGATAGCCAATCCCCCTAATCGAGGAATCGACACTTGATGCACCTTACGTGCATCTGGTTTATCAATAGCACCTACCTTAACGGCGAATTGTTTCACCAAAGGTGTGCAAATATACGTTACTACGAGAGCAATGACAAAGGCCCATAAATATACTGTCATTCCACCACCTCCATACGTGGTATTTCATGATTATAACAAGTGATCGTCAATAGTCTGTCATTAGAATACTAAGTTCATTGTATATAGACCATATTTATTAATTATATCAGTTACACACAGTACATACAAGAACAGGCGCAGTAAACTTATAGACTTCCTCTATAGTAGTCAAACATTTGTGACACAACCTCCTAAAGATTTATTTAAGAAGTACTCTGCTATATATTCATTGGGTGATTTAAACCCCAATACTTTCTGTGCTATGTTATTATATCTACTTGCATATCGTCGATGGGCTTTTAAAAGAGCCTCAAGACTTCTAAACTTCCTAGTATAGAATCTCTCTCCATCAACCTTATGGCTTCGCTCTACCTTTCCATTTTGCCACGGGGAAAATGGTCGTATTAGCTTATGTTTTATCCCTAATTTACGTAATACTCGATCAAATAAACACTCTCGTTCCTTAAGACCATAATTCGTAAATTCTCGTCCATTATCTGTCTGTATCGTATATATTTTAAAGCCCATACGAGCCTATAAATCCACTAAGAATCTACTCGTATTAGTTACACTCTTTTCATCTACAATAGATAATATACGCTTTCTAGAATATTCATCAATAGCAGTAATTTGGTAATATTTAATACCATTAGTTGGAAACAATAGACACTCTTGTGGAATATATTTTATATCCACCTGTACTTTTTCACCTGGGTATGTAACTATATCAGGCTTCCAATTACTTTTATAATATTGTTTTTTCGCTTTAACCTTAGGGATATTCCGTCGGATTTGACAGCACATTGATCCATAGGAGCGAGTATAGCCTCGTTTTTTAGCTTCCGTATATACTTGTGCCAACCCTTCATGTTTAAACTTTG
>CAUREE010000027.1:0-16906 GCA_963523985.1 uncultured Veillonella sp.
GTGGCATTAAAGAAGTCATTTATTGGCGTGATGATTACAAAGATACACGAGAAGTACAAGCGTCTAAACGATTGTTTCAAACTGCGGGCGTAACGATTACGGCATATGAACCAAGCGGTAGACAATTATCGTTGCAACTATAATTGAATAGACTACATATGTATATAATAAGGCTGAACTTGAGGATATATTCCTAGGTTCAGCCTTTTATGTGTGTTTAGTATAATATCGAACAAAAGAACGGCTAGTTCCCATTAGGACTTAGCCGTTAGTATGTTCGATGTTTATTTAGTGTTGCCGATTACTTTTTTGATAGCTTTGACGCCTTTAGAAGTAATATTTTTGCCAGTTGTTGTTAATCGTGTACGAGTACGTGTGACTCTACCCATAGCAGTCAGAGAAGACTGTTTACGAGGTTTCATGTCTCTTTCATTACCGAAGTCACCACGGCGAATGCTTGTGGCTTTTACTTTTTCAGAACCTACAGATCGTTGTAATTCTTTCATGATTACCTTAGGTTCTACAGATTTTTCAAATGTATATACATCTGCTGCTACATAGCCTAATTGTGGATACGCATGAAGAATTACATGGCAGTGATGGGATACGGCTACCAAGAAGATTTCATCTTCTAAAATTTGGCAATCGATTTCCTCAACACATTGATTTGTAATTGCTAAGGCATTTACAATAGCATCTTGTAAGACAGCAGGAGATTCTATTTTTTCATCAATACAAGAATATAAATCAATTAATACGTGCTCACCTAAAACGTGCATGTTTTCACCTACTTTCATTCATAATCTATTATATAAGATAATTTTAATTTTGTAAATTTGTTATACTTTTTTGTAATAGCACTAATTATAAAAATTAATTATAGAATTTACTAAACTCTACTACTATGGTAAGCTATAGATAAGACATAGAGAGCTATGCCCTTTTGAACGAGTTGTTCAAATTTGTGAATGATACTACATAAGGTAATGCTAGGAGGTCCTATTATGAAAGCACCGTTACGTTACGATTTTGCTTCTTTTTCTACGGAAGCGCAGGCTGTATGTCCTGAACGAGTATTTACAGATTTTTTACACCGCTATGCCTATGGTGTAGATGCTTCTTGTTATTCCTATGTACCACAAGTGGTGGTGAAAGTTAATAATGAATCAGAAGTGATTCGTATTTTAGCTTTAGCAAATCAATATGGTACACCGGTTACTTTTAGAGCAGCAGGTACATCTTTAT
This sequence comes from uncultured Veillonella sp., assembly GCA_963523985.1. GTDB lineage: Bacteria > Bacillota > Negativicutes > Veillonellales > Veillonellaceae > F0422. Next base: position 1,246 of record CAUREE010000027.1, read on the forward strand.
CTGGACAATGTTCTAGTGAACATGTATTAGTGGTTGCTAATGATGGCTTTAAACGAATGGAAGTATTAGACGGAGGCAAAGCATTACGTTGCGATTGTGGCGTTATTGGGGCCGACGCGAATGAAAAGTTAGCTCCTTATGGCCGCAAAATTGGCCCAGATCCAGCTACTATTGCGAGTGCTTTAGTAGGGGGGATTTTCAATAATAACTCTTCAGGCATGTGTTGTGGTACTGTAGAAAACTCATATCAAACAGTAAAATCTGTACGGGTTGTATTAGTGGATGGTACGATTTTAGATACTAGTGATCCAGCTAGTGTACAAGCTTTCATGACCTCTCGCGCTGACCTTGTAAAAGGATTACTAGATTTACGTAAATGGATTTTTGATGATCCAGAATTAGTAGAATTAATTCAACGTAAATTTAAAATTAAAAATACAACAGGCTACTCCATTAATACCTTAGTTGACTTTGAAGATATTGTGGATATTTTGAATCATATCTTTATCGGTTCTGAAGGTACATTAGGTTTTGTATCTAAAGTGGTGTACAACACAGTAGAAGATAAAAAATTCAAAGCCTGTGGTCTTGTGTTCTACAAAGAGTTATCTGATGCATCTCGAGCTGTTGTAACATTGGCGAATATGGGACGTAAATATGTAGTATCCGCCGAAATGATGGACTATCTCAGCTTAAAAAGTGTACAAAAATTAGAGCAAGTACCTGATTTTGTACGTGGTGTACCAGAGGGTACTAGCTGTATTCTGTTCCAATCTGAAAGCAATAACGAACAAGAATTGGCGGAACAAGTGGAATATATTAAAGACCAATTAAAAGATATTCCTACGATTATTCCAAGCTTATATTCCACAGATCCAGCAGAATACAATTCATGGTGGTACATCCGCAAAGGCTTATTACCAATTGCTGCTGGACAACGTAAATCTGGCTCTACTGTAATCACAGAGGACGTATGCTTTAAAATTGAAGATTTCGTTAAAGGTATCGAAATTATTACAGAATTATTCCGTACTTATGACTTTATGGACAATGGCATTATTTTTGGTCATGCCTTAAGTGGCAATGTTCACTTTATTATCACTCCAGATTTAAATGATCCTAGAGAACGAGATAATTTCAGTGGCCTTGTGAAAGAAATGGCAGAGCGTGTAGCAGCTGTAGAAGGTAGTATTAAAGCTGAACATGGTACAGGTCGCATGGTGGCACCTTTTGTAGAGTTAGAGTGGGGTGTTAAAGCTTACCAAGTTAACCGCCGCATCAAAGAATTATTTGACCCTACGTATTTGATCAATCCGGATGTTATCATTACTGACGATCCAGACGTATATAAAAAGAATTTAAAAGCCATGGCAGCTATTGATCCATTGTTCAATATGTGCATTGAATGTGGTTTCTGTGAAAAGAACTGTCCATCTAAAAACTTAACATTAACACCTCGCCAACGTATTTCTTTAGTGCGTGAAGAGACTCGTCTTCGCCAAGAAGGTAAACATGCTGAAGCTGATGCATTAGCTGAGGGATACCAGTATTATGGTGTGGATACATGTGCAGCATGTTCCATGTGTTCCATGCTATGTCCGTTAGGTATTGATACTGCACAAATTGCCTTATCTGTTCGTAAAGTGACGGCAAAAGGTCATGGCATTGCAGAAGCGATTTATGATAACTTCCCAGCTACTTTAGCAGCAGCTCGCATGGGTGTAACATTAGGTGGTGCAGCAGGTAAAGTAATTACGAATAAGCTTATTTCTAAAATTACAAAAGGTGCTCATGAGTTAACGGGAGTGACACCATATGCACCAACAACATTGCCAAAAGCGAACCGTCATACATTGAAAAACCAACGAAATACAGTAGGCAATGATAATGTTGTATATTTTAGTACCTGTGCGAACCGTGCATTTAAACCAAATCAAGGACAAAAAGATACTCGTAGCTTACAACAAGTAATGGAAAACTTATGTAAAAAAGCAGGGTATAATGTAATCTATCCACGCCATATTGAAAACCTATGCTGTGGCTTAAGCTTTGAAAACTATGAAGATATTGATAAACGTGCATTGCGTGATTTAGAAAATGCTTTATTAGAAGCAAGCTGTGGTGGAGTGTATCCAGTTGTTATTGATCATTCTGCATGTTTCTCTCATGCCTTCAAACACATTAAATCAGTTACAATCCTTGATGTATCTGAGTTCTTGTACACACATATTGTTCCAAAATTAGAGATTGTGAAATGTAAAGAACGTGTTATCGTACATAAGCAATGTAAAATCAAAAAAGCTGGTAAGGAAAAATATATTGAACTTATTGCACGAGCATGTACTGATGAAGTATTCAATATTAAATCCTTCGCATGCTGTGGTTTTGCAGGGCAAAAAGGTTTCTTCACACCAGAATTGAACCATTCCGCTACACGAGATTTGGGAGATGAAGTGAAAGAGTACGGAGCAACACTAGGAGTAAGCTCTAGCTCTACCTGTGAAATTGGTTTAGGGGAGCGTGCAGGCATTCCATTCATCGGTATTGCTTACCTATTAGATGCATGCTCTAAATAACTATCTATTACAACCGTATACAATGAAAAGAAAAGCAGTCCTTTTGGGGGCTGCTTTTCTGCATGTCATAATATACTGAATGAGAAAATACCATGAAAAATATATTGTTTCATTCACCAAAAATAGCAATTCCTTTTGTGGTAATTTTAATTTCTGGAATCACTGTTAAGCATAGGAAGCTTAAATTAATGAAAGGATCTAATCCACGGTTTACCCCCATAGAATAGGCAATTTCTTTCATTTCTGCAACTTTTGCATCCACGACTTCATGGCTTTGATTTGTAATAAGGCCCATGATTTCAAGTGGAAGTTCTGCTATTACTTTTCCTTCGCTAGCAATGACATAACCGCCTCCTATTTCTTTCAGACGCTCGATAACTACTAGCATATCTCTGTCATTGTCTCCAACTACGATGACATTGTGTGCATCGTGCGCTACAGAAGTACCGATAGCACCATTTTTAATATCATAGCCTTTGATAATTCCTACACCATTGTGACCTGTTGCATGATGACGTTCAATACATGTAATCTTATTAAATGTGCCATTTTCCATGAAAAGTCCATTGGAGACGGGTACTTCTTCATGTGTCATTTTGGTTAGTAAAGTGCCAGGGATTAAATTAATGATTGGCATTGGACCCGTGACAGATAAATCTAGTTGAGATGGCTTAAATTCCCCAATGTTGACAGTATGTAATAGGTGAGTAGGGCTCTTCTTATCGTGTGTATAGGTGCGAGAAATTTTTTTGCCTCCTACTAATACATCATGGATAGTTACGGTTTTATAATCATCTAAAATGATAAGGTCAGCTTTATAGCCTGGAGCAATGGCGCCTTGGTCACGAAGATGATAAGCGACACATGAGTTATACGATGCTATTTTATAGGTTTGGATTGGATCCAAGCCGAGTTCAATAGAACGTTTAACATTATAGCTGATATGTCCTTTAGCAATGATATCTTCAATGTGCTTGTCATCAGTACAGAAAGAGTATTTATCACAACAAACACCATCTTCTATCATTCCTGTTACAATAGCTTCTAAGTTATGGGCTGCGCTACCTTCACGAATTAAAACTTGTACCCCTGCCATGACTTGAGCTTTTGCTTCTTCATAGGATCCAGCTTCATGATTTGTGCGTACACCTGCCAATACAAAGGCTTGTAGTTCTTTGTCACTTATACCAATGATATGGCCATCGATGACACGATCTTCATAGACTTCTAATTTTTGCAGCATAGGAATATTTCCGTTGATGACACGAGGAATATCCATTACTTCACCTAATCCAAGGATACGAGGGTTTTGTTTAAGTTCACTCAATTTTGGTGCTTCTAATATACAACCAGTTTCTTCGCCGTCGATGGCAGGAACGCAAGATGGTGCCATTACATATACATGTCCTTCTACATCGTTAGTTTCATCAATGATAAATTGAATGCCTTCAAGGCCAGCTACATTACCTGCTTCATGAGGGTCAACAATGAAAGTAGTGGTGCCAAATTGTAGGGCCTGATGAATTAATTCTGACGGATTAACTAATGTGGATTCTAAATGAAGATGACTGTCTACAAAGCCTGGTACAATATATTTTCCTTGTAAGTCTAATTCTTCTTTACCTTCATAGGATCCAAGACCAACAATAACACCATTTTCAATAGCCACATCTGTTTGAACCCATTTTTCGCTAAATACATCTAACACTGTGGCATGTTTTAATACTAAACTCGCTTTTTCTTTGCCCAATGCCACATTGGACATTTGACTGTAAGAATTATAGTTAATCATAAAAAGGCTCCTTTACGCACTAAATAATAAATGGCATAACTTCTTTTACGATGAAAATAAGGGCTAATACATACATAATAAAGGAAATATCTTTGTGTCGACCTGCTAATACTTTAACTATTACATAGCTTACAAGACCCCATTCAATACCAACACCGATGGAGTAGGTGAAAGGCATCATGATAATTGTTAAAAATGCGGGAATCCCCTCAGTAATATCTTCAAAGTTGATTGCTTTAATACACATAAGCATGAATAAACCTACAACAATTAGGACTGGTGCAGTGGCTGCTGTTGGAATTACCATCAATAATGGAGCAAAGAATAAAGCAATTACAAATAAGATAGAAGATGTAATGGCGGCAATACCAGTACGTCCACCTTCTGCAATACCAGCGGCAGATTCTACAGCTACAATATGTGGAGAAGCTCCCAATATACCAGCAATAGTAGTACCTAGAGCAGCTACTTTCATACAATTACCATTCACTCGTTGACGATCCGCTTCTGGAACTTCTGCTTGTTCACTGAGACCAATCAATACACCTACGATGTTAAATAAGTTCACAAATAAGAAGGTGAAAACTACGAAGAACATATCTGCTGTTACTAATTCAGAAAAGTCAAATTTCATTAAAACAGGAGCCATACTAGGTGGCAATGATAGAATGCTATCTGGAATTTTAGTGACACCTAAAAATATACCTAAAATGGCACAGGCAATGATTGCGATGAACATAGTTCCTTTTATACCACGAGCGGTCATTGCTGTAATTAAAATGACACCAATCATGGCGATGATGACATTAGGGTCTGTAAAGCTGCCTAAGCCCACAATCGTGCCTTGATTCGCAACAACGATGCCAACGCTACTAAGACCGATTAGAGCGATGAATAAACCGATACCAGCGGTTACTGCTAATTTCAAATTGTGTGGGATGGCTTCAAAAATGTAATCTTTAATAGGTGTAAGGGCAATCAGTAAAATTAATAGGCCCGCAATCAGTTCAGCAGTCAAAGCAAACATAAAGGAGTGGTGCATTTGGATAACTACAGTATAGGCAAAATATGCATTAATCCCCATCCCTGAAATGCCAATATAAGGCATATTTGTGTAAATACCTAATAATAAAGTAATGATGATACCGCAGATGGCAGTAGCGGTGAACACAGCTCCCTCATTCATACCGCTGGCACCTAAAATAATAGGATTAACTGCTAATACATAAGAGACACAGAGAAAACTTGTAATACCTGCAAAGATTTCTCGCTTAATGGTGGAACCGCGCTCCGTTACATTAAATTTACGATCCCAAAAACTGTTGTTACTACCAATAGTTGGACTGGTGCTCATAAAAATACACTCCTTTCACAATGATTTTGATAGTAGACCTTTACTATATGCTCATCATAGCATATATTTTCATGTATTACGCATATCGATTAATCATTTCATTGGTATTTATAAGGTGTTTAATTAAGTGATATTGAATTTATATTCTTTAAATAGACTGAAATATACGGAATAGTTAAAGTATACTTAAAATATCAACTTTTTATCAATTAATGGAGATATAATGATAACACTGTTAAGAATGGTATTGGCAAAAGACATAAATATACAAATACTTATTATGCCAAATTGTAATACATAGAATACTATAATGTGATAAAAGTCATTTCTAGTTATCGATATACATGAAATCGATAGATTTTTTCTAGTAAACAACGTATACTTAAATTATAACTGATAAAGTTGCGGAGAATTCTGATGAGGAAAGATTATGTATTAATGTATGAGTATGTACAAAATTAATACAACAAGTATACTCACAACATGAGTTAGTCACATCAGAACGTATGAAAGTAATGGAAGAACTATTATTGAAACGAATATACGGGTTAATAGATATTGTGGGATTCTAGATTAAAGTTTTATAAAGTGAGATATTGACTATTCATTGTATATATTAAAAAGGAGTTACAGGTAGAATACTAAAACCCTATGAATATATTTACTTAGGGGAAAACAGAGGCATAGATATTGCACATAAATCTAAAATTGTTGCACTTATTACAGTTCCAGATAAGGATATACAATCGCTGGAAACACCATATGGTCGAGTTGACTTCATTGAGTTTATTGGCATTACAAAGAAGGAACTAGAAGCGATTAAAAACAATAAAATCACTGTAAAAGAGTTGTACGAAAAACTTGGCACTGATGTAACAAGTTATAATAGAAAGTCTGTGATATAGTTATGGTGAATGGCAACTTTCATTGCTATATCAAGTAATCTATGATACAATAAACTCATCTTATAAAGATAAGAACTACAATCAAATACATAAGTCTTTGAGGCAAGGTGCGAGGGAAACCTCAATTCCTGACCGGCGGTATAATAGTCCGCAAGCTCTTGAGAGCAGATCCGGTAATATTCCGGAACCGACAGTAAAGTCTGGATGGGAAAAGACAGTATATTGATAGCTATTGTGTAAGCTATCAAATATTTGGAATGCTAAAGGGACTATGTATATAGTCCCTTTTTTGTGTAGAGGTGAGCCATGACACATATGACAACTGATGAAAAATATATGGCAAAAGCGATTGAATTAGCAGAAAAAGCAAGAGGATGTACATCTCCGAATCCGATGGTAGGGGCTATCATTGTAAAAGATGGTCGCATCATTGGTGAAGGGTATCATCAAAAAGCAGGGGAACCTCATGCAGAGGTATATGCTTTGCATCAAGCTGGTATGGATGCTAGAGGAGCTACCTTGTATGTAACGCTTGAACCATGTTCACATTATGGAAAAACACCGCCCTGTGCGAAGAGGGTTATTGCTGCTGGTATTACTCGTGTTGTCATCGGTATGATTGACCCCAATCCATTAGTAGCGGGTAAAGGGCTAGAAATGCTACAAGAAGCCAGTATAGAAGTAGAGATTGGCGTCTTAGAACGGCAATGTGTGGAAATGAATGAAGCATTTATTACATATATCAAAACGGGTAAGCCCTTCGTGATTTTAAAATCTGCCATGTCTATGGATGGAAAGATTGCTACGGCTAGTGGCGAATCAAAATGGATTACCAACGAAGAAGCGAGAATTGATGGACATCGTATTCGTAAAGAGGTAGATGCTATGTTAGTGGGCGTAGGCACAATTATAGCGGATGATCCATTGCTAAGTTGTCGTCTTCCACAAGAAACAATAGAAAAGCAACCACATCTATTTATTCTAGACTCCCAAGGTCGAACGCCATTAGATGCGACTATTTGGACAGTACCTAATCGCAATATAACAATATTTGTTGGCGAAGAGTGTGGGCTAGAACAAATGGGTGCTTTCAGTGATAAAGGCGCAGAAGTTATTGTGACACCATCAAATGAAAGAGGCTTAGATATTTCTTTTATTTTGGAAGAATTAGGAGCTCGGCAATGTATGAGTTTGCTCATTGAGGGCGGTAGCCAAGTGGTGGCTAGTTTTGTAGAGACAAAATCTTTTGATAAACTGGTAACCTATATTGGAAATCGTATTATTGGAGGTATTGGCGCAACACCAGCTGTAGGTGGTTTAGGATTTTCTAGCTTGGACGAAGCAGTGCAACTAGACATTGATGAAGTGATGGCTGTTGGTGATAATATGAAGATAATTAGTTATCGAAAAGGAAGAGAAGGCGTTTATGTTTACGGGGATCATTGAAGAAATAGGTACCATACAGAGTGTTAAACGTTCCCAAAGCTCACTTACCCTTGAAATTGCAGGAACTGTCATTTTCGATGACTTAAGAATTGGTGATTCTGTAGCAGTCAATGGTGTGTGTTTAACAGCAACTACCATTGGAACCCAGAGATTTACAGCAGATGTGATGCCAGAGTCTGTGAACATGACAACATTGCTCAATCTTTCCACAGGAAGTAAAGTCAACTTAGAACGAGCTATGGCTGCCAATGGTCGTTTCGGTGGCCATGTTGTGGCAGGCCATGTAGACGGTCAAGGTAAGATTATCGGTAAAGATCATGTGGGTAACTCCATTGTATTTCGTATCGCTACAGATGATGCTATTCTACACTATGTCATATACAAAGGATCTATCACTGTGGATGGAGCGAGTTTGACCGTTTCCAAGGTAGGAACTGGATGGTTTGAAATTTCAATTATTCCTCATACAATTGGAAACACTATTTTGCAATATGCTACGATTGGCACTACAGTGAACTTAGAAACAGATATTTTTGGTCGTTATATCGAACACTTTATGAAAGGAACTCATCAGGAATCTAGTAATACTAGTACAGTAACGATGGATACTTTGGTGCGTAACGGCTTTTTATAGAAAGGATGATACTCATGTCCTATACATTAAACTCTATTGAAGAAGTAATTGAAGATTTGAAAGCAGGAAAACCTGTGATTATTGTAGATGATGAAAGTCGTGAAAACGAAGGTGATTTAGTATTGGCAGCTGAATTTGCTACTCGAGAAAGTATTAACTTTATCATCAAAGAGGCTCGAGGTTTACTGTGTACACCGATGCTGGAGAGTGATTTGCTACGACTTGGTATTCCTCAAATGGTAGAAAGGAATACGGATAATCATGAAACAGCATTCACTGTGTCAGTAGACCATGTGGATACTACCACAGGTATTTCTCCAGAAGAACGTGCTGTAACGATGCAAAAACTCATTGATCCAAATGCAAAACCAGAAGATTTTAGACGTCCTGGACATGTATTTCCATTGCGTTATAAAGAGGGTGGAGTATTAGTGCGCCAAGGCCATACAGAAGCGTCTATTGACCTTTGTAAACTAGCTGGCTTATATCCTGCGGCAGCAATTTGTGAAATCACCAATGATGAAGGATACATGTCACGTATGGATGATTTATTGGCTTTCAGTAAAAAACATAATTTAAAGATTGCCTCTGTGGAAGCCTTGATAGAATACAGAAAACGTCACGACAAATTGGTGAGTATTGCAGCAGAAACGAAATTACCTACGAAATACGGCGATTTCCGCATCATTATATTTAAAAATGAAGTAGATCATAAAGAACATCTTATGATTGTAAAAGGTGATGTACGTGGTAAATCTGACGTGTTAATGCGCATTCACTCCGAATGTTTGACCGGCGATGTGTTCGGTTCTCATCGCTGTGATTGCGGAGAACAATTAGAAAATGCATTGCGCTCCATTGAAGAGCAAGGAGAAGGGATCGTTATCTATATGCGTCAAGAAGGGCGTGGCATTGGGTTAACAAATAAAATCAAAGCTTATACATTGCAAGATGAAGGTTATGATACAGTAGAAGCTAATGTGAAGTTAGGATTCCCTCCTGATATGCGTGAATACTCATTGGCAGCACAAATGTTGCGAGAATTAGATGTAAAAAGTGTTAAGCTATTAACAAACAATCCTGAAAAGAAAGAGGATTTAGAACGTTGGGGCATTACTGTATCTAAGCGTGTTCCTATCGTTATCAAAGCAAATAGCATTAATGCAAAATATTTAAATACAAAAAAAGAAAAAATGCGTCATATGCTGTAATACAATGTATGAAAGTAATACTTAGCGTATGGAGCGCTCAGGTCTAAATATGTCTACTATAAATAGAGGAGAATGACAATGATTCAAGAAGGTAAATTAATAGGCACAGGTAAGAAATTTGCTATTATCGGTTCCCGTTTTAATGAGTTCATCACATCCAAATTAATTAGCGGTGCAAAAGATGCATTATTGCGTCATGATGTACAAGATGGCGACATTACTACTATTTGGGTACCAGGTGCTTTTGAAATTCCTTTGATTGCTCAAAAAGCGGCAAAAAGTGGTAAATATGATGCTGTCATTTGTTTAGGTGCTGTTATTCGTGGTGCCACAACTCATTATGATTATGTGTGTAATGAAGTAGCAAAAGGTATTGCTCATGTTTCTTTAGATTCTGGCGTACCTGTTATGTTCGGTGTAGTAACAACAGAAAACATTGAACAAGCTATCGAACGTGCTGGTACAAAAGCTGGTAATAAAGGTTTTGATTGCGCTATGGGTGCTATCGAAATGATCAATCTATTGGAATCTATGTAGAAAGAAGGATATCCGTGGATTTTATTAAACGTTATACAACAGCAGAAGGGTTGCGTCTATCTATTGCCGTAACTACTGATACCGTAGAAGAGGCGAGAGTTCGCCATGATTTGTGGCCCGTAGCAACAGCTGCCTTAGGTCGTACTATGACTGGGGCTATGCTAATGGCTAGTGATTTTAAAAATGATGAAAATGTAAGTATCCGATTGCGTGGAGATGGACCGTTAGGCATAGTTCATGTGGATGCATTTAGTAATAATACTGTGCGAGGCTATGTGGACCATCCCCATGTAGATGTACCGCTATTGCGAGAAGGGAAACTCGATGTAGGGGCCGCTGTAGGTCGTAATGGAGACGTTCAAGTGACTCGGTTCACTAAACTACGTCAGAACTATACCTCCCAAAGCCCTATCCAAACAGGCGAAGTGGCGGAAGATTTAGCTTATTATCTAGCTATGTCTGAGCAAGTAGGTTCTGTTCTTAGTTTAGGTGTACTAGTGGATCCAGATTACCATACAATTGTAGCAGGTGGTTTTTTAGTACAAGCTTTACCAGATGTAACGAATGATGCGTTTGACAAAATTGAAGCAAATCTGAAAACCATTGGACCTGTGACTAATTATTTGAAAGCAAATCCTAATGCGGAACACTTGATGGAACGTATTTTGGATGGATTTACTGTACAAGAGGTCTATAGTGAGCGTATTCATTTTGCATGTCCTTGTAGTCGAGAGCGATTTTTTGATCGCTTAGCAAGTCTACCAATGCATGATAAACAAGAACTAGCCCAAGATGAAGTGACAGAATTAACCTGTCATTATTGTAATGAAAAATATCATTTTTCTAAGGAAGATATGCAAACTTTATTAATCGAAGAAACACATTAATACTACTTGTTTCTATGGAGGGAGCGGTATGAAAAGTATTGAATGGAATGGATCAGAAGTTATTATCTTAGATCAAACGAAATTACCTACATCTGTGGAATATGTACGTTGTACTGATTGGCGTCAAGTGGCTGAAGCTATTAAAATGCTTCGTGTTCGTGGGGCCCCTGCGATCGGTGTATCCGCTGCCTATGGATTAATTCTTGCCTTCCGTGAAAGCTATCATCGTGGTGGTGCTAGTGCAGAGATTCTATCTGAATTTAGAGCCTTTGCGGAAACCTTACGTCAAACTAGACCAACAGCTGTTAATTTAATGTGGGCTATCGATCGCGTTTTACGTGTGGTAGATACTTTCACAGGAGATATTAGCGAATTAGATGCGGTTCTTGTAAAGGAAGCTATCGCCATCGATACAGAAGATGTAGCCTTAAATGAAAGTATGGCAAAACATGGGGCTACCTTATTCCAAGATAAAGAATCCTATCGCATTTTGACACATTGTAATGCAGGAGCTTTGGCTACAGCAGGAATAGGTACTGCCTTAGGCGTGATCCGTGAAGTTCACGCACAAGGTAAGCTAGATCGTGTCTATGCAGATGAAACAAGACCATTATTGCAAGGCTCTCGGTTAACGGCCTTTGAATTACATGAAGACGGTATTCCTGTGACATTGCAAACTGACAATATGGCTGGTTACGCTATGCAACAAGGTCTTATTGATGCAATTATTGTAGGAGCTGACCGTATTACTCTAGAAGGTGATGTGGCAAATAAAATTGGCACCTATAGTGTAGCCGTATTGGCCAAACATCATAATATTCCTTTTTATGTAGCAGCGCCGTATAGTACTTTTGATTTTTCCATGGAACAAGGAGCACATATTCCTATTGAAATGCGTAATCCTCAAGAAGTATTACAATTCCAAGGCGTGCCTTCTGCACCACAAGGTATTGAAGTATTGAATCCGGCTTTCGATGTCACACCTCATGATTTAGTGACAGCTATTATTACAGAAGAAGGGGTATTACGTCCTCCATTTAAAGAAAGTATTCGTGATTTAGAAGAAAAGAAAATGAAGTAGGAGTTAACTATGGTTGATGTTGTTATCACACATGTAGATGTGTTACAAGGAAATACAATTCTAAAAGATTCTGCTATTGTTGTTGAAAATGGATATATTAAAGAGTTTGTTACCAATGACACAGTCCCTCAAGCTAAGGAAGTAATCGATGGAAAAGGCATGCTTGCTGCTCCAGGACTAATCAATACGCACACGCATATTGCTATGGGATTATTGCGTAATTACGCAGATGATCTAGAGTTAATGGATTGGTTACAGACTGCTATTTGGCCAGCAGAAGCTAAATTGAATAATCACTTAGTCTATTGGGGTACACAATTAGGTATTGCAGAAATGTTCCGTTCAGGTACCACTTGTTTTAGTGATATGTATTTCTTTATGGATCAAACGGCTGAAGCTATTAAAGAAACAGGTATTCGTGCCGTTTTATCTCGTGGTATGGCTGGCGTTGCGCCTACGGCAGAACAAGCGTTAGTAGAAAGTAAAGAATTGTTTGAAGCATATCACGGTTACAACCAAGATCAAATCAAGGTGATGTTAGGACCTCATGCACCATATACTTGTCCCGATAATTATTTAGAACGAGTGGTTCAATTAGGTCATGATTTAGGGGCACAAGTTCATATGCATTTAAGTGAAACAAAAGGAGAAGTGGAAAATGTCATAAAAGCTACTGGCAAAACTCCTATTGCGCATATGAATGACTTGGGCTTATTTGATTTAGGCTGTTTAGCGGCTCACTGTGTACACGTAACAGATGAAGATATGGATATCATGAAGGAAAAATCCGTTCGTGTAGCACATAATCCACAATCTAACTTAAAACTAGCCAGTGGCATTGCACCAGTGCCAGAAATGCTTGCCAAAGGAATTGTGGTAGGTTTAGGTACAGATGGTTCTGCTAGTAACAATAATGCAGATATGCTAGAAGAAGTACGTTTGGCTGCCATGTTACATAAAGCTCGTCTATATGATCCATTGGCTATACCTGCCCAAACAGCTTGGGAACTTGGTACCGTTATGGGTGCTAAAGCATTAGATTATCATGATTTGGGTGTATTAGATGTAGGGTATCGTGCAGATATTGTGCTCTATGATACATCAGGATTACATTGGCAACCGCGGTATAATGATGTAGCATCCCTAGTGTATGCGGCCAATTCATCAGATGCGAATACTGTTCTTGTGGCTGGTAAAGTAGTGATGAAAGATAAGGAACTACTGACCATTGATGAGGAAAAATTGCGTTATGAAATTGCACAGGCACAAGTGGTATTTCAAGCGTAGTAGGAGCTCTTATGAAAGTATGTAAGAAAATGGCACTAGGACTTGCTTTAGCAAGTGTATCTACTATGATGACACCGTTTATAGCACATGCAGAAACGCATGTATCTGGAGACGTTGGTTATCACGGGGTAGGCTACTATCGGGGTATGGAATATATGCGTGGATACTATGGAGGAAGGGGCTTTGTATTAGGCGCTTTCAGCAAGCATATTGAGTATCCTGACAAAACGTATACAGTGGTAGAACAAGCAAACAGTATAAGTCATGTACAATCACAAATGGAACAACTTAGCCATGCGCCATACTATTACATTGGTAAATCCAAAGAGGGTAATGTGATCCTATCATCGGATGGGAAACCTGTCATGGGGCCTAAAAAAGAGTTACATATAGGTAGAATAGATACTACAGGAAAGTTAGACGTTGTACTGTATGAAGAGGCAGGTAAAACAGTATTAGAAACCGTGAACACTGGTTCTTCCATTGTGATGCCAACAAAGCATGTTGAGGTATCCTCTACTGGATTAATCTATTCTATGAAAGGAGAGGCAATCACCTATTATAATCTGCAAGGGCAAATGTTACATCATAAACCATTTAAACTTGATAAAGAATTGTATGGTGACTTGCATAGTGTAGGTACAACGAATAAATTAGTAGCTATATTCAATGCTCGAACTGGAGAATATAAATCTGATGAGATATTTACATCCTTAGTGTGGAATCAAAATACAGGACTTATTTCTGGGTATCAAACAGATGGATCTATCTTATATTTTGATGATGAAGGCAATCATGTAGAGGCATCCACAGCTTTAAAAATTATTTCTCAAACAGAAGGTGCAGAGCCTCGTAAAATACCAATGCCACAGCAAGTGGAAGGTGAGCGTATTCAACGTGTATTAGCTCCATTCAGTGAAGGAATTGCCTTTGTGTTATTGGGTAATAAGCAAAAGGTAGCCATTGATGAAAGTGGAAAGATTTTATTTTCCATCAAAGATTATGATGGCGTTGAACCATACCGAAACGGGTTAGCTCGGGTGACACGAAAAGCTCATGGGCTGAACTTTGGTGGCATTTTTAACACATTGGCAGCAGCTTTAGTGAAAGGTGCATTCTATCATCAAGCCACCTATGGTGAAACTGACTATGCTTGGACAACCTCTAAATTAAAACGAGGATACATTGATAAAACCGGAAAAGAAATTATATCTTCCAAAAATCAGATGGTCAGTCCATTAACTGAAGCAGGGATTATGACCTATAAAGATGGTCGTTTTGGATTGTATACCAAAGAGGGTGTTGAAGTCTTTCCAATGGTCTATAAAAACATTACCTATATGCCAGAACTAGGAGCCTTTCTCTTACAAGATGAAGAAGGACGCTGGGGTGTAAAACGGAAAGACAATACTACAGTACTTCCATTTACATACTCTAAGTTAGAAGTTGTAGCTCCTACAGTGTTGGTAGGTAAGTCTGGACCGTCTTATCGAATGATTTCATTAGATACGTTCCGTGAAATCGGTGAAAGCTATGATTCCATTACAGCGCCTAAATCATTCCATGGTGTTTATAGTGGATTGATTGGTAAAAGAGGGAATACTGTGTACCTTGTCAACCCGCTAACTGGTGAAAGCATATTGCAATTGCCATCGGATACAACTAAGGTGGATAGTACTACTTTAGAGAGCGTAATTTACAAACAGCATGGTAAATATGGTGTTTTAGATTTTACAGGAAACACTATGATTGAGCCAAAGTATGAGTCTATACAAGTATTTGTAGGAAAAGTTCATTAGTTTATGTATATTTTTATATATAACTTGAATCGTAGTAAAAAGGAATTTTATAAAATCCTAGAAACTATAGGGGACTAGGCTTGACAAATATATGTCAACTGCTTATAATATCTGTATGTGCGTATATAAATTACCTGCACTTCCATTATACG
>CAUREE010000028.1:0-15794 GCA_963523985.1 uncultured Veillonella sp.
CCCCCTGGTCCCAAGCCAGGTGCGCTACCAAACTGCGCTATGCCCCGATATCTTCTGTCCATAGTAACGATCCATCTTAGCTGTCCTTGGGAAACACTGTATCGCTACCGTTTGTCACTTACCGTAACAACAAATATATAATATCATATCCCTCACAACTATGCAAGTATTTTTTTATAATTAATTTAACTTTTTTCTATCGGTTAATTGTATAATGAAATTGAACACTTTTAATCCGTACTTTAATACTAATAATGTAACTTAGCAAAAGGGACATCTAGCTTTCTACATGCCCCTTTCACATTCATCTTATCAGTACCTGCGGTAATGACTATCACATATGCTTGAGTTTCCACTTTTCTTGTATACGTTCTATCAGATCTGACCATTCATAAAAACCGTTATCTAAAGGAAGGATGTCTAGCTGCTTTCTTTCATCTTCAACTTGTTGCATCCTCCGGCTTACCTCTGCTTGCAACCGATAGATCCCATTTTGTATTGCGGTCACCATGTCACTTTCAAGCTTTAGTTCTTTATTCTCATTGGCCTCCAACAATGCTATCAACACTTGTAACACATACAAACCATATGCATGATAATCTAGTGTAAGTAAAACTGCCAAAAACTTAGCGAACATTGCAGCTACCACTTCTATTCTCTGAGATTGACCATCGTACAACAACACTTGCCCTACTACACCTTCTTTCGTAGGATTATAGTCAATATATAACCGAGATGCACCATCTTCCGACTTAGCAATTAAACAAGCATTCCACTGCGACAAACGAGCTCGTACTCCTTTCGGTCGTACCAAAGCCTCTAAGGCTGGTTTTGAGTTCTTTTTTTCTTCCCCATATCTATCTCCTATCTAATATTCTATCCTAGTAACTCATTCTATACAAAAGGAGCATAGCCAATGCCATGCTCCTTTCACCACACATTTATTCTTCTTCACTTTCATCAAAGAAAATCTGTATACTTTGCAATCCATCTGCATGGACTGGTTCACCGATATGAACTGTCATTTGCTCTTCCTCACTTCTACCAACAGAATCACCATCTTGCACCGTTGTATCTGATGTCAAAATATAATCTGCCACAGCTAGCGCATAGTTCTCAGCTTTTTCCGGTTCCCACGGACAATGTAAGAGCTCAATATTGAGTTGCTTGAACAGTTCCATACCACTAGTGGACACGGAAATAGTACCATCATCTTCAAAGTCCATATCTACCCAGATTAAATTTGCCATAGGTAGCATATCATCCCGTAACTGTTCCGTTTCCTCATGGTACTTGCCAGCTTCGTACAAAACTCCATTTGTATATATCGCACTAGCTCCGGTTTGCTCCGTCGCCACTGCCAGTAACTTAGCTAGTAAAATCCCCTCTTCCAAAGGTTTTCCAGGGCCTTCCACAATACTAATTGCCACATGGCTCGTATGATTAAGTACCGCATCCAATGCACCATCCCAAAGGTAATTCCTTGTCGCCCCTTGCATAACGGCTTCCATTGGCATAGCAAAGGAGAAGGGTGCCACCACTACTTTATAATCATCAATCTCTAAGAAGTGAGCCTCTTCCATATCCTCTTCTGCCACAGTATCTACATCCTTTGTGGCGATGGCAGCACGAACTTTCATTCCTTCAGGGCTTGTTATAGATTCGATATCCCATTTAGTGAGCAAGTCCTTTTTAAAACGATTCACATCGAACTCTGCATTGTCCAACAGCACCATGCCCATAAAACCACGTTTACCAACCATAGGACCTATGCCACCAGTGCCTTCTAGGATTTTTTCCGCCAAGTTCCGCATTGCATCAAACAACAGCTGATTCTCTGCACTTTGTACATCCGCCATATCTATATCTAAGCTCATCGTTTTCTGTATGATACTTTCAATTAAATAGTCACCTACACCATTGGATTGATCTCGCATGAGTACCAGCAAGGCTTCACTGAAAGAAGATTCTAACAGCGTCAATGTATTCGTATCTCCGTCAAAATAAATGACTTGACCTACAGTACCAGATTTCGTTGGATTATAGTCGATGTACAAACGGGACGCCTGTTCCCCTTCCCCGGTAGCAGCAAAAAGGCATAGATCCCTCTGTTTAGAAGGAGCTCGTACTTGCGATGGTTTTGTATCAGGCCCCAATATGTCCATATTCATTACTTCTCGTCCGTGAAGATCAAATTCTAACATTTGACGCACTGAAAGTAAATAGAATTGTTTACCCTCGTACATAAACATAGGGAAGTTTACTTTCAAGGACGTATATTCCTTTTGATAGGTACCATTCACTACATTAAGCAAGAAACTCAGCCCCTCCGGAGTATGTGGATACCGCCGTAATAAATTCATCCATTCTTGAGGGGACACCCCTTTCCACTCGCTTTGAATAACATTCCATACATCAGGCACTAACCCTCGATACACCCGGGATATATCCGTCATATACCGTTCGTGAATAGTAAGACCAGAGTCCACCACATTGATAGTAGCCCCTTGTCCCAGTGCACTTCTACGAAGGTACTTTTCGATAGTACTAATAGCGAGATCCTTATCTGCGACGTAATAAGTAAAGGTAGCCACTCCATCCGGAATGCGTAGTGTTGAGCCGCTGACAACGTTATTTTCTTCTAAAGCTCTTGAGATTTTTGTATCCAATCGTTTAAACTGTTTACCATCTCCTAACGATGCATCCAATACAACATGAATATGGTGTAAATTCCCTAATTCTGCAATGACTGTTCCTTCTTGATATAGCTTAGCGCCATGAGGTATACCGAGCTCCTCCAAGGAGATGAGTATTTCCTCTACTAGTTCATCCCCTTCATCCATGGAAAACCTAAGTACGCAATGATCGATTTCACCATTGTCTTTATACACAGATTCCCCTTCATGGATGGTGCCCACATCCGTAAGTTTATGTTCCAGTAATACTTCCAAAGAACCGCGGCAAGAATCATCAAATTGAGCCGGAATATATAGTTCATAAGATATTTGTTTTTTCTTTTCTTCTGTTGCCATATCTCTTAGTTCTCCACTCTACTCACCAATATGCAATGCTAGTACAACTTACATGATTTCTCTTTCAGATTGTCCTCAATCCAAGAGAGTCACAGAAACGGGTAGGGATTGTAAAATTTGTTTTGCTAACTCACGGGTAGATTCTGTTGTACGAACCATGCACAATCCTTCTGCATTGACCGTTGTCATCACCCCTACATATTCATAGCCTTCTAAAATACGATTCACATAATTCGTATGCTGTCGTTCAATCTGAAAGTACACATACTGCGGATCATACACAATGTCCTGTTCTTGCATCTTAGTCCTCCCCTTATGTAGCAAGAAATTATTTTTGCTTTGTTTCCCGACGCATCATGGAGTATTCTTCCAAAGGTGTGTCGATGTATAGACGTAATTTCATTTGCGCATGTTTTGCCACATCAATATCATGACCATCTTCATCAGTCATACGTGTAATTACGTGCTTCACCAATGGTCCATGAGGTTGACAGAATTCCACTGTTTCTCCTACCTTGAAATTATTACGTTGTTCCATGTACGCATAACCTTCTTCTGCATTGTACCCTTCTACAAGACCAATGAAATCATGGGTTTGCGTATTGGAAGATTTTCCATAGTTTTGTGCTTCTTCCCCTGGCTTTTCCATGGCAAAGGCTTCTGTATAAGGACGGTGAGAGATTTTTTCTAATTCTGCATACCATTCATCACGTACATACCAATCGTCCCCTTCTTCTAGGAACTTATCAATAGCTTCCCGATACACTTTAGATACAGTTGCTGCATAGTGTACAGATTTCATACGGCCTTCGATTTTCAAGCTATCTACACCGGCTTTGTACAACTCAGGGATATATTTCAACAAGCACAAATCTTTAGAATTAAAGATGTATGTACCATGTTCGTCTTCTTCGATTGGGTAGTATTCGCCAGGACGGTTTTCTTCCACCAAATTATATTTCCAGCGACATGCTTGTGTACAAGCCCCACGGTTTGCATCGCGGTTGGTCATGTAATTACTCAACAAACAACGACCGGAATAAGAAATACACATGGCACCATGGACGAAAGCTTCGATTTCCACATCTGCTTTTTCACGCATCGTCTTGATATCTTCAATGCTGACTTCACGAGCTACCACAACACGAGCTGCCCCTTGTTCTTTCCAGAACTGGGTTGTTAGATAGTTCGTCGTATTCGCTTGGGTACTTACATGCAATTCTAAGCCTGGAGCCACGCGTTTTGCCAACAAGAAAATACCTAAGTCTGCTACGATGATGGCATCCACCTTAATACTTTCTAAAAATTGTAAGTACTCTTCTAAGCCTGTTAAGTCCTCATTATGAGGAATAATATTACAAGTCACGTAGATTTTTTTGCCATGGCTATGTACAAATTCTACAGCCTCTTTCAACTGATCATTGTCAAAGTTGGAGCTAGCAGCACGCAATCCAAAGGCACGGCCTGCACAATATACGGCATCTGCTCCATAGCGGATGGCCATTTTCAATTTGTCCATATTACCAGCTGGGGCTAGTAATTCCATATGTCGTTTTGTCATAGTTTATCCTTTCCATACACTGACACTCATGCCATCTCCCATAGGGTAAATGGTGGTGTTGTAGTGTTCTTTTTGTTCTACATAAGTTAAGTACTCTTGCAGCCGCTTCACAATGGTTTTAAAGCGACGTGGCGGTTCTTTATCTCCCCGCACATAGCCACGGAATAACACATTATCTGCTAGTACTACTGCGCCTTTTGCGAACTTCGGCTCGATGAGCTCCAATTGCTTTAAGTACTGCCCTTTCGGACCATCTAGAAACACTAAGTCAAAAGGTCCTTCCACAGTCTCTAGGAGCTCTGTAGCATCTCCTTTTAACAAGGTAATTTTATTCCCATAATCCGATTGTGAAATGAAATGGGTCGCCATACCATGACGTACATCATCTAATTCTATGGTGATGAGCTGCCCTTCTTTATCCATATGTTTTGCCAATAGCAATGTTGAGTATCCAATGGCAGTACCCACTTCCAAGACACGTTTCGGTTTGTACAAGCCGATTAAGTCTTCAAATAGTTCTACTTCCGACTCTCGTAAAATTGGCACATCATGCAAGAGTGCATAAATACGTTGTTCATTTAAAATCTCTTTAATTTTCATAAATTTGATCCACTATTTTCAAATGCTCATCATAGGTTTTTGTAAAATGATGATGTCCCTCTTTGTCGGCTACAAAGAATAAATAGTCTGTTGCTGGTGCATACAAAACGGCTTCCATCGATTTGATCCCCGGGTTTGCAATAGGCCCCGGTGGCAATCCTTTATGAAGATATGTGTTGTATGGGCTTTCTAGTTTTGTATCTTCAATCGTAATCAGTGGTTTTGGATATCCTAGAATGTATTGGATACTAGCACAAGACTCCAAAGGCATCCCTGTTTTTAAACGCTGACGGAATACAGCCGCAATGATAGGACGATCTTCGTCGAACTTCGCTTCTTTTTCTACCAATGATGCCAACGTGATAAACTCAAATATAGTCATTCCTTGGGCTTCAATATCTTGTCGCATTTTCGGCGTCAATTGACGATTCATTTCATCCGCCATAATAGCCATGACATCTTCCGCTTTGCTCCCTACAGGAATCTCATAGGTGCTAGGGAACAGGAATCCTTCTACACGATACGTAACGGGTCTTGTACCCACCATATAATCATATGGGGCATAGGTTTTTCCTTTTTCCATGAATGCATACTGCGTATCGATGCCTTGTTCTTCGATGCGTTTTCCAATTTCACCAATAGTAAATCCTTCCGGAATGGTGAGCTTCACCGTTTGTAATCTCCCTTGTTGAAGCAAGCCAATGATTTCGCTCAAGCTAACATGATGAGGGATTTGGTAATACCCATGTTGTAATTTATCCATGGTCCCCGTCAAGCGCAAGGCTGCACGGAACACCGCAGGTGACGTGATGAGACCTCTTTCATAGAGCACATCGCCAATCTCCGCACCCGTTTGGTTCTCACTAATGACAACCGTTTCTACATCCTCCTTAGAACCACCTGTCCAAGGAATATAATACACACCTGCTAGCACACCAAGTACGGTGACCAACAGAATCGCTACACATCCGTAGATGTATTTTACATATTGTTTCACAGCAATCTCCTTTTCAATGAATACTATATTATACCATTTTAGGAGTATATATAGCAATTTTTCTATATATAGAAAAAGGGCTGTTACGTTTCTACAACCCCTTTCATTATTTATTCTTCTTCACTTTCATCAAAAAGAATTTGTATACTTTGCAATCCATCTGCATGGACTGGTTCATCGATGTGAACCACCAATTCTTCTGTCTCTGTTCTACCGATAGAATCACCGTCTGTTAGATTTTTCCCAGATGTGAGCATATAATTCGCCACACTAAGGATATAATTCCAAGCACGCTCTGGATCCCACGGGCAATGTAAGAATTCCACATTGAATTGGTCGAACTCTTCCATACCATTGGTATACAAAGATATGGTTCCATCTTCTTCAAAATCGATATCAACCCACACTAAGTTCACCATAGGCAACACATTATCTCGTAGATTTTCTGTTTCTTGGTAATACTTGTCCGCTTCATAGAGGACGCCATGCATATAGATAGCAGTAGCTCCTGTTTGCACTGTTGCCACTGCAAGTAACTTCGACAGCAAAACACTTTCTTCCAATGCATTACCCGTACCTTCTACGATACTGATCGCTACATGGTTCGTATGTTTCTTAACCACGTCTAAGGCATTGTCAAAGAGGTAATTCCGCAACGCCCCCGGTTCTAATGCTTCCGCAGGCATAGCAAAGGCGAATGGTGCTATCACAACTTTCACATCATCAATGATTAAAACGTGTGCTTCCTCCATATCTGCTGTATCTACAGAATCCACATCTTTCGTAACCACTGCTGCTCCTGCTTTCATATCATTTGCACTCGTTGCGGAAACAATATCCCATTGATCGAGCAAATCCTGTTTAAATTGCTCCATATCAAAGGTAGCATTTTCTAACAATACCATGCCCATACATCCACTTCTAAGGGTTGTAGGACTCATGCCATCTTCTATGGTACTTTCAGCTAGGATAGCCATAGTACTCATCAGGAGCTGATTATCATCGCTGTCAAGGTCTAATGTTTCTACATTCAAATTCATGATGTGTTCCATAACACTTTCTAGAATGGAATCCGCTAAATTGTCAGACATTTCATCCATAATCTCTAACAAGGCGTGACCGAAAGACGGCGCCAACACCTCTAGCCTATGCGTGTCCCCATTGTAATAGATTACCTGTCCTACATGACCAGATTTTGTCGGGTTATAGTCAATGTAAAAACGGGATGCCTCTTCCCCTTCCCCAGTAGTCGCAAACAGGCACAGATTTCTCTGTCTAGAAGCACTCCGTATTTGTGATGGTTTTGTATCAGGCCCCAGTATATCCATGTTCATCACATCTTGTCCATGAAGATCAAATTCTAGCATTTGACGTGCGGACAGCAAGTAGAATCGTTTGCCTTCATAGAGGAACATAGGGAATATAACCTTCATAGATGTGTATTCCTGTTGGTACGTACCATTCACACTATTGAGCAAGAAGCTAAGGCCTTCTGGTGTGTCTGGATAACGTTGTAACAAACGCATCCACTCTTGCGAAGAGATACCTTTCCACTCATTTTTAATCGCAGTCCACAAATCAGGCACTACCCCACGATAGATACTATATATATCTGTCATAAACCGTTCATGAATCGTAAGTCCAGAGTCTACCACATCGATTGTAGCTCCTTTCCCTAGCGTACTTCTACGAAGATATTTCTCAATGGTGTTAACTGCAAGGTCCTTATCTGCTACATAATAGGCAAAGGTAGCTACTCCCTCTGGGATACGTAGTGTGGTACCACTGACAACATTATTCTCTTTCAAAGCCTTAGAAATTTTTGTATCCAATCGTTTGAACTGTTTCGCATCCCCTAATGAGGTATCCAACACAACATGGATATGATGTAAATTGCCTAATTCTGCAATAACATTTCCATTTTGATATAACTTAGCACCACAAGGTACACCTGCTTCTCTCAAACAGAGGAGTATTTCCTCTACGAATTCATCTCCTTCATCCATGGAAAAGCGAAGCATACAATGGTCAATTACACCATTTTCTTTATACACGGATTCCCCTTCGTGCACAGTCCCTATATCTTCTAACATATCCTCCATCAGTGCTTCTAATGAACGTCGTATCCCCTCGTCAAATTGAGCGGGAATATATAGTTCATACTGAATTTGTGTGTTCTTTTCTTCTATTGCCATATCTCTTAGTTCTCCACTGTACTCATTATTTCTAAACATGATAACCACTATAGAGAAAAAGGACTGTAACCACACTGCCTATCGGCAATCTGTTACAGCCCTTACTAGCGATTAGTCCATTTCTTCGTATAATTTAATGACTGCATCGAATTCTTCATCAGTTGGAGCCACGTAAACTTGTTCTCCCTCTTCTTCATCAATGCGCGCAATAATCACTTCTGGTTCATCATGTTCAGTGTCTTCTTCTGGAGGAAGAGAGACTAGAATGGCAAATGCTTTTCCATCATGTTGGATGAGCATTTCTTCTTCATAGTACCTTTCTTCTCCATTTTCATCTTCAATGACAATCACAGATACTTCACCTTCGTAACCTTGTTCGATCATGGTAACCTCCTTATGAACGACTATCTAAATAGCCTTGTAAAATGACAACAGCTGCCATCTTATCAATGACTTCTTTCCGTTTTTTACGACTTACATCAGCGGCAATTAAAGATTTCTCCGCCATCACTGTAGATAGACGTTCATCCCAAAATACAACTGGCGTAGAGATGACTTCTTTCATCTTTTCCACAAAGGCTTCCGTTTTTTCTGCCCGTTCCCCTTTGGTACCATTCATATTTTTCGGCATCCCTACCACAATGGTGTCTACCTCATATTCACGGATCAATTCCGCAATACGCTGAAAGTCTTTTTCGTGAGACGTACGGCGAATGGTTTCAATGCCTTGCGCTGTAATATACAGCGCATCACTGCATGCGACACCAATCGTCCGACTTCCCACATCTAGTGCCATAATTCGCATTATAATTGTTTCGCTTTCACATATTCTTTCACAAGTTCTTCAATAAGCTCATCTCGTTCGATACTACGAATATCACTACGAGCATTATTATAACTTGTAATATACGTTGGATCTCCCGAAATGAGATATCCTGTGATTTGACTAATCGGGTTATACCCTTTTTCCACTAGTGCTTGAAACACATGTTGGAATACTTCTTCTGGTGTTAACGGCGTAGTTTGTACCGGTTTAATCACCATTGTTTTATCTGAAAGATTCATATAATCCCTCCTTATCATGAGTTTTCTACTGAAAGTCTCATCTATAGTAAGCTTATCCAACCATGGATTGGATGGCTTCTTTACCTGCTGCTAAGGCTTGGTCCATCGCTACTGGATCTTTACCACCAGCTTGTGCCATATCTGGACGACCACCGCCATTACCACCAGCCGCTTGAGCTGCTGCTTTTACGATGTTACCGCAATGGATACCTTTGCCTACTACGTCTTTCGTAGCCATGCAGACGAAATTCACTTTATCGCCACCAGCTGCTCCCAAAAGAACAACGCCAGAGCCGATTTTATCACGAACCATATCTGCCATATCGCGCAATTCACCCATGTCGGATACTGGAACAGATGCGACCACAGCTGTTACATCACTTACTGTAAATTGACCTGCTAAGACACCATCAAGGTTACCGCTGTTCAATTCTTTTTTCACTTGTTCTAGCTCACGTTCCACAGCTTTTGCATGATCTAATACTTGTTGTACTTTACCTACTACTTCTTGTGGTTTTCCTTTCACAAGAGAAGCTACTGCTTTTAACGTTTGTTCTTCTTGTTGTCCTAACACAAGCGCTGCTTTACCTGTCACGGCTTCAATACGGCGTACACCGGAACCGATACCACCTTCAGAAGTGATACGGAATTGACCGATAAAGCCTGTATTTTCTACGTGAGAACCGCCACACAATTCAATGGAGAATTCTGGCACAGATACGACACGTACTTCGGAGCCATACTTTTCGCCAAACAATGCCATCGCACCTTTTGCTTTTGCTGCATCAATAGACATGATTTCTTCTTCCAATGTTACAGCACGCAGAATTTGTTCATTTACCATCTTTGTGATTGTTTGTAATTCTTCTGCCGTCACAGGAGAAAAGTGTGTAAAGTCAAAACGCAAGTAGTCTGGTGTCACCAAAGAGCCGGCTTGGTTGACATGTGTACCCAATACAGAGCGCAATGCAGCATGCAATAAGTGTGTAGCTGTATGGTTACGAGCCATATGTTGACGACGTTCTATATCTACTTCAAAAGTGACTTCGTCGTTCACAGAAATGCTACCTTCTACCACGGTACCTACATGGTACGTAGTGCCTTCTGGCAATTTTTTCGCTGTATGCACTTCTACTTTGCCCAATGGGCCAACGATGAATCCAGTATCGCCTAATTGTCCGCCGCCTTCTGCATGGAATGGAGTCGTTTTTACTATGATGGTTACATCCTGTCCATCTTCCGCACGGTCGATAGCTTTTGCCCCTTCACCGATTAATAATACAGTGGATGCTGTGGCACTTTCATCGTCAGAAATATGTTCATTGGATAAATGCGTAATATCTGGAGTTGCTACTTTTGCATCTACGTCTTCACGAGCTTCACGAGCACGAGTACGTTGTTCATTCATAGCAGCTTCAAAACCAGCTTGGTCGATAGTGAAACCTGCTTCGTGAGCAATTTCTTCTGTCAGTTCCCAAGGGAAGCCGTAGGTATCATATAACTTGAATACATCTTGACCTGGTACAGTAGTCGTACCATCAGCTTTTAATGTATCCAACAATTGGCTCAACATATCAAGACCAGACGCCAACGTTTGGTTAAAGCGTTCTTCTTCATTCGCCACAACTCGTTTTACGAAGTCTTGTTTTTCCACAATGTTCGTAATAGCACCGCCCAAGATATCTACTACGATATCTACTAATGGCACCAAGAATGGTCCTTGAATGCCTAATAGGCGACCATGACGAACAGCACGGCGTAAAATACGACGAAGTACATATCCACGGCCTTCATTAGATGGTAATACACCATCTGCAATCAATGCTACGATGGCACGAATATGGTCGGCAATAACTTTCAAAGAAACATCTGTATTCGCATCTGTATGATACGTAACACCTGCTTTTTTTGCTGTGGCTTCGATGATTGGGAAAATCAAATCTGTTTCAAAGTTACTTTCTTTATTTTGTAATACAGATGCTAACCGTTCTAAACCAGCGCCAGTATCGATATTTTTCTTAGCCAATGGTTCGTATGTACCTTCTGCAGTACGGTTAAATTGTGTAAATACAAGGTTCCAAATTTCAAGGAAACGATCGCAATCACAACCTGGTGCACAGTTTGGATCATCACAACCACGTTCTGGTCCTAAGTCAAAGAAAATTTCGCTGTCTGGACCGCATGGGCCTTCGCCGATTTCCCAAAAATTATCTTCCAAACGGCTGATGTGGTCTTCTTGTAAACCAATTTCATTATGCCAAGTGTCATATGCTTCTTGGTCATCTGGATATACAGTAACATATAATTTTTCTTTATCTAATTTGATGACTTCTGTTAAGAATTCCCATGCCCAATGGATGGCTTCTTTTTTGAAATAATCACCAAAAGAGAAGTTTCCCAACATTTCAAAGAATGTATGGTGACGTGCTGTACGTCCTACGTTTTCAATATCCCCTGTACGAATTGACTTTTGGCTTGTCGTAATTCGTGTGCAAGGTGGTACTAATTTACCTGTAAAAAATGGTTTCAAAGGCGCCATACCAGCACCGATTAATAATAAAGATGGGTCGTTATCTGGAACAAGAGAATAACTCTCTTGCTTTAAATGTCCTTTACTTTCAAAAAAATTCAAATACGCTTGGCGTAATTCATTTCCTGTCATGGTTTCCCTCCTAAAATTGTCTATTGCCTTTATTATACCACAGATTTTGATGAAAGTATGCATTTAGGTAGGGCATTGACTTATATATGATTACCCCACTTTCAACACTGATGTTATATTTTTTCATCTACACTTCACCAAATTCACAAAAAATGTAATCACATAAAGTCCAATGGCTGTGAGTACGATCGTCCCCCCTGGTGCAAAGTCTAACCAAAAGGCGCTGCATAGTCCTCCAACAACGGATAACACTGAATAGACGGTAGCGATACCCCAAGTTTCTTTAAAGCCTCGTTTCCATAAATGAGCAGATGCAACAGGAACTATCATAAGCGCACTAATTAATAGAATCCCTACTACGGTCATCCCCATCACAACGACCAAGGCTGTTAAGATGGCAAAGATCATGTTCACTCGATTCACATTGATGCCTACGGTACGAGCAATCTCTTCATCAAAAGAGGTAAGCATTAAAGAGTGATAGACAAATTTCATAATGATTCCAACAACTATCGCCACAGCACCAATGCCATAAATATCTGTCATGGTAACCGTCAAAATACTGCCGAATAAAAAATTCAGCAATCCTGTGCTAGGCATTTTCACCATCGTAGAAAAAACGATGGCTAAGGATAATCCGCCATAAAAGAATAATGCCATAATCATATCTGCATATTGTCTTTGATAACGACGCACGAGTTCTATGCCCATTGCAGACAGTACGGTCAATACAACAGCACCTAATGGAGGGTATACTTTCAATAAAGATGCCCCTGTCACACCGGCAAAGGCGATATGACCTAAGCCATCGCCGAGCATGGATTGCCGTTTGATAACGATGAACATACCGATTAAGGGGCACATGAGCGCCACGATGAGGCCTGCTAAAAAGGCACGTTGCATAAATGTATAAGATAAAATATCCATCTTAACCTCCTATATGCCATGCCAACCGAGAGCCTTGATGACTTTCCATAAAGCCTTCACAAGGTCCATAGTAACAAGCATGTCCATCCACACATAAAATCGTATCTGCCACTTCCATAGCTTCCGTCACATCATGAGTAACCATGATAACAGTAATATTTTCTTGTTTCAAGGAGCGCAACACTTCATAAATTTTCTTACTTGTTTCGTAATCGATGCCACTTGTGGGCTCATCCAGTAGAATATAGTTCGGTTTCCGTGCTAACGCTTGGGCTAACATAACACGTTGCTGTTGACCACCACTAAGCTCACCGATGCGGCGTTTCAAGAAATCTTGCATGCCTACTAATTCCAAGGCTTCCAAAATACGACCTTTGCGATTTTCTTTCGGCACATGAAATAAAGCAAGTCCCACTACTTCTTCTACTGTCGCTGGAAATTGGGCTGCATTTTTATTATAAATCTGTGGCACCAAATGAATAAGTCCTTTCATTTGCGCCTCTTTCGGACTTATACCGTCTAAACAAAGATGTCCCGCAGTTGGTTCTAATAGCCCTGCTACCATACGTAACCACGTGGTTTTCCCAGATCCATTAGGTCCCACTACCAGCACAAACTCACCTTTTGGAATAGTAATCGTCATATTATGGATAACTGACTGTGTTCCATAAGAAAATTGTACATTTTGTATGTGAATGCCTGCGTGCGTCATAGTTAACTCCTTTACGTTTCAACCTATCACATGTATGACAAAAGCTGTAATGAAAGTATCATTACAGCTTGTGTGTTATAGTACGCGTTTTGCCCCTACATAACGTGGTCCCCAATAGCTATCATCAATATCTGCTACGGCAACACCACTGCTAGATGTGGCACTGATGAATTGTCCATCTCCGATGTAAATACCAGAATGGGAAATCCCCGGCTCATAGGTTTCAAAGAATACTAAATCACCTGGTTGTAGATTACTTTTCTCTACTTTTTTACCCACTGTATACTGTTCGTCAGCTTGGCGTGGTAAATCATAACCGATTTTTTGGAATACATAACGAATATATCCTGAACAATCAAATCCCGCTGGTGTAGTACCGCCAAATTTGTAGGGCACACCAGTGAATGTATTAGCATATGTCAAAATTTCTTTTACATTACCCGATACAGATTGACCTCCAATATCTAATCCTTTGTAGGTTTTACCTTTCTTTTTGAAAGTAAGCCCTTGTGTGTCCACGGCTTTGCCTTTTTTTTGCTTCAAGGTAGAGGTAATAGCTGTAGATTCTGTATGTCTACTTGGATCAATATGAGACAATAAGACTGCATCTTTTTCAGAAATTTCTTTCTTCTTAGATACTATATTAGTCTTCGCTGGCAATGGTTTACCCATTAATTTTTTATAGGTCACTGCCCCTAATATACCATCCACTGTTAATCCATGATCTTTTTGAAATAATCTAACCGCCCACTTTGTGTTTGCATCATATTCGCTAGTTTCTCTAGCTTTATAGCCAGCAGCGATGAGTTTCTTTTGAATACCAAGAATTTCATTGCCTGCATCACCATATTGATAAGCTCCTTGTACACTAGTACCTAAAAAGCCTACTAATAGAGCAACTACAAGGTATTGTTTCTTTTTACTCGTCATAGGACTCCTCTCTTATATACGATTATTTGTCTTCTATGTGACAGTTTATGGCGTCTTTCACCCAATATAACGGTCGTTGTTTGACTTCTTCAAAAATTCGTCCCACATATTCTCCAATGATACCAATGCCTACCAGTTGCACGCCACCTAAAAAGAAAATAGCCACCCCTAAAGTAGACCAACCACTGATTACATTATCAGAGAAAAAGTGAACAAATAATATATGTCCGATCATAATTAAACTGAGCAGTCCGCATAGCAAGCCGATATATAAGGCTAAGCGCAAAGGCACTCGAGAAAACGCTGTAATCCCATCTAAGGCAAAGCGCATCATTTTCTTTACGCTAAATTTGGAAGTCCCTGCAAAACGTGGGGGTGCTACAAAGTGAAATTCATGTTGCACGAATCCTAAGTCTCCCACGATGCCTCGTAAAAATCTACCATGTTCCCGGAAAGATTTCAAAGTTTCCAAAGATTTACGATTCATCAATCGGAAATCAGAACCGCCTTCCACGATAGGAACATTGGCTAATTTATTAAGCACTTTGTAATAGTATTTCGAGGTAAAAGCTTTTGCCCAACTAGCATCTTCTGTAGAATCACGAATGGTACGTACTACATCTGCACCTGCTTCCCAATGTTTGACTAGTTCTGGAATCAACTCTGGTGGATGTTGCATATCTCCATCCATAGTGATTACCGCATCACCTTGAGCGTAATCTAATCCACAGGTCAAGGCTAATTGATGACCGAAGTTTCTTGCCAATAACAGCACTTTTACCTTTGGATCTTGATTACCAATATATCGTAGCATGCCTGCACTATCATCACTGGACCCATCATCGACGAAAATAATTTCATGGTCATAGTCAAGTGTTTGCAATACATCTTTGACTGTAGTATAAAATTTTTGAATATTATCTTCCTCATTAAATACGGGAACAACAATTGACAGTAACATAGCTCCTCCTTATGATCTTTACCTATCTATTTTACAGGATTGAGGCCGCTTTTGCAAACTTCGCTATATATGGCGTTCTTTCCCCACTTTCGTGCCTAGAACGTAAGGAGCGAACGCCATACACTTCTCCACAAATTTACGTTCCACTGAGA
>CAUREE010000029.1:0-14015 GCA_963523985.1 uncultured Veillonella sp.
ACGATGTATTGACATCTTTCAATGGGAAAATCCGTGATGAACGATTTGGTTTATCCAAAGACAGAAAACAAGAAATGCAAGATGCCGAGATATTCTGGCGTGAGGAAAGTTTGGTACAACAATATATTTCTAACTATTCGTTCGTAGAATGGCGAAGAATTCGACAAGATTATCATACTATTGAGGTCTGTGGAGAATCATTGCCATACATAGGGATTCCACGAAGTTCCTTCGGTACTGCGGAGGTTGAAATATCCAAAGACGAGAGTTACGATTGTTCTACCCCAAGCTCTGTACATAGTGCTGAGGAATGCTATACACAAGAAATAAGTGCAGTTAAACAAAATAAGATGCATGAGGCTAATACTGACAATCTTATAACAGATAATAGATATTCTATCATTATTGATGTAAAAGGTGAGACAAAACCTTTTATACGTCCTGAACAATGTGGAGATGCTGATTTAGATAATCGTGAACATATTGCTAGTACGAGTATTAGAGAGGAGGTGTGACATGAGTGATACGACAAAACCAAAGCGGTATCGTATGATATCTTCGTTTTATAAAGAACGATATGGAGAAAAGGCCTATAAAATTCCAGTAGCACTACCGTTGACTTGCCCTAATCGTGATGGCTCTGCCGGTGTAGGTGGATGTACTTTCTGCGGTGAAATTGGGGCAGGCTATGAGAATCGCCCAGCCTCTATGACGGTGAAACAGCAAATTGATGAAACAGTGGTGCATATTGCGAAAAAGTATAAGGCTTATAAATATATACCGTACTTTCAGAATTTTAGTAATACCTATTTACCACCAGAGAAGTTTCGCCAGTATGTGGAGGAAGCTTGTTTAGAACATGTGGTAGGTATTGCCATTGCCACACGCCCTGACTGTGTACATGATGCGTATTTAGATATTTTAAAAGAAATACAACATAAATACGGTGTTGATATCTATGTAGAACTCGGTTTGCAATCGGTGAACTATCACACATTACAAAAGGTGAATCGAGGACATACGATGGCGGAGTTTATTGACGCTGTACTGCGGATTAAGCGCTATGGATTTGAAGTGTGTACGCATATGATACTCAACCTTCCGTGGGACACCATGGACGATGTCATTGAAGGGGCAAAAACTTTATCAGCCTTACAAGTAGACCAAGTGAAGCTCCATGCATTATACTTAGTAAAGAATACGATAATGGCGCGAGATTACGAGGCTGGTGAATTTACTTTAATCAGTGCGGAAGAGTATGCACGACGAGTGGTGGAATTTTTGCGCTACTTAGATCCTAAGATTGTTTTACAAAGATTGGTAGGTCGTGCACCAGAGGATAATACAATTTTTACGAATTGGTCTATGGGATGGTGGCGCGTACAAGATTTAATTGATCAAATTATGGAAGACGAAGATATTTCTCAAGGCAGTGCTTATGACTACTTACATGGTGCTGCGGTACAAAAGTTTCTGTGAAAGGGAGCATATGGCTAATCAGAGATTTACCATACCTACTTATGACATGGTAGGACCTATAGTGGGACCACAGGGTTCCCATATCAAAGTATTAGAAGAATTAGTAACAGTAGATATCTTACATCGAGATACGACCGTAGATGTGACAGGTTCTGACACATCGGTACAGGTGGCAATAGAGGTGCTGGATGTATTGCTATATTTATTTAAAAATCATATTAAGATTACGGACCATCATGTGCGAACCACTGCGAATATGATTTTGAAAGGCGAAAAAGAGGCCCTCTTTCAGCTTTATGAAGATACCATCAATGTGACTGTAAAGGGAAATCCTATTATTCCTAAAACAGTGGGTCAAAAACAGTATGTAGATAGTATCCGTCGCAATACGATTACCTTTGGTATTGGTCCTGCAGGTACGGGCAAGACTTATTTAGCAGTGGCATTAGGTGCATTTTACCTGAAAAATCGTGAAGTAGACCGAATAATTTTGACGAGACCTGCAGTAGAGGCAGGGGAAAAGCTAGGGTATTTGCCGGGTGATTTACAAGAAAAAGTGGATCCTTATTTACGTCCTCTTTATGATGCCTTACATGATATGTTTGGTGTAGAACGAGTGCAGAAGATGCTCTTACAAGGGACCATCGAAGTAGCTCCTTTAGCATATATGCGGGGACGTACCCTAGAACGGTCCTTTGTCATCCTTGACGAAGGCCAAAATACGACACCAGAACAGATGAAAATGTTTTTGACGCGCTTGGGATATCAATCGAAAATGGTGGTCAATGGGGATCCTACGCAAATCGACTTACCGCCGAAAATGACATCTGGATTAATCGAGGCGGAGCAGGTGCTGAAACGCATCAAAGGGATTCGGTCTATTTACTTCTCCGACGAGGATGTGGTGCGACATGATTTAGTAGGTCGCATTGTAAAAGCCTATGAAGAATATCAACTTTCAGAGAAAGGGAAACAAGAATGATTGTAAGTATTTCCTATGATGAGGGGATAGAACAGAATAGCACTTACGAAGAGGTTATTCAGCGGTGCTGTAATGAAGTAGCTCGTGTCTATGGGTTACATGAAGAAGATGAGTACAGTGTGCTCCTTTGCAATAATGGAAAAATTCAAGAATTAAACCGTGAGTATCGTGGCAAGGATATGCCTACGGATGTATTATCGTTTGCTCTTAATGAGGGAGATACGAACTATACGGAAGAAGAGGGGCAATTACTAGGAGATATTGTAATATCCTTAGAGAGAGCAGCCGAGCAAGCGAAAGAGTATAATCATGATTTTATTCGTGAACTTGCCTATTTAACTGTTCATAGCTGTTTACATATTTTAGGTTATGACCATATGACAGAGGACGATAAAAAAGAAATGCGCACAGAGGAAGAATTTGTGCTTGGTAATTTAGGTTATGTACGAGAGGATATGCCATATAATGAATAGTGGAAAAGGATTTAAATCAGGTTTTGTAGCAGTCGTAGGGCGCCCTAATGTAGGGAAGTCTACCTTAATCAATGCCTTAATTGATGATAAAATTGTCATCGTTTCAGATAAAGCGCAAACGACACGAAACCGTATTGTTTGTGTCTATACAGATGATAAGAAACAAATCGTGTTCATGGATACACCGGGGATTCATAAGCCAAAACATAAGTTAGGTGAATTCATGGTGGACCAAGCAGTAGACTCTTTGCGTGAAGTAGAGGCTGTCTTATTTGTGGTGGCAGCTAATGAAAAACGTGGTCCTGGTGACAATTTTGTCATTGAGCAGTTAAAAAAGGTTAATGTACCAGTATTCCTCATTGTGAATAAAATTGATACTATGGAAAAACAAGACTTGTTAGAAGCTATTGTATCCTATGAAAATAGCTATCCTTTTGAGGCTGTGGTACCGATTTCTGCGAAGGAAAAAGATAATATTGAAGAAGTGGTCAATTTGTTGGAAAAACATTTGCCAGAAGGTCCAAAATACTTCCCAGATGATATGATTACCGACCAACCAGAGCGATTGATTATCTCTGATATTGTACGTGAAAAAATTCTATTACAAACTCATGATGAAATTCCTCATGCCATCGCTGTAGATGTAGATGAAATGAAAACGAGAGACGATGGCACCACCTATGTACGCGCTACTATCTATGTAGAACGAGATTCTCAAAAAGGGATCATCATCGGCAAACAAGGTGCTATGTTGAAAACCATTGGCAGACAGGCCCGTGGTGATGTAGAACGTTTATTGGCTACAAAAGTATTTTTGGATTTATGGGTAAAAGTAAAAAAAGACTGGCGCAATAAATCTGGTATGTTGTCTGAATTGGGATACCGTAATTAGTGCTAGTGCAATAAAATAGTTATGTTGTCTGAATTGGGATACCGTAATTAGTGCTAGTGCAATAAAATAGTTATGTTGTCTGAATTGGCATATCGGAATTAATACTTAAGGCCGGTTATTTTATGGCACGCTGTTAATCTTTTAGGTCATAGTGTAGACAACATTACGTATGAAAAATAACATATCTTGAGATAGAGTATGGCATTGTCAAAATAGTGTATATAGAAAGGACTGATTGTTATCGATACCCCCGTCACGGGTGGCATGATTCTATTTGCCATCTTTTGTATTTTAATTATTAGTGTATTTGTGATTAGTAAATTCTCTTTTGCTCGTCTTCGAGAAGAACATTTAGAAGATATGGATACATTGAGCGAGAGCAAAAAAGAGGAGTTACGTGAATTATACAAACGGCCTGAACGGTTTATGAATACGTCCACCTTCTTTATTCTCTTCTTTATTGTCGTTTTGGCAGTCTATGTGGGACGCTATTTAGAAGATGGGACTGATTTGGTATTACATCATTTAGGCATTTATGATGCCACATATGCCATTGTAGTGGAATGGATTATACTAGCATTATTTGCAGTAGTGGTACTCATATTTGGGGAAATTATTCCAAAAGGACTGGCATTATCTTTTCCTGAACGATATGTGGGGACTACAGTGAACATCGTTCGGTTAGCAGGAAACATTGCAATTCCTTTTGTATATCTTGCAGAACGGATTGGCAATACGGTACTGAAAGCTTTCAAAGCTCCATATCGTACGGAAATTGACCTAGTGCACACAGAAGAAGAAATTCGTGCCTTGGTCAGTCGTAGTCATCAGCAAGGTGAAATTGACCATGTAGAAGGTGAGCTCATCGATAATGTATTCGATTTCGTAGACCGTATTGCGAAAGAAGTTATGATTCCTCGGCAAGATGTAGTGTGCGTCTATACCCAAGATAGCTTTGAGGAGACTATGCATATCGTATCTTCTACAAGCCACACGAGATATCCTTTATGTTTAGAGGATAAAGATCATATCATTGGTCTTGTCCACATTAAGGACCTTATGGAGCGCCGTGAAGAAGCGAGTAAAGATTTACGTTCCATACGTCGTAATATCCTTGTCATTCCAGAAGTAATGAAATTATCTGTTCTACTACAGCACATGCGGACTCGTCGTATTTACCAAGCTGTTGTGGTGGATGAATACGGTGGTATGGTAGGCTTAGTAGGTTTGGAGGATATTTTAGAAGAATTGGTCGGAGATATTCAAGACGAACACGAACGTGATTTACCGGCTATTGTAGAAAATCCAAATGGTACCTACAATTTTGCCGGAAAAGTCTTAGTGGATGAAGTGGAAGATTTATTAGATATTTCCTTTGGTGATGTGGATGAAGATACTATCGGTGGTGTTATCTTTGGTATCTTAGAAAGAACTCCAGCCGTTGGTGATGTCATTACCGTAGATGGATATACTTTTACGGTGACGGAAATGCAAGGATATCGTATCGAACGTGTCTATGCTGTGCCAGTGCCTGTTGAAGAAAAAACAAATGACGAATCAAATTAATAGATACTGTATGTAAGAATTATGCACATGTTAAGCTTGTGTAGATTATATAGAGTATGTATATGTAGAAGAGTATTAGTAGTATATGCAAAGATGTTACATATATTGCTGAAGTATTAGGAATATAGTCTTATGTATGAGGAACTGTAGATGAAAGCAAATACGTTTACTAGTGAAGCCATCGTGCTGTGGCGAAAAAAACGAAAATACTATAGTATCTATGCGTTCCTCACAAAGTTAGAAGGCATTATACTTTGTTCTGTGCCTCATAAGCGTAAAGCTAACTATAAAGAAGGGGCGTATTTGCAACCCTTAAGTCGTTTATATTTGACAGTAGCTCCTAATGGAGACATGTACGATATTATCCAAATAGATGGGATTTCTACACGTGATTATGGAAGCTTAGAAGATATTTCCTATGCTACCTTTAGTGGTGAACTGGTGAGTGCCTTATTTGAAAAAGGTAAGTTAGACCGCGGTGTGTATACGAATATGAGTCGATTTTTGCAAGCCATACAAGATAAACCAGTTCGATTAGGATCTATTGTATTAGGTTGGCATATGTTAAGTATTGCTGGATTTGTTCCACAAGGACAACATTGTGAAGATCCGGAGGCAATGGGAAGCCTTTGTGATGAAATCTATGAAACCTGTCAATATGTAGTGAATCGAGAGCTACAACAAGGGATAACAATGCTTTTGAACTATGATTGGATTCCTACGAAGCCGTTACGTCTAAATGCGAATCAATGGGATCAATTAGAAATTCTTTTACGAAAGATTTTGACTTATCAGCTAGGATATACATTGTATAGTATAGAGTTTTTAGAGACAATGATATAAGTAATATATTGGAATGAAAACAGGAGCTACCTTTTAAAGAAGGTAACTCCTGTTTTTAAAGTTATATGTATACCTTGAGCGATAAGTGACTAATTATTATACTTACATTCAAACATGGTAGATATATTTACGCTTTTTTTCTAGAGATAAGACTAATAATATACGCCGTTGCAATGGTTGCCAGTGATGTTCCTACGATGGTAGACAAGCTAGCTCCTAAGAATGGATTGCTATCAAGGAATTGATGGTACATATAAGTACCAGATGCCCAACAAATGATATACAAGCTAGGTCCATGGTCAAGGTGTGGACAATGACGTAATAAGAAATAGTGAGTTAATAAAATAGCAATCATTGGGGCAAACACGGATCCAATTATATATAAGAAAGGAATAATATTATCCATCGGATAGATAGATGCACCAATGGTACCGATGATTGTAACGATAATACCGATGGTACGACCAGAATATTTAGTCTGCAAGCTTTCAGAGGAAATACCAGCAGATAAGGCATCCATAAAAGTAGTTGTGACAGTAGAGAATACGATGATAATTAACCCACCAAATCCTAAACCAGCATGAAGAAGAACCTTCGCAATGTTGCTTTCATTTGTATAGAGGGCCGCAGCGAGGCCTAATACATACATAACAGAACTAGTTACACCATACACAATGGCACTAGCTGCAGTACCTGCTACAGGGTTCTTGGATAATCGAGTGTAATCGCTGATTAGCGGTAGCCAAGATAATGGCATAGCAATGGATAATTCTAAGGCCGCTGTGAAAGTCAGTTCATCAGTGATGATTCCTTGACTGTGAATGGAACTTTCTTGTAACAAGCTAATCAACAAATAGATACAGAGGATACCTAAGCCGTAGCCCATGATACTGTTGATGTAGCCCATGTTACGGATACCGATAAAGAGCCATACAATGATTAAAGCGCCGATGATGACAGTCCACGCAGTGAAGGGCAGACTCCACAATTCTACAGCACCAAGAGCACCGTCATAAATCATAATACCGGTCCAACCAATCAGTTGCAGAACGTTTAAAATGGAAAATAATTTCATGCCTCCATTGCCAAAGACAGTGGATACAGTTTGCATAGAACTCATATGTTCACGCGCTCCGATAAGACCAGCGCCAAATAATAATAAACAGCCGATGACGTGACCAATGATGATGGCTAATAGACCATCGGAAAATCCTAGAGGCGCAAAATAGGTGCCCGTCATAATTTCCGCAATGGAAAGAGCGGCGCCGAACCAAATGAGGGACAACCGCGATGATGAAAGTTTTGAATCAGTCATGAATACTCCTATCCATGCCAGTGGGAACAAAAAAGACTAATCCAAAATGATTAGCCTCTAGATGATAGATATTCTTAAGATACCTAGTATTGCAAATAGGAACCATATGGTAATGTGCCCTTATGTGTTTGTATAGGTACTACAAAAATATACTAATATATCCCTACGTTGGCATTATCCAAATCAGGTTATGGGTTAGTAACACGTAGCTACTTCTCAGCCCACTTCAGTGAGCACCCCTTATAGATGTATTATACGAATTGAATGATACTACGTCAATAGGAATGTATAGGTGAATCTAATGTATTATATGAAATACATAGACTATATGAATATCTATATTGAGAAAAAATATCTTAATAGTGAAAATAGCTCAACTGTTATTTATTGTATTGCATTGGGTACTATTTCATGTTATAACTAAATTAATATAAGAACCACTAGGGGTGCTTATGCTGAGATTGATGAGTATCAAAACCCTAGACCTGAACCAGATAATGCTGGCGTAGGAAAGTGGATGGTATCGAATACTAGGAATTGTACAAGAACCGTCCCAAGGATTGGTTCTTTTTTGTTACTAGTAAAGGAGATACCTATGAAATTACATAGAGCGTTAACGATTGCAGGAACAGATCCAACAGGTGGTGCAGGGGTGATGGCGGACTTGAAAAGCTTTCAAAGTCGTCACGTCTATGGTATGGCTGTCATTACATCTGTAGTAGCGCAAAATACGAAAGGTGTGACACAGATTGCTCATATGGATGTATCTATGATTGAAGCACAGTTACAATCGGTGTATACAGATATCGTGCCAGAAGCAGTAAAAACAGGCATGTTAGCCACAGCAGAAATGATGGAACTCATCGGTACTTATATTGATCCTAAGGTACCCTATGTATTAGACCCAGTGATGATTGCCACCAGCGGGGACCGTCTTATCTCTGATGAGGCTGTGAAAGCCTTGCAAAGTACATTAATTCCTAAGGCTACATTGATTACGCCCAACCGCAGTGAAGCGGAAGTGTTGGCAGATATGAAAATCGATACGGTAGAAGCTTTGCATACAGCAGGGATTCGTATATTACAAGAATTGGGCCCTCAAGCGGTCATCATCAAAGGCGGTCACATCGGAGATGAAGCGACAGATTACTTGTTTACAAAAGATACTATGTCCATGCGTCGTTCTTGGACCAGTCCTAAATACGACACAGTGCATACTCACGGTACAGGCTGCACATTCTCAGCGGTGATTACAGCAGAATTAGCAAAAGGTAAATCCTTAGAAGAAGCTATCACCATTGGTAAAGAATATATCCGGTTAGCTATCTTACATAATCCTGGGCTAGGTACAGGCAATGGACCAATAAATCATATGGCTTATGGGGATGAGTATTCAGAATAATCTACCCAGTTCTATTGATATGATGCAAGTCATATCGAATAGTTTGGATGTCGTGGTATACTATAGGTAATCTTTTATCGTTGTTATATAAGAAATGAGGATTATTTTGGAACGCTATGATATAGAAACAGTACAGTCTATGATGGGCTTGTACTTCATTTGTGGAACACCTAATACTAAGGATATTCATACAACGTTGACAGAAGCTTGTAAAGGCGGTATTACGTGCTTTCAATTCCGTGAAAAAGGCGAAGGCGCTTTAGTAGGCGAAAAAAAAGAACAGTTGGCACGAGAGTTACAGCACATTTGTAAGGAGTATGGAGTGCCTTTCATCGTTAATGATGATGTGGAACTAGCAGAACGTATTGGTGCTGATGGTGTTCATGTAGGACAAGATGATATGGACCTTGAAGAAGTGCGCAAACGTTTACCATATACTCTTGTAGGTACGTCTATTAATTCTGTGGAAGAGTTAGAACATACGAAGCTAGACTATGTGGATTACATCGGTGTAGGCCCTATGTATGCGACAAGCACAAAAAAAGATGCCAAAACTGTACGAGGACCAGAATTAATTTTAGCTTTACGTGCTCATAATCCAACTATTCCCATGGTGGCTATTGGTGGCATTAATCGAGATAACTTTGATGATGTCTTAGCGGAACCAGTAGACGGTATTGCGGTCATCTCTGCTATTACGGAAATGGAAGATATCGAGTATGAAACGGCCATGTGGATAGAGAACATGGAATGGTGTAAGATGTTCTTGGAAAAATAATATATTGAACATTTTACAGCACTATTTAGAATAGGGGTACAGTAAAAGCAATTAAGAATTTATCTCGTCGATTAGATGGATACACCTTGACACTAACCACTTTTATCCATACAATAGTATATATACGTAGGCGATGAAGCAGAGGAGTATACTCCCTTTAGCGAGTGAGGATGGTGAAAGCTCACAATGGAGTAGAAGGCGCTGTGGAGCATGAGCAGGAACGTTGTACCATACTAGGTATGGACAATTAGTAAAGGCTATTTTTTAAAAGAGGGCATTAGCCAATTAGGGTGGAACCGCGGGTATATCTCGTCCCTGTAGCGATTTTCGTTGCAGGGACTTTTTTTATTCCCTGTAAAACATAAGGAGGAATGGAAATGACATTTCAAGAGATGATTTTTACACTCCAAAATTTCTGGGGTGAACAAGGTTGCATTTTGCAACAACCATATGACATTGAAAAAGGGGCGGGTACCATGAACCCAGCTACCTTCTTACATGCTTTAGGGCCTGAACCTTGGTCTGTATGCTATGTAGAGCCATCCCGTCGTCCAGCAGACGGTCGCTATGGTGACAATCCGAATCGTTTATTCCAACATCATCAATTCCAAGTGATTATCAAACCATCTCCAGACAATATTCAAGAATTATACTTACAAAGTTTGGCAGCTCTTGGCATTCACGCAGAAGATCACGATATCCGTTTCGTAGAAGATAACTGGGAATCTCCAACATTAGGCGCTTGGGGTCTTGGTTGGGAAGTTTGGTTA
Organism: uncultured Veillonella sp.; assembly: GCA_963523985.1. GTDB lineage: Bacteria > Bacillota > Negativicutes > Veillonellales > Veillonellaceae > F0422. The sequence continues at coordinate 10,501 of CAUREE010000029.1, forward strand.
GACGGAATGGAAGTAACGCAATTTACCTATTTCCAACAAGTGGGCTCCATCGATGTAAAACCAGTATCTGTTGAAATTACATACGGCTTAGAACGCTTGGCGATGTATATTCAAGGTGTAGAAAATGTGTACGATTTGCAATGGAACGAACAGTACACCTATGGCGATGTATGGCATGCAAACGAAGTAGAGCAATCTACATACAGCTTTGAATTAGCCGATACAGATATGTTGTTCAAATTGTTCGACATGTACGAAGCAGAGGCTACACGAGTATGTCAATTAGGCTTTGTATTGCCGGCTTACGATTATGTGTTGAAATGTTCCCATACATTTAACTTGTTAGATGCACGCGGTGCCATTTCTATTTCTGAAAGAACAGCTTTCATCGGCCGTGTTCGTAACATGGCTCGTATTTGTGCGCAAAACTATTTGGTGAAACGAGAAGAACTTGGTTTCCCATTGTTGAAAGGAGATAAATAAGATGGCTAAGGATTTACTCTTTGAAATTGGGGCAGAAGAAATTCCTGCGGGATTTTTGCCAAATATTATCAAACAATTAGGTGAATTGGCGACAGCGGCTTTGGCAGAGCGTCATATTCCACATGGCGCTGTAAAAGTATACGCCACACCTCGTCGTGTTGCATTATTGATCAATGACGTAGCAGAATGTGGTGAAGATGTTCATGAAACTCACAAAGGTCCATCTGTGTCTATCGCTTATGATGGAGACGGTAACCCTACCAAAGCAGCCATCGGTTTTGCTCGTGGTAAAGGATTAGATGTATCTGAATTGAAAGTAGTAGATGGCTACATTTTTGCTGACACAACGACAGCTGGTTTAGATACAAAAGAAGTTTTATCTGACGTATTTCCATCTTTGATTACAGGATTAAGCTTCCCCAAATCTATGCATTGGGGCGATTTAGAAGAGCGTTTTGTACGTCCCGTACGTTGGTTGGTGGCATTGTTCGGTCAAGACGTGGTACCAGTGACATTTGCCAATGTAACAAGCACGAACGTGAGCCGTGGACATCGTTTCCTTGGTGAATCTGAATTGACTATAGCTGAACCAAAAGACTATGTAGATACGTTAACTAAGAACTTCATTATGATCGACCAAGACGTACGTCGTGAAACAATCCGTAAACAATTAACAGAACTAGCAGCTACGAAAGGTGCTACAGTGGTGTGGGACGAAGACTTATTAGAAGAAGTTACTTATCTAGTAGAATATCCAACGGCTCTTTGTGGTACCTTTGATGAAAGCTATTTAGCGTTGCCATCTGATTGCATCATCACACCAATGAAAGACCATCAACGTTACTTCCCAATGGTGGATGGCAAAGGAAAATTGCTTCCTATGTTCTTGACAGTTCGCAATGGGGATAGCAAATCCTTAGAAGTTGTGGCAGCTGGTAATGAACGTGTGCTTCGTGCTCGTTTAGATGATGCGAAATTCTTCTTTAATGAAGACCGTAAAACCCCATTAGCAGGTCGTTATGAAGCATTGACAAAAATTGTCTTCCAAGAAGGGTTGGGCAATTTGAAAGATAAAACAGAACGTCTATTAACATTAGGTGCTACCTTAGCAAAAGAAGTAGGCTTTGCAGATACAGCTACCTTAGAACGTGCTACACATCTTGCTAAAACAGACTTAACTACAGGCATGGTCAGCGAATTTACTGAATTACAAGGTATTATGGGTAAAGAATATGCTTTACTAGATGGCGAAACACCAGCCGTAGGACAAGCAATTTTTGAACAATACTTACCTCGTTTTGCAGGGGATATTTTACCAGCTACCGATGCAGGCCGTATTTTGAGTATCGTTGACAAGGTAGATACGATTGTAGCTACTTTCAGCCGTGGTTTAATTCCAACAGGTTCTCAAGATCCATATGCATTGCGCCGTCAAACCATTGGTATTATCAACATCTTGATGGATAGCAAATGGTCCTTATCCATGCGTCCAATTTGGGTAAAAGCGATGGAATTATTGGGTGTGTCTAGTGAAAAACAAGAAGAATTATTAGGTCAATTAGAAAACTTCTTTATTCTTCGCTTGAAAAATATCTTGTTAGAACAAGGTATGCCATACCAAGTGGTAGATATCGTATTGAGCCAAGAGACTGTGACTGTAGCACTGGCAGAAGGGTTGGGACAAGCCTTAACAGCTAACCGTTTGGATGAAAACGAACCATTAATGCAAGCCTACACACGTATTTTCAATATGGTAAAAGACGTGACTTTCACAGGCGTTGACGAATCCTTATTGAAAGAAGATTCTGAACAAGCCTTGTACAAAGCGGCATTACCTGTGTATACAACGAATCGCAATGCCCTAGAAGCTGGAGACTATGTGAAAGCGGTAAGCCTTGCAGAATCTTTGGTCCCTTATATTGAAACATTCTTTGAGCATGTTATGGTTATGGATAAAGATGAAGCTGTAAAACAAAATCGTCTTCAATTATTGCGTATGACTTATGAAGTAAGTAACTTGGGTAAATTGAAGTAGGGTCATATGATTGTTACAGTACTAACATTTTTTGCCAATCTATTCATCATTGGCAGTATTGTGTATATGTACCAGGTTATCTTTGGGCCTATTGATCATCCGTTTTTGATGAAAGCGATGGACCTCTTTCATGTGCGTATTAACCTGGAAAATATTAGCTATGCCGTAGCAGGTACCTCTGTGTTACTTGTGGCGGCACTAGCGCAAATTCCTTGGTTTCATCGCATTACCATGTGGCTCTATGGGGGGCGTCGACCAATAGGGCAAGAGGTAGAGATTCTACAGATGATTCAGAAGGATATACAAAACCATACGGGCATCGATATGTCGCAATTCGATTGGTTTATCAAAAATGATGATTCCATCAACGCCTTTGCAATGGGACATAATCGAATTTGTCTCAATACGGGAGCTATTATACAGCTGCCATATGACGAATTACTAGGTATAGTGGCTCACGAAATGGGGCATATTCATCATAAAGATGGAGCCTATGGATTCTCTTGCTTCTATATGAACTATTTGGGACAAATGTGCATTCGTGTGTATGAACTCTTTGCGCGCGTTATATTATGGATTCAATATTTACGACTACCAGTGATTACGTTCATTGTACAGATTTTTTATCTTCTCGTAGTTTTACAAATTCTATTTATGCAGTGGGTCATTAAGGCGCCTTTGGTTATTATTGACTTATTCACAGGTAGACGTGCGGAGTACCGAGCTGATAAATATGCTTATGAAATCGGCTTAGGTGCTGAACTCCATAATGCATTGACTACCTTACGCAACTATACAGTTGAAACTGGTGAAAGTGGGCTCATGAGCAAACTCTATAGCACACATCCAGCTACAGAAAAACGTATTGAACGATTACGTCAATATGTGGAGGGAAAATAGGATAAATTTTAATTTTTATGCTTGCATAAAAACTTTCTTTTGTGATAGAATAATACTGTTAATTTGAGATGGTCCTCTGCTTATAAGGTGTAAGTAA
>CAUREE010000030.1:0-12915 GCA_963523985.1 uncultured Veillonella sp.
GGTAATATCATTCCATCCAGCACCTTCTCCTAATTTAGTTTCAGTCCCCGCAATGGGGAAAGTGTTCTAAAGGTGCAATTCCGTACATTCATCAACAACTTTGTAGTGTTTCAGTCCCCGCAATGGGGAAAGTGTTCTAAAGAGTATGCATTACTATCATTTCGGAAAGATGTCTTGTTTCAGTCCCCGCAATGGGGAAAGTGTTCTAAAGAAAAGATTGCGGCGGCTATGAGACCTATAGCTACAAGTTTCAGTCCCCGCAATGGGGAAAGTGTTCTAAAGAAATTGCGCCGAAAGGAAAGGTGAAAGAGGCTAAAATGTTTCAGTCCCCGCAATGGGGAAAGTGTTCTAAAGAAATATGAAGTTGATCTTGATTCTATTGAAGCAGGTTTCAGTCCCCGCAATGGGGAAAGTGTTCTAAAGGGTACCCCTTAGAATCCGCATAACTAAGCCACTCAAAATGCAGTTTCCGACGATCTCAGCCCATTTTGAATTTTAATGTAATATTGCTTTTCAAAAAGTGCTCTCAGACCGCATGGTTACTGTACCGACGTTCTTTTTGATTTTCTTTAGAACTTTTTCAGAAAAAGTCTTAATTTCTAACGCATTTTATTTAATCGTTACATAAGTCTTTCACTAATCAATACTATACCACATTCCATATCCCCCTTTCAAGTATTTCCTACATTGCATTGGTACAATTTTGCTATGCCCCTTCACAGGTCTACAAATGATGCTCCCATAGTTCGTATATAAAATATACTCCTTATCTCACAAGGATTTTCACCCGTAATATATGGTATAATAAAAATTATATGCAAACATTCTGATGACTTCACTGAGGTGACTATCTTATGGAACAACGAGCTTTTAGTAAAATCAATGTGGGCCTTGCTATCACGGACAAACGTGATGATGGGTACCATAATATAGATACCATATTTCAATCTATTTTCTTAGGGGATTCCCTCTATTTTGCGCGCCACCATTCTGTGGTGTTCTCTGGCGATGCCCCTGAACTGCCGTATTATATGGCACAATTAATTCCCTATACGGAAAGCAATATTGCTATGAAAGCCCTTCGGATGGTGCAAGACTATACGGGCTGTACGCAAGGGGCTGCTATTCATTTGTTGAAACGAGTTCCCCCTTGTGCTGGCATGGGCGGTGGCAGTGGCGACGGCGCCGCTATGCTACTAGGTCTTAACAAATTTTGGGATCTTCGTTTAACCGATGAGGAACTATTAACTATGGCTTCTAAGCTTGGTTCTGATGTGCCGTTCTTACTGAAAGGCGGCACTGCCCGTGGCACTGGTCGAGGCGAACAATTAGAAACATTACCAACTAGCGGTGCTCACTGGCTATTGATCGTAAAACCTGAGGTGAGTATTTCCACAGTAGAAGCCTATGGAAGATTCAAAGGCGGTTCTCGCGTCTCTTCAGACACAATGGATACTGTTACTACACATATGAAAGCCAACGACTTTCGTCAAGCTTTCATAGCTAGTGACAACACCTTTGAAGAATTAATTTTCCCTATCCATCCAGAGCTTGTAGCATGCAAACAATTCTTCTTAGACCGTGGATTCCCTACCATCATGACTGGTAGCGGTCCTACTGTGGTGGTTCTATTGGAAAAAGCACTGGATGCAATTCGATTACAAGAAGAAATCAAACAAGCTGGTCACAACTGGCTTTCACTAATTACGAAAACACATGATGAGGAGGCCCTACGATGAATGCACCACGTTTACAACCGATCCGTTTAGATGCGTACAAACCGCTTCGTGAGATTGTTAGCGATGCCTTGCGTCAAGCTATTCGAGATGGTATTTTACCACCCGGCGAACGGCTGATGGAAATCCCTCTTGCGGAAGAACTCGGTGTGAGCCGCACCCCTATTCGTGAGGCTATTCGTATTTTAGAACAAGAAGGCCTTATCGTTATGATTCCCCGCCGTGGTACCTATGTGGCAGACATGAGCTTGAAGGACGTAACAGAAGTATTTGAACTTCGCTCTATTTTAGAAGAACTTGCCGCAGAACTAGCAGCAGAGCGTATTACTAACGAAGAAATAGAAACGCTAGAGCAGCATCTTGTGGAAATCGGCAACTACATGAATGAAAATAATTTAGAAAAAGTAGTACAAGCCGATATTCTATTCCACGAAATTCTCTACAAAGCATCTCGTAATGATCGTCTTGTAGAAATGATTCACAACCTACGGGAGCAAACTTTACGTTTCCGTACATTATCCATGAGCCAAACAGGCCGTCTTGCAAAAACTTGGGACGAACATCGTCAACTTGTGGAGGCTATCTCCGATCGCGATGTAGAACGAGCTCGCCACATTGCTCGTATCCACATGGAGGAATCGGAGAAAACATTGTTGGAAGGCATGAAATTAAAAAGTCATGAAGGCTAATATATCTTCCACATATCATAATTTAAATAAAAGGGTCCTTATGGGACCCTTTTCTATATTTAGTACTTTTGTGTCAAATCTATAGTCTACATTTATATAAATAATCCAACACTTATAATAGAACCAAAAAATAGAGGAACGTTGACATCACCAACGTTCCTCTTTATGCTTAGAACTTATTTCTTATGACTATTAATTTACTTATTTTAACAAAGTAAACTACATCTAATAACCATCATTAGAATTTATACGTCATTTGTACTGTGGAGTAGTTGCCCAAGTTAAAGCGTTCTGGTCCGAATAATGTATCACGTTGACCGATACCTTTCGCACCGAATGTGTAACTTGCTTCGACTAACCAATTTTTCGTTGGTACATAAGAGCCACCTACAGTAAAGCTTCGGATACCATCTAAATAGCGGTCAGTTAAACCATTTGTACCATTACCGCCGAAGAAGGAGCCATGTTCGAAATGTTTATAGTCTGCATACATAGACCATGTATGAGGTCTGTAGATATCTGCAGCACCAATTTGAGCACGCAATACCCAGAATGTAGGAGTTTTTCCTAATCTATGACCTAGCAAGGCAAATGTATTCGTACCTTGATTATAGTCATATTGCATATTGCCGTTTAGGTGTTTACCCAAAGATGACATATTTTTACCATAGTCAAAAGATAACAATGCTGTGTTACCAAGATTATATCTAGCGCCTACGGCTACTACATTGGCTACTTTGTTGTAGCGATGTACTTCATTACCTTTCACACCAGCTGTTTCTTTAGCCGTTTCAAATGCCACATTGCGACCGCCTTGAGAATGTAAGTACCACGCAGATAACCCCAAGTTATTTTTAACTTGTTGTTTTACTTCCACAAAGAAAGCTCGTTTAATGCTTGGCACTTCTGCGCGATCAAGAACATAGCCTTGTTGTAATACATCAACGCCTGTCGCTTCGCCTAATGGTACACGAGGGAATAGACTACCTTTTTCAGTGAATCGTAAATCTGAAGTGATTTTGTTCGCATAGGCTGCTACTGGTGCTACTAGTCCTTTGTTGTCCACCCCGTCAGCAGGCAATGTATTTTCTTTTTCTAAAGTTGCCCGTAACACCTTTTCATCCACAGTACCACCTACGATATCGGTAGCAGTAAATGGAGGACGGTTGATATTCTCCATATCATCTTTAATTTTATCGTTGTAATAATCTACAAGCCAAGATGATAAATCCTGTTTTTTCAGTAAGTCAAAATGCTCTTTTTCTGCAGCCGTGAATGTACCATTAGCACTATCTTTAGCTCTATATTCCTTTAGTGTCCCTGTCACTGTTGGATTAGCTGCTACAAAGTCAGCCAATTTTTTATTTACTGCATTTAAGTCATTTTGTTTTTCATCTCGAGAAGCTGTATGAGATTTTAAATCATCCACTGCATAGCCATATTCTTCTTTGGCACTATCTTCTGCACTTTTGATAGCTTCTTTGATATTTTTATTATACCGCTCGATTAAAGTAGCTCCACGCTCTGCCAAGAATTTTTTCACAAATTCACTGCCATTGCCTTGGATCGGTGCATCATCGTCATAGCTATATCCTAAAATATCTTTATTCAATGATGGGTATAAATCCGCTGACATGGTTCTAGGGAATGTTTGTGACGCTGTAGCATATTTATCCGTATCTGTACTATAAAATGGATACGTACCCGTTTCTGTTAGGTATTTAACACCTGCTTCACCTACTTTTTCAGATGCTTTTCCAGTAGCTGGATCATAGGTTTTTGTATAGCCATACACAGCTTTTGGAATACTAATATAATATTTTGTTTCCTCAGACTTCAAGTAGTTTGGATATGCTTGTTTCGCCCAATTGTAGTACTTACGAATCGTTTCGTATTGACCTGCCACATCGCCCACTTTTTCACGAACCGCTATGTTCATTGGCTTAAATGGTTTTGTTAGTTTCAAGCCTTCTACACTATTCAAGAACTCATTCACTGTCAATGGACGCTCCATAGTTTTGTAGGACATTTGCGTATACGCGGAATCCGTAATGCCTGTATTTCTAGAGAAATCACCATAGCCGACACGAACTTGCGTATTATCTTTCGTCCAAATGGCACGCACACCATCAAAGGTTTGATTGAACCAATAGCCAGTTTCCCCTAATTTCTCAGGTAAACGACCAACGGAGAAATCCCAAGCTTTTTCTTTTCTTGTAACATTTGCCTCTTCTAATTTAACTTTGTTTAGACCGCGACTTGTTTTTACATTGTCCTCTGTGGCATGACCTGTATGACCGCTAGCACTAGTGATGACTTTCACTGCCGTCTTGTCATTCACACGGCCTTCCATGCCAACTTGCACTTTTTGTTCCCATCCATGTTCAGAAGGATCCACCATGTTCTTCATCGCAGAACCAATAGCAGATGTTAATGTCGTTCTTACATCTGGACGGTTTTGACCTTCCATGTAATGAGTACGCCAAGCATAATCACCTACAAAGCGCAATTTAGATCTACTAATATCTTCGAATGGTGTGGTAATAAACTTATCAAAATCTACTGGACCTAAATCAATAGTAGCTACTTCTTTACCTGTTTGATCTTTCAAAACTTTGTGTACATGTCCGTCACTGCCCACTTTAAAGTTAAAGCCAAAACGGTATACACGACCTTGCATTGCCCGGTCATCATCTCGGTAGTTGAACAAGTTATCTACACCGATATATGCTTTGATATCATTGCCCCAAGATTTTTGAACGATGAAATTCCATACGCTATATGTTTTTGATTGATACTCTTGTTTTTTACCTTCTTTAAAGTAGGTATCAATATGAGAAATATTTGGATTTTCATTGTCTGCTGGTCCATAGGAGTCAATAAAATTACCATTCCCTGCTAAAGAACGACTATCTAGCATCTTCACATATAGATTGCCATACAAGGAGGCATATACACCTGAATCTTTATTATCGTAATTAATGCCTATATCAATTTTATGTTTTGGTTTATCCAATAATTGTTTTGGCAAAGTAGGGTCTGATTTATTCACTGTATGCAAGAAAGTATATCCTAATTTACTGGACCATTTTTTATTAAAATTATGTTTCACTTCTGCTTGAAGACCCGTAATGGATACTTTACCAATATTTTTAAAGCTATAAATCATATCCGGGGAATGTTGATATTTTTCAGAGCCTAAATGTGTTTTTTCATTATATTCTGGATAGAAATCTAATAAGTGACCTGTGAAGTAAATGGAATGATAATTGTTGATATTATTGTGGAATGCACTAGTCCGATAGGATGTTTTCTTATTTTCATATTCCCATCCTAAGTCTACATTAATGGATTTTTCAGGTTTTAAGTCAGGATTGCCAACCCAGTACCAACCCATTCTTGCAGTACCACCACCAAGACCACCGCTCAATGGATTACCAGCATACATTTCCCAGTTATAGTACAATTCACCTATGCCTGGTTCGTTGTAACTAGTACCTACATTGGCTTTTAACCGTTTATGTACATTGCCGCCCACATTGTGTAACATACCTACATTGAACGTCAAATTACTACCAAATAAGTTGCTATGATCAAGACGTACAATTGGTGTAATGGTCGTATTTTTATTGACTTGCCAATCATCTTGTACATATACATATTCTTTTTGAATTTCTGCTTGACCTACAGTGACACGATTATGTAAGGCATCGCCTTTTTTGAATTGTACATTATTCAACTTCACATCGTAAGATTTACCGTTGATAACCATCGGCTTGCCTGTATAGTAGTAATATACGATGGCACTTTGTCGCACACGAGACTCACTAGCATTGGCCGCTTTAATCTCTGGATTTTGTTCATATAACTTATCTACTAATTGATTAAAGCGATCTCTTGTTTCCGATGTAGTATGATCCAAGAAATAGGAAATACGGTTATTACTATTCATATGAGAACCTTCGATTTCTTTTGGCACTGTGTCCACTAAATCAAAGGCATGCTCTTGACTGAAAAACTCTTCGTAAGTAAAAGATGGCAAATACTCCTTGCCTTGCACACCTTTTTCATAACCATACCATTCTTTCAAACGATTCCAATATGGCGTGCCATCCTTATCCTTTTCAATTGGATAGTCTTCTACACGAGAGGATACTTCATGCGTAGTTGGGTCTTCCCGTAAATGTTTATCATAGTCCCAAGGATTGATAAACATTTTTGATGTCTTAGGAGCGCTTTTTAAACGGCTACCACTACCTTTTTCTTTTTTAATACCAAATCCAGCATTCACATAGTGGTTGTCATTGACGTTAATATGAAAGTCCGAATGCATATCTAATTGGGAATGGTCGATCGTATCTACTTGGTTCAATTCATTAGCACCAAAGAACGGTACATGACCTACTGTATTCGTTAAGGTAATATCATTTTCCTTCAATTTAGCGTAGTTTACCTCTACATCCCAATTAATTTTCTCTTGATTTTTCGCATGCCAACCAATACTGTATTGATTTCGTTTAATGCTTCGTTTGAACTGCACTTCAGGAGCCATTAAAGAGTTAGACCCTTTATTAAAACGATGTAGATTTTCTGTATGTTGATCCACACGAATATCTACACTATGATTTTTATTTGCATCCCAATGCGTACTCATACCGATATTGGATTGTTCACCATAATAGCGCAAAGAGTTTTTATTAAAAACAGTCATGTCATCATGGGCTAATTCCACCGATTTTCTTGGATTTGCTGTATACACTGGTAACACATCACGTTTGCTACCATAAATGGCCATATTAATGTTACCAATTTTTCCTGTGTCAGCACGCATGAAGAAGTTAGAGTATGGCATAGGCCCTTTGTCACCTTTAGTACGCAAAGACTCTACATTGAACTGAAGACCACTCGTTTTTGTCGGTTTCTTTGTGACTACATTGATAACACCACCAATAGCACCAGAACCATACTTCGCGGAAGCTGCCCCTTGTACAACTTCAATATGATCTAAGTTTTCCGTTCCTAGACGCATCAATTCATCACCTTGCCCTGCATATTTAGCAAACTCACCGATAGCTGGTTGTCCATCAATTAAAATTAATGTATGACGTGGGTCGGCACCACGAATAGACACACCCACACGACCCATCGCATCCACTGTACGAGACACGCCCGTTTCATGGAAAACCACATCTTCCACATTTTTAGCCTGTTTCGCTTCAATGTCTTTTTGCGTAATAATCGTTGTATGCTGAGTCTCATACTGCTCAGCTGCTTTTAGTCGATCCGCTTCTACATATACGGCATTCTCCGCTGCTACGCCATAGAACAAACCCATCCATGTCATAATAGCACCGTATAATAGTAGGTGCTTACCTGTCTTTCTTTGATACATCCTAACACCTCATAGTCTTTCAAAAATAAGTTTATTCGCATACAGACACACACATATCTATATACTACATTATGATGCATCGCAAGGTTTGACTACTATTACAAGTGAAAGAAACCAATTTATTACCTACACACACTTTTACTCATCTATTGTAAACCTTTGCAACATCCTTATGTTAACTATATCTATATTGAAAATAAAAGTCAATAATTTCTTCATCTTTTCTTCATATTTATCATATATACCAATCACCTTTCTGTGTTATATCAATATTTATATATGTAATATAAATTTCAGATAGGCATCGACATTCACACCATATTGAGTATATATATCAAAAATTTCTATTTACAAAGGGGCCGTTTGCTGATTCTATCACAACCATATACCTATGAACTCCACAACGAAAGAGGAATGGTTCTGAATCATCAGTTCCATTCCTCTTTTCTTAGTTACTATTCAATTAGAGTGCAAATTTCTGCCATAGATACCTATTAATAACAATCCTATTTTCCACTCATATATTTCGCTTTAAATGCCGCTAGCTGCGCTTCTTCTAATGCCATACCTTCGCCTTGGAAGTGAGCAATGCTTTGTTGCATTTCTTCATAAGCGGTTGGCACGATTTTTGTAAAGCGATCTTTGTACAATACCCAGTTTTCTAGTATATGGCGACCTTGTTTGGAGTTCGTATGCAATACATGTTGTTGTACTAACTCATGGATCCGTACTAGGTCACTTTCACTAGGTTTGCGAAGTTCCACAAGGCCTGTATTGCAGTAGCGTCCATCTAGGTCAAGCACGTACGCATAGCCGCCGGACATACCGGCACCGAAGTTACGACCTACACGGCCAAGAACAAGGACCTCACCACCTGTCATATATTCACAACCGTGGTCACCCACACCTTCTACAACGGCGGTAATACCACTGTTACGAACGCAGAATCGTTCCCCAGCCACGCCATTGATATAGGCAGCTCCAGAGGTAGCACCATAGAATGCCACGTTGCCGATTAAGATATTTTCATGAGCTTCATAGGTCGCTGCTTTTGGTGGATATGCAATGATCGTACCACCGGACAAACCTTTGCCAAGGTAGTCATTTGCATCCCCTTCCAGTTCTAATGTCATACCGTTCGGAATAAAAGCACCAAAACTTTGACCGGCAGAACCAACGAAGTTCAATTTAATGGTGTTATCTGGCAATCCCGCTTCACCGTAACGACGAACCACTTCGCCACCAACCAAGGTGCCTACTACTCGATTCACATTGCTAATAGCCAACTTAGCACGAATTGGTTTTTGTTCATCCAAAGCAGGACGGCACATGCGAAGTAATTTTTTCATATCCAATGTACGTTCCAATTCATGGTCTTGGTCAATGCTGTGCAAATGACCCACAGAAGCATCTGTATATGGTTTGAACAAGATTCGCTTCAAGTCCACACGAGACAACTTGAAATTATCGTCTTGGGAACGTTGGCGCACTAAGTCGATACGGCCTACTAATTCACGCACACTGCGGATACCTAAACAAGCCATGATTTCGCGCAATTCTTGGGCAATGAACTTCATCAAGTTTTCCACATATTCTGGTTTACCTGTAAATTTAGCACGCAATTTTTCATCTTGTGTCGCCACGCCATACGGACATGTATTCATATGACAAACCCGTGCCATGCGACAACCTACTGCCACTAATGGCAAGGTACCAAATCCGAATAATTCTGCCCCTAGCAAGGCTGCGATAGCCACATCATAACCAGTCATAAGTTTACTATCTACTTCCAGTTGTACACGGTCACGCAAACGGTTCAACATCAAGGTTTGATGCGTTTCTGAAAGCCCCAATTCCCATGGCACGCCCGCATGTTTCACAGACGTACGACCTGCTGCTCCCGTACCACCATCATAGCCGGAGATAAGGATACTATCTGCTTTTGCTTTCGCTACTCCTGCGGCAATGGTACCTACCCCAGCTTCTGAAGTCAATTTCACGGAAATCGCTGCACTTGGGTTGACACATTTCAAGTCATAAATCAACTCTGCCAAGTCTTCGATAGAATAAATATCGTGATGTGGTGGAGGGGATACTAGCTCTACCCCTGGTGTGGAGTGACGGGCTTTCGCAATCTCTGGATATACTTTTTTTCCTGGTAACTGGCCACCTTCACCTGGTTTCGCCCCTTGCGCACATTTGATTTGCAATTCTTTTGCATGCACCAAGTAATTCGTAGTCACCCCAAAACGACCGGATGCAATTTGTTTGACCTCACTATTACGATTATCTCCATTGGCATCAAGAACAAAACGACTTGTGTCTTCGCCACCTTCTCCAGAGTTCGATGTAGATCCTAAGCGGTTCATAGCAATCGCAATAGCTTCGTGCGCCTCTTTACTGATAGCACCATAACTCATAGCGCCCGCTTTGAAGCGTTTCACAATGTCTTCCACTGGTTCTACTTCTTCCACAGGAATGCCACCGCCCACTGGGAAGTTCAATTCCATCAAACTACGTAAAGTCACATGGTAATCTTCACGAATCATTTTGGAGTATTCTTTATAGATATTGTAATCCCCTTCAATCAAGGATGTTTGCAACAACTTAATCGTATCTGGATTGAATAAATGCTCTTCCCCATCTTTCATTGGGCCGTACCAACCGCCTGGTTCTAGGACTTTCACATCCTCTTTGAAAGCTCGTTGGAATCGTTCTAATGTTTCATGAGCTACGCCACCTAAACCGATACCGCCAATGCGTGTCGGTGTGTTAGGGAAGTACGTGCTAATAAAGTTCGTATTCAATCCCAATGCCTCAAAGATTTGCGCACCATGGTAACTGCGTACAGTGGAAATACCCATTTTCGACATGACTTTCATAATGCCAGACACTGAGGCCTTGATGTAATTGGCTTCTGCTTCCTCTGGTGTGAGGTTACCCAAGCGGTTTGTGGCTTGTAGCTCACGAACCGTTGCTAACGCCACGTATGGATTGATGGCCGTTACACCATAGCCTAAGAGTGTACAGAAATGATGCACTTCACGAGGTTCCCCCGATTCTAAGATTAAGCCCATTTCTGTGCGTAGCACAGTGTTAATCAAGTGATTGTGCACCGCTGCCACTGCCAATAACGCAGGGATTGGCGCATGATGTTCGTCCACGCCACGGTCAGACAAAATCAACACATTTTGGTCAGTGCGAGCTGCTTCCTCTGCATCTTTGCACAAACGGTCTAAGGCTTCTTTCATGCCTTCCGCACCTTTGGCAGGGTCAAACAAGATGGATAAGGTCACCGATTTCATACGACGGCAATCCAATTGTTTAATACTTGCCAATTCTTGGTTCGTCATAATCGGAGTTCGCATAGATACGGCATAGGTGCCCACTTTATTAGGGTCCGTCAAGTTACCGCTATTGCCAAGCATTACTCGTGTAGATGTCACCATTTCTTCGCGGATGGCGTCGATTGGTGGATTCGTTACCTGCGCAAATAGTTGTTTAAAATAGGAGTACAACATTTGCGGTTTATCGGACAAGATTGCAAGCGGTGCATCGGCACCCATGGATCCTACTGGATCTTTACCATCTTTCGCCATAGGGATAATCATGCGCACCAAATCTTCTTGGGTATAGCCAAATACTTGTTGTTGCATGAACAAGTCGCCCACTTCTGGGATGCTATCTTCCGTAGCTTGTTGAATTTCCGATAAATGAATGACATGCTCTTTTACCCATTCATGGTACGGCAATTCGGTAGCCACTCGTTGCTTGATTTCTTCATCAGAAATGATACGACCTTCTTCTGTATCGATTAAGAGCATTTTACCTGGCTCTAGGCGACCTTTGGCACGAATCATATCGTCCTCTTCGTTCACTACGCCTACTTCAGATGCCATAATCACACGATCGTCAGCAGTCACATAATAACGTGCAGGACGTAAGCCATTTCTGTCCAAGACACCACCGATAACAGTACCATCGGTAAAGCCCATAGCTGCTGGACCATCCCATGGTTCCATCATGAAACTATTAAACTCGTAGAAATCATGCTTTTCTTGGCTCATCAACGTATTGCGTTCCCATGGTTCTGGAATCATCATCATAATCGCATGTGGCAAGCTACGGCCTGTCATGTGTAAGAACTCAAGAGTATTGTCGAACATAGCAGAATCAGACCCTGTATCATCCACCACAGGGAATACTTTTTTAATATCTGGGAATAATGGAGATTCTGCTTTTCCTTCACGAGCATTGATCCAGTTTACATTACCACGGATGGTGTTGATTTCTCCATTATGTACTAAATACCGGTTAGGATGGGCCCGTGCCCAGCTTGGGAATGTATTCGTACTGAAACGAGAATGGACCATCGCTAAGGCAGAAGTGAAATCTAAATCGTTCAAATCTAGGTAAAAATTTCGTAATTGCACTGGCGTCAACATACCTTTGTAAACAATGGTTTTAGACGACAAGGAAGCAATGTAAAAATCGCTGCTCATTTCTTTACTCAATGGGACGATACGTTTTTCTGCAATTTTACGAATCATATATAATTTGCGTTCAAACTCCGCTTGGTTTGTCACATCTGGACCTTTACCAATGAGGATTTGGATCATCCAAGGACGAATCAAGGCTGCCTCATGACCAACTGCCGTAGAATCTACCGGCACTTCACGCCAGCCTAATACGATTTGGCCTTCTTCACGAACCACCTCTTCTAGAATGCGCTTTTGCTCATTCCGTAATGTTTCGTACTTGTGAGCAAAAACCATACCCACACCGTAGTCGCCTGCCGGTGGTAAATGGATACCTAACACTTCGCACTCACGGCGGAAAAAGTCATGTGGAATTTGTACTAAGATACCTGCTCCATCGCCCGTATCCTTATCGGCGCCAGCACCACCACGGTGCTCTAAACGCTCAAGAATACGCAAGCCATCGTCGATGATATCGTGAGATTTTTTACCTTTAATATTCACCACAAATCCCATGCCGCACGCATCTTTTTCAAACTGGGAACTATACAAACCATTCACTTCCAAATGGCGCTGCTCCTCATGTTGTTTTGCAATGGTACTCATTTCCATCATAACCC
>CAUREE010000031.1:0-12471 GCA_963523985.1 uncultured Veillonella sp.
CTAACAGACATTGGTATGGAAAAATTATTAGACCGTGATGATCCATTATACTTGATTCGTGTGAAATCGAATGAAATTGTTTATTTGAATGGTTCCTTGCGAGAACGAGGCTATTATATTCGTCAAGTCTTAGCGAGATAGGGTAGATTCTTTTTGCACATCTGCGTCAAGTATGATACAATAAGTAAAGACCGCCGTTAGAGGTTTCATCTAACGGTGGTTTTTATTTTAGAAATGGAGATAATTAATGAATATACAACGTATCTTACTGAGTGCACTATTAGGAGCAACATTAGTAGTGACGGCTGCTTGTGGTACAGATGCAGCTCAGCAAGCAAAATCTGAAGTAGGTAAAGATGTGAAAGTAGAAGCAAAGATGCCTAGCTTTGATGCGACACCAATTGCTGATGAATATGCTACGATTCATACGAATAAAGGTGATATCAAAGTGCGTCTGTATGGTAGTAAGGCACCTATCACTGTGAAAAACTTCAAAAGTTTAATTGAACAAGGATATTACAATAATTTAACCTTTCACCGTGTCATCGATGGATTTATGATCCAAGGCGGAGATAATAAAAAAGGAGGGCCTGGATACACGATTCCTGATGAAGTGAGCAATGATTTACACTTTAATAAAATGGGTATCTTGGCGATGGCCAATGCAGGTCCTAATACAGGGAATGCGCAGTTCTTTATTACAGTGGCACCTACTCCTTGGTTAGATAATAAGCACACCATCTTTGGAGTAGTTGTACAAGGGATGGATGTAGTGGAAGCGATTAGTCGTGTGCCACGAGATAAGCGCGATACCCCGAAAGAACCAGTGGTGATTCAGTCGGTTGACTTAGCACCAATTCCAGCTGGAGAATAAGATGAAAGAAAAGTTTTATACCTATATGGTGCGATGTGCGGATGGCTCTCTCTATACGGGCTGGACTACGGATTTAGAGAAACGCATACGCGCTCATAATGGAGAAATTAAAGGGGGCGCCAAGTATACGCGAGGTCGTAGACCGGTCACTTTGGTGTGGAGTACAGCTTTCAGTAGAAAGCAAGACGCTCAATCCATGGAACAGCAAGTGAAGCGCATGGAACGGTCCCAAAAAGAGGCCCTCATTGCGGCAAGTTGTGATATAATGAAGTGATACAGATAGTGCGTGAATACGAGAGGAGGAATGCTAATGAAACGAGTCATTGTGTCCGTGAAAAGTACGCAACGTGATGCGGATGGAGAAGATACGGTAGTGGAATTAGTATCCTCTGGTAAGTATTATGAAACAGCTTTGGCGAAACATATTATTTATGATGAAAGTGAAGTCACTGGTTTGGGGAATACGAAAACAACAATTAAAGCCTATAGGGATTCGGTAGTACTCTTGCGAACTGGTGAATTTTCTATGCGCCATGAGTATCAACTGGGGAAGACGAACATTGCAAGCTTGGAAACCCCATATGGGGCGGTAGAACTAGCTATGCTAACCCATGAATTAGACATAGATTTGAAAGATGGCAAGGGCCATATTTGTTTAGGATATGATATCTCTGTTGGTGGTGAATGGCAATTTTACAACCAACTATATGTAGAGATTCGGGAGGATGTACATTATGGACATGAAAGAAGTTTTGAAAGCAGCCATTAAGGATGCTTTGCAGATAGCTCTGGAACAAGGAGAACTACCAGAAGGTACCTATCCAGAGGCACAATTAGAAGTACCACCGCAGAAAGAGTTCGGTGATTTTTCTACGAATATTGCTATGCAATCTGCACGGGTAGCTAAATTGAATCCAAGAGCAATCGCAGAAACGATCATTTCTCATATGAATTATGATTGGTTAACGCGTGCTGAAGTAGCAGGTGCTGGATTTATCAATTTCTTCTTAGCATCAGATGTGATTTACGATACTTTAAAAAATATCTTAACTGTAGGTGAAACATACGGTAATGCTCCACTTCGTGAAGAAGATACAGTGCAAATCGAGTATGTCAGTGCCAACCCAACAGGTTTGTTACATGTAGGACATGGTCGTGGTGCTGCCTATGGAAGTGCTTTGGTAAATTTGATGCGTGCAGCAGGTTACAATGTATTTGCTGAGTATTACATTAATGATGCAGGCAAACAAATCGATAACTTAGCGGCCTCTGTGAATGCTCGCTATTTAGAATTGTTAGATATGAAACATGAGTTCCCTGAGTCTGGCTATCGTGGTCAAGATGTCATCGATACAGCGCAAGAATTGATTAACTGGAGAGGTGATTTCTTCGCAGTGCTTCCAGAAGAAGAGCGTGTTCCATTCTTTAAAGAATTTGCTTTAACAGAAAAATTAAATGGATTACGCAAAACATTGCGTAATTTCCGTGTTGGCTTTGACCGTTGGTTCAGTGAACGTAGTTTGCATAAAAGCGGTGAAATTCGTACATTGGTGAATCAGCTTTTAGAATCTGGCGCTATGTACGAAAAAGATGGAGCTTATTGGTTGGCATCTATGCAATATGGTGATGATAAAGATCGCGTGGTTATCCGTGACAATGGAGAGCCAACGTATTTAGCAGCAGATATTGCATACCACAAAGATAAATACGAACGTGGGTACAAACAATTAATTAACATTTGGGGTGCTGACCATCATGGTTATATTGCCCGTGTGAAAGCAGCTATGGAAGCGCTTGGATTCAATCCAGATAAATTAGAAGTTCTATTATTACAAATGGTATTCTTATACCGTGATGGAGAACTTGTAAAAATGTCCAAACGTACTGGTGAAACCATTACGTTGGACGAATTGATTGAAGACGTAGGGGTGGATGCAGCAAGATACTTCTTCTTGATGCGTTCCTTAGATAGTCAATTAGATTTCGATATTAATTTGGCATCATCTAAGTCTAACGACAATCCAGTGTACTACATCCAATATGCGCACGCTCGTATTCACAGTATTTTTGGACAAGTCAAAGAAGCGGGTATTGCTTATGGGGACTGGGCGAATACATCTTTCACAGCATTGCAAAGTGAACAAGAAGTGGAATTGATTAAAAAATTAGCAGCCTACCCAGAAGAAATTCAGTTATCTGCTAATAATAAAGCCCCACATCGTATAGCTAAATACTTGTACGATCTAGCAAGTTTATTCCATTCCTTCTATAAACAAGGCCGTATCATGGGCGTTGACTCAGAATTGCAACAAGCTCGATTAGGCTTGATTACAGCAACGGCGCATGTATTACAACATGGTCTTGGTATCTTAGGTATTTCCGCTCCTGAAAAAATGTAATCAGAAGCATATAATTATTAGGGAGGCATCATGTCAACAAAGTATATTTTCGTAACAGGTGGCGTCGTATCATCATTAGGTAAAGGCATTACTGCAGCATCCTTGGGACGTTTGTTGAAAAACCGTGGATATAAGGTGACAATTCAAAAATTTGACCCATATATCAATATTGACCCAGGTACAATGAGTCCCTATCAACATGGTGAAGTGTTCGTCACTGACGACGGTGCAGAAACTGACTTAGATTTAGGTCACTATGAACGTTTCATCGACATTAACTTAGGTAAAACGTCCAATATCACGGCTGGTAAAGTGTATTGGTCTGTGATCAATAAAGAGCGTAAAGGTGAATATCTTGGCTCTACTGTGCAAGTTATCCCTCATATTACGAATGAAATTAAAAATGCTGTATTTCGCGTTGGTAAAGAAGATAATGCAGACGTGGTGATCACAGAAATCGGCGGTACTGTGGGTGATATTGAAAGCTTACCGTTCTTGGAAGCAATCCGCCAAGTAAAAAAAGAAGTCAACCGTGATGATGTGTTGTATATTCACGTAACATTGGTGCCATATATCAGCGCAGCTGGTGAGTTGAAAACAAAACCAACACAACATAGCGTAAAAGAACTTCGTGGCATCGGTATTCAACCAGATATTATCGTATGCCGTACGGAGAAAGAAATTTCTCGTGAAATGAAAGATAAATTGGCATTATTCTGTGATGTTGATCCAGATGCTATCGTGGAAAACCGCACTTGCAGTACAATTTATGAAGTACCGTTAATGATGCAAGATGAAGGATTAGACAGCATTGTAGTGCGTAAATTGAACCTAGAAGACCGTCCTGCAGATATGACAGAATGGAAAGAAATGGTTCATAAAATCTTACATCCTAAAAAAGAGATTACTATCGCTCTTGTGGGTAAATACGTAGCATTACATGACGCATACATTTCTGTAGCAGAAGCATTGGGGCATGCAGGGATCGTAGAAGACACTAAAGTGAATATTAAATGGGTTGACTCTGAAGCGGTAGAAGCAGAAGGTACTGATTTAGCGGAAGTGTACAAAGATGTGGACGGTATTTTGGTGCCAGGTGGTTTCGGTTGCCGTGGGGTAGAAGGTAAAATTGCCACTATCCAATATGCTCGTGAGCACAAAGTACCATTCCTTGGGATCTGTTTAGGTATGCAATCTTCTGTTATGGAATTTGCTCGTTCCGTATTGGATATGAAAGGTGCTACTTCTACAGAATTTGATGAAAGCTGCCAATTCCCGGTAATCGACTTAATGGACGATCAAGTAGATGTGGATGAAAAAGGTGGTACAATGCGTCTTGGTGTATACCCATGTAAAACAGTACCAGGTACAAAAGTACATGAAGCATACGGCGAAGATTTAATCTATGAACGCCATCGTCATCGTTGGGAATTCAACAATGCATATCGTCAACAATTGACAGATGCAGGATTGATTATCTCCGGCACATCTCCTGATAATCGTCTAGTAGAATGCGTTGAAGTAGCAGATCATCCTTGGTTCGTGGGCGTGCAATTCCATCCAGAATTGAAATCCCGTCCAAACAATGCACATCCATTGTTCAAAGGATTTGTGAAAGCAGCTATCGATAATAAAAAATAAGACATAATGAGTGTGTCATAAAGAAAGGACTGTAACAGAATACAATAGATTCTGGTTGCAGTCCTTTTTAGAAGATTTTTATCGGAATGATGAGTGCTAGATAAGTTTGCATATCTTGTGCTAAAAGGTGGTGATGATATGGTGTTGCAAAATAAATTGGGAATCACTAATTCGGTAGAACTTGCTAAAGAGGAAGAACGGATTAGTAAAAAGAAAGCCCTAGACCTATTTGATGGTACAGTATTAGCAGTGTATTCTGTAGGTTCTTTTGCTCAGTTAGCAGCGATACATAGATATTTATTTGAAGATATCTATGACTTTGCAGGAAAAGTTAGAACGGTAAATATGGCAAAAGGTAATTTTAGATTTGCTCCTGTTATGTATTTACAGGCCGCCCTTGAAAGTATAGAAAACATGCCACAATCTACATTTGATGAGATTGTTGAAAAATATGTGGAGATGAACGTGGCACATCCTTTCAGAGAAGGCAATGGAAGAAGCGCTAGAATCTGGCTGGACCTAATGTTGAAAGATGAACTACATCTTGTTGTAGATTGGAGCTTAGTGGATAAAGAGGATTATTTACTAGCTATGGAACGGAGCCCTATTAAAGATACTGAAATCAAGTATCTCTTAAAAAGTGCCTTAACGGATCAAATAGATGATAGAACAGTATATATGAAGGGCATTGACCATAGTTATTACTATGAAGGGTATACTTTGTATAAAATCGAAGAATTGTAGGCTAACATCTGTAGAAGAAAATACAAAAACAATACGATGTATATCAATTGTTGGAGCGATATGATGTGTATTATCTATTGTTTGATACAGCCGCCCTATTGTTTTTTACCTTAAACAGTGCTATACTTGAGACATAAATAAGAAGAGCCGTCAACGTGTGCTGGCGTTAGGCTCATCTCAAATGGGTAAATTGATGAAGCCTAACGTATAGAGGGTGCGAACCTCTTTCGTTAGGCTTTATCATTAATTGTTAAAGAAACTAATGATTTGTACTATTAGCTTTAAAATTAAAATCAATACATTGATTTTTCTAAAAAACTTTTTCATAGTACCACCTCCTCCTATAGGATAGGAAGAGATGAGCCCAACGCGCGTTGAAGACTCTTCTATAATTGCATTATAACAGAATTTATTCGTATTGTGTATATACAAAGATAAAAAACACATGAGTCTATTGACAAGCGACTTAAAATACTATAGAATAGTTTTCAGTTATATAAAGCAAATGCGATGAACAGGTATAAAGATATAGTTAGTTGCTTTCAGAGAGCTACTGGTTGGTGTGAAGTAGTAGAACGATTATATTGAAACTCCCCTGTGAGCAGCGATGGTGAAACTAAGTAGTCATCGACGGTAGTTCCGTTATAACTGTGAGAACCAACTAGGGTGGGACCGTGTTATTGAAATGATAATGCCCCTTGATGTGCACTGCACATTGAGGGGCTTTTTTGTATCATAGGTTGATTAGTGATTCTTACATTTTACGACGAAATCTGTATAAGGTATACAGTACAAGAAAACTCTATTAGAATGTTCTGATAGATGTAAGCATAGCTTACTAATAGTATAAGAGGCGGGTGATTATGACAAACAACCGCACTTAATAGTGTTAGAATTTGTAATGTACTAATAGGACAGACAGTATGTAAAATGTAAAAACTACTATACAACCAATACGTTATATGACGCCCCTAGGGATGCATAGACATCTCTGGGGGCGTTTTTCTATTCTCTGAAAGTAATTTTAGAGGGACGCACTTAAAACCACCATAGGAATGATTTTAGCAAAGGTGAGATATGGAGGCCACATATTCAGTTTTTTTAGAATCATCCATTAGAATAGACATACGAACAGATATAGATTAGTCAGAAAGAGGAATAACCATGGATAACAGAATTTATTTTTTTGATACTACACTACGTGATGGGGAGCAAACACCAGGTGTGTCCCTTCAAACACCAGAAAAAGTAGAAATTGCACAAGCTCTTGTGCGCCTTGGACTAGATGTCATCGAAGCTGGTTTCCCAGCGGCGTCAGAAGGTGACTTTGAAGCGGTATTTACCATTGCTAAAGAAGTACGTGGATGTACTATTGCAGCGCTTGCTCGATCCAATGAAAATGACGTGACAAAAGCAGCAGAAGCACTAGCTCATGCAGAGCGTAGCCGTTTACATGTGTTTATCGCTACTAGCGATATTCATCTAACATATAAATTGAAAAAAACTCGTGAAGAAGTGTTAGATATTGTGAAACATATCCTTGAGTTTGCGAAAGGTAAATTTGATGAAATCGAGTTCTCCGCAGAAGATGCATCTCGTACAGATTTAGATTATCTATGCCGTGTTTTTGAAGTGGCTATTGAAGGTGGAGCTTCTATCTTGAATGTACCAGATACAGTAGGCTACATGACCCCGGAAGAGTTCGGCAATCGCATTCGCTACATCAAAGAGCATACGAAAGGTATCGAAAAGGCAATTATTAGTGTACATTGTCATAACGATTTAGGCCTTGCTAATGCGAATACATTGGCAGCTATCGAAGCAGGGGCTCGTCAAGTGGAATGCACTATGAATGGTTTAGGAGAACGAGCTGGTAATGTGGCAATTGAAGAAGTAGTGATGGCTATCAAAACTCGTCATGACCACTATCCATTCGATGTACACATCGATACACCACTATTCACACGTACTAGTAAATTGGTGAGCAAACTTTGCGGTGTTGCTGTATCTCCTAATAAAGCTATCGTCGGAGCTAATGCTTTCGCTCATGAGTCTGGTATTCATCAACATGGTATGTTGAATAATCCAACTACTTATGAGATCATGACTCCTGCTAGCGTAGGGGCAGAAAAAACGTCCATTGTATTAGGCAAACACTCTGGTCGTCATGCCTTTGAAGATCATCTAGTGAATTTAGGCTTTCAGTTGGAAGAAGAACGAGTGAATGAGTTGTTCGTTCAATTCAAAGCCTTAGCAGATAAGAAAAAACAAGTGTACGATGAAGATATTTATGCGTTAGTGATGGATACCATGCATCACGAGCAAGCATTCCACGTGGTACAACACGATTACCATTCCGATCAAAATGGATACGTCCTTGCTAGCATTCGTGTGTTAACACCAAATGGTGAACGTATGGATGCCGCTGTTGGTGATGGTCCAGTAGATGCTTCTTTCAGAGCTATTGAACGACTAGTGAACACACCATTTGTGTTGGAAGATTTCCAAATCCGTTCCGTAACGGTAGGTAAGGATGCCCTTGGGGAAGCAGTGGTGAAAGTCAACTACAATGGCCGCAGATTCCAAGGCCGTGGTATTAGCACAGATATCGTAAAATCTAGTGTGAATGCTTATATTAACGCAGTGAACGCAATTTATTTAGCAAAAGAATTAGAACAAGAGTTTGGAAACCAGGAGGGTTAATGTCATGGGTATGACGATTACAGAAAAGAATATGGCACGCCATGCAGGGCTTGCAGAAGTAAAAGCAGGTCAAATGATCGAGTGTCAATTAGATTTCATCTTGATGAACGATATTACATTTCCACCAGCAAAGAAAGAGTTTGAAAAAATCGGTAAACCTGTATTCGATGCAGATCGCATCTACCTAGTACCGGACCATTTCACACCGAATAAAGATATTAAGTCCGCTACACAAGCGAAAGTGATGCGTGATTTCGTACGACAACATAAGATTACACACTATTTTGAAGTAGGACGTATGGGCATTGAGCACGTATTGTTGCCAGAACAAGGTTTGATTGGCCCGGGAGAAATGATCATTGGTGCCGATTCTCACACTTGTACCTATGGAGCATTGAATGCTTTCGCTACTGGTGTTGGTTCTACAGATGCAGGTGTGGCTATGGCTGAAGGCAAAACTTGGTTCAAAGTGCCAGAAACAATCAAAGTCGTGTTAGAAGGAAAACCTGCAAAATGGATTTCTGGTAAAGATATTGTATTGGACTTAATCGGTAAAATTGGCGTGGATGGAGCTCGTTATAAAGCCCTTGAGTTCCATGGATCTGGTGTGCAATACATGACAATGGCAGACCGCTTGACCATCTGTAATATGGCTATCGAAGCGGGCGGTAAATGTGGGGTATTCCCGTATGATGCAGTGACAGAGGAGTATATCCAAGGTCGCATCACACGTCCTATCGAGCCAATTGCAGCAGATGAAGATGCAGAATATTGCCAAGTGGTAACCATTCAATTGGACGAATTAACTCCAGTGGTGGCCTACCCACATCTTCCTTCCAACACGCATTACATGAAAGATATTGTGAAAGAAGACCGCATTCAAATCGACCAAGTTATCATCGGTTCTTGTACGAATGGTCGCTTTGAAGACTTACAAATGTGCGCAGAAATTTTTAGAGGTCGCAAGGTGGCGGACTTCGTGCGTTGCATCGTTATCCCTGGATCTCAAGATGTATATAACCAAGCTGTGAAAGCCGGCTTAATGGACATCTTCATCGAAGCAGGATGTGCTGTAAGTACACCAACGTGTGGTCCTTGCTTAGGTGGTTACATGGGCATCATGGCAGAGGGAGAACGCACCGTTTCTACGACAAACCGTAATTTCCGTGGCCGTATGGGACACGTGGACAGTGAAGTATATTTGGCAAGCCCCTATGTGGCAGCAGCAAGTGCAGTAGCAGGGTATTTAGCAAGCCCTGAGGAGGTATAATATGGCAGACTTTCAAGGAACGATTTGGCGCTACGGCGACAATGTAGATACAGACGTAATTATTCCAGCGCGCTATTTGGCGATTGCGGATATGGCGGAGTTGGCAGAACATGCTATGGAAGATATTGATACTACCTTTGCACCGAATGTGAAAGCCGGTGAAATCATGGTAGCTGGCAAAAACTTTGGCTGTGGTTCCTCTCGTGAACATGCGCCAGCGGTGATTAAAGAGAAAGGCATTTCTTGCATCGTTGCAGATAGCTTTGCCCGCATTTTCTTCCGCAATGCTATCAACATCGGTTTGCCAGTAATCGAAATTGGCGAGGCTGTGGAGCGCATTCAAGAAGGTCATGAAATCGCTGTAGAAATGGCTACAGGTGTTGTCCATAATGTGACTACTGGGGAAAGCTACCAGGGAACGGCACTACCTCAATTTGTGCAAAACATTGCCAAAGCAGGTGGACTAGTGAACTTTGCGAAAACAAGACAAGACTAATAGGAATGATAGAATTAATAGGAGGCCCTAGGTTATGCTATTATTGATTAGCCTAGTGGTATTCCCTATAGTATGGATACTAGATATGTAAGATATCTTAGTATAGTGTAGAGACGTTCAAAAGAGGATTACTATGAGTGAAAAACAGATTGTCCTAATTGCTGGCGACGGCATTGGAGAAGAAATAACAAATTCCGCCCGTGCTGTGGTGGACGCAGCCTTTGCTAAAGCGGGTGTGACAGCCAACTGGATTGAGAAAAAAGCGGGTGGTGCCGCTATCGATGCTTTCGGTGAACCATTGCCACAAGACACGATCGATGCATGCCAAGCGGCAGATGCTGTATTGTTAGGTGCTGTAGGCGGTCCTAAATGGGATGATGTAGATCCATCTATCCGTCCTGAAAAAGCTATCCTTGGCTTGCGCAAAGCATTGGGCTTGTTCTGCAACTTACGCCCAGTGAAAATCTATCCAGCATTGCGTGAGTTCTCTCCGTTGAAACCAGAACTAGTAGAAAATGTTGACTTCGTTATCGTTCGTGAATTGACTGGTGGCATCTATTTTGGGGAGCGTGAAGAAGCACAGGGAGAAGGGCCAAACGAATTTGCTTGGGATAAAGAGACCTACGCTCGGTATGAAGTAGAACGTATCATGGATGTAGCTGTAGAGACGGCACGTAAACGTTCCGGTAAAGTGGTGAGCGTAGACAAAGCCAACGTATTGGCATCCTCTCGTTTATGGCGTAAAATTGCGAAAGAAAAAGCAGAAGCTAACCCAGATATTTCCATGGATTACTACTATGTAGATAATACAGCTATGCAACTAGTGACGAATCCAGGTCAATTTGATGTCCTAGTGACAACTAACTTATTTGGAGACATCTTAAGTGATGAAGGAGCTGTTATCTCTGGCTCCCTTGGCTTATTACCATCTGCCTCCATCGGTACAGGCACTTCTTTGTATGAACCAATTCATGGTTCGGCGCCAGACATTGCAGGACAAGGTATTGCTAACCCATTAGGTACGATCTTGTCTGCTGCGATGATGTGTCGTTATTCCTTGGATTTACCTGTAGTAGCGGATTCCATTGAACAAGCAGTCACAGCCGTCCTTGATGCGGGTTATCGCACAGGAGATATGTACCGTGAAGGATTCACGAAAGTGAATACCCAAGGCATGACTGACGCTGTGATAGCACACTTAGGGTAAGCTTTAGCAGCATATAAGGTAAAAAATCGCGGCACACTCCTCCACAAACTGATACTATCGTTAAGTTTGCTCCGGAGTATGTCGCGATTTTTTGCATATGTTGTTGTCTAGATACCATTAACATCGCCTAGAGGCGCTATGTTGGAACTCTAATAAGAGAAAAATTATGCTATACATGTTTATGTCATACACAACTTTCTAGTGATGATATGAGTGAAGATATTATGTATGCTTTTCTATCCAAGAGTCATGATAGGCGATGGCTTTTTGTAAGTTTATACAATGTGTTTTATTATGCTTGGGTAATGTGTTGAACACAGATTTTGTATAAAACCGTAACGCTTTATCATAAATTGTATCTTTCATTGCATTAATAGCGTAATATTCTTTTTGTAATAAGTCGCCATATTTTTTCTCAGAAGAGATAGCTGATGCTAGTAAATCATTGATAGAAATTTCTGTAATTTGAGATTTAGGTACTGGAATTATTTTTCCAATAATCACATTGCAAAGATGAACTTGCTTATTACTTATGACTTTTATACTGATACGTCTTTTTTCAATGTTGGATTTTTTTGCTTTAGCAATTTGTAGTGCATTAGAATCTAATGTACTTGGAAATTTAGCTGGTGAAGAAAGGGGCGCAAAAAATAGCCTATCGTGGATGGTAAGGACTATGCTTACATAGGGGCGAGTTCGTTTGTCTCCGGTTGAAACTCTAACATCAGGATCAATGATTTGTAATGATTCCATATATGTTTCATTGATTTTATAAAAGCTTAAGTTTGGTTGCGTATTCATAGAAAGCTCCTATAGTCCCTAAAAAGAAAAGCCGAGATACATCCCGGCTTACATTGCAAATAAAGTATATCCATGGTGGGGTGCACCATCCTTATGGGCCTCTCTTTAAAAATGATAACTCATTTTATGGTGGGGTGCACCAACAGTAAAGTTCCTCGCTTTCAGAATGATAATTCATTCTATGGTGGGGAGCACCAACAGTAAAGTTCCTCGCTTTTAGATATACATTTATGAGTCAATCCTATCACAGCCATATAAGAATGTCAACTTGCATTGAAATTTGACGGTGTAAAGTTTTTGTTGGAAAAATAACTGCCTAGCTTTAAAAGAGGGTTC
>CAUREE010000032.1:0-11587 GCA_963523985.1 uncultured Veillonella sp.
AAATGGCGCTGCTCCTCATGTTGTTTTGCAATGGTACTCATTTCCATCATAACCCGCTCCTCCTGTAGGCTCTCTATCACTACACTAGTGTACTTAACACTAGGTATCCACATACTGAAAGTTCCTATCCTATGTATCAATGGGACTCTACTTCATAATAGATAACTTATACACTGTACGGCACCTATTTTTACATCTTTCTTATGTAAAAACTTACCTCGTAGTAGTACTCATTAACTACTATTCATACTTACCATAAAATATAGTTATTATTCTATAGAATATAGAACTTTTACACTATACTAACAAAATTTGTAACATATTTCAATACATTTTACTCATGTATACATGTATTCTTAAGAAAAGTTATTCCTCTTATATCACCACTTTCCCTTAATACCGACTGTATACATTAGTCTAAACGCCTATTTCTTGTCATTCTTCCCATAATACTAGTTAGAATCTATTCACTCTGCCTGACGATATATTTGATCCATCTCGTAGTACATTCATATACCCTTATATGGGAATATATAAAAACGCACAGCTACCCTAAGGTAACCGTGCGTTTACGTCATTGTAAAAGTATTCTATTATACGATGCGAACAATCCAGCCTTCTGGTGCTTCGATTTCACCATGTTGAATGCCAAGTAATGTTTCGCGCAATTTTGTTAATGTTGGCCCCATTTCATCCATGCCGCTTGGGAAGAAGATATCTTCTTCTTTGGAATGTACCATTCCCACAGGAGAAATAACAGCCGCTGTACCGCAAAGACCACATTCAGCAAAGTCTTTCAATTCTTCTCTGTACACTTCACGATGTTCTACAGTCATGCCCAAATAATGTTCAGCCACATACATCAAGGAACGACGTGTGATGGATGGAAGAATACTATCGGATTTAGGGGTTACTAATTTGCCATCTTTCGTGATGAAAATAAAGTTCGCCCCCCCAGTTTCTTCTACTTTTGTACGAGTTTGTGGGTCTAAATATAGATTTTCTGCATAGCCTGCTTCATGAGCTGCTTCTAAGGCATGCAAGCTCATTGCATAGTTCAAGCCCGCTTTAATATGACCAGTGCCATGTGGCGCTGCACGGTCAAAATCAGAAATTTGAATTTTTAAAGGTTTCACACCGCCTTTGAAATAATCCCCTACAGGAGTA
This sequence comes from uncultured Veillonella sp., assembly GCA_963523985.1. Lineage (GTDB taxonomy): Bacteria > Bacillota > Negativicutes > Veillonellales > Veillonellaceae > F0422. The sequence goes on from CAUREE010000032.1 coordinate 1,168, forward strand.
CCAAAAATACGGAATTGGAACTCATCTGCCGGTTTCACACCGATAACGCTATTAGTACCCATCAAAAATGGACGAAGATACAAACTACCACCCGTGCTATATGGAGGCACAAACTCTTGGTTCGCTTTCACCACTTCTTTCACAGCCTCAATAAAGCGATCTGTTGGGAATGGTTGCATCACAAGATATTTCGCAGAATCATACATACGCTCAGCATTTAAATCTGGACGGAAACACACAATGTGACCATCTTTTGTGTAATAGGCTTTCAAACCTTCAAAAATCGTTTGCGCATATTGGAATACACCAGCACATTCATTGAGGACAATATTCGCCTCACCCGTTAAACCGCCTTCATCCCATTGACCATCTTTGAAATTAGACACATAACGGAATGGCGTTTCTTTATAACTAAAATCTAAATTGTTCATATCAATCTTTGCCATACTGTCCTCCTATCCTTTCATACCTGCGAAAACTGTAAAAGTATATATATTATTACCCGTCCAGCCCTCTACATCATATGAACGACCACTGATTTGTATTTTATATAAAAACTATTATACACCCAACACGGAAAATGTACAAGAGTACGGGGTTAAAAGATGGGGTAGATTCTAAACATGTATTCTATTCTAATATTGGCAAGAAGTTCTTTTCAAGTAAGTTTCTAAATCATGATCTGTAAAACCTTACATTGATTGAATACATATAAGCTCATCAAGTGTCAGCTCCTTGCCTTTTATTTCTTCCCAACCTGTATCCTTATATATCTTTTCTAAAATACTATGTGTAAGCCAAGCCCCACCTGATAGATATCCAGTATTAGTAGATTGATATACTTCTACATAAAACCGCTTTACTTCGGCCTCCTCATGCTTTTCATCTACTGACATTTGGTGAATCAACATAGTAGCTATATCATAAACCTTTTGTATTTTATCCGCATCAATTTTATAAAAAGAATCTGTAATCGTAGGTACACCTTCTGTACAGCCTATTTTTCGAACATGATTCCTCAACGCACTATCATTCCGCAAGGTATGGATATCAGTCGCTTTATCCCAACACATTTCATGAAGAATCATCGCATCAGCCCTTGCTATGTTTATATGATTAGCATAAAAACTATACACATACTTTTTCTGATTAGGCCTATCTTCCACAATCTTAATAAGAAGATTATCCATCACTGTTGCAGGATCTTCTATTAGCTTAATCCCTTCTATCCGTCCATAATAATCATCTATATATCTCTCAACCTGTATCATCGCCAATATAGGAAATTTCCTACGTTCTATATACCTTTGATCTATCAAATCGCTTTCACCTCTATGTATACCATATACACTACTGCTCTTATTTCTGAAAGTATTCTAACATTGAGGAACTTTTTTACTATATTATATAAAAAAATTTCCCCAATTATCCTTACATTTCCTTCTACCACTCTTCAGTCACATAAAAGGTAAACTCCTTTTTCCATGATTCTGGTATAGGCGTACTTTCATAAAACCAATAACATATACAATATTTTATAAAATTCAGAGAAACTGTAAGTGGCGTAATATCATAATACTTGCCCTCATTTCTACAATAGGAGCAAAAATCTTTTAAGAAACATACAATTTGTTTAGGCTTTGTCGTATCTCGTAATCCTCTAAGCATATATTGTTCTAGTTTATCCAAAGAGTCAATTTTTCCATTCACATACTTAGACATAATATCAATAAATACCGTAGTATCTTGTGCATCTGTTAAATCCAATACAAATGTATCTTCGTCAGGTATTATCTTTTCTCGTAATAAATCATACTCTGATTCTTCCAAATAAATAATCTCATTATGGGGCGGATCTATCGTTTCTGTCCAAGAAGTCTCTTGCACATAGTATAACTTGCACAGCTCTAATGGTATGGATGACCAAGATTCCATAGCTTCTGTTTCAACAGCCCATCTAGGCATAACATTACCAGCAAAAAACGTCCACACCAATAGAGCATCTAAATCTCTATGCATATTAAAAGAAAATATGTCCCTCAAATAACCTAGAACTCCATTTTTTCTTTTCATTGCTATATCTAGATTTCTAAAAATGATATAGAGTTCTCGAACGGGTTTCACTCCTTTAGCATTACCATACAATAGGATATCTTCCAAATGATACAAGTTAACAATATTTTCATCAATGAGTAACTTTTCCTTAACAACCTTGTATATATCACCCCAAGTATCGATATGATTTCCATCAAGCTCTATGATTATTCTATGGCCCGTGCCATTCTCCATATGCAAAGACCTATACTGCTTTTCCGAAATCGCTTCCATAGAAACTATACGTGCCACTGAATATTCTCCTTTCTCTTTTTATATTCTAGCAGAAAATTTATACATTCCACCATTTAATAAGTATATATATACTCTCAATACAAACAACACCATAAAAAATATATTTTAAAATATTACGCGCTGTCGAATTAAACCAAGATAACAACTCTTTATGTATCCAATAATAATATCCTACAATCGTATACAAAATCAGCACTAAAGAGTTCCACTTTATCAAATAATTTGTAAATCCATAGCGAACATATGTAAAAAAAGCCACTATGAACAATAACATCCGCAATAAATGAATCACTACATTTGTGAAAACAGTATATCGTTCGTGATTATATTTCCAACAATACACACTTAAGGGAATCAACCCTATGCAATGATAAAAGAAAATCAAAGTATCTTCAGTTTCAGCACCATAACTATACAATGTATGAAGTGCAAATTTAACTAACTCAAGCATGATCTACCTCTTTTAGTGGAAATACTAGCCTTTTAAAAAATCTAAAAATACCATTATTATTACTAAATCCAGCTAGTATAAAACATAATCCATTAAAAGGAGGAATAAATATAAAAATCGCCCAAATCGGTGGTATCTGCATAGATCTAAATCGTTTGATAATAAAAAGAAACAACAAATACTGTATACCACCTACAAACAATAATGCTATTACAATTAGAATCTCAAGGCTTACTCCATTTTTTTCTAAAATAGCTCCAGGTATACCTACTCCCCAGCCCCATAAAAAAATCCACCATAGACTTTTCCAAAAATCTTTGACAGTCATAGGTTTATATGGATTGAAAGTATCTTTTATCCTCATTTATATCCCCCATTCTCTCTATAGAACATCCAACAAGCCTTAGCCATATACATCTCAATCTATATCTAATTATATTCTATCACAACAACTATCCATTCCCTAGGAATGCCCTCATTCGTAGATCATCTCTTGGGGGCTCAGTCCTATACAGGCCAAACCAGAAGAGCACGACATAGTCTGGAACAAACCTACCGTAGGATCAGTTTGTGGAGGAATATGCCGCGATCCCCCCACCCTAGGATGCCCCTCATTCGTAGATCATCTCTGGGCGGTCAGCTCTCCTACATTAGACAACCCCAGAAAAGCGGAACATGTGCCTGAACAAACATTATGAAATACCGTTTGTGAAGGTATATGTTCCGCTTTTCCCTAATTCCAAATCAAGATAACCGACCACCCCAAGATGGAATAGAATAGAAAAGACTCTCGAGGGAATAGCCCCAGAGAGTCTTTTCGTCTTGCAGTATGTTGTCATGCTTAGATGACTATATAATAACTTCGTTCAGCAGCAAACCAACTTACACATTCGCTGACTCACCGGAGTTGAAGTTACTAACTAAATTATTCCGGCTTTTTAAATTTTGGAGATGTTGGACATGTTTCAGGAGTCACGTCTTTACGAGCGCCTAAATCACCGCTGCGATCTACATAGGTAGTATGTAATAATTCATGAGCAATATGTCCTAATGGTTTTTTCAAGAAATTAGCATAAGCATCTTTAATTTCAGGGTTTTCATAGGAAGAACGAAGCTTCATGTTGGAATCCCAATTATAAAGACCATCGATACGCTCACCTTTTACTTTATTTGCCACTGGTAATTTTGCACGTGGTTGTCCACCACCGCCGATACAGCCACCTGGGCATGCCATCATTTCGATGAAATCATATGTTTTACCAGATTTTTTCAATTCGTTCAAGAATTCACGGATGTTTTTACCACCATGGCACACAGCCACGTTGATGGTATGTCCACCGATTTCTACAGTAGCTTCTTTCACACCGTCCATACCACGCACATCTGTTAAGTTAAGAAGTGGAGCTGGAGATGGTTCGTCACCAGTGATGAATTTATAGGATGCACGCATCGCTGCTTCCATAACACCACCAGTATTACCAAAGATAACCCCGCCACCAGTCGCAGCACCGATAAATTTATCGTATGCGGAATCTTCTAGGGCTGCGAAATCTAACTCAGCCTCACGAATCCATTGTGCAAATTCACGTGTTGTAATACAGATGTCTGTATCTGGGCCTAAATCTTCGCCAGTGAAACGAGACGCATTATTTTGCTCAGGGCGACGGATTTCTGCTTTTTTAGCAGTACAAGGAGCTACGGATACGGATACAATTTTTTTAGGATCGATATTCATATTTTTTGCAAAATATGTTTTTACCATAGCAGATTCCATAGCGATACAGCTACGAGCTGAAGAAATATGAGGTACATATTCTGGGAAGAATGTTTCACAGAATTTTACCCATGCTGGACAACAGCTAGTAAATTGTGGCAATGGACCTGTACCATGTAATTTACGTTCTAATAGTTCGTTTGCTTCTTCCATGATAGTTAAGTCCGCACCGAAGTTAGTATCAACTACATAGTCAGCACCTAACGCACGAAGAGCACCTACCATTTTGCCTTCTTGGTATGTACCAGGCTCAAATCCAAATTCTTCACCGATAGACACACGAACAGCTGGCGCTGTTTGGATAACTACGATTTTCTCTGGATCAGCAATGGCTTCTTTTACTTTATCTAATTCTGTACGTTCGTACATTGCACCAAATGGGCAAATTACCGCACATTGACCACATTGGATACAGATAGGATTATCTCCTGTTGCTTCCAAATCATAATAATCAAGTACGCTCATAGTGTCAGCACATGCTTTACGACATAGAGTACAGTTCTTACATTTTTCTAAATCATGAATAATCGCCACATTATCCTCAGCAATAGGGGCACGGCGATCAAGATGTTGGAATCGACTTTCGAAACTCATTATTATGCACCTCACATAGTGTAAACAATACTAGTTATGTATTCATTAACTTTCCGTCATATTATAACAAATATTCAGACTTGTGAAAATAAATAAATATGCCATTTATTTTCCTATTCTTTTAAGTTCTAGTAAAATTTTACGCATCCACTTAGAATATACATTTATGCCATTTTTATGTTACTTTTGTCACACATGTAGATTTTTATTATATATTTTTCATATTATATCTTTCAAAATCCATATACCCAAAAAACTACTAGGATTTTGACCACAATAGCAGAAAACAGGAGAGTTTCCCCTCCTGTTTCTATGTTATTTCAGTTCAAATAACGGAACATTTTTAGCTTGTTCTCCCAAGGCTGTTTGTGTGAAAGTAGTAATGAACTGTTGTACTGCTAAGGTCGGTGTCAAACGACCTTCTACAACGGCGTCTTCAATACCGCCTCGACACGCCACAATCTCTGGAGCTCGATAGAACAAGTTTTGCAAATGTTCTTCCACCATGGAGTATACCCATGATAAGGTTTGATCTCGGCGACGTGCTTGTAGCACTCCATTGCCCTCACATTGTTCCATGAATTTTTCGATAACACCTTGCCACAATTCCATGATACCATCCCCTGTGTAAGCTGAGCATGTATATGCATGGGTTGTCCATTGTTCCGTTGCATCCCGAATGAACCATAAAATACGTTCGTATTCTTGGCGCGTCACTTTGGCACGTTGCAAGTTATCTCCATCGGCCTTATTGACAACGATGGCATCTGCCAATTCCATAACCCCTTTTTTCATACCTTGCAATTCATCGCCAGCACCAGTCAATACAACGAGTAAGAAGAAGTCCACCATGGAGCGTACTGTGGTTTCACTTTGACCGACCCCTACCGTTTCGACTAGGATCGTATCGTACCCAGCGGCTTCACATAGTAGCAGTGTTTCTCTACTTTTACGGGTTAAACCACCCAATGTCCCCCCTGATGGAGATGGACGAATGAATGCATTCGGCTCTCGTGACAGTTGTTCCATTCGAGTTTTATCTCCTAAGATGGAACCTCCTGTCACAGTACTGGATGGGTCTACCGCAAGAACCGCTACCTTATGACCATTTTGGCATAGTTTTGTACCTAGAGCTTCAATCAAGGTCGATTTACCAGCTCCGGGTACCCCTGTTATCCCTACACGGGTAGATTTACCAGTGTATGGCAATAATCGTTGGATGACTTGTTGTGCCATTTCAAAATGGGCTGCGGCGTTACTTTCAATTAAGGTAATAGCACGAGATAAAATCATACGATTACCTGCCAGTACCCCTTCCACATAGTCATCAACAGTCAGTTTTTTCCGTTTTACCACCTTAGGGGCTACCGGTTTTTGCGGTGCATTCGTATGTTCATCCATACCATCATGACCACCATCTACGCCACGCATGACACGGCATGCAAATTTATCATCTTTCTCCTCAGGAACCCAAGAAGGCTTATAGGTATCATCACTCATAAGACACCCTCCTTTCACCGATTCGAATATGACCGATTATTCTTCCTCTTCTAAGCGTTCTTCTAATAATTCGAGAACTTTTTTAGCACATACTGGAATGATTGTACCAGGTCCAAAGATTGCTGCGGCACCATGCTCATAGAGATAATCGTAATCTTGAGCTGGAATAACGCCACCGATAACTACCATAATATCTTCACGGCCTAATTTTTTAAGTTCTTCACATAATTGAGGCATCAATGTTTTATGACCTGCTGCTAAGGAACTCATACCTACGATATGTACGTCATTATCTACGGCATCTTTCGCTGCTTCTTCTGGAGTTTGGAATAAAGGTCCGATATCTACGTCATAGCCCATATCTGCGAAGGCTGTAGAAATTACCTTAGCTCCGCGGTCATGACCATCTTGACCCATTTTCGCTACGAAAATACGAGGACGGCGACCATGTTTTTCTTCAAATTTTTCAGTCATGCTACGTACTTCTGTGATCACATCGTCATCGCTGAATTCGCTGCTGTATACACCAGAAATAGAGCGAATAATCGCTTTATGACGGCCACATACTTTTTCTACCGCATCAGAGATTTCACCTTTAGAGGCACGAGCACGAGCTGCTTCTACGGCTAATTCAAGCAAGTTTCCTTCTCCTGTTTCCATCGCTTTTGTAATGGCATCCAAACAGCTGCGTACTTTATCGTTATCACGATTAGCACGCAATGTTTTCAATCGTTCGATCTGTGCTAAACGTACGGCTGTATTATCAACTTCTAAGATATCTAGTGGATCTTCTTTATCGAGACGCAAGTAGTTAACACCGACAATTTTTTCACTGCCAGAGTCAATGTGCGCTTGGCGACGAGCTGCCGCTTCTTCGATACGCATTTTTGGAAGACCTGTATCAATCGCTTTAGACATACCACCCAAGGCTTCAACTTCTTGGATATGAGCCCAGGCTTTGCGAATCAATTGATTTGTCAAGAATTCTACATAGTAGGAACCGCCCCATGGGTCGATAACTTTACATACATTTGTTTCATCTTGAATATACAATTGCGTATTACGAGCAATACGAGCCGAGAAGTCTGTTGGTAAGGCTATGGCTTCGTCAAGAGCATTCGTATGCAAGGATTGAGTATGACCCAAGGCTGCTGCCATCGCTTCGATACATGTACGAGTGATGTTATTGAATGGATCTTGTTCTGTTAAAGACCAACCAGATGTTTGGGAGTGCGTACGCAATGCCATAGATTTAACATTTTTTGGACCAAAGGATTTAACAATTTTAGCCCATAACATACGGCCTGCACGCATTTTAGCGATTTCCATGAAGTAGTTTTTACCCATTGCCCAGAAGAAGGATAAGCGCGGTGCAAATTGGTCAACGGTAAGACCCGCTGCCACACCTGTACGCAAGTATTCCAAACCATCGGCCAATGTGTAACCTAATTCGATATCCGCCGTAGCACCTGCTTCTTGCATATGGTAACCAGAAATAGAAATACTATTGAATTTAGGCATGTACTTAGATGTGTAGGCAAAGATATCACCGATGATACGCATGGAGGCTGCTGGTGGATAAATGTAAGTATTACGCACCATGAATTCTTTCAAAATATCATTTTGGATCGTACCTGCCATAACGGATTTATCTACGCCCTGTTCTTCACCGGCTAAGATATAGAAGGCCATAACTGGTAATACGGCACCGTTCATTGTCATAGATACAGACATTTGATCTAATGGAATACCAGAGAACAAGATTTCCATATCCAGAATGGAGTCTACCGCAACGCCGGCTTTACCAACGTCACCCACTACGCGAGGATGGTCAGAGTCGTAACCACGGTGAGTAGCCAAGTCGAATGCGATAGACAAACCTTTTTGACCAGCCGCTAAGTTACGACGGTAAAAGGCATTGGACTCTTCCGCTGTGGAGAAACCTGCGTACTGACGTACTGTCCAAGGACGTTGCACATACATCGTACCATAGGGTCCACGAAGATACGGAGGAATACCCGCCACATATTGTAAATGGTTACATTGATCATAAATAGAGGCATCATACACAGGACCCACATCGATTTGTTCCATAGTACGAATGAAGTTGTCATCATAGGACTTGCCAGTTTCAGCTTGTAATTGCTCTTTCCATGCATCGAAATCGGATGCTTTTGGGCTAGCAGCTGTAAAAGGAATATTTCTAAAATCCGGAATCATCTACATCATTCCTTTCTCGCGTTGCATTGCTAATAATGTTTGATAGCAATTGGAGCGTACACTAATATAATCATCCATGCCTGCTGCATCGCAAAGTTCTTTCAACTCTGGAGATGGAGCCCCTGCCAAAAATACTTTCATAGCTGGGCGAGCGGCTTTGATTGCTTTTGTCACCGCTGGTGCCAATTCTGGATATGTATCATCAGTAGAACATACGATTGTCACATCTGCATTCGATGCCAAGGCAGCTGCTACTGCTTCGTCCACAGTTGGGAATCCATCATTGGTAAGCACATCAAATTCAGCTACTTGCATGAAAGAAGTAACGAAATCGGCTCTCGCTTTATGTTGAGGAATTGGACCCATGTTAGCCAAAAAGATTTTAACATTGTCCCCATTATGTGTTTCTTTAAAAGTTTCAGTGCGCATACGCAATTCTTCGTATTGTTCTGTCCAACGATGAGATAGAATTGCTTGTACTGTAATACCTTCACTGCCATCTGCTAAGGCTTCGAAAATTTGTCCAAAGCTAGCCCCTGCTACTAATGCATCATAAGCAACTCTCACTAAGGAGCCTATTTCACTGAAGTCAGATTCTTGTAATTTTTTAAGTGCTAATATGGCTGCATCTGCAGTACCTACATTCGCTAATGCTTGTACACGAACTTGACGTAAACTGTCAAAGTCCACAGCTGGCACTTCTAACAATTCTTCCGTCATATTTGGATACATGTTACTACCAACGGCACGATCTTTACGAGTTGCCAAGTTTTTAAAGCGGCTTTGTAAAATAGCATCCACGGCTTCTTGCGTTTCACCAGATACTAATGTTTCTAAGATGCCACCTTTACCTTCTAATTCTTGGAACAATGCCCAAGATTTTTCAGTCAATTCTTGTGTTAATGGTTCTAAGTACCAGCTACCACCGGCAGGGTCAACTGGTTGAATGAAGTTGAACTCTTGTTGCTCCATGATTTGAATATTACGGGCAATACGGCGAGAGAATTCATCACTTGGACGAATGCAGCCATCAAGAGGTCTTACAAACATACCATCCATACCACCTACTACTGCGGAGAAGGATTGAGAACCAGCACGTAATAAGTTTACATATGGATCAAATACAGTTTGTGTAAAGTGAGATGTACTTACGAACAAGTTAATTTTCTTCGCTTCTTCATCACCGCCACAATGTTCAATAATTTGAGCCCACACCATTTTAATGGCACGTAGTTTCGCAATTTCCATGAAGAAATTAGCACCTACGCTGACATGGAAACGAATTTGTTTCGCAAATGTATTCACATCAATACCACGGCGTTCCATTTCACGCAAATATGTGACAGCTGTAGACATAGCAAAGCCTAATTCTTGTACGTCATTGCCACCGCCATTATGGTATACATCTGTGTCTACCAACACTGTACGCAATTGTGGTGCATGTGCCGATGCCCAAGCAATGGTATGTGCCATATCATCAAAATATTCATCCATAGGGCGTGGTAAATGACCGTCTTGTGCCAAAGTACCAA
>CAUREE010000033.1:0-11491 GCA_963523985.1 uncultured Veillonella sp.
TGAATGCGATTTTACCGAATACAGAAGATGGCGTGAGCGATTATATTTTTGAAAAAATTCGCTTAGGACAAGGACCAAAAATCGTAGTTATCGGTGGTGGTACAGGATTGTCTATGCTATTGCGGGGGCTAAAAAGCAAAACCACAAATTTAACTGCCATCGTCACAGTAGCAGACGATGGAGGTTCTTCTGGTCGGTTACGAGAAGATTTTCAAATGATTGCTCCTGGAGATTTACGCAACTGTTTAGTAGCATTAGCGGAAAAAGAAGGCCTCATGGAAGAACTATTCCAGTATCGATTTACGAAAGGGGCAGAATTGTCAGGCCATAGTTTTGGGAACTTATTCTTAACAGCTATGACTCAAGTGCTGAAAGATGATGTGGAAAAAGCCTTAGAAGCATCTAGTAAAATCTTACGAGTTCGGGGACGTGTTATTCCCTCGTCTACGGAAGAAATCAAATTGATTGCGAAATTGACAGATGGCACCATTGTAGAAGGGGAAAGTAATATTCCTAATGCGGGTAAGCCCATTGCGAAGGTCTATACGGAACCACATAGACCATCTCCTGTAGGAGCGGCCCTACAAGCCATTGATGAGGCGGATGCCATCATTTTAGGACCCGGCAGTTTATATACTTCAGTCATGCCAAACCTACTGATTGATAAGGTAGCGGATCATATTGCTAACTCTAAAGCAGCTAAAATTTATATTTGCAATGTCATGACACAGCCAGGTGAAACAGATGGGTATACTGTGTCTGACCATGTGAAAGCCATTGAAGCCCATAGTGAAGTGGGGATTATCGATACGGTGTTAGTGAATGACAATCGAATCCAAGATGCTACATTAGAACATTACAAACAAGCTGGTCAAGAACCAGTAGAAGTAGATATGGATGTATTGCAATCGATGGGGATTCGGACTATTCGTGCAAATTTAGTAGATAGCCAAGACAAAGCAGTTCACAATTCTGAGCGGTTAGCGAAGGTGGTCATGGATGTGGTCTATGCTTTGCAGACCGATATTGAACCGCATATTTTAGAATATTACTTACAACGAGAAGATCATTAAGTATGAAAGTAGAGCCTCTAGAGGCTCTATTTTCTAGTAGAAGTAGAAAAGGAGAGGCTATGTCATTTGCAGAAGATGTAAAAAATGAATTGTGCCAATTTAAAACAGAAGATGCGTGGGCATCCAAGGTAGAGGCCTCTTGTTTATTACGGATGGGTGGATCCATCTTATTAGGTATGCAAGGACGTGTAGGGGTGCGTTTGGTGACGGCCAATAATGCTGTAGCTAGACGAGTACTAGGAATCATCAAAGAACAGTATGATTTACCTACTTCTGTACTGGTGCGTAAAGGGTTAAATCTACGCAAAAAGAATATGTACACCTTAACGGTAGAACCTACAGAACCGAGTCGTCTTGCTTTAGAGGATTTACAATTGTGGCCCGTAGATGCCATGATTCCTGATGCATGGCTAAAAGATATGGAGTCTAGACGTGCCTTTTTGCGAGGGGCCTTTCTTGGATGTGGTTCTGTGAATAAACCGCAAAGTGATTATCATTTAGAGTTTATGACGACAAAGGAGAATTTTGCGGATCAAATTATTCGTGTCTTAAAAATGTTTCGTCTCAATGCACGGAAGGTAGAGCGTAAAGAAGAGTTTGTAGTCTATTTAAAGGAAGGCGATGCAGTGACGTCGTGCTTACAAATTATGGGAGCTCAATCAGCGCTGATGGACTTTGAAAATGTGCGTATTATGAAAGATGTTCGTAACACTATCAATCGACAAGTCAATTGTGAAACAGCAAATCTACAAAAAACAGTGAATGCAGCAGTACGCCAACTCGATGCGATCCGTATCATTGATAAGCATCAAGGTCTTGATTCTTTACCAATTCGTCTTTATGAGGCTGCTATATTACGTCAAGAGTTTCCTGATGGAAGTTTGCAAGAATTGGTAGATGCTTATGAAACAAAATATAAACGAGAGTTAACGAAATCTGGCATTGGACATCGTTTGCGTAAATTAGAGACCATTGCCTTACAATGGGAGCCAGATGGGCTTACGATAGAATAGAGGAACTATGAAATTAATGAACAAAACACAATGGAAACAGTGGTTGCTAGGTAGCGTATTAGCCTTATTGGGGTTGGGTACTACCTATGGACAAACACCAAAGACTGTCAATATTGATGACTATACATTTACTCCTTTAGCGGTGAAAACTGTAAAAGAAATGGATACATTGTTGTTGTCAGATAGTCCCGAATATGTGAAAGAGCCTGGGATTGTAGCGGCTGGTACACTACACGGGAAAAGTCGTATTTACTTTTATCATGTCAATGAAGGAACAGAACCGATGAAAGTAGGTATATTATTAGAAAATAAAGGGAATGTCCCAGCATTCGTAGAGATTGAGCGAGCTATCTATGCGAAACCAAGTCCAGACTATTTTAAAGTAGGACGAGAGCTTTCTAAAAAAGAAATCACTACGACAGAATTAGATTTGGGTACTTGGGCGCAAGAAGGAGTCAATATTCCTGTTCGCTCTAAAGTGATAAAAAAAGACATTAAACAACAAAAAGAAAATCTCGAACAATCTCGAAAAGCAAAGGTAAAGAGAGTGGAAGAAGAAGTCAAAAAGGATGCCACATCACGAACTATTTCTTTAGTATCACACGATACCAGTGCCAAGGAATTTGTATTACGTCCTGGGGAAGTACGTCCCATTTTTACTGAACTAGAAAAAGTCCTCGTGAAAAAAGATGATTTATTTAGCGGTATCGTTGATCTTTCAACTTCGGAACCTATCTATGCCTCTGTGGCAGTGATGGAGCCTAAATTAACAGTTACCTATGGGTTACCGTTGTTACCAATTCATCCTATCGATGAGGTAGAGTTGCGTGGAACTTATGAAGGCATGCGTAGATTCCATGTAGTAGAACCAAAGTTCAATAGTGATGCAGGTCCTGCAAGCTTTGAAATTGCCAATGACCGAGAAGATGCTTTCATTAGCGGTGTTGATGAAACGACAAATGGTAAGGTCGTAAAAAATAAGGGGAATTATGGTGTTTCCAATGTATACGTGTTGCACACAGAAGGGAAAACACCATACGCCTTGTATTTTAATCCATTAGGAGGGGCGTTCAGCGGTACATTCAGGATTACATCTTCAAAAGGTGCATATACCTATGATGTGCCTGTAAAAGGTCCCTACTTAGGGCATCAAACGATTTATGACACACAGTTGCTAGATGTATTTGATAGACCAGAAGATTTGCTAGTAGAATACATGTCACCAGGAGCGTCTAACTTACCAGTTAGATTTTTGTTGATTCCTCAAATTGCAAAGGAAATAAAAAACGATAGTACATCATCGGAGTATGTAACGAACCTAGTGAATAAAATTTTGGGAAAATAATCAAAAACTAGTTAATACAATCTAAAAAGACATGGTATAGAAGTAGTAAGGATTTATAATTTTATACAAAATTAGTGTAGATATTATCGAAAACTATGCGAATTGAAATTTTGCTGTATATTTTAAAATAATCTAAAACGACAAATTTTATATTGACAATCGTTGCCAACTATACATATAATGAGTATTAGAAATGATACTCAGATTAAAGTAGGCGATGTAATTCGGCAAAGAGGCCCATTTGTTAGTCGTATGAGACAACAAGTGGGCTTTTTTTGAAAGGAGGAACATGAGTCAAAATAGAATGAATGCTGTCGAAACGTTCAAACCGAAAGTGATGGATTTAGATATGTTGTCTACCACAGAGGTAGAACATGGCACTATTTATGAGATGAATACGCCTCAAGGCAAGGCGAAGATGCACAGCTATCCGGTGTTTGGTGGGGTAGAATTAACCTTCCAAGAAGTGACTATGAAAGAAATTCGTCATAGGGCGAAACCTTTAGAAGGTATGTTTGAAATCCATTATTGTAAAGAAGGGCGCATTGAGTGCGCCTTTGATAATGGAAAAGTGTTATATATGGATGAAAATGATATTTCTGTGGGGTGGAAAGAGTCACCTAGTTATGTACACTCTACGAAGTTTCCTACGGCTTTTTACAAAGGAATTAATTTGTCTATTTATATTCCAAAAGCTCAAGAAATGGTCAATAAATTTGTAGGTAATAATAGTATCGATCTGCGAGAAATATGCAATCGGTTCTGTAATGATTTTGAATTTGGCTTTGTATGTCGTAGAGAATCAAGGTTGAGTGATATTTTCAAAAGTTTATATGATGTGCCAATGGAAGTGATGCCAAATTTGTTTCAATTAAAATGCATGGAAATCATCCTGTTGTTAAGTACATTAACGGCTGATTACGATTGTTGTATGCCATATTTTGAACGCAAACATGTAGAAAGTGTGAAACGTATGCACGAATTTTTGATGAAAAATTTAAATCAAAAACCGACTATTGAAGAGTTGGCAAAAACATATGGGTTAGCACCAACGGCATTAAAGAAATGTTTTAAAGGGATTTATGGCAGTAGTATTCATCAGTATGTAAAGCATATGCGAATCAAAAAAGCAGCCAAAGATCTAGTAAATACAAATGATAGTATTCTCAGCATAGCTAATCGATATGGCTATGAAAATGCCAGTAAGTTTGCAGAAGCATTTCGGGTTATTATGGGACATAAGCCTAGTGAATACAGGAAGAAAAATAAAATGTCTGAATGGATTGAATAGAAGCTTTTTAGAGTAGATTTGAAAATATTAAATTTGCTATTATATACATAAGCTGATAAAAATTATCATATTTTTAATGGAGGTAACAATATGGACAGCCTTTTATACATTGTACATTTATTTAACAGCGGTGGATTAGTAATGTATCCATTGGTAATTTTATCAATCATTGTAATTGCGATTGGAATTGAGCGTTATACGTATTTCAAAGCTAATACTGCATTGCTAAAAGAATTTAGTCATGATGTGTATTTTGCAGTAAAAGAAAATGATTGGGCGAAGGCAAAAGATTTATGTGCGGCTAACAAAACTGCGACAGGTCGGATTTTAAATGCAGGATTAACGTACTCCAAAAATGAAGCAAGCATGAAAAATGCGTTTTCTGAACAAATGATGATTGAAGCATCTCATTTGAAAATTCATTTGGACTACTTAAGCGCTATCGTAACTATTTCTCCATTGTTAGGTTTATTAGGAACAGTATCTGGCATGATTGGTACATTTAGTATCCTTGACAGTGGTTCTGGTGCCTCTGCTATCTCCGGTGGCGTTGGGGAAGCCTTGATTGCTACAGCAACAGGTTTGTTAGTTGCCATTTTATCTTTCTGTGTGTATACATATTTCAGTCATCGTATGGATGCCATCATCAATGATACAGAAACATTATCTGTAGTGTTATTAAATG
Source organism: uncultured Veillonella sp. (assembly GCA_963523985.1). Taxonomy (GTDB): domain Bacteria; phylum Bacillota; class Negativicutes; order Veillonellales; family Veillonellaceae; genus F0422. The sequence continues at coordinate 5,408 of CAUREE010000033.1, forward strand.
GTATGAAAGAGCAATGGAGTGATTCTCATGTTTCAAAATAGTCGATTAAAAATGAAACCTGAGTTCATGATTGTGCCAATGATTGATATCATATTCTTCTTATTGGTGTTCTTTATGATGAATAGTATCGAAACAGTGGCACAAAAGTCCTTGGGTGTACAGTTACCACAAGCACAATCAGCAACACAAGTCAAACAAAGTCCTGTGATCCTCACCTTAGATAAGGAAGGTCATATTTTGATTGACTCTAAACCATATAGTATCGATGAAGCTCGTAATTACATTACTAGCAAAGTAGGAGAAAATCCAAACACAGCGGTACTACTACAAGCAGACAAAAATACGCAACATGGATTCGTGGTTGCCATTATGGATATGCTAAAAACGATTGGGGTTAAGAAGTTCTCAATTGCTGCTAGCTAGAAAGGATGACACATGGAACAATATATTTCCTGGAAAAAATCCTATATTATCTCCGTTGTAATCCACATTATTCTAGCAGTTGTATTAGGCCTTGCTTTAGTCTCAGTAGTTGAGCATAAGGAGACAGAAAATGCTTTTGAAATTGACATGTCTATCTCCGACGATTTAAAAGCATCCGCTGGCGGTGGTGGCGGAGGTGGTGGAGTGTCCTTCCCACAACCTCTTTCCCAAGAAGTTGTACAAGCAAAAGTACAGGCTGCACAACAAAGTCTTTCTTCTCCAGTACCGGTAGAGGATGCTGTCAATGTACCAACTTCTACGAATGCTGCGACAGGTACTAGTGATGGAACATCTAGCAACCAAGGAACTGGTGGTGGATCTGGTGGCGGTAATGGCACTGGTAACGGTACTGGCGATGGTAGTGGCAATGGCTCTGGTAGCGGTGGTGGATCTGGAACTGGTAGTGGCGGAGGTAATGGCGATGGTGTAGGTACTACAACCGGTAATGCCCCATTTGACTGGGCAGGTTTTGTAGCTACTGTACAAGCCAATGCACAAGGCACATACCCTCCAATGGCAGTAAAACGTAACTTACAAGGTAGTGTTAGCGTAAGCGTAACTATCGATGCAGGTGGTAACATTGTATCTGTATCTGCTGGTGGCGGTCCAGGCATCTTAAATAGTCACACCCAAGATGTTGTCTATGGTATAGGCAACTATCCGAATGGTAGTGGTTCAACAGTATCAAATACATTCACGGTGTATTACACATTGAATGGCGACTAGTGCAAATGCACGAGAAATAATTCAGGAGGAATTATGGATTTAAAAGCTTTATTTGACTCCATGTCGGAGGAACAACGTAATATTCAACTTGGTTTCGACACAGCGACACCATTAACACACGCTTTCACAAGCAAGCGTGCGGTACATGCTGGTCTAAGTGGACGTCCTTTGGAAAAGGATGAGGCACAACGTGTATGGAATGAATTAATGCAACAACCGTCTGTTCCAGGGCAAATGCAAACAGCATATATTCATATCCCATTCTGTCAAACTAAATGTACCTATTGTGGATTCTATCAACATGCTACGAATCAAGATGCAGAAGATAAATATGTAGATATGTTATTGAAAGAAATACAAATGGCAGCAGATCAACCACGGTTCCGCGATGGATTGATTCACACTATCTTTATTGGTGGTGGTACGCCGACATCGTTATCAGCTAATAATGCAAAACGCATGTTATCTGCTATTCAAGAATATTTTCCGTTGGCTAATGACTATGAGTTGACATTAGAAGGTCGTATTCACGACTTGGTGCCTGAAAAAATGGATGTATGGATGAGCCATGGTGTAAACCGTATGTCCTTAGGGGTACAGTCTTTCCATACTCACGTACGACGTCAATTAGGTCGTTTAGATGATCAAGATACAGTATTGTCTCGATTAGAGCAATTAAAGGCATATCAACAATGTTCTGTGATTGTAGATTTAATCTACGGTTTGCCAGATCAAACGATGGATGTGTGGATGGAAGATTTAAAACTTCTTGAACAATCTGCAGCAGATGGTATGGACTTGTATCAATTAAATGTCTTTGAAAATAGTGACTTACAAAGTTTAATTGAGCGTGGTAAAGTAAGTCCAGCAGCTACTACTAAAGAACAAGCTTTGATGTATGAAGCGGCTGTCAAATATTTGATGAAACGTGATTTCACACGTTTAAGCGCAGCTCATTGGAGTCGTGCACCACGTGAACGTTCTATGTACAACACTATGGCGAAAGCTGGATATCCAATGTATCCATTTGGCTGTGGTGCCGGTGGTAATTTAGGTGGCTATATGACAATGTTACACCGCGTATTACCTCCATATGAAGCCCTTGTAGAAGAAGGTAAAAAACCATTTATGGTTCTTATGAAACAATCTGAGCTACAAGAGTTCTCTAATTATGTAATCAGTTCCTTGGAGCGAGGCGTTTTAAATCTAGATACTTTGATCGAAATGGATGCAAAATTAGAAGATTTACGTTGGCTGCTTGATACTTGGGTAACTCGTGGTTTGATGGAATATAATGGCGTATTATATCGCTTAACAACAGCTGGTGGATTCTGGCATGTAAATATTACACAAACAGTTATCGAATGTGTTCAATACATCTTAACTGGTGAAAGCACATTGTTACATGAAAATATTGCTGCACAAAACCACGGTGGCAAGCCAAAAGATCATCCACATGTAGGGGGCCATCCTGAAGGGGTTGCGAAACATCCTCATGGTGCAGGAGGACATCCAGCAGGTGTTCCAAAAGGACATCCAGAAGGAGTGCCAATGGGAGGACATCCAGCAGGTGTACCTAAGCATCCACATGGGGCAGGCGGACACCCAGCGGGTATTCCAAAAGGTCATCCAGAAGGAGTACCAATGGGAGGGCATCCAGCAGGTGTACCTAAGCATCCACATGGAGCAGGTGGACACCCAGCAGGTACCCCAAAAAGGCATCCAGGAGATGTTGAGACAACTCGTGCTCATGGCACAGTAGGACATAGTCCATTTAAGAAAAATATTTAGGTAGTATCTATTACAGGCGAACTCCTACACACCTTACCAAACCAAATATATAGTTTCCTGTAATAGTTCTATAGCCACTCATCGAGTGGAATCAGGTATACCAGGTCAAAGTTGGTAGGCTGCATCATACTATAGTACGTTTAAAATCACTTCTGTAATGAGAGTGCAGTATCCGCAGGCTAAGCCTGCGGATGTATATCTGATATATGAACATTGTGCCTTAGGCTACAATGTTACATACAAAATAATGATATACTAAGTATAGTATTTTATGTTATGTAAAAGGAGCGCACTTCCTAGAAGTGTGAAAAAATGAATGAAAGCAATCGTAGTTTACTCAAGCCGTACAGGCAATACAAAATTAGTAGCAGAAGCTATGGCAAGTGCTTTGCCTGCTGGTACACCATGTGTATCTGTGAAAGAAGTTCCAGCTGATTTAGCATCTTATGATGTAGTATTTATGGGTTTCTGGGCAGACCAAGGTAATGCTGATAAAGCTGCACAAGCGGTACTTAAAGAAATCACAAATGAGAAAGTAGCTTTATTCTGTACATTAGGGGTTCCACCTGTATCTCCTCATGCACAAGAAACTGTGGAAGCCGCTGCGAAATTGTTGCCAAATGGTCAAACACCAGTAGGTTATTTCAAATGCCAAGGTAAAGTAGATCCAAAAATCATCGAAATGATGTACAAAATGTTCCCAGAAGGACATGCCCATGGTAAAAGTCCTGAACGTGATGCACGCCATGCACAAGCAGCATCTCACCCAGATGAAAACGACTTGGCTAATGCAAAAGCATTCGTTGAAGAAGTTGTTGCTAAACTATAAGTTTTTTACCTATGTAATAGGTTGCAATATAATAACACTCCGAAAAAGACTGTCAAAAATGGCGGTCTTTTTCAGTTGAAATAAAACAATTGATAGAACTTAGCAGATGGTATAAAATGGGTGGAAATCTCTTGACGTTTAACCGCCCTTGCTTTATAATACTTATAAGCTTAATGAATCGGTACGAGAGACCGAAGAACGCACATGTAAACCTTTTAAATTAGTCCTGTGAGGCTAGTAAGGGAACGTAGTAGGCGAGTTTACCTATAATCTATAGGTGTACTCTAATAGAATCACTATAACTATGCGACCTCTTGCCTTAGGGCAAGAGGTCTTTTTGTGTGTCATAGAAGTAATATAAAGGAGGCTATGATGGGAGAAATCAGCTTAAAAGGTAAGCACCTATTAGGACTGCAAGGTCGGACAAAGGAAGAAATTGAACTCATTTTGCGGGTAGCAAAAAAGATGAAGAAAATCGTCTTGTCGGATAACAAAAAACATCCTTTATTAAAAGGAAAATCAATTATCAATTTGTTCATGGAAAATAGTACAAGAACGAGAAGCTCCTTTGAATTAGCAGGGAAATATTTAGGAGCCGATGTAATCAATATTTCCAAAAGCGGTAGTTCAATGGCAAAAGGGGAAAGCTTCCGTGATACATTGTTAACTATGTCCTATATGGGGACCGATGCCATCGTAATGCGCTCTAGTGAAGAAGGCGCTCCTTTATATGCTACAAAATGTGTAGATCCAATTATCATCAATGCTGGAGATGGTGCTCATGAGCATCCAACACAAGCGTTATTAGATATGTATTCTATTTTAGAACATAAGCCTACCTTAGAAGGTTTGAAAGTAGTTATCGTAGGCGATATCATGCATAGCCGTGTTGCCCGCTCCAATATTTATGGTTTAAAAACAATGGGGGCTGACGTGCATTTAGCCGGTCCACGAACCTTAGTATATCCAGAATTAGAGAAGCTAGGCGTTACCGTTCATCACGATGTACGTGAAGCAGTGAAAGATGCAGATGTGGTAAACGTATTGCGTATCCAATTAGAACGGATTCACTCCGCGTTATATCCAAGCAATCGTGAATATGCACGTATTTTTGGTATTAATAAATCTGTGTTAGCTAATGCAAAAGAAGATGTATTAGTATTGCATCCAGGACCTATGAATAGAGGTCTTGAAATTGCGCCAGATGTTGCATATGGTGACGCATCGGTAATCCAAGAACAAGTACGTAATGGTGTAGCCATCCGCATGGCGATTTTATACTTAACAATTATCGGAGGTGACGGTAGTGAGCTTGCTGATTAAAAATGGTACCGTGGTTAACCCGGCAAAAGGACAACATGAAGTAGCAGATATTCTTGTAGAAAATGGTGTAATTGCAGCGATTGGACAAAATTTACAAGCTGACCAAGCAGAAGTGTATGATGCAACAGGCTTAATTGTAGCACCAGGTTTGATTGACATTCACACACATTTACGTGAACCAGGTCAAGAAGCAAAAGAAGACTTTCACAGTGGTACACAAGCGGCTGCTGCAGGTGGATTCACACGTATCGCGACTATGGCGAATACAAATCCAGTAGTAGATAATGCTGCACTAGTACGTGGTTTACGTAAACAAGCAGAGTTAACTGGTGTGGTGAAAGTTGAATTCATGGGCGCTATCTCTAAAGGTCTTCAAGGTAAAGAGTTAACGGAAATGGGCGATTTAGCAGAAGCCGGTGTAGTAGGCTTTTCTGATGATGGACATTATGTGGAAAATGCAGCATTCATGCGCCGTGCCCTAGAATATTCATCCATGTTTGGCAAAATGGTGATTGACCACGCCGAAGAATGTAGTTTAACTTGCGAAGGTCATATGCATGAAGGTATTGTTTCTTATGAAATGGGTGTAAAAGGTCGCCCTGCTGTAGCAGAAGATTTAGCGGTAGCACGCGATATTATGCTTGCGGAAATGACTGGTGGACATATCCACATTGCTCATGTAAGTACAAAAAGTGCAGTAGATCAAGTACGCCGTGCAAAAGCACAAGGTGTAAAAGTAACTTGTGAAGTAACAAGTCAACATTTGGCTTTCACAGACGAATATTTACGAGATTATAATACAGATTTCAAAATGGCTCCGCCAATTCGTTCTGAAGATCATCGCCAAGCGTTGTTAGAAGCCTTACAAGATGGCACAATTGATGCCATAATTACGGACCATGCACCGCATGCGTACGAAGAAAAAGACGTGG
>CAUREE010000034.1:0-11265 GCA_963523985.1 uncultured Veillonella sp.
AACCGCTACACCACGGGGCCAATTGACTACTTTGTTAGTATACCCTATTTCATATTTCTCGTCAACACTTTTTTATATTTTTTTATAAATATTTTGTATTTCTTTGATATCTTGTCTAACACTGAAACAATCCACTACGTCATATTATTGTTCTAAGTATCTTTTCTTTTACTCATGTACTATCAAGTACGGATTGGTTGTTAATTCATGCTCTATTGTAGTACTCGATCCATGACCTGGATATACTACATAAGATGGATGGAAGCTTTTTATTCTTTTTAATGTCTCTTTCATAGCCACCGGATCACCATTATAGGTATTCACCTTCCCTACGGTTCCCTTAAATAATGTATCTCCTGTAAACAAAATATGTTTATACCCAACAAATACACTACCTGCACTATGTCCAGGCACTTCCCATACGTCCAAAGAAAAGGTTCCTATCTGTAAAGGTCCCTCTTCCAACGCAATGTATGGCGATGTAAACCGTTCTTTATACCCCGATGGCATGCGCCGTTTGACTAACAAAAGTTCTTCATCCTTAGGATGCATGTATACAGGGATATGATACGCCTCTACTAGGGCATCCACAGCGCATATATGGTCTGCATGACCATGGGTCAACACAATACCTACCGGCACCACGTCCTGTAATTCTTTCATAATACGTTGACCGTGAAAGCCTGGATCAATAATAAGGGCGTATCCATTTTCTTTCAGAATATAGCAATTTGTCTTATACAAGCCTTGAGGCGTTCTTATGATGTCCATCGAATCGTCTATAGCCTTTTTCTTTCTTTGTAAAATATCCACGCCAAAAACCTGGATGCAATAACACTAATAAAGTAAACAACTCTAAGCGCCCTAATAACATATCAATGATACAAACTATCTTTGCAAGAGGTGCCAAAACTGTAAAACTTTCTGTAGGCCCTAGTGATCCAAACGCAAGGCCTACATTTCCTAAACTACCTGCAACTAATGGCAACACATCTGACAAGGGTAACCCTGTAGAAGAGATAATCACCGAGGAAAGACCAAAAATTAGCATATATAGAAAAAAGAATTGTTGTGTAATTTGTAACCATTTATTAGGTAATACATAGCCATTTAATCGTACTAGCTGTACCATATCAGGGTGGATAGCTTTTCGTAGATAGAGAATACTACTTTTCACCAAGATAATAATCCGAATAATTTTAAGTCCCCCAGCAGTCGATCCACTACAACCACCAAAGAACATCCCCATAAACAATACCATTTGTCCTAAACTAGGCCATAGATTATAGTCAGCAATAGCAAATCCAGTCCCAGTCTGTATGGAAACAAGCGTAAAAATTGCATTTCGCAAATGCTCAATTTTAGCATCTCCAGCTTCCCATATTAATGCAAATAATACCAAACTTGATCCAATTGCTAGAGTAATGAGATAAATTCTGTATTCAAAATCTCGCCAAATCTCTTTAATACCTCGTTGCCAGACAGATTGATAGACTGCAAAATTTCCACCCGCCAATATCATAAATACTACTAATATAATGCAGACCAAATAGGAATCAGCATATCTAAATGTACTGCCAGTAATTGGTGACAATCCACCTGTAGCTACCGTAGCAAAGGTAAAATTAAGTGCTTCAAATAAACCAATCCCACTTAGCCATAATAGAAAAGTACAAGAAAATGTAAATCCCAAATAAATTCTCAGCAAGTTCCCAGCCATAGATTGAATTCTTGGTAATACAACACCAGGTCTTGGTACAGAAGCCTCTGCTTCAACTAATGGAGCTACTCCAGTCCCCAAATTACGCAAGAATGCTAACACTAGGACAATCATTCCCATACCACCAATCCAATTGGTAAGCCCCCTCCACAAAATAAAGGCTCTTGGTAAAGCACTTACATCATCAATCATGCTTGCCCCGGTAGTCGTTATACCTGACACAGACTCAAATAAAGCATCTACAAATTGCTCAAGTACTCCACTAAAATAAAAGGGCAACGCCGAGAATATAGACGCTAAGATCCAAGTTGCACTGACTACAAGAAATCCATCTCGTACACTATATACATTAGTAGCTGTACCATAATAATATAATAGAAACCCTACTCCTCCTGCTATACATGATGTAATAAGAAAAGAGTAGTAAAAAACCCCTTCATCTAATATACCAAAGAAAAAGGGAACCATAATGAAGGAAGCTAATATAAGCATCACTTGTCCAACAACTCGCATAATATTTTGAATGCGCATGATTCCTTCTCCTTTCAAAATTTTTATATCATTTATTAATATATGCTAATAAAGCATTAATATTTTCTGGCAACGTAAAGATAACTATATGATCTCCTTCCAGGAGCAATGTATCCCCTTTAGGAACAATGGTTTGATGCTCTCTAACAATAGCTCCCACTAATGATTTTCCAGGCAACTTTAGGTCTTTTAAATGTTTATTTAGCAATGATGTCTTTTCTGTAACTTCTATTTCCACAGCTTCAGCTTTAGATCCTTCGAAAGTAAAAATATTAATGAGATTTTCATCTTCTCGAATTAACCGTAAAATTTGTCCCGATGTTAATAATCTCGGTGAAAATGCTACGTCAATACCCACCTGCTCCATCAAAGTAATATATTCTAATCGCCCTACACGAACAAACGCTTTAGGTACTCCCATATGTTTCGCTAACAGTGCTACTAGTAGATTCAACTTATCATCATCTGTTAAACAAATGATAACATCATTATCGCTAATTTCTTCAGCTTCCAATAGGTCGATATCTGTGCCATCTCCATGAATGACAATGGACCGATTTACCATGGCTGCCAATTGTTCACAGCGATCAATATTCTTTTCGATGACTTTCACGTCGTATCCATCTTTTTCTAAGAGAACTGTTAGATTACGACCAATGAGGCCTGCCCCAATAATCACTACACGTTGTGTAGGACGTGTTGTTTCATGAAGCCAAGATTCCACCTCATCAATACTATCAGTGGCACCTAAAAAGAATACATTATCCATATATTCTAAGGTGCTGTCACCATGAGGAATAATCATTTCCCCACCACGTAGAATCCCTACTACGAGCACATTCGGTGGCAACGTTAAAGAGCGTAAAGGAATCCCCATGATATCGTGATTGTTTCGTATTTTAAACTCCACTAACCGCACGGCACCACTAGCAAAATCTTCTACATCCAGTGCAGCTGGGGTCTTTAAAATTTTATAAATTTCCTGGGCTGTTACCATTTCAGGATTGATAAAAAGATCGATCCCTAATCGCTCACGAATCACCGCATTCGTACCATGTTCATATTCCGTGTCACGGACCCTTGCAATGGTCTTAGGAATCCCTGCGGCTTTACCTAGCATACATGCTAGCATGTTGACCTCATCAGAGTCTGTCACAGCAATGAGCATCCCCATATCTTCTACGCCAATTTCTTGTAACAGAGAAATACTGCTACCATTACCTTGAACCAAGTTCACATCCAAATTATTTTCTAAATTCTTAATGCGATCTCCATTTTTTTCAATGACATACACATCATGTTGGTCTTGCGCCAATCGTTGTGCTAAGGAGTAGCCTACTTTACCCGCACCTACTACCACAATTTTCATGACATATCCCCCTATTTTGGTTCCTCTACCGTTGCAGATTGTTCATCTGCGTCTAGCAAAGCACGTTGTCCTGCCGCAGTTAAGAGAGTCCAACCATCTTCTTGGATGATAAAACCGGCTTTCATTAAATGACCTAAAGCCCGTTTGAAAGCTGCTTTACTAATATTGAATTTATCTTTTATGATAGGTGCTGATGTGCCATCCCCATAAGGCATACGTCCATGACGACTGCCTAAGTAGGTCATAATTTGGGCTCCATCCGAAGCGAGTGCCTCTTCTTTCACTGGGCGCATAGAAATATTGATACGTCCATCATCCCGTTTAAACGTGATGCGACCTTCAATGAGTTCCCCCACCTTTAGTTGTCTTGTCATTTCACTACGATGCATGAAAGCAATCCATCGTTCAGGAGTAATCAAGAACGCCCCTTCACTAGTCATGTTGTAAATGGCTCCTTTCACCATGCCACCAATCTTAGCCTCTGTAGCCGGTTTTGAAGCACGGCGCATGGCATCATCCACATCCATGGACACCGCTAAACGACCTGATTTATCACTATAAAGACGAACCCAAACTTTTTCACCATTTTGAGGGCGTCCACGCATTTCTGCATGAGGCATGAAAATCCCCCGTTCTGTTCCCACCTCTACGAAACAACCAAAGTTTGTTGTATTGATAACCTCTACATAACCGATTTGGCCTTCTTTCATGGCTGGTAAACGCATACTCGCCGTTAAACGACCCTTTGGATCTTTGTAGAGAAATACTGTCACTTCCTCACCAATCGCAACGGAACTAGTTTGTTGGTCCTTATGCAATAAAATGTCATCATTCGTATTGCCTGTTTGACCATCTAAGAAAGACCCTTGATCACTTTGACGCAACACTTTGAGGGTAGCAATGGTATTTTCTGATAAGCTACTAGCCATATTAGACTCCTTCAAAGGATTCTCTCGGTGCATCCTTCCACAATTCTTCTAAGCCGTAGAAATAACGATATTCACCTGTAAACACATGGGCGATTACATCACCAAAGTCCAACAAAATCCAATCGCCTTCGCGATAGCCTTCACGATGTAACACAGTCATACCTTGTTCTGCCCCTGCATCTTCGATAGCATCTGCCACACTTTGTGCATGTTTTACATTGTTCGCTGTGATCACTAAGAAATAATCCCCTAACATCGTAAGACCTTCCATATCCATAATGGAAATATCTTCGCCTTTTTTATCATACCCAGCTTGTGCTAATACCTTTACGGTTCCTAAAATATCTTGTTTCTGTTTCATTCTAACTCCTTATCTTGTTGTGGGGCTCCCTGGCTCTGTTTTCTCCTTGGTGCCCTCTGTTTCACTGTCCTTTGGTTGCTTTCCATTATCTTTAGAAGAATCCTTGGATCCATCTTTTGGAGAATCGTCAATCACAGGAATCACTTCTGCATCGCTCGGAATATCCCCTACGGTTATCCCCACCAATTGTTGTAATTCCACTGGCTCTACATTCCAATAGTCCACATGGTCAATCGTTTCTGGTGATCCTGGCAAAATATACCAACGCACTTTATCTTTCGGGAATTCAATCACTTTTGTCACAAAACGAACTCCATCCCAAGTGCTCACATTAGTACTAATATGGCTCCATTGTCGCCATACTCGAAAAGCAGTCCCTAAGCTAACGTGATTACGTTCATGTTCCAACATAGATTTCAACAATCGCTCTTGATGCATGGTCCTTCCCAATGTATCCCCTGGATCATTGATAAACCGCATATACCCATAGGCTGTATCACTAGTCAAATCTTGGTACCCTTGATGAATATTGATATCTACTTCACCAGATGCTGCATCTCGATGTACCATCGATTGCTCTACATATAAACTAGGAGCACCAAAAATGTTCATCATAGAGTGGAAACTATCTTGATCCACTACCGCATAATAAGGGATGACGATATGGAACATATCTTCCACGACTGCCTTCGTTAATTCAATTCCACCTTGTGCATAGATATCATTAATTCGTTGCGGGGCCTCATTATGACGATTAATAATTTTACTATTACTTGGGATACCAATAATCTGCATAGTTTTGGCATCTAAATTGAAAGCCACTACATACAGCGCATCTGCTTGTTGTGGTTGATTTTTGTCGACACCTACAACTAGCATATAAGAGGTCTTAATTGAACTCATATCGATAGGCGTTGTATTTGTCACAACCGGTAACGGATGCGATTCTTGGCCAGTAGTAGGCTGTGATACGGAACTTACCGCAATGCGTATACCCCACACTACCAATCCTATGATTACTACGAGGAGGATAAAGGCCCCTATAATTCGTCCCCAACGCAGTCCATTTTTACGTGGTTTGCGTCGTATATTTTGATCCATTTATACATCCGACCTTTCTAACAATACACTATTTCTACCTCGAATCGTATCCACATGTATGCTCAACCCTTGATCTAGCAAATGACGTATTGTTCCATCGTAGGCGCGAATAACAGCAGCGTTCAAATCTTTAAATGCTAACGCCCGTAGTTCTTCTACACCAGGAAAATCACGATTTGGCTCAATATAATCTGCTAGAAAAATAATCTTATCCAATACACTCATATGGGTACTGCCTAATGTATGAACACGAATGGCCTCACAAATTGATTCATCATGGATATGTAGTATTAACTTAGCATAGGCAGCTCCTGCTGGTCCATGCAATAACGCTCCATTCTTGAGCATCTCGGAATCCACAGGTATCTGTGCCTCCTTCACCAATGATTGCATCTCTTGTAAGGGACTTTCTTTCATAGCATCATGCAATAGTGCCGCCACTTCTGCTTGCTGTACCGACGCCCCATAGTGGCTCGCTAATCGTTTTGCCATATCCACCACACCTAGTGTGTGGGCAAATCGTTTTGATGAAAGCCGACCTTTCACAATATGTTGTAATCTTTCTATTGTTATTGTATCCTTCACTAACATATACCTTTCTATGGGGTATCACAAAATTAACTCTATCTCTTTCGATAGTAAGTTTACGTATTATATATCTTATGTTCCTTAATATATTGGTACACGGTTCTCGGCAACATATATCGGGTAGACAAGCCATGGCGCAATCGATGACGCAATTCCGTGGCAGACAGCTTCATTTCTGGCACTTCTAATATATGAATACGACCGCTTCGTTGAGTAAGCCATTCGATGCTTTCACCAATGTCGTTTGTAGCACCAGGACGAATAGCCCCGATGAACTCGCACATATCTAACAATTCCTCTATGTATTTCCAATTTGGTAAATTCTGAATCGTATCTGTGCCAGCAATAAAGAAAAACTCTGTATCCGGTCCATACACATCATGAAAATACCACAATGTATCAATGGTATAAGATTTTCCATCCCGCCTCATCTCTACATCAGAAACCACAAAATTGGGATTATCTAATACCGCTGCACGCACCATTTCTAATCGATATTTCGCCTCAATGACATCGGTTTCTTTATGCGGTGGTTCCTTTGCGGGCACAAAAATAACCCGATTTAAATCAAACGCTTCTAACGCCATTTCTGCAATCATTAAATGCCCCAAATGAACAGGATTAAAGGTACCCCCTAAAATGCCAATTCTCTTTTTCTTATCTGCCATGTAACCACGCCCCTATACACACTAGAGATACCATACTTAGTATGGCTAATACGATGCCGTAAGACTTCCATTCATAAGCCCCTTTAGGAGACTTCATATACTGAAAGTAAGCTTTTACATACTCAAGTTTCATCGTACCTGTCCATGACCAAAGACGAAATATTTATAACTTGTCAACGCATCTAATCCCATAGGTCCACGAGCATGTAACTTCTGCGTACTAATTCCAATTTCTGCCCCTAAACCAAATTCAAAACCATCTGTAAATCGTGTCGATGCATTGACATAGACTGTAGACGCATCCACCAGGTTCATAAACCGTTCTGCCTGAGTTGGGTCTTCTGTAAGAATCATTTCCGAATGTTTCGTGCCAAATGTATTAATATGGTCAATAGCATCATCAATGGAAGCTACCACTTTGAAATTCACAATATAGTCATTATATTCTGTAGCCCAATTGTCCTCTGTAGCAGGCTTCACTTGAGAAGATAAGCGTTGTACTTTTGTATCTCCATAAATAGCAACGCCTTTTTCTTCTAACATAGATACAATCTTAGGCCCTAAGTCTTCATATCTTGTGTCATGTAACAGAATTGTTTCCATTGCATTACATACAGATGGGCGTGACAGTTTTGCATTTTCCAATACTTGTAATGCCATCGTTTCATCAGCAGAGGCATCCACATAGCCATGGACAACACCACTCCCTGTTTCTATGACAGGAATTTTACTGTTGTTCACAACAAATTGAATCAATCCTGCTCCACCTCGAGGAATCATCACATCAATCCATTTGCGTTGTGCTAACAATTCGCCTACAGCCTCACGTTCTAGAATAGATACTAATTGAACTAGTTCCTTAGGGGCGCCACAACGTTCTAAAGAACTTTGCATAACTTGTACCATTGCCTCACTAGTATGGTATGCCTCTTTTCCACCACGGAGAATGATAGCATTGCCTGTTTTTATAGCTAAGGCTGCTGCATCCACTGTTACATTTGGGCGTGCTTCATAAATCATACCGATCACACCAATAGGAATTTGTCGCTTTTCGATACGCAAACCATTCTCTAACGTCCTAGTTTCTAATACTGTCCCAATAGGATCTCGTAAGTTAGCTACCTGACGAACACCCTCGCAAATGCCTTCAATACGTTCTTTCGTCAATCGAAGACGGTCCATCATCACGGAAGGAACTCCATTCTCTTCGGCTTGAGAACAATCAATACTATTCGCTTCCAAAATTGTAGGGATTGCCGTTTCCAAATCACAAGCAATCTGTTCCAAGATGTGATTTTTATCTTCTGTACTCAGTACTTGTCCGGCCATAGAGGCTGACCTTGCTGCTTTACCTAAACTTTCAAAATATGCAGTATATGGATTCATAATTTACTCCTATCGTAAGACAACTAAGTTATCTCGATGCACCACTACATGATAGGTATCACGAACGCCTAGAATACTAGGGATATCCTGTGATTTATGACCTTTAATCTTAAGCAAATCGGATAGATTAAAGTTCACAATACCACGAGCGATTTCCTCTCCATCATGAACGATAGATATAGTATCCCCTTCTTCAAATTGTCCTTCACCAGACAGAATACCTACTGGTAAAATACTGGATCCATTGGTAAGCAATGCATCGCGGCATCCTTTATCTACATGAATGGAACCTTGCAAACGTGTGCCAAATGCCATCCAACGTTTCTTGATTTGCGGCACATCTCTATGCGGCCAGAAATGGGTGCCTCGTTCTTCTCCATTCATGATTGCCTTAATACTATCTGCATGATCCCCAGAGGCAATGACCATATGAACACCGGAATTCGTTGCAATATGAGCCGCTTGAATTTTCGTATACATACCTCCTGTACCCAAAGAAGACCCTGCGCCGCCAGAGATTTCATAAATGTACGGCGTAAGAGCCTCTACTTCATGAATTAAGGTAGCTTTTGGATTCGTCGATGGATTCGCTGTGTATAACCCCTCGATATCCGAAAGGATAATCAATGCATCTGCATCGATAATACTAGCAATGTTAGCAGATAATGTATCATTATCTCCGATTTTAAATTCATCGATAGCCACCACGTCATTTTCATTGATAATAGGAATAACACCTAATCCAATAAGTGCAGTCAGTGTATTCCGTAAATTCAGATAATGACTACGTTTCACCGTATCTTCTCGGGTCACAAGAATTTGTCCCACCGTATGTCCATATTCAGCGAATAACTTCTCATACATGTGCAACAAAATCCCTTGCCCTACAGAGGCAGCCGCTTGTTTTAACGCAATATCATTGGGTCTTGAAGTGAACCCCAATGAGGGAAGACCGGCGGCAGTAGCCCCAGAAGAAACTAAAATCATTTCTTTTCCTGCATTGGCTAAATTACAAATTTGGCGGACTAACACTTCCATTTTATCAATGTTAATGCGTCCATTTGCATGGGTTAGTGAACTCGTTCCTACTTTAACAATCACTCGTTTCGCCTGTCGTAATTCTTCTCTCATCGCTTCACCTCATACGGATTGATTATCTTGGCAACTCAATTTTTGGATCTTTTGCTTTTTTATACAATACACCATTATGTCCAATGATTTGTACTAATTCTGCTCCTAACATATCTGCTAAGTGAGGCAAAATTTCTTTTGGATCCTCTAAGCAGTTGTTTAATACTTTTACTTTGATTAATTCACGTTTTGTAATAGCAGCTCGTGCACTGTCGATAACAGGATCTTCCAATCCCCCTTTACCAATCATCACCACTGCTGGCATAGTACTTGCTAAGGCACGTAAATATCGCTTTTGTTTACCTGTCATTCTATCTCCTAATCATGGAAAGTAAATCGTTGGTCTCCGATGACTACTTCATCACCATCTTGTATACCACGTTTTTTCAATTCCGCATCTAAATCCATATAACGCCAAATCTTTTGGAATCTTCGCAATGCTTGTTCATCATCAAGATTTGTCATAGCCACTAATTTTTCAATACGAGAGCCACTAATAATATAGGATGCATCATCGCCACGAGTAATGACGAAATCTGTATCAGGTTTTGCTTCATAATAAACAGTATCATCCACCACTTCTGGTTCTGGCACGTAATTTTCCACATAGTACCACGCACGTTCTACTAATGCTGGCAAGCCTTCTCCAGTTAATGCATTCACCGCAAATACTTCGTAATCTTGATCAGCAAAGTATTTTGTCACTCTTGGCAATGTTTCTTCATCTTGTAACAAGTCTGTTTTATTTAATACAATTAATTGTTTTTTCTTGCTCAATTTTTCGCTATATTTTGCCAGCTCTTCATTAATTTTATGAAAGTCCTCAATAGGGTCACGACCTTCTAATCCAGATACATCCAATACATGTAGCAAAATATTACTACGTTCTACATGACGCAAGAAGGAATGTCCTAAGCCAATGCCTTCACTTGCCCCTTCAATCAAACCTGGAATATCTGCCATAACGAAACTCTTACCTGGCGCTACAGATACTACCCCTAATACTGGAGTTAATGTCGTAAAGTGGTAGGCTGCCACTTCTGGTTTTGCAGAAGATACTTTGCGGATAATAGAGGATTTACCCACACTTGGGTACCCCAATAATCCCACGTCAGCCAACACTTTAAGTTCTAAATTTAACCAAAGTTCTTCACCTGGTTCCCCTTTTTCAGCGAACGTTGGTACACGGTTAGCACTTGTTTGAAAACGCGCATTACCACGGCCACCTCGACCACCTTTGGCAACCATGTAAGTTTGTCCATCTTCCACTAAGTCCGCCATTAATTTACCAGACTCTTCATCTGTTACCGTTGTCCCTAAAGGAACAGAAACGATTAAATTTTCAGCACCACGACCATGCTTGTTGGCACTCTGTCCAGCACCGCCTGTGTCACCTTTAAATTGACGTTTATATCTAAAATCAACAAGTGTATTGATATTTCTGTCAGCTTTTAAAATGATGTCAGCACCTTTACCGCCAT
>CAUREE010000035.1:0-11077 GCA_963523985.1 uncultured Veillonella sp.
GCGCCTGCCTTACAAGCAGGATGTCGGCAGTTCGATCCTGTCATCGTCCACCACATTAGGAACTATCTTCGGATAGTTCCTTTTTTATTTTCGATTTCTTTTGGAGAATTTTTGTTAGATATGCTTTAGTTGTATATGTGCTAACAATATAATATAATGTTAGCACAAAGATAACGCAGGAGGTGTGTCATGGATTACAAGAAAATTATAAAAGATCATATAGATAAATCTAAGGGGATATTGCTCAGTGAAGATATATCCTCGAAATCCGTTCCATCCATTTATCTTACGAGAATGGTGGAAAAAGGGGAACTTCAACGTGTTGAACGGGGTGTGTATATAAGTAAACATGGGAATTATGATGAGTACTATTTCTTTCAGAAGCGATATAAATCAGCAATTTTTTCCTATCTATCAGCATTATATCTACATCAATTAACCGATGTAGTGCCCAATGCAATAGAAGTGACATTGTATAGGGGATATAATCCACATAGGATGAATGTAGATATTATTAAACATTATGTGACAAGAGATATACATACTCTAGGTGTAATGGATTGCGAAACGATATATGGTAATGTAGTAAAAGTGTACGATTTAGAACGGGTTATTTGTGATATTGTTAAAAATAGGAAGGCTGTTGATAGCGAATTATTTTCTAAGACGCTTAATAATTATGTTAGGACTCCTAAAAAGGATTTTGCTAAATTGTATGCATATGCTAGGCAATTAAAGGTTTTTGATAAGGTGAAAGAAATTCTGAAGGTTATTTATGAATAAGGATAAGCTTAGAGATCTCTGCCTTAATTTGTCGAGAAAATCTGGCTTGAGTTTTAATGTTGTGCAGACTCAATATTTTTTAGAAAGTATTCTGAAAAGAATCTCTGTGAGTGATGAAAATAAAAATTTTATCTTCAAAGGGGGGGGTCTTGCTTTCTAATATGATTGGCATAGGTCAGAGGAGTACAGTCGATATAGATTTTTTTGATTAACAAATTTACACTTACAGAAGATAATATTCTCAAAAAAATACAAACTATTTTATCGTGTGATGAAAAAGACCCAGTTACCTATAAAGTTCAAAAAATAGAACCCATTCGTCATGAAGATGAGTATGGAGGTTATAGAGTTACTATCCTATGTCAATTGGAGAATATACGACAAATAGTACCGTTAGATATTGCGACTGGGGATCCAATAACCCCTTGTGAGATAGAATATGAGTATAAGAGTTTATTCGGTGATGAGTATTTTGAGATATGTGCTTATAATATAGAGACTATATTAGCTGAAAAAATTCATACTATTTTTGTGAGAGGGATATTTAATAGTCGAAGTAAAGATTTTTATGATGTGTATATTTTATATTGCCTGAAATGTGATGAGATTGACTTCAAGAATTTGAGAGTAGCTTGTTAAAGGACGTTTAAGCATAGAGGTGTATGTTTTAGTGTATCAGAGATTTTGGATATTCTTTGTATGTTAGAGAATGAAAGAGATTTATACACTAGGTGGAAAGCATATCAAAAGCGTTTTCCATATGCTTTGGAAATAGAATTTCAAGATACCATTAGGGCTATAAAAGAATTAGTTCAGAGTATCTCATAATTTTTGACGGACGGTTATAGTTTTATTGGCACTCTTTCAAATCTCAATATAAATAGGTATAATAAAAGAAGAACACATACATTTATGAATTGGAGGAATCACCATGGATGGATTAATACAACTTTCATTACAATACGGACCTTACGTGGTCATTGTAGGCGTCGTGTTGTTATTTTTACTATGTTGCTATTTCTTATTCCGCGATGGTAAAAGTAAGCAGAAACATAGGGAGCAACAAGTGCCAACTTATGAAGAGTATTATGAAGAGCGGAGACGGAACTTTCAGAACCCCTACGCTGTGAAAGAAGAAACGGAGATAGATGACACTATTTGGGAAGAGATGAACCCTAGTGATTACACCATGCCATTGCCAGCAGTGGACGCGACAGATTGGAACGAATCCCAAGGTATTGTGTCCAAAGAATTAGTGCGTGCCGTTAGCGAACAACCGCTAGAAGAAGCGGAGGATGCGACACGGATCATGCCGAAGATAACTGAAGAGTTAGTCGGCGAGGAACTAGCTATAGAAGAAACTTCCTTAGAAGAATCTACGGGGGCAGAAACATCTAATATTGTAGATAAAGCGGTCGCTCAATATGTAGCGGCATTTAGCATCTTGAATCCAAAATCAGAGACAGAGGCGAAATATATTACGGAATACATATTCTCTCAATTGGGTGCTGAATCGGAAGATGAAATCGCTACATTGTTAGAAAATATCGCTGTTCAAGAAGCGCTCTTACAAGCCCAAAAGGCCTATGTTACGACCCCAACAGAGTGGTTGAGAGATATGCTGTTAGAGGCATTTAGTGATGTGGTAAAGCGACCGCAATCCAGTACCTGGTATTTGGTGGCAGTGGATGCTCTAAAATGCTTGGTAAATATGCAGAAAGGGCATTTACAGGCCTTAGCATTAGCCTTGATTGTGCAATATTCCAAAAATTCTAACAACTATTCTTTAGAGAATTTTCAGCATTATGTTGAGAAGTATTTAGAGCCTCTCCTTAGTGAATTGCCAACTCGTGAAGATATGTACCAACAATTAGAGTACTTGCGTTGCACATCACCAGCAGGAGAAGTACGATTTGAACAAATCTTGCGTAATTCCTATCCATTAGTATTCGACTATCGTGGCTTTACCATGGAAGAGTTAGAATACGTGATGCAGAATGCTCCAGTGCGCACGTCGATTACTGTACCGAGTCTTAACTCATCACTATTGAAATTGTCAGCTGTAGACGAATACATGTTACCAAACTTATTTCAACGAGCAGGTATTACTGATCAGGAAACACAACAGGCATTGACGGGATTAGCCTTTAGCAGAGCCTTTGATTGGGACAACACATCCTTCGAGGATGTGCTAGAACACATTTCCCCAGTCTTGCTAGATTTGTGCCAAACATACAATCGTATCCCATTGTGTCGCTTGAACCTAACATTGCTAGGTTTATATCTAGGACGTAGTATGGTGAAAGCAACCATTCACGAAGAGTTTGATATCTCGCCTTGGTTTAGCTAATGATAAGATAATACAGTGAAAGACATTCACCCAATACAGATGTAAGGTCTGGTTGGGTGAATTTTTTTGTTTCGAGGATTTTACTATTTGTTAATCTTTTAATAGTTGTGTTTATGAACTATATAAGTGGTGCTAATCAATAGAAGTAAATCAGATACAAAAGATGAAGAGAAGATGAAGAAGAATAATTCTCTTCATCTTCTCTTCATGAAAGCCATAAATAAGGGGGTTATAATTCAACAATTTGAAGTTTTATGCGATTTTTCTGATAAAAAAAGATGTAAAATACTAGCATTTTAGTGTATAATAAAAACTAATGATTAAAATATTTTTAATAGAATATGCTATATTGCATGAATGCATGACAATGTATTGAGGTATTAACATATACAAGATGTACTTTTGTCGTGGTGACTGCAATCGTCCAATTATATGTCATAGATTTACGATTTGTAATGGGTAGCATAGATGAAGAAAGAGTATGATTCTCTAATCGAATAAGTTTGCAGTATTGTGAACACAAGTGTTGGAGTTGAAGAATAGTTATGTACATGGAGGTTGTATGAAATCGAGCCAAATATTTTTAGAATGTGAACGCTTTCTGAAACGAGCATTAAAAGACAAAGGTCAGTATACAAAAGGAGCGGTTATCGCTTTCTTGATTACAGGGGGCATTGGGGTGAGTGTGCCTAGCACGGTGCATGCGATTGTGCCTACTAATTTGTTGTGGCAGGCATTTCAGAATATGGGGGTACTTGGTAGTTATAGTGGTACTACAAGCGCGCAAAAAAATGAAAGTATTCTTAACTCTAAAGTGAAAGATTCTAATATTACATTTAGAGATTTGTATGCCTTGTTATATCATGCACCATTGGCTACGGGTAGCACTCAAACTGCAACAGGATTAACTGTTAACCAAGGATATGTGACCTACCAAGGTAGTAACATTGCTGGCGGTGAAGATGTATATTTACAAGGCGCAGGTGCAATTGCCTTAGGTGGTAATGCTAGAGCCGATGGGGTAGGGACCTTGGCATTAGGTGAAAGAGCAAGAGCGACTGGAGAAGATGCGATGGCATTTGGTCTTAACTCTGAATCCACTGCAACTGAATCTGTAGCAGTAGGTCATGATGCACGCTCTAAATCTGATTATTCCTTAGCTTTGGGTAGTAATTCGGCAGCTCTTGGACAAGGTTCCAATGCGGTTGGTTATGATACTAATGCAGGTGGTAAGGCATCTCTTGCAATTGGTTTTAATACCTTTGCCAATGCAACTACAACGGGAAGTAGTGTATTAGTGGATGCTATTGCAGGTACTAGCTCACGTTTATCTGCTGATACATTTGATAAGTTAGAAGCTTATAAAACGGCTATGCTTAGTCGAGATAGTGCGAAAAAAGCTTTGGATGCTGCTCGTAGTAATCCTCTTAGCTCCACGCAAAAAATTCAGCAATTAGAGCAAGTTTACACTATTGCAAATAACAATTATACATTGGCAAAGGACGACTTAGAAGGACAGCAAGATTATCAAAATATAATTAATAATACAGATAATGGGTCTTTGAAAACAGCACTAGAAACTCCTGGTGGGATTTCAAAATTCTTGAATGATAATTTTAACAATGAGGAATTCAGAAAGAAAGTTACTTCTACTGTTGGTACAACAGTAACTCCGAAAGGGTCAAATGCGATTGCTATTGGTAATAATACAATTGCAAATGGAAATGCTAGTATTGCTCAAGGTGTTGGAACCGCTGCATTAGGTGATGCAAGTATTGCCTTAGGCGCAGCAGCACAAGTTAGTGAAGGAGCTAATCAATCCATTGCTATTGGTGTAGGAGCCCAATCGTATAAAGATAATTCTGTTTCAATGGGGGTTCGATCTGCTTCTTATGGTGCGGGTGATGTTGCTATCGGTAACCGTGTACAAGTATTGGGCGATAGCTCTGTTGGTATTGGCTTTGCTGCTAAAGTATTTGCTGAAAATGGTACGGCTATTGGTACATTGTCTAAGATCGGTAAGGATGCAAATAACGCACTCTCTTTAGGGAATAATGCTAATGTAGGTGCTGGTGCAAAAAATAGTATTGCTTTGGGTTCTAGCTCCAATGTTTTAGATGGAATGGGGGATTCTATTGCAATCGGTACCTCTACTAATGTATTATCTGAAAATAGTGTTGGGTTAGGTAATGCAGCTTATATTAACCAAGGGTCTAAAAATAGTGTGGCTATTGGTGCATCCAGTAAGGTTATGGATGTCAATGCTATAGCAATTGGGGAAACTGCAACTGTTGATCAAGGCGCTATGAGATCTATTTCTATTGGTACTAGATCTAATTCTATAGGTAGAGATAGTTTAGCATTAGGGACAGATGCAGTGGCTAGAGCTGTGGACACAATTGCTATTGGTAATGGTACGCAGGCAAATCGGAATCAAAGTATTGTTATTGGTAAAAGTGCTTCCGCAAATAAAGAAAATTCTATCGTATTAGGTACAGGCTCTACAGATTACTATCGAGGTAAGGCTCCTAAATTAAAAGCTGGCGCCAATCCATATGCAAACTACACAGATCCTACAACAATTTATGAATATGGTGCTAATGGACAACCTATATCTGAAGAACAAGAAGGTGCTAATGTGCCATCATTCTTGCCACGTGGCACAGAGATGGGGAAAGAACTTCAAAAATTAGATAAATTAAATTTAGGAGTTGTGTCTGTTGGCGGTGGAGAAGTTACGATTGAAGACGATAATGGTGCGAATAAAAAGATTCGTGCCTTGCGCCGTATCACCAACGTAGCACCAGGCGCAT
Organism: uncultured Veillonella sp.; assembly: GCA_963523985.1. Lineage (GTDB taxonomy): Bacteria > Bacillota > Negativicutes > Veillonellales > Veillonellaceae > F0422. Next base: position 5,947 of record CAUREE010000035.1, read on the forward strand.
TAGATACAGATGTAGTAACAGTAGCGCAATTGCGTGCATGGCGTGAAACTGATCCACATTTCTTGTCTGTAAACAATGAGGAAAAGGCGGATGAACGATCTACTTCAACGATAGGTTGGGATGCGACAGGGAATACATTAGAAGTTCGTAACTCAAACTATCTTAATGATCAAGCTTTAGGTTCGAATAATATGGCTTTAGGCAAATATGCTAAAGCTGACAAGAGCGCACAATCAGCAATTGCTATCGGCACAGGTTCTGGTGCATATGGTAAAGACTCTGTAGGTATCGGCTCTACTGTATATGCTGGAGGGCATCGTTCGATAGCACTAGGGCCAGTAGCAAAATCTAGAGGGGAAGAGTCTATTTCCATTGGTTTAAGTGCGGACTCTAGAAAAGTTGCATCGATGGCCATAGGTAGAACAGCCTTTGTCAATGCAGAGAGTGGTATTGCTATCGGTAAATCTGCGCGAACTGGTCTTGAAGTAGATAATGATGGAAAAGATGTTAAAGATGAAAGTTGGACGGGTGCTCGTGGTATTGCCATTGGTGAAAGTGCCGATGCAAGACGAGACAAAGATATTGCTATCGGTTTCAGTTCCGTTACAAAAGGTGGAACAGCACTTTCCATAGGCTCCCAGGCGACAAACTATGGACAAAATTCAATTGCCATTGGTCCTGAAGCAAAAGTTAACCCTACAGGGAATGATACAAAAAACACTAATAGTATTGCGATCGGTCTTCAAGCAGAGGTTACAAAAAAAGAAGCGATTGCGATTGGTTCCAGTGCTAAGGTGGATGCTGAAAATAGCGTAGCTATTGGTAAAAGTGCTTCTGGTTCTGGCACTAATTCTGTAGCATTAGGTAAATCTGCAACTAGTGCGACTAACAGTGGTATTGCTATCGGTGATGGTGCGACTGCAAAGGCGGATACGAATGATAAGGCCACTACTTGGAATGGTTCTTGGAATGGTTCTAATACGGTGGCAATTGGTACTGGTGCAGCAGCAAAACGTGACCAAGATGTGGCTATCGGTAGATCTGCTTCTGCAAAAGGTGGAGATGCAGTAGCGCTTGGTTCGGGTGCTTATACATTGGGTGAAAATTCTGTTGCTATTGGCTCTAATGCAAGAGTAGATGATAATAGTACAGCATCTGATGATGTAAAAGTTCGCGCAAATAGCATTGCGATTGGGCGAGAATCATATACAAATAAAAAAGAAACCATTGCTATGGGTACAAGTACTCGTGTTACAGCTAAAGAAAGCGTTGCTATTGGGCAAGGCGTTAACATCAAAGATGGTGCCATTGATGGCGTTGCCTTAGGTAAAGGAGCTGCGATTAAAGAAAACGCAACATATGGAGTTGCTATCGGTCAAGGTGCTACTATCAATACAAGTGCGACTTACGGCACAGCTATCGGTCAAGGAGCCCAAATTGATCCGAATGCAACTTATGCTACAGCTATAGGCCAAGGTGCTAGAGTACAAAAATCTGATGGCTCTGCCTTTGGTAAAGGAGCCACTGCAGCAGAAACAAAAAGTTTAGCCTTGGGAGCAGGCGCAAATGCATCTGTAGCTGGCTCCGTAGCACTTGGTTCTGAATCCGTGGCAGGTATTGCTGCAGGTGTAAATGGCTGGGACCCAGCTGATAGCCGTAGAAATAATTATGCAGATGCTGTGTCCGGTGCTACGGCATCCAAATCTGGTTTAGGTGCTGTGTCTGTAGGTGCGGCTGGTAAGTTGCGTCAAATTACTAATCTATCTGCTGGTACTTTGGATACAGATGCAGTAAACGTAGCCCAATTGAAAGCAATGAATTTGAAAATTGCTGGTAATACAACGGATGCATCAAAAGCTGATGTGCGCTTACATGACCAAACGTTAACGGTACAAGGTGACGGTACATACTTAACATCTACTGCGAATAATAATACAATCACTATGGATTTGAAACAGCCTATAAAAGATAAAATCGCTGAGATATTTGTTACTAGCTTTACAGGCGATCAAGGGTCTAAAGTAACTCCAACAGCAACTAGCAATACCGTGAATGTAACGGGTAAAAAATTCACAACTGGTTCTGAGCCTAACTCTATATGGGCAGATGGTGGCGTTCGTTATGAAACTGGTAATGTAGGTACTTTCACTACAGGAAATACAGTTGCTATTGGAATGCGCCCTGAATTAAAATCAAAAAGTTTTACTGCTTATAAATATGATGGCAACAATCAAACAACAGAAGCAGGTCCATCCATTTCCTACAATGGCATCAATATGAATGATAAGCCAATCACAAACCTTCAAGCAGGGGTAAATCTTAATGATGCAGTGAATAAATCTCAGCTAGATGCAATCACTTGGAATTTAGGGGCTAAGGATGCTGATGGTAATATCAATCGAGTGGCACCTAGTAATGATGCAAATAAACGTGTTGACCTAGTAGGAGATGGAGGTATTTCTGTAACGGCTAATGGTAGCACAGTAACGATTAGTGGTAGCAAAATTTTAGATGCTATGCCAGTCGTGTACACAGATGCAGCAGGTAATCGTGTGTATAAACATACAGATGGCAAGTACTATACAACAGAAAATCCACCAGCTGGTACAAAACCGGTAACAGATGTGCAAGCCCGCTTAGTAAACACAGCCCCTGGAGCGGGTAAAACAGCAACAACAGATGCGACTGTATTCAATAATGTTAAATCTGTTATCGAGAAGCAAGGTGTGACTGGTAATACAGCTCCAACTTTCACAGAACGGATTATAGAAGCGGCAAAGAATAATCCTACGGCAGCGGTGAATGTAAAAGATTTGAATAGCACTGCAGCGGATTTGAAAAATAAAGAATTACACATTACGCCACGAGAGTACACTCCTAATGCACAAGGCGACGTTACTTTATCCTATTCTGACGGTAATGGAAGCGTTGTATCAAATACAACAGCGACTATCAAAGGGGTAGCTACAAAATCAGATCTTTGGAATTTAGCTGTCAATGGTACAGTGGTAAATCCGACTGATAAAAAAGTAAATCTTGTGAATGGCGATAATATTGCTATTACAAAAGAAGCTAATGGCTCTGTAAAAGTGAGTGCAACAGGATTAGCAAAACAAGACTTGTCCAATATCACGAATGAAGGTAAGAAAGTAATTACCGGTCTAGGCACGAAAGTTACAGCTGGCAAGAATATTACTGTAACTACAACAACGGATACTACAACAGGTCAAAAATCTTATGCTATAGCTGCAACAGATCAAGTGGAATCTGTTACCACAGCAGCAGCAGCTACTGGTGATGAAAATATTGCCACAGTTTCCATGGTTACTGGAACAGATAAATCTGCAAATGCTCGTTATGGTGTAGGCGTATCTAAGAAGAAAGTAGCTGAAATCGCACAAAATGCGGTAGAAGTGAAAGCTGCAGAAGGTTCAGATAATGTAACAGTGACACCAGACAAAACTGCAGCTGGTAAAACTGTTTACAAAGTGGCCGTAGATAAAACGAAGTTAGGCGATGGTACAAATACAACTGTAACAGGCGCAGGCACAACAGCTAATCCATATACAGTCAATGTAAAAGGCGATTTAAATAAAATTACTTCTATCACGAACGAAGCTGGTTCTGGAAAAGTATCCTTCGATCCGAATGGTGTATCTACTTTCAGTAGCGGAACGACTGGAGATAAAACGGTAACTATCAATGGTAAAGAAGGTAAAGTTGTTGTTGGCAATGATGGAAAACCTATTACCATTGACGGAAGTGCAGGTCATGTTACGGGCTTACAAAATACAACTTGGGATGTAACAAATCCTGTCTACGTAAGTGGACGTGCTGCAACAGAAGATCAGTTGAAAGCGCTTACTACAGAGTTGAATAAAAAATCTAGTACGGATTATCGATTAGTTCCAAATCCAGATACTGATGATCATGCATATACGGTGGATAATGCTGGTGAGATTAATCTAACGGTACAAGATGCAAATGGTACGTTAAAGGATACTGTTACTTTGAAAGACGTTGCATCTAAAAAGGCGTTGGATGCATTAGTAGGTCGTGGTATCACATTAGGTGGGGATAATAACTCTGCTACGGATAAACAAACATTAGCTAGCGATGTTAAGTTTGATATCAAAGGCGACACTAACTACATCACAACTACCGCTAGTGGATCTAATGTAACACTTACATTCAATGATGCTGGATTGGCGAAAAAAGCTGATGAATGGAAATTAGCTGTGAATGGTACAGTGGTAGAACCAACTGATAAAAAAGTTAACCTTGTGAATGGCGATAATATCAACATTACGAGCGAAGCTAATGGATCTGTAAAAGTAAGTGCTACAGGATTAGTAAAAGAAGACTTGTCTAATATCACAGGTGCTGGTAAAAAAGTTATCACTGATCTTACGGAAGTCACAGCTGGTAAAAACATTACTGTAAATCCAACAACAGATACGACAACAGGTAAAAAGATTTATGAGGTTGTGGCGAAAGACCAAGTAGAATCTGTTGTGAAAGCAACATTAACTGACGCAACTGATGAAAACATTGCCGAAGTAAGTCTCGTGTCTGGAGCGCAAGATGCTGCGAATACAAAATATGGTGTAGCCGTATCTAAAAAAGCAGTAGAGAATATTGCTAAAGGCAAAGATATTTCTATCGCAAATAAAGAGTATGAAGTAACTGGCACTGAAGGTAAGGTTGAATTAACATACGTAGATGGTAATGGTAATACTGTTGTAGACCGTAAAGCAACAATTAAAGGTGTTGCGAAAAATGATTTATCCAACATTACCGATGCAGGTAAAAAAGTAATTACTGGCTTAGGTACAAAAATTGAAGCTGGCGAAGGTATTTCTGTTGGAACACCAACTACAGATCCTACAACAGGACAAACTACATATACTATTTCTGCTGCTAAAACTAAATTAGTGGATGGTACAAATACAACGGTAGGAGGCAAAGGCACAGAAGCTGAACCATACAAGGTCAATGTAGCTGGTAATCTTACTAAGATTACATCTATCACTAACACAGATGGCACTGGTAAAGTTACATTCGATAACAATGGCGTTGTGAAAGTAGATGGAGATCATCCAGTATCTATCGATGGCAAACAAGGTCAAAT
>CAUREE010000036.1:0-11066 GCA_963523985.1 uncultured Veillonella sp.
GTAGATACCTTCAATATCACTTCGTAAGGCTTCTCGTAATGTGACCATTATCGTTCACCTGCCGCTTCACGGACTACTACCGTAGGTTCTATGTAGGTACCTGTAGCCAACATGTCTTTATTTTTCTCGTCCCAGACCACTTCCGCCTCCGATTTACGAATGTAGAATGGCTCAATGGACTGTGCCTCAAGGATATTTCCATTTGCGAATTGTGGCAATGCTACTTGAATTACATGAGAGGCCCGTGGTCGTTGCTTTGATTCATGCCCAAGTGCCAGTTTCATAGGATCAATACGTCCTTCTTCTATGCCTAGAGCATATTCTTTTTCCAACCGTTTTAGACCATCTCCCACAATCACCACTGGACTTTCTTCACATAATTTCACCAAGGAAGTTAGCAACTCTGGCACTTGATGGACTTCCACTGAATCCAAGGCGTCCATAGTGGCGCCACTCCATGCATATTGACGGGCATAGACTTGCTTTTTTTGCGCATCCACAACGGTACACACACGATAATTAGAATACATAAACCCTTGTGCCAATACATCTGTGGTAAGAACTCCTACAACGGGTACATTCCAAGCATAAGCCAAAGCCTTAGCCGTCCCAAGCCCAATGCGCAAACCGGTAAAGGAACCTGGTCCAATGGTTACAGCAATGCCGGTAATATCAGATTTCTTTACCTTCCCCGTTGTCAGCACCATTTCAATATGTGGCACTAATTGTTCAGAATGCGTAAGACCTGCCTGTACAATAAGTTCACTCCGTATTTCTTTGTCATTTCCCACTGCCACACTGGCAATGGCACTACTCGTTTCGATGCCTAAAATCATAGGTGCTCTCCTATGCATTGTAATTCTTCTGCTGAAAGTAAATCCGTCCGAACTGCAAACTGACGAGTTCTATCATCAGCCACAGAAATTTCAATCCATACCGTCGTATCTGGCAATTCATCGGCAAACTTACTAGCCCATTCTACAACGGATTTCGTTTCCTCTGTATATTCGTAAAAGCCGATGGTCTCCAATTCTTCTACCAAATCCATTCGATATAAATCAAAGTGATACAGGTAAGAACCATCTACTTCATAAGTGTTCATTAAAGCAAAGGTAGGACTTGTCACTTCTTCTGTGACCCCAAAACCTTTGGCAATACCTTGAGAAAAATGCGTTTTCCCCGCCCCTAATGTACCATCTAAAGCAATACAGATAGGGCCTTCATAATCTTTCATAAATCTCCCTAGGCTATGGCCTAGGGCCAACGTTTCCTCTACGGAATGTGTTGTATATTGTATACTACTCATATTAATCCTTTATATTATATCGTTCATTAATCTATATGTTGCATTTCTAACGATTCTAACTCATGATATAGGCGCGTTCCACTATTATATGTTATCTCACTATAACAGTTAAACATTTTTCACATCACTCTATGAGTAACCATATTGTCAATCAGCTAACTACTTATGCCTTAGATAAATGATTATATCCCTTAGGTTCCACTGTCATCCATTGTCCGTCACGGTCTACTAATACCTGTGGACTACCTACTTTGACATGCCCAATAATAGTGAAAGTCTCCCTAGGCAAGCTATCTGCTTTCTCAGCTGAAATGGTACCCACTAGCTGAAAGTCTTCGCCCCCAGTCCACATAGGAAGGTATGGGCTCATATCCTTACTTTCACAATAGGCCTGCACCTCTGGATGCATTGGTAAAGAACTTTCATCGATATAAATAGTCACCTGTGATGCTTTGGCAATCTCGTTGAGCTCACTGGATAAGCCGTCGCTGATGTCATTCATAGACGTAGCACCTAAATCTCTTGCTATTATACCACATTCCACATGAGGAATGGGCCGTTGATGAACGGATTGACTCACGGGATAGTCCTTGCTGCCTTCCAACAAACTGTGCAACCCCACATACGATAATCCTAGATAATTCGTGATAAACACTGCATCACCGTCTTGAGCACCACTGCGTAAGACAGATTGATGTTTTGGAACGTCTCCAAAGACTGTGGCTGAAATCACAAAAGGCCCCTCCGTTGACACCGTGTCACCACCGATGATATTCACATCGTAGTCTGCACATATGCTACGTAAGCCATTATAAACGTCTTCTACATAGGAGGTATCTTGACTCTTGGGAACTGCAATAGACACCACCATATGCCGTGGGGTACCACCCATAGCAGCTATATCACTGATATTAGCCGCTCCCAACCGATACCCAACATCAAACGGAGATGTGGTGCTTTCACTAAAGTGAACACCTTCCACCATCATGTCCGTGCTAACCAATTGATCCACATCATGAGGAGTATCATAGACAGCACAATCATCACCAACACCAACCTTTACGTACGTAAAGTCATTAATAGTGTGTTGTGTTAGTTTATCAATAAGGGCAAATTCGTCAATCTTAGGTGTCATGGGTTTGCATACATTAGAATTACTCTCTATAGTATATTTCATATCCTTATTTACATTGTCTTGTAGCATCGTATCTCTATCAATAGTATATTCTATACTACTTTCTCGTAAGTTATTGTTACTTTTATTGTTCCCGTTAGTATCATCAGTGTTGTTGATATTATTCTTACCATTACCACTATGAATATGCATACTCCGATTCGATAACGCATGGTCTTCATCTAAAAGTAAATTTCGCAAGAACCGTTCTAAATACTCTGTTGTTCTATATACACCCAGTTTCAAATTTTGATAATTGGCACGTACCAAAGCATTCCTAAAATACCACGCATGGTTGGCGAACATATCATTCGTCACCGTAAAACCTAGGGTGCGAAGATATTTAATAAAAAATACTGCCGTCGTTCTCGTATTCCCTTCACCAAACACATGAATCTGCCACAATTTGGCAACAAAAGTTGCCAAATGGCAAATCGTATCTGCCATATCCATGTTAGCATAGGAAAAGCCTTTTTCTTGCTCTATATCATAGAGTAAAGTCGCCCCTAATTCGGATACAGTACCATAGATCACGGTATCACCATCAAGAATCCATTCTTTTTTTGTGATATTGTAATTGCGTACATTACCTGCATGGAGATAGATACCATCAAATAATCGCCTATGAATCGATAGGTACTCGCTAGGTGTAAAACTGAATGCTTTTTCTAACAACAATTCCGAAATCCGAAGTGATACTATATCCGCCTCTGCCGTTCTATCTTTAGGATTTGAATAAGATTCGTAATAATTTTCCAATAGTGTATGAAGAGCCTGCAGAGACATCTCTCCCTCAATATTCTTCTTTGCTAGTTCTACCAAGTATGCAGACGGAGTTAATCCATCGACCGCTTGCAAACCAATGGCAGTCTTCCAGGCTTGGGCTTTTTCATACTGGTTGGATTCTCCTTGCCGTATATATTCCTCAAAGGGATCCTTATGCATCGTACCACCTCATTTCTTCTAAAAATGTCATTAACTAATTATCTATTTAGGCAGACTAATGAAATCAAACTATTTCAACTAAACCATAAAATTTATATATCATTTTCTCTATACATGTTGTTCTTATTGTACCATACTAAAGACTAAAAATAAGACAAATTAATCTAAATAACAAAGGGACTCCAATAAGAGTCCCCTTTCATTATGTTATTACAAATTATGTGCCTCTACCTCATCATCTTCATTAACCATGTAACACTACCTCGTCATCTCCACCAACTGTTTCACATAATCATTGCTCGGATGGTTCTTTACTTCCTCGGCTGTTCCGTATTGTTGTATTTTCCCTTCGTGCATAACAAGGATATGTGTGCCTAGCTTGAAAGCTTCGTGCATGTCATGGGTGATGAATACAATAGTGCAGTCAGTTTGTTTGTGAATTTTCTTCAAGTCTTCTTGCAGTTGATATCTCGTAATAGAGTCCACCGCACCGAATGGCTCGTCCATAAGTAATATCTTTGGCGAGTTCGCATAGGCTCTCGCGATGCCAACCCGTTGCTGCTGACCTCCTGATAATTCCTTAGGATACTTTTCTTTACTATCCAATGGTAATCCCACTAATAAAAGCATACGATTTACGATAGTATCCACTTCGTCTTTTGGTACACCATCTAATTTTGGTACATAGCCAATATTGTCTGCCACCGTCATATGTGGGAATAGTCCATCTCCTTGAATGGCATACCCAATCTTTCTACGCAAAGAAATTATATCTTGGTCGATGACACGAGTTCCAAAAATAGTAATATCTCCCTCATCTGGTACAATCAATCCATTAATCATTTTTAAGAGCGTCGTCTTTCCTGACCCAGATGTGCCTACAATACAAAGAAAGTCTCCTTCATTGATAGACAGATTACAATCTCTTATCACCCATTTACCTTGATAGGACTTTCCAATATGTTTATACTCTATAATTTGATTCATTTATTTCACCACCAATCCTTTAGATTGTAAAAATTCCTTCGCCACTTGTTTCGGATCTTCCTTATCAATCTCTACTTTTTTATTTAATTGTGCCATGGTACTTTCATCTAAAATACCATCTAAACGGTGTAACACGGCCTCTAACTCAGGATGTTTCTGCAAGGTTTCCTCACGAACAACCATGCCTGCCATGTAACTTGGATAAAAGTTTCGATCGTCCTCTAACACAACAACCCGTGGATCAGACAGCTGACCATCTGTAGTAAATACAGTCATAGCATCAATTTTCTTATCAAATAAGGCTTGGTATTTTAACCCATTATCCATATCTACTACTTTTTTGAAATGGTAATTATAGGCATTAGCTAACGCTTTATAACCATCTTCTCGTTCAAAGAAGTCATATTCTGCTCCAAATGTTAACTGTCCTGCATACTTAGCCAAGTCAGTAAACGTTTTAATCCCATATTCCTTCGCTAGATCCGCTCGAATGCCAATGCTATAGGTATCATTAAAACCAAACATACCCTTCCATAAGAAATGATATTTGTCCTTGTACTCTGCACTCAACATAGGAAACTTGTCGTTCTTGTAGTCTTCCTTATGTTTCAACACGATTTGCCAAGATGTTCCTGTATACTCCGGATACATATCGAAATCACCTCTTACCATACCAGGATGAATATTAGAGGTGCCACCGCCAACACCATGGGTGTACTCGACCTTTAGGTTAGTATCTGCCTCAATGAGCGTCCCCACGATCTCTGCCAAGATATATCCTTCCGATACTGGTTTTGATGCGATGTGAATGGTATCACTTTTACTATACTGTTGCATTCCCACAACACCCAAGATAATCACTAGGAAAACCCCCAATGTATAGCCTCCTTTTTGATTTACAACCTTATGCACCTTGTGTTCTTCCACCAACTTACCAATCACACTTAGTATGCCATCAATCACCAATGCTAATACAGCAATGAGGATGCCCCCAATCCAGATGAGCACTTCATTATTAGTGGTAATCCCACGATAAATTGCAACACCTAGCCCACCTGCACCCACAAAGGAGGCAATCCCTGCTAAAGCAATGGTCATAGTCACCATATTCATAATACCTGCAAAGATAACAGGGAATGCTAGTGGCAACTGTATCTTCCATAAAATTTGGCTATCTGTGCTACCCATAGCCCGGCTAGCCTCAATAATTTTTGGATCAATGGTGGTAATCCCTACATAAGTGCTGCGCACAATAGGTAACAACGCATAGATAGTAAGAGCAATGATCGCTGTTGTATTCCCTACTCCTGTGAAAGAAATCAGAAACCCTAACAAGGCAATAGAAGGGATTGTATACGCAATATTCACCACAGATATAACCGAATTAGACAGTTTCTGTTTTTGTGCGATGAATACCCCAATAGCCAACCCAAAAATCGTGGCAATAATAACTGCTGTAAAGGTAATTCCTATATGCTCCAATAATAAATGTAAATAAAATGATCCGTTCTTGCCTAACTCTTCTAACAATTTTTGTATCATCAAACCCTCCCTTTCTACAATCTGTTTGTAGATTAATTATCATGCTAAATTACCATGAATTTAAGGTATAAAAATGTTGGAGGCTCTTTACTAAGAGTCCCCCAACATACTACTTAATCTTTTACGATCTTATCTTTCATTTGTTTTAATGGATGCGTTAAATCAATGTTGCCATAGGTAGGTAAGGTCACTCCTTTTACCTTAACATACACTTTATGTACACCATCAAATTCTACAGCCGTATTCACAATAGCTGCAATACGAAGAGTAGCTGTTAAACCTGTTGCATCCTGCAAAAAGTCATCATTTAATACCACGGTAACTGTATCATCATGTTTCGCCGTTTCTACTACTTTTGTGCCTTTTGCAAAGACTGGATAGTCAGCACGACCATCTTGCTCAATCATTAGGTTTATGGCATCTTTTACCGTTTTACGTTCCTTATCTATCGTAAGCGGTTGTGGCATTACGCCTTTCCCATCTTGTCGCGGTACATAGACCACAATTTTTGTCATTTTATCCATCGACTTCTTATCTTGCGACGCAGAAGATTGTGCTGTTGTTTGTTTCCCTAAATCTACTTTTAAATCTTGAGAATTACAACCTGCCAATGCGATGACACATACGCTCATCATGGCCACTAAGCCGTAGCGTAATGATTGTTTCATGAATTAACCTCCAAAATATAGTTCCAAACCTTTCGCTAATTCATTAGCAAATGCTTGTCGTGTAGATGATTCTTTTAAATGACCTTCCTCCTTAGGATTTGAAATAAACCCTAACTCTACCAATATAGATGGCATAAAAGAGTGTCGTAATACATAAAGATTGCCTGGTTGAATACCACGATCACCATTAAATCCACTGTGTTCAGCAATCTGACCTTGTACTGAAGACGCTAATTTTTTCGACTGCTCAGAGCCATCGAAATAATAAGTAGCAATACCACCTACATTGGGATTCGAGAAGGAATTGATATGGATACTGATAAACGCATCGGCTTGATTACCATTCGCCACATTGACACGGGCTTGCAATTCATCCACACCACTCGCATGTGGCCCATACACATCCACATCCGTAGTACGAGTCAAGATAACTTTAGCACCCTTTGCTTCTAAGATAGATTTTAAATACTCAGCGATAGGCAAAGTTACTTGTTTTTCTTGTAACCCCGTTGGCCCAATGGCACCTGGATCACTTCCACCGTGGCCTGGGTCTAATACGATAGTTTTACCACTAATACCACCTGTGGTTCGATAATTGACCACTTGTGGAATTGGTTTTTCAGGCACTGTCGGCAACGTAATCTGTTGCTTCGGTGCTGGTTTAGACTCCGTTTTAGCTGGTGGATTCGACTTCGATGTAGCCGGTTTAGCTGTTAGTTTTTCCGCTGCTTTTGCAGTAGGCTTTACCTCTACTTTTGGTGGTTCCTTAGCGGGAGCTTTTGCCTCTGTAGCCTTAGCTGGTGCTTTATCAGCCACTGGAACTACTGGCTTTTTACCGTAATAATTCTCCCGTGGGGCTACCCCTTTTTTCTGAATATCCACCACCATGCGATATGGTTTGTTATTAACTGTATCTTTTTTTAGGGTAAATACTTTCAAATCTTCTACATCGATGGCCTTCGGTGTTTCAATTTTCACTACCGTATCTGATCCTGACTGTGAAAGTGTGGCACTCTTTGCAATGCCATCGTCCATCACAATCGATGTAGGTATCCCTGTAAGCATGGCATTTTTCAAAACCAATGTGGTAGATGTACCACTGGCACTAATAGATGCCGTCGCATGAACGGGGCTAGACAAGCTAAAGACCATTCTCACAAAAGGGATGGGCGCATCATTTCTCGTCACCCAATGAAGATCTGTCACATTTGCAGCCTTTGTGGCTCCAAATAGGACTGGTAACACCAATACTAACATACCCAAAAGGGCAAATAACTTACGCAAATATCTCACTCCAATCTATGTTGCACTGGATAGTTTTCCTTTAGACAGCATCTTAATTATACCACACTTACCAAGTCCATACATGAAAAATTAGTGAAAATTATTCTTTTTTCTAATTTCATCAAACTTACAGCTGTTTCCTATCCTTTTGATTTGAAAGTACCCTCTCTCATCGTCAACCTATGGCTAACATTCACTCCTATACAAAAGAAACATAAGCAGGCTTTTTTTATCACCATTGACTACATTACCTACTTATGTTTCCTACTTTTTATATGTATTTATTACGTAGAACGTACCACTCGAGCATTCATAATCTACTTGTAAACCTCTAATAGTAGTAATCTACAAATAAGTTATAAATTTATTATTTTAGCGGCTACGCTGTTTGTTTTCCGTTACGGTTCATAATATAGTATAGTACAGCACCTACTACTAAACCGCCAAGTCCCCAAAATACTTTTTCCAAGGAAGATTGTGTTAACAACCAAATACTAACTACAACTGCTAATACTGGAATCACTGGTCCCAATGGAACACGGAATGTTCTAGCCATATCTGGGCGTTTGCTTCTGAATACAAGTACTGCTAAGCAGGTAGGCAAGTATTGCGCAAAACGAGATACTACGGAGATAGCTGCCAATTTTTCAAAACTGCCAGTCCAAGACAATACAACGGCAAATACGACTGTAACAATGATCGCTACATAAGGAGCATCTTTTTTATTACGTTTAGACACTACTTTAGGAATCAATCCATCATCTGCCATAGCCACCCCAGAACGTGGCGCCAAGAAAGAAGATGCTACATTGATACCGCCGATAGAAATCAGTGTACCCGCTGTAACAATAGCTTTCGCTAAAGGTCCCATGAATACGAACGCCGCATCTGCCACTGGAGTTTTAGAAGTTACAAGAGCATCCCCCATAATACCAATGCAAATTGCTTGGATTAAGATATACACAATGGATACTAGTGTTAACACAAGAATAATCGCTTTCGGCACATTGCGTTCAGGCTTTTCCATATCTTCCGCCGCTACTGCAATGGATTCAAATCCTGTGAAAGCATAGAAAATAATCAATGCTGCCGCACCAAAGCTGGCTTGTGTTATGTCTGGTACAGATTCCATTGGCGCGAAGTTAACACCTTTCACATAGAAAATACCTACTAGGATAAAGAAAATCAACGGCAACAATTTACCAATAGTTACGATATTGTTGATGATTTTAGAAATCTTAACCCCCATGATATTCATGATACCAAGTACCACAATTATCAATGTAGCAATGACATTTTTTCCCATTTCTGTACTTGCTGGTTCCCATACTGCCCCTAGAGCGGTAGCAAATCCAACAGCCATAGCAGACCAAGCAATTGTAGCGATGGCCCATTTCATAAAACCTACTTCAAAGCCTACGAAGTTACCAAATGCTTCTTTCGCATACACATACGGACCACCGTTCTTATTGAACATACCGCCCATTTCAGCAAAGCATAAGGCAATAGACATAACCAACAGCGCATCGAATACGATAACCCATAAACTATTTACGCCTACTAATGCAGCCGCTTTACCTGGAAGCAGGAAGATTCCTGTACCGATAATTGCATTTACCCCTAAAAGTATGATACTCATAAGGCCTAGCTTGTTATTTAACATACTACTTTCTCCTAAACTGTCGCCTTTCAATGCTTACAGTTGTACTACTAGAATGTATATCCATAAGATATACACATACTTTCACGTCATATTAAAACAATGCGTGAGCAATAAAATAACCTACAACACAGCTTGTGAATACTCCAATCAAACCTGGTAAAATAAAGCTATGATTAATAACAAATTTACCAATTCGCGTTGTACCAGAACGGTCAAATCCAATACATGCTAAGTCAGACGGATATGTTGGTAACACAAAGTACGCATAACATGCAGGAATGAAAGAAAGTATAATCAATGGTTCTACACCAACGCTTAAACCCATAGGCACTACGATAGCAAGTGCTGCTGCTTGAGAGTTTACTAGCTTAGAAATAATAAACAATACAATAGCATAGGTCCACGGATGCTCTACTACAATACTAGAAAGAGTCGTTTTAAATTGTGGAATATATGCACCAAAGTAGGTTTCTGCCATCCAAGCTACACCGTATACAGATACAACGGCAATCATACCAGATTTAAAGACAGATCCACTAGTTACATCGCTTACTTTTACTTTACATACAAGAAGAATTAATGCTGCCATTACAAGCATTGCAATTTGAATTGTAGGAGTCATAGACAATGGTTTCCATAAACCTTTTGCATTAGGAACTAATGGCAATAATTGGTTAGGGAAACTACCGAATAGAGCGATGACTAAAATGCCAAGTAAGAAAATGATAGTTGCCCAATATGCTGTGCGAGGAAGTTCTTTCACAACACTAGCTTCTTTATTTTCTTCATAGATATAGGCACGTTGCTCAGGATCTTGAATACGAGCTTGGAACTCAGGGTCATTAGCCAACTCTTTACCACGGCGCATACTCCAGATACCGGCTATAATAACGCCAGCAAATGTAGCTGGAATCGTGATAGATAAGATTGTCACTACACTAGCGTGGAAATTGACAGCTCCCAACATAGCCACCATGGATACTACAGCTACTGAGGCTGGTGACGCACAAATCCCCATTTGAGACGCCACAGATGCCACCGCCATTGGGCGTTCTGGACGGATGCCTTCTTTAATAGAAATATCATAGATAATTGGGAACATCGTATATACTACGTGACCTGTTCCGCATAACACAGTTAAGAACCATGTTGTGATTGGTGCTAAAATAGTAATTTGTTTTGGATTACTACGTAGAAATTTTTCTGCGTATACAAGCATAACATCCAACCCTTTGGAGGCTTGTAAAAAACCAGAACATGTTACTACTGCCATAATCGTTAGCATTACATCAATTGGTGGTTTACCCGGTACAAGACCAATTACGAATACGTAAATAGCAAGACCGATACCAGATACAGCAGCTAATCCTAAGCCACCGTGTCTTACACCAACAATTAAGCAAGCTAACAATAAAATAAATCCGAATAAAATAATCATAAAATTAGGTTCTATAATATATTTTGGGGGGACAGCAAAAGCCATCCCCCCAAGATATA
>CAUREE010000037.1:0-10159 GCA_963523985.1 uncultured Veillonella sp.
TGCAACAGAAACATAGGTCAGAAGTAAAGATTGCTCTATTCCTTCATAATTATCCTCCCAAAAATTCACATATTGGCAATGCCTGTGGGCTAGATACGCCAGAATCTGTACTACGGTTGTTGCAAGAATTACAACAGAACGGATATACAGTAGATGGTATCCCTCAAACGAGTGAAGATCTAATGATGATACTGACCAAACATGCTACGAATGATGTAGATTGCTTGACCGATTCAGCCGTAGAGAAAGCCCCGAAACTACCGAAAGAAGTGTATAGGACGTGGTTTTCAAAGCTGGATAGTGCTACCCAAGAATCACTACTACAACATTGGGGACAGCCCATAGGAGAGATATTTGTAGAAGAGGATGAGCTTATTATTCCCGGTGTGGCCTTTGGCAATGTGTGGGTATTAGTACAACCGCCACGTGGATTTAGTGACAATCCAGATGCTTTGTACCATTCGCCGGACATTCCACCGACGCATCACTATGAGGGGGTGTATCATTGGGTACGCACTGTATTCCAAGCCGATGTGGCGATCCATATGGGGACGCATGGCAATTTAGAATGGTTACCCGGTAAGGGAACGGCTTTAAGTTCCTATTGTTACCCTCAGTTAGGTATCGAAGATATACCTAATCTGTATCCGTACTGGACGACCATTGTCGGTGAAGGTATCCAAGCAAAACGGCGTAGCCATGCTGTTTTACTTAGCTATTTATCGCCACCTATGAAGCGGTCCGGCTTGTATGGTGTCTATGAAACGCTAGAACGGTATTTGGACGAATATGACCATATGAAAGCCCAGGAGATGGGTCAAGAGTCTGTGGTGCTAAGTTATATCTTATCTTCTGTGAGAGAGTGTCATTTAGAGCACTTGTGCGAATCCTTCGACTGGTATCAAGAGGGAGGTCAGGTACACTTTGTGGCAGATAGATCTGTCAGTGAAGAAGAGTGGCGTGCCTTAGCTGACTCTATTCATGCAGACGAGGCAGAAGAACTGTTAGGGGATATTCATAACTATTTGATGGACATCCAAAATCGTCATATTCGTTGTGGCTTGCATATTTTAGGGCAAAATCCAACCACAGAGGAAGAGGACGGGTATATAGATGCTTTCATAGATATGCATGGTGTGCCAGACGATGCACAGAAAGAAACGCTGTGTGAGACCTACCTCGCAGGGTTGCGCCAAACGACAGAAGAAATGTGCCAATTGTTACGAGGTTTAGAAGGGAACTATATTCCACCTAATATCGGTGGCGCTGTTACTAATGGTGGTATCGATGTATTGCCTATGGGGAGCAATTTTTATGGCGTTGATGAACGGACCTTGCCGACCGTGCCTGCCTATGCCATCGGTTGTGAACTAGGCGATGCATTGCTCAATGAGTATATTCGAGAAGAACAGAGATATCCAGAGGAAATTGGTATTGTCTTATGGGCAGACAACACGCAACGCACTCATGGACAATGTATTGGTGAAGTATTCTATTTATTGGGTGTACGACCAGTTTATACAGGAAGTCGTGTGTCCGATTTGGAAATCATACCTCTAGAGGAATTAGGGCGACCACGTATCGATGTAACAAGCCGTATTAGTGGACTATTCCGAGATATGATGCCTTCCGGTGTCATGTGGATTGCAAAAGCTGTGCAAATGGTAAACGCCCTTGATGAAGATCATAGTGTGAATTACGTAAAAAAACATATAGACCTGGATACAGCTGCATTAATAGAAGACGGTATGGACTACGAAGAAGCTATCAAGGCCGCTACGATTCGTGTCTTTGGCGATGCACCAGGTGCCTATGGGGCAGGGGTGAATCAAATTCTAGAACAAAGCAACTGGTCTACTCGTGAAGATTTAGCCAATGCCTATGTCACCTGGGGTGGCTATGGATATGATGAGCAAGGGGAAATTATCCCAAGTCATCAACAGTTTCGCAAGCGATTAGGTTCCATCGAAGTGACTGTGAAAAATGAAGATAATCGCGAGGTTAGTTTGTTGAGTACTGATGATTTCAATGCCTACCACGGGGGGATGATCGCGGCTGTGGAGGCGGTGAAAGGTACTAAGCCGAAATCATTTATAGGAGATACCACGTATCGCAAAGATATTTTGGTGCGGTCCTTAGAAGATGAAATTCAGCGTCAGTTCCGTAGTGAACCAATGAACCCTATTTTTATAGAGGGGATGATGAAACACGGTTACAAGGGGGCAGCGGATATGGCTTCCTATGTACAACATACCTATGAATGGGACGCTACTAGTGATATGATTCAAGATTGGATGTATGATGCCTATACAGACGAGTATGTCATGAATGAGGACGTACAGGACTGGATGCGCCAAGTCAATCCTTGGGCATTAGGGGCCATTTGTCATACTTTATTAGAAGCAGAACAACGAGGGCTTTGGAAGGCCAGTGAGGAGCGCAGAGAAGGATTGCGGGATGTGGCAATGTCCTTGGAAGATGACCTAGAGGGGTATTATGATGAAACGTAAGGAGACTAACATGAGTACTATATATCCTTTTACAGCCTTAGTAGGGCAAGATCAAATGAAATTGGCCTTGCTCCTCAATGCGGTAGACCCACGGGTAGGTGGTGTGTTGATACAAGGTGATAAGGGAACGGCAAAATCGACGGCGGTACGAGGCTTAGCCAAGGTGCTGCCTATGCATCGTGATGGTACACCGATGAAAGTGGTGGACCTTCCATTGCATTGCACGGAAGACAGATTGGTGGGAACCTTGGATATTGAGCGGATGCTGCAAGAGGGGAAGCAAGAGTTTTCTCCAGGCATTTTATTTGAGGCTCACGAAAATATTCTCTATGTGGATGAAGTCAATTTACTAGAGGACTACTTAGTGGATACATTGTTAGATGTGGCGGCGATGGGTGTGAATCGGATTGAACGTGAGGGCATTAGCCATAGTCATCCATCACGATTTATTTTGGTGGGCACCATGAACCCCGAAGAGGGGGCTATTCGCCCGCAATTGTTGGATCGCTTTGGTCTATCTGTGACTGTGAAAGCAGAAACAGATGTAGCGTTGCGGATGGAAGTATTGCGCCGTCGATTGGCCTTTGAAGATAATCCACAAGTATTTATTGAGTCCTACAGGAAGGACGATGAAACGTTGCGTAAAACCATTGAAACAGCGCGCAAAGCGTTGTCTACCATTGGGGTAGATGCAAATCTATTAGAATTGATTGCTAATATATCGATTACCCTTGGCGTCGAGGGGCATCGTTCAGACATTACCTTGCTCAATAGTAGCCGTGCTTTGGCGGCCTTACAAGGGGAGCCCCATGTGACCATTGATCATCTGAAACAGTTGACACCGCTTGTGGTGGCGCATCGGATGAAACGGAAACCTTTTGAGCAACGTGAATTTGATGAAACTATGTTAGAGAATCTATGGACTACCTATGAAAGGATACAGAAGTAGTAGAATCATCAAAGATTTTGTTAAAGGAGGTGAAAGAGATGAGTTTACAGCTAAATACAGGCATTCACCTCTTTTTGCAAGAACCTTTGTTGCGGACATTACTGATTTCAGGTGAAGTGGGAACGGGAAAAACTTATGCTCTGTTACAAGCATTGCATGATAGGGGCCGAACCTATACGACGATTACATCTCATACAGATGTGAGTGCTATGCAGGAAGCGGTGGATATACAAAGGACCTTAGAAACAGCTCAAATTGTAAAACAAGCACATCCTTGGGACGTGTATGACTTGCTCATCTGCGAAGGATTGGATCACTTTGACCGGTCCAAGTGGTTACGGATTCTTTACGAGCAAAATCGGCGATACAAAGCGGGGAGACCTCTACAAATCATTGGGACCTATACGGGAGCAGAAGGGCTTTCAGCATGGGTCTATGATATGGATTTGTGGATTTCCATAGAGTCGCCGGATGCGAACAATAGAGTGCGGGTCCTAGCAGATAGGGACGATGCGGAAACCTATGAGATAGGTGTGGCTCGTGAAAGTCACCACAGAGAGGGGACTCTTCACGAGGGAAGATTAATAGATGTATATGGAACTCATGGAGAAGAGTCGATTCGTTCTAAGAGGAAATTAATGGATGCACCTAGAGCTCCCACGGTGCATGATAGCATATATACATATATTTCCAGTCTAGTAGAGAGATTCAATATTTCCTTTATGGGAATGGAATATATTTTACTAAAAGCGGCCATAGGTTTAGCTAGAGAAAAAGGTCATCTGTTTGTGGAGCCTATTGATGTAGAAACAGTACTTCCTTGGACATTACCACAGAAGATGAAGAACCTAGTGAGTTCTCGAACATCTCAAGATGGAGAGGCACAGAATCCATCAGATCGAATGCCATCCGATGAGGCAAGAAGGGAACAAGAGAAAACGAAAGAGGTCAGTTCAAACCGAGAACAAGAGGACAATAGCTCACAAAGTATGGATAGGGAAAAGGACCGTGATGAGACAATAGAAAAGGTGCCTCAAGGGATGACGACAGATAGTGATGGATCTCATGATGAACAATCAAAAGAGGAAACTACTCTGGAACCAGATCAGACAGAAGCGGAACTTGACACTAGTCATGATGAAACAGAGAAAGAAAAGGATACGAGCGGAGAGGGCCAACGTGAGTCCCATAGAGGTAAGATAGAGGAGGCCTTTGTACTTTCAGAAACGGTGGAAACACAGGTGTTAAATTTATATGGGATGTTGCAATCTGAGGCTGCAAAGAAACGCATAGATATCAGTGATGACGGCCGAGACCTTAAGGTACATCGCCAAGGAACTACGGGGAGAACTATTGCCTGGATACCGACGATAGTACAAGGGATTGTACGTAGTCGACAAGTACCGATTCAGCTAACTATAGAAGATGTTAGATATGCTATGTATCAGGAAATGCCCAAAGAAGCTATCTATTTAGTAGTTGATACGAGCGGATCTATGGGACAGAGACAACGATTACAGGGGGCAGAGAAGTTACTTTCACAATTGATACAGATGATGTATGTAAAACGACAGTATGTATCGCTCATCACTTTTCAAAAGCAAGGGGCGCAATGTGTGGTGCCGCTGACACAGCAGATCGAGACCATCCCCAAAGCATTGGGAGAGGCTCGTATTGGGGGCAGAACGCCCTTTGTAAAAGGCATTGAGGAAGCAGTCAAACAGATAGGTAACGACATGTCGCAAATGGGGCATGTACAGGCAAAGGTCGTAATCATTACAGATGGGAAGGTCACCTCACAAGCACTGCAGGGACTAGATGACATCGGTAGATGGTTTGCGAATCATGGAATACAAACGACGGTCATCGATACAGATCACAGTTTTGTTCGCATGAACCGCGCCAAAGAAATTGCTCATATGTTAGGGGCAGAACTTATAAATATTTCTCAATATAGATCGTACAACTAGTGACAGAATGTATAGGTAAATACACGCGCCATATGCTACAATAGAATGTAGAATCCAAGTTTGGTTTGGTAAAAGGTAAGGTGTAATTATATATGAAACAACGACAAGATTATTTGCAAATGATTGCAGGTGAGTCGGTGTCCCGTAGACCAGTTTGGTTTATGCGTCAAGCGGGGCGTAGTCAAGAGGCGTATCGTAAGATAAAAGAGCGATATAGCCTATTTGAGATTACTCATCAACCAGAATTATGTGCAAAAGTAACGGCTCTGCCTGTTCATGAATATGATGTAGATGCAGCTATTTTGTACAAAGATATCATGACTCCTTTGGTACCTATGGGTGTAGATGTAACCATTAAACCTGGCGTAGGGCCTGTCATTGCAAATCCTATACGTTCACATGAAGATGTAGCAAATTTACGTGATATTGTAGTAGAAGAATCGTTGGATTTTATGGTGAAAACGATCCAAATTCTAACGAAGGAAATGCTTGCAGTACCGTTGATTGGCTTTGCAGGGGCTCCTTTCACATTGGCTAGTTATATGATTGAAGGGGGTCCTTCTAAAAGTTATCAGAAAACACGCCAATGTTTAGTAGCAACTCCAGAGATTTGGCATGCTTTGATGGAGCGCTTAACGACCATGTCCATTACCTATATGGAGGGTCAAATTAAAGCAGGTGTACAGGCCATTCAAATTTTTGATTCTTGGATTGGTGCACTTTCAATGGAACAATATGAAACTGGCGTATTTCCGTATATGAAACGAATCATCGGAACCATCAAAGAACGATATCCTCATATTCCTATCACTATGTTTGGGGTAGGTACAAAGCATTTATTCCCAGTGTGGAAAGAATTGCCTTTAGATGTCATCGGTTGTGATTGGAGATGTTCCATTGCAGAAGCTAGTGCGATGGGGATTACACAGACATTACAGGGAAATTTAGATCCTGCCTATTTATTCGCAGATTGGAAAACAATTCAATATGAAATTGACCGTATTTTAGAAGAAGGTGCTGCCCATGGAAAGCATATTTTCAATTTAGGTCATGGCGTTGTGCCGGATGCGAACCCTAAAGTATTGCGAAAGATCGTGGAGTATGTACATGACAGAGGATAAATCGACACAAGAAGTGTGTGTATTGGTATTAGATTATGGTTCTCCTCGTTCTTTAGAGGATATAGAAGGGTACTATACTCGCATACGAAGAGGCCATAGACCAAGTGAAGAAGAGTTACAGCTTTTACGTCATAAGTATGAATGCATCGGTGGGCAATCCAGATTAATGGAATCCACTGCATGGCAAGTAGAGCGATTACAAGGAGAATTACAACAGGAACTGCCTGGTGCAAAGGTAACCGTGGTACAAGCACATAAATATATAGAACCGCTCATTACGGATGTAGCCAAAGAATTGGGCCACTATGATGCGGTAGTAGTGCTCATGATGAATCCCTATGGTACGGATGTTTTAAATGGTTCTTATTTAGAACAAATACAATCATTTAGGGACACAACGTGGAAGGTGGTGCATAATTGGTGGGATGCACCGACATTAGTGCAATCTTGGGTAGACCGAGTGCAGGAGACGATGTGTACATTGCCTGCCACTGCGAAACCGATGTACGTCTTTACTGCCCATAGTGTGCCCTTGATGAAAGGGATTTCCTATGATGGATATGTGCATAGTCTGCAGCAAGTGACGCAGTCCATAGCAGATCAATTGATGTTGCCAAATGCTACCTTAGCTTGGCAAAGTGCAGGTGCTCGTGGAGAATGGTTAACGCCTACGGTGGAAGCTGTCACAGAACAAGCAAGCACAGAGGGATATACACATGTGGTATATATTCCCATCGGTTTTACTTGTACCCATATGGAAGTGTCCTATGATTTAGATATAGAACGGCGTGAACAATGTGATCACTTAGGTATGACCTATGTGCGTGTGCCTATGCCAGATAAGGATACTCTTTTTGTAAAATCAATGGCGCATGGTATCACACAAGCTCTATTACGGGAGGTGTAATGTGAAAGTAGCAATTATTGGCGGTGGGTTAACGGGACTATCGTCCGCCTATTATATGAGTAAGGCATTTCCTCACTGGGAGATTCATGTTCTAGAATCCTCAAATCGTTGGGGTGGTAAAGTGCAGACAAAACGCCATGATGGCTATGTAGTGGAAGTAGGTCCTGATTCGTATTTAGCAAGAAAAACAGCTATGACAGATTTGGTGAAGGAATTAGGATTAGGTGATACCTTAGTGCGTAATGCCACTGGCGAATCCTATATTTACCATCAAGGTCAAATGAAACCCATCCCTGGAGGTTCGATTATTGGGATTCCTACGGAGTTTCTTCCCTTTGCTAAGTCTAGCTTATTGAGTTGGTCTGGTAAATTACGAGCTGGATTAGATATTTTTAAGAAGCCATATCCAGGAAACGAGGATATGAGTATCGATGCCTTTTTCCGCTATCATTTAGGAGATGAACTAGTCAATTTGTTAATTGAGCCTCTCTTATCGGGTATCTACGGCGGAGACTTAAAGCGCTTAAGTTTATTGGGAACCTTTCCAGAATTTCGTCAGTTAGAACAAAAGCATGGAAACTTGGTGAAAGGCATGATGGCTATGCAAAGTATGCGCAAACAATCTGGGGCTGCTACAGAAGGTCAATTTGCCCAATTAACGGGAGGGTTAGAATCTTTAGTCGATGCTCTAGTGGAGCAAATGCCGAAAAATGTTTCCTTGCATTTATCTACTGAGGTACTAAGCGCATCTTACACAGATGAGCACTATGTAGTGCAAACACAAGCAGGCACAGACACGTATGATCGACTTGTAATCACCACACCGCCGAAATCTTACGAAAACTTCCTTGTGGGGGATACCAATTTTGAAGACTTGCGCCATATGGAACAATCTTCTTGTGCCATTGTCATAATGAGCTTGCCAAAATCAGCGTTTACAAAACCATTGCAAGGTACTGGATTTGTCATCACCCGCAGCACAGAGACGCCATTGACGGCATGTACGTATATTTCTAGCAAATGGCCACAAACAACACCGCAAGATAAAGTTGTACTGCGTGTCTTTTTAGGAAAGCCTACAGACACGACGGTGGATACTCATAGTGAGGAAGAGTTGTGTGAATTGGCACTTTCAGAAATACGGAAGATACTAGGGTTCGTAGGAAATCCAGAATGGATGGAAGTAGTGCGATTACAAAAAAGTATGCCGCAATATGAAGTAGGACATAAAGAACGAGTGGCTACACTCGTGAAACATGTGGCAGAGTACTATCCAGGACTGGCATTGATTGGAACGCCATTTAAAGGGGTAGGTATGCCAGATGGCATCAAACAAGCATATGAATTAGTAGAAGCATGGAAAGAAGAAACTATGGAGGTAGTTCCTATGGATACACATACAGAATCTAAACACGTACATCATGGAGTAGGCTCAGTGGAGGGACATCCAGAACCTAAGCACGGTCATCCTGGCGCAGTGTCTATGGAAGGACGTCCAGAAATAACAGGACTAGAAAAAGTACCTGAAACATACGAAGGTTGGTTTAGCTTACACGCTAATTATTCCATCAATTTTGAAAAATGGAGAAGCTGGTCTGCTGAGCAACAAATTGAAGCATTGCAATCTTTCAAAGCATTTATTGGGAATTTAGAAACAGCTCATGAGGCCCATACAAGTAGCTATGCTATGTACCAAATCAATGGTCACAAGGGAGATATTATGTTTTGGTTCTTGCAACCAAGCTTGCAAGATTTGAACGAAGTAGAATTGACACTAAAAAAATTACCAATCTTTAGTGTATTACAGCCAGAATCTTCTTTCGTATCTGTTATTGAAGTAAGCAATTATGTAAAATCTCCGAAGGACCATCCAAAAGTACAAGCTCGGTTATATCCAGAAATTCCTAGATTGGCGTGTATGTGCTTTTATCCTATGGCTAAGCAACGTAATCTGACAGATAATTGGTATATGTTGGATCGTCAAAGCCGTGGTAGCATGATGCGTTCTCATGGTCAAATTGGCAAAAAATATGAGGACACTATCAAAGAGTTTACGACGGGTGCTTTTGGCATGGATGATTGGGAATGGGGTATTACATTGATGAGTGATGATCCAATTCAGTTTAAAAAAATCGTCAATGAAATGCGATTTGATGAAGTAAGTGCTCGTTTTGGTATCTTTGGACCATTTACGATTGGTACGATTCTGAATATAGATGGCATAGACCATTTATTTTCCTAATGTATCAATAAGACTTTAAACGTATAAAGAAATAGAAATGAAGTTGCGACAGGTTTGCATACTAGTACTATGCTAGATTGTATAATCTGTCGCGATTTTTTAGGGTCTTCGTCAATGTAGTAGCTGCACATCTAAGAGTCGTAGCTAACATCTATGGTTGTGTCATCTTTTGTATCATGTTAGATAGAACTGTTTGTATCTTAGTGATACTTATGCAGTAGTTATGTGTGGTTATATGGTATAATGAAAGATATGATAAAGGAGTGATATCATGAAATTGTTAGCTATAGACTTAGATGATACGCTGTTACGTGATGATAATACCGTGTCTGATTATACAAAAGCAGTGCTAAAAAAAGCACAGGACAAGGGAATTGAGGTACTCATTGCTACAGGTCGAATGTACCAAACGGCATATCCTGTAGCACATCGCTTAGGCTTAGGTGATGTACCGATGGTA
>CAUREE010000038.1:0-8694 GCA_963523985.1 uncultured Veillonella sp.
ATAATGTTGGAAGTGACACCGTAGTGGTGTCACCCCAACATTTATTATAGAGCCAGAAAATACTATAAAGTGCTTTCATATTAATTAGTATAAACAGGATCATAATCAGCAGGCACCGGAGCAACGATACTCACAAAGACAATATCTTCCGTTCCAGTATTTTTTGCACCATGACATTCACCCTTTTTAGATACTATAACTTGCCCCTTTGTAAAAGGCACCTCAGTATCCGGCGTTGGATAAAATACCCCTGTTCCTTGCAATACAACCCATATATCATCAGAATTATGATGATAATGCTTTGGTAAGGTTTGACCAGGTTTAATAACCCAAACTGAACCACCTGTGGAATCAGTTTGATAAAATGGCGTCCTAACAGCCTTCTCCAAACTTTCAACTTTCACAAGTTCCATATCAAAAATACGTTGATTACTCATAACACTCTCACCTTTCATCGATTAACAACTAATGAGTTCCAGAAGCATATTCACCCATATTTACATCAAGCACTGCTCTCACCGGTTGAACTAGGGAATCCTCATACTGCAATGTCCATTGCACATTTGAATCCAATTCCCCATTCTCTAGGCCGCTAATAGTATCACCATCACCAACAGGATTGTCATTTTCTAAAATAAAATACAACATATTATATGCATGAATAACTACATCATCAGGATTCATGCCATGAAAGTGATACTGCACATCAGGCAAGAATAAGGTGCTCATCCCCACCGAGTCAACCATCATATCGTCTGTACCTTGAATGTTAATGAATTATATCCTGCTTCGGATTTAATTCGGTCGAATTCGACTGAATTAAAATTTAGATTATAAACCTCCTCTCACCTTATACAAAATAAATAATATATTATTACCTAAATTATACAATAAATCTGGCTCTCTAGTAAATATTACATCATCTAAGATGAGCAGATAGGGCAGATATATTAACCGTTATATCCTTTAATTTTTAATGCTTCTACTAAACGACGCAATGCCACCATGTACGCAGCCAATCTTGGGTATACTTTAAACTCTTCTTGCATAGCCCATACTTCTTCAAAGCTTTTTTTCATGTTCTTCGCTAATTTTTCGTTTACTTCTTCTTCAGACCAGTAGAAGCCAGCTTTGTTTTGTACCCATTCATAATAGGATACCACCACGCCTCCGCCATTCGCTAATACGTCTGGCAATACAGGAATACCTTTTTCAAAGAAGTATAAGTCTGCATCTTTGGTTAATGGTCCGTTAGCACCTTCCAAGATTAATTTTGCTTTTACTTCTTTCATATTGGCTTCGTTCACTTGGTTTTCCAAGGCTGCTAAGTATAACACGTCTACGTCTAACAACAATAGTTCTGGATTCGAAATGCGTGTCATACCTGGTTCTTCATAGCCTTCCAAAGAACGTCCATGAGAGTTTGCATATTCGTAGGCTTTTTCTACATCGATGCCATTTGCATTGTACAGAGAACCATGTACGTCACCGATGGCAACGATTTTAGCACCTTCACGATGCATCAATAAAGCACCAACAGATCCTACATTACCAAAACCTTGTACAGCAATCGTCAAATCTTTAATAGATTTACCTTGTTTTTCCAAGTAGGAAAGTAATGTAAACATACAGCCACGACCTGTTGCTTCATTACGACCTAAAGAACCACCAATTGCTAATGGTTTACCTGTTACGATCCCTGGTGTCCATTGACCAGTTAACGCACTGTACTCATCGACAATCCAAGACATGATTTGTGGATTTGTGTTCACATCAGGAGCTGGTACGTCTCGTTCTACCCCAATGATAGGAGCAATTTTACGAACGAAACCACGTGTTAACCGTTCCAACTCTCTTTCACTTAACTTTCTAGGATCTACCTTGATACCGCCTTTACCACCGCCATATGGTAAATGAGCAATGGCATTTTTGATTGTCATCCAAGCACCTAATGCACGCACTTCATTTTCATCTGCATCTGGGTGAAAGCGCAATCCACCTTTAGATGCGCCAAGAACGGAGCTATGTTGGCATCGGTAGCCAGTAAATACTTCCACATGTCCATCATCCATTTGTACTGGAATAGCCACGTTCATTTCACGTTCAGGGTGACGCAACACTTCATAGTCATTGCGTGGAATGCCCAATGTGTCCGCTGCTAAATCTAATGTTTGCAGCATATTTTCATAAGGGTTGTAATTTGCCATAATACCACCTCGTTTTACATAGAATATAATATTGTGTATACCCTAATAGTATCACAACTCATTCCTCATGACTATAGGTTTTTAAAAAATCCCACTTATCTTATAGGTAAATAAAATTTTAAAAATATTTTGCAAACATATCTGTGGAAGATAGGGATGCTATCTTAGCAGGGTTACAGATAGTAAAAAAAGCTGATTCTATCATCAATCAGATAGAATCAGCTGTTCTTTCGTATTGAAAAATTGTCGACAACTCAAGTATCCTGCTATAGCAATGGCAATAGATATGGTTGAAAAAGACATAAAGATAACAATAATCTGGTATTTAATGGCCTCCATAGGACTCATGCCTGCCAAGATTAAGCCCGTCATCATCCCAGGCAAAGACACAATCCCCAATGTCTTCGCACTATCGATGGTAGGTTGCAAACTAAAGATAAGAGCTGCTCGCAAGATCGCTTTACAAGCTTGCATAGGCGTAGCCCCTAAAGCTAACTTAATCTGAATCTCTTGTTGACGACTCTTAAAGCTCGTTGTAATTTGGCGGAAACACAATCCTACTGCCACCATAGCCCCCGACATGACCATGCCACCTACAGGAATCATTTGATACGGTGTAAAGGATAAGACGTTAGCACTTAATAATACTGCTAACGTAAGGACAGCCCCAATACCGATACTAGCGCCTGCAATCCATGAGGCATGTTTGATGCCAGATCCTCGTTTACCGCCATTGATAGCGGCACTGATCAGCATCACCAACAATACACCACCAGTAAACAAAGGATGGTCGGCACCAAAAATGAAATGGAGTACATAGCCTACCACCACTAGCTGCACTACCGCTCGCAAGGCACTATGCAATATTTCTAGTTCTAACCGTATTTTCTGCTGATAAGATACGATAACAGCCATGGCGATAAGCACAGTTGCCATCAACAAGGATTCATTAGATAAGGCATTAAAGCTCCCCATGTAGCACCTCACTATCTGCAATAAGACCGTCTTTCACAGTGATGCGACGTTGCCCCATACGAACACTTTGCTCTAGATTATGAGTGACCTGTAACAAAGTTAATCCTTCCTTGTGTAGTTGCATAAGGCCTTGTTCCACCCACTCCGTATTTTCTGTATCCAAGGCAGATGTTACCTCATCTAATAGCAATACTTCTGGGGCAAACAACAAACTGCGAATCAAGCAAATCCGTTGCATTTCTCCACCGGATAACTCTGTATTCGACTTCTCTAACAACTGTAGATCCATATGAAACAAATCGAATAGGTCTTTGATTCTTGCTTCGTCAACAGCACGACCTCGCATAGTAAAAGGAAAGGCTAGATTACCTCGCACAGTTTGCCCGAATAAATAGGGTTGTTGGAAACAGTACGCCACTCGTTGGCGATACTCTGTCGGTGCATAGCTTTCAATAGGCCTACCTTGAAAGAAAATCGTACCTCCCGTAGGAGATATCAAGGAACTTGCCAATTTTAATATCGTACTCTTACCGCTCCCAGAAGGACCCACGATAGTAATACTTTCACCAGCGTCGACAGAAAAAGAAATATCCTGCAAAATCTGACGGCCATGAATCTCTAAAGAAATATGTTCAAAATGTAATATTGACATAGTGCACGCTCATTATAGAAATTATAAATCGATAACTAGTTCCACTGGACAATGATCAGATCCAAAAATATCTGCATGGATTTTCGCCTCTTGGATTTTATCAGCAATGCTGTTGGATACTAGGAAGTAGTCAATTCTCCATCCTACGTTCCGTTCACGAGCTTTGCCCATGTAAGACCACCAGCTATAAGCATCTACCGCATCAGGATATAAATAGCGGAATGTATCTGTAAATCCAGCCGCTAGTAGTTCTGTCATTTTTTCACGTTCTTCATCACTGAAACCAGCATTTTTACGATTTGTTTTAGGGTTTTTCAAGTCGATTTCTTGATGGGCAACGTTAAGGTCACCACACAGGATTACCGGCTTTTTCGCATCTAATGCTAGTAAATACTCACGGAATGCCACTTCCCATTCCATGCGGTACTCCAAGCGAGCCAATTCACGTTGGCTATTTGGTGTATAGCACGTCACTAAGTAAAACTTTTCATATTCCACCGTGATCACACGCCCTTCTTGGTCATGTTCCTCAATGCCGATGCCATTCACTACGGAAATTGGCTTTTCTTTTGTGAAAATAGCCGTACCGCTATAGCCTTTTTTTACCGCACTATTCCAATATTGTTCATGATTTGGTAAAACCATTTCAATTTGCTCTGGCTGTAATTTAGTTTCTTGTAAGCAGAACATATCCGCATCCAATGCATCGAATGCATCCATAAATCCTTTTGTCATGGCTGCACGCAAGCCATTGACATTCCAAGATATTAATTTCATTGTTAGTACCTCATATTGTCTATTAATAAAAAATATATATTGATTATATCACAAACTTTCAATATATATGTATGCACATTAAGAATCATTCTATATAAGAAATAGGGGCAATACGACATATGTCGATTTGCCCCTTAATGCATCTATTTATTGTAAATGAATTTTGTCTTTCCAATTCGCAATGTGTGCCAATTCTTCTGAAAGCACCTCTTTGCCAACACGAATTTGACGAGCTACACACTCTGGTGCTGTACCACTGTAGTTGCTACGTCCCGCTACGCACGCTTCGATAGTGATAGCATCTAGGATATCCGCTTCAAAATGATGTGAAATAGCTTTGAAATCATCTACGGATAGATCCAACAATACGCAATCTTTTTCGATACAATGTTGTACCGCTGCTCCTACGATGGCGTGAGCTTCACGGAACGGTACGCCTTTTTTCGCCAAGTAGTCCGCCATATCTGTAGCGTTGGAGAAATCATCGTCCAACACCGCTTTTGTATGGTCTCCATTGACTTTCATATGGCGTAACATATCCGCCGTAATAGAGATGGCGAAATGCAACGTATCGATGGTGTCGAAAACCCCTTCTTTATCCTCTTGCATATCCTTATTGTATGTCATTGGTAGACCTTTCATGGTTGTAAGAAGTCCCATCAAATGACCGTAGATACGACCTGTTTTACCACGCACTAATTCGCATACATCTGGATTTTTCTTCTGCGGCATAATGCTAGAACCTGTGCAATGTGCATCGTCTAGTTCGATGAACCCAAATTCTGTGCTAGACCAAAGGATTAATTCCTCGCTCAGACGGCTTAAATGCATCATCACTTTCGCCCCAAAGCTGAGG
Source organism: uncultured Veillonella sp. (assembly GCA_963523985.1). Taxonomy (GTDB): domain Bacteria; phylum Bacillota; class Negativicutes; order Veillonellales; family Veillonellaceae; genus F0422. The sequence goes on from CAUREE010000038.1 coordinate 5,468, forward strand.
AACTCTAATACATAATCACGATCGCTAACAGCATCCATACTGTTTTCATAAATGGCATCGAAATGTAACAATTCTTTCGTGATGTTTTGATCGATAGGATAGGTGGTACCCGCCAAAGCGCCTGCCCCTAATGGCATCACATTGGCATGTTTAAAGATTAACGGCAAATTATCGAAGTCACGGCTTAACATAGAGAAGTATGCCATCAGGTGATGACTAAATAATACTGGTTGCGCCCGTTGTAAATGAGTATATCCAGGGATAATCACATCTTTGTATTTCTCTGCCACTTCTAAGAAAGCTTGTTGCAAATTCACAAGCTCCTCACCCATGTGTACCACCGCCTTGCGGATGTACATATGTAAATCCACCGCCACTTGGTCATTACGGCTACGTCCTGTATGCAGACGTCCACCCGCTTCACCAATAGCATCAGTTAAGCGTTTTTCGATATTCATATGGATATCTTCTAATGCCACAGAAAACTCAAAGTCTCCTGCATCAATCTGTGTTTCAATAGCCTGTAAACCTGCTACGATGGCATTTTTATCTTCCTGAGAAATGATGTGTTGCTCTGCTAGCATCGTTGCATGAGCAATGCTGCCTGCCACATCTTCTTTATACATGCGGGAGTCAAAGGAAATAGAGGACGTGAAGTCCTCTACTGCCTTATCCGTCCCTTTGGTAAACCGTCCGCCCCAAAGTTTCGCCATTATTTTAAACCTGCTTTCTCTTTCATTAATGCATTAATTGTCAAAGGCAATCCGAATAAATTGATGAACCCTTCTGCATCAGCTTGGTTATATACATCATCTTCTTCAAATGTTACAAATTCTTGGTTATACAAGGAATATGGAGATGTAGATCCTGCGCTGATAATATTACCTTTGTACAATTTCAATGTAACTTGACCGGTTACTGTTTGTTGTGTGCTATCCACGAAAGCTTGTAAAGCGCTCATCAATGGAGCAAACCACATGCCATCATACACAAGTTCTCCATATTTATTCGCTACTAATTCTTTATAATGGTATGTCGCTCTATCTAAGCAAAGATATTCTAATTCTCTGTGCGCATACATGATGATGGCTCCACCAGGGTTTTCATAGACACCACGAGATTTCATACCGACTAACCGATTTTCTACAATATCTACAATACCGATACCATTAGCAGCTCCGATTTCGTTCAAAGTTTGTAAAATTGTAAGCGGGGACATAGCTTGACCATTCACCGCTACTGGCACACCTTCTTTGAAGTCAATTGTCACCATAGTTGGAGCATCTGGCGCTTCTTCTGGAGATTTGCTCACTAAATATACATCATTTTTAGGTGCATTCTTAGGATCTTCTAAGTCGCCACCTTCATGGGATAAATGCCATACGTTTTGGTCCATGGAGTAAGGATGTTTTTTTGTTGCCACTACTGGAATGTCATGTTTCGCTGCATATTCCATGCAATCTTCCCGAGATTTCAATTCCCATTCACGCCATGGAGCAATGATCTTTGTATTCGGTGAAAGTGCTTTGATTGTCAATTCAAAACGCACTTGGTCATTCCCTTTACCTGTAGCACCGTGAGCGATAGCATCTGCCCCTTCTTGTGCTGCTATTTCTACTAATTTTTTAGCAATTAATGGTCTTGCAAAGGAAGTACCTAATAAGTATTTACCTTCATATACTGCCCCTGCTTTTACAACTGGCCAAATATAATCGGATACAAACTCTTCTTGTGCATCAATGATATACGCTTTTGTAGCACCAGATTTGATAGCTTTTTTCTCTACGGCATCATAATCTTCTGGTTGACCTAAGTTCACGCATACAGCGATGACTTCTGCACCATAGTTTTCTTTTAACCAAGGAATAATAACAGATGTGTCCAAACCGCCGGAGTAAGCTAATACTACTTTGTTAATGTCGCTCATAATTAACCTCTTTCTTTGTGTAAATGACTGCTGTGCAGTACCTGTTTCTATCTTATGAACGTATTATACAACTACATGTATAATAATGCAAGTATTTTTTATAAAAATTCTTTTATATACATTTTTATTCTATCTTATACCAGTTTATAGGCAATATCTATAACCTGTAACCACATCACTCTTCTATGACTACATCATACTTTCCACTAATATACATTACCAAACGAACGCACTCTGCTCAAGTCTAGTCGGATGATTCAATATTCCTACACAATGTTAATAGCCAACAAATCTTTCTACTGTTATAATCCATTCCTCCTATTGTTGATACACCTTAGATATGATATGATGAAGCCATGAAAACACTTTTAAAACTCATCCTTGTGCTCGCTTTGGCAGCTGGTGGTTTATATTGGTTCGCTGGGTATACTCCAGGAGGCAGTTCCACCCCTACGCAACATGTAGCACAAACCACAAAAGAACAAACTATCGAACAAGGAGAAGATCAACTTTCCAGAATCGACCGCATTAAACGTCTCTTTCATTTCAAAGAAGCTGTAGAGGAGGCCATGGATAAACGGGTGCCACTAGAGCATCGCGTTCGCAGCGAAGACATTAGCCCTATAGTAAAACAAGCTTTAGTGGCTACGGAAGATAAACGTTTCTATGAGCATGGCGCTGTCGATTTCTTTAGCATTGGTCGTGCCTTGTATACCAATACCATCGCTGGACAAACGGTAGAAGGCGGTAGTACCATTACCCAACAATTGGTGAAAAATTTATTCTTATCCTCCAAACGTATCATGTCTCGTAAGGTGGAAGAAGTATTTCTTGCTTATTTGATGGAGCATTATTACAGTAAAGATGAAATCATCACCATGTACCTAAATACCATTTACTATGGTACCGATTACTATGGCATTAAATCCGCCTCCGAAGGATACTTCAACACAAAGCCGAAGGATCTTAACTTAAGTCAAGCTGCTGTGCTCGCAGGCATTCCACAGGCGCCATCTTACTTTAACCCCGTGAGCAACATGGATGCGACGAAACAACGGCAACGAACCGTATTAACCTTAATGGCTCAACAAGGAATTATCTCCTATGCCGACATCGATAAAGCCTATTATAAGCGGCTTGATGCTCCGAAGAAACAACAGAATCACTAAATAAAAAAAGAGGAAAGTTGATACATTTCGTTCAACCTTCCTCTTCTGCATTTCATAACTTTTTTATAACGGTATCGGCTCTATAATAAATGTTGGGGTGACACCACTACGGTGTCACTTCCAACATTATT
>CAUREE010000039.1:0-7452 GCA_963523985.1 uncultured Veillonella sp.
TATCCCTCCTGGATCACCAGAGTACTAAGGATTCTACTTGATGTAGGATCCTTTTTTGTGGCAGGGATGCTATCGCTCCTAGATCACCAAGTAAATAAGCAGATAGTTCATATTGAGCTATCTGCTTTTGTGTATTTGCATTATTTTATTGTTACGAACTGACACAAGGTTTCTACACCTAATTGCGGTCCTTAATCTCATCTCTTCCTAATATGGGAGGAGGTGATACTATGATACTATTCGAAGTTTTAATGTTATTAATTCAGTTCGGGTTGCTTGTTGTAGCAGTTTTAACTTATATGCAAATGTAAGTGAAAAGCCTAACGTATCAAACTTTCTCTCTATCTTTCCAAAATAGTAAGGCACCCATGGCATTGACTATGTAGAATATGTATTTGCCAACGTTAGCAAAATTGCCTTGGGTGAAAGCTTTCAATAGTTGCACGATGTTATAGATCATCCAGAACGGCCATTGTGTATCTAATTTTAGCGCGTTAAAAAGGTTCGCAATGAGTGAGAAGGCAAATACGATGGTGGTTAGGATGGATAAAAAGTTCATATGACCGCCAAAGCCTATGTAATTGGCAACGCTGGAAATAGTGAAAGCAATGATGGTGATAATGCTAGCAACTAGTCGTTTTTGCGAAGAATTCATTGTATTAGGAATACCTTCGTGGGATGCTTTCCACTTTTTGATGGCAAAGGTATAGATAATGAAAGTAACAGGATAAGTAATGATAGCTGCTTTATTTCCTAAAATAAAATCGATGGCACCGGATAGAATAGTATTCACAATGCCGAGGTAATTCCCCCATTTGTTGAGCTGTCCTGTAAATCGTGTTGACAACATAGAAATGCCGACGTTAATAACAGAAATAAGACCAAAGGGAACGAGAGCGGTCCAAGGCCCCCAATCTACAAATTTTTCAAGACGTGAGTTCAGGTAACCAGCAGAAATGGCAATCCCCACTACAAGTGCGACACCGAGTACATCAAACCACTTGGAAATAGCAAATTGTTTTAAATACTGTTTCATAAAGGTATCCTTTCCATGAGAGTATAAACTTGTATGAATGTGTGAGTTTATAGGTAATATATATAATAGAAACACTAGATACATCATTGCAATAGGCATAATAGAAGTATTAGGCTTCTGTATAAGAAATCTACGAGTATGCTCGTAGATAACAAATATGATTTCTACCATATGTTTAATCATAACACACTTAGTAGGAATATCTCAAATAAAGATGGTAACCGTTTGTAAGCTAGTGATGCTAGTGAAAGTTTCACTGAATTGGTTACAAAAAAGTTGTCTCTTGTTTCTCTATGAATCGTCTCTTGCTATACTATGAAACCTTGTGGCACGCATTGAACAGTTAAATGAACGAGAGCGACATATTCCTCCGCAAACTGATACAGTGGTTAGGTTTGCTCCAGAATATGTCGCTCTCGTTTTGTTTTTATGTAATTTAGTCAATATGGGTGCCACAAGGTTTTTACGCATAACTGCATTCCTCACGGTTTTGCTAATTACTATCAACGTTTTGTGTAATTTATGCTATTATGAAATTAAAGAGCCATCGATGTGAGTTGAGCTCATCTCTTCCTATTACGGGAGGGGGTGATAGTATGACCAAGTTTGAAAAGTTTTATTTGATCATTTTAGCTTTGGAATTACTTATTCATTTTATTGATTTACTTAAATAATAAAATGGCCTAACGTAAAAGAGGTCTAGAACACCTCACACGTTAGGTCCATTTTTGTTTAACCATTGAGATGAGCCTAACGCCGTTCACACGTTGATGGCTCTTCTTTTTATATTCATATTGTAGCATATGTTAAGAAAAAATACTACTTGTAACTATGTTATTTAGTGTGGAATCTCAAGGTATTCTAGTAAGCGTTTGATAGTATCTTGTCCATCGTAACAGGTGTCGATGAGGTTGCCTGGTTCACGTAAAAATTCTGTTAAACCACGGTAGTAAAAATATTTCTTTCTATCTTCGATGATAAAGGGGATTAGAGTATGTTTTAGGCATTCTTTAAAGGCGATGAGTCTGCCTACACGACCGTTTCCATCTTGAAAGGGATGGATGCGTTCGAAACGAAAATGAAATTCCACGATATCTTCAAAGGAAATATGTTGTTTGCTAGTATACCATGTTAGTAAATTTTGTATATCTCCTGCTACTTGCTCAGGTTTTGAGGTTTCTATGCCACCGACTACATTCGGTCGTGTTTTGTAGTTTCCTACATTGAACCAAGAAAGTCTTTCGTCCTTGGTGTTATGTTTTAATAGATAGTGAAGATGTTTGATGTTTTCTTCTGTGAGAGAATCTTCTGCGATATCAATGCAGTAATCGATGGCTCTGAAGTGGTTGACGGTTTCGATAATATCATCAACGGACAGACTCTCGTCTCCGTGGATCGTGTTCGTTTCAAAGATATGTCTAGTTTGCTCTTCGTTTAACTTGCTGCCTTCTATATGGTTCGAGTTATAGGTCATGCGCACTTGCAGTTCATGGTAAAGTCCACCAGAGATTCCATGTTCTTTTTCTTCTCGCAATTGTTTAAGGATAGGGTTGTCAGGCTCTAGTGTGTAGAGATCTATTGGGGAACAAGAAAAGTACTCACATAACTTGCGTATGACTGAGGGTGAAAGTCTTTCACCTTTAGAAATTTTTGCGATAGTTCTTGAAGACATGTGAAGTAATTGCGTCAAGTGAGATTTGTGTAGGTTATGCTCTTGTAATAGGTGGAGTAATCCTTGATAATTATACATATGGCACCTCTTTCATCTTTACTTATCATATAAAAAACAGGATAAAAAGTAAAGATTCGGGGCAAAAGAATAAAGATATTGGACTAACAAGTAAAGGATAATGAAAGGTTGTACGATACACCTGTCGTGGGAGTTCCATGTGATAGAAGGAGAATCTCATTTCTTGGAGCAACAAATTTGTGATGGTTTAGTTGATGTAGGACTATTCCCGACACCTATTTATTCTCAAGCTCTTGAAAGCTATCCCGTACTTGATGAGCAAATCTTGCTAGCTATATTATTCTATCGATTAAAGAGTTTAATTCCTGCAATTTACGGGAATTAAACTCTTTTGCTTTGTGAAGGAAAATTGAGAATATCGAATTTGATAAATGTAGTAAATACAGTCTTTCTTGATAAAAATAAGTCAAAAAAATCTCAAAAAGTAATTGACAAATATCTAGTCAGAAAATATACTTAAAGTAAGTTAAAACCTATTTATGAGTAGGGTTTAAAACCTACAAGTATAGTGGTTTTAAAAATCGAAGTAAAAGTAGAATATGTTTTCATGTTATTGACGGTTGGCCTATGTAGGCCCCTAGGAGGTTCATTATGAGTAAAGATGTGGAAAACAAAAATACCCATGACCATAGCCATGGCGAACATCATCACCATCATGATCATGACAATCATCATGACCATTGCCATTGTGGCGGTCACCATCACGATCACGACCATGATCACAGTCATTGCAAAGCACTACCAACGGATAAATGGGTGCCACACACTCATGAACCAGGCGTGCCTCATGAACATGGTGTAAATGACTACATGAAAGCCGTTGCTGAGTATCGTAAAACATGGCCTACCAAACAAGATGTAATTGAACAAACACCAGATCCTGCTGTGCGTGAAATGATTCTTCGTATGGAGCAAATCGGTTGTGATACAGTATTTGACCGCTTTGATAAACAACAACCACAATGTACATTTGGTATTGCTGGTATATGTTGTCGTATCTGTTTCATGGGCCCTTGTAAAATTACACCAAAGAGCCCTCGTGGTGTTTGTGGTGCCGATGCTGACCTCATCGTAGCTCGTAATATGACACGTGCTGCTGCAGGTGGTTTGACTCAACATGGTGCGCATGCTCGTGAAATTTTGATTTCTTTGAAAGCTGCTGCTAATGACCAATTGGACATTCCAATTTTAGGGGAAGAAAAAATCCGTACTGTATGTAAGGCTTTCAACATCCCTGAAGAAGGTCGTTCTTTAAAAGAAGTAGCTAATGATTTAGCAGATGTATTACTCGAAGATTTGAGCCGTGCATTGCCAGGTGAATATAAAACAATTACAGCGTTGGCTCCTGCAGAGCGTCGCGAAGTTTGGAAAAACTTGGATATTTTGCCTGTTTCCGCATACAATGAAGCCTTTGATGCATATCATCGTACAACCGTAGGTACAGATGGCGACTGGGAAAGCAACATGAAACAATTCTTGCGTTGTGGTCTTGCTTTCACATTTACTGGTGTAGTGGCGGCAGATATCGCTACTGATGCATTATTCGGTCAAGGCGGTCGCCGTACATCCAAAGTTAATATTGGTGCTTTGAAAAAAGGTTATGTTAATATAGCTGTTCATGGTCACTTACCAACATTGGTTTCTCAAATTTGTACAATTGGTGCGTCCGAAGAGTATTTAGAAAAAGCAAAAGCTATCGGTGCTAAAGGCATCCAATTCTACGGTATTTGCTGCTCTGGTTTGTCCAGCATGTACCGTTATGAAAATGTTATTCCATTGTGTAATGCTATCGGTGCTGAACTTGTACTTGGTACAGGCGCTCTTGATTGCTGGGTAGCTGACGTTCAAGACGTATATCCTGCTATCATGGACGTAGCACGTTGCTTTAACACAAAAGTTATTACTACATCTGATGCAGCTCGTTTGCCAGGTGCTGAGCATATCGGTTACGATCATCACCATACTAACTTGTCTGAGACAAAAGAGTTGGCGCGCAAAATTTTGGATCGTGCTCTTGAAGCGCATGAATTGCGTAAAGGTATGCCTGTATTCATTCCACCATACGAAATCACTGCAGAAGTTGGCTTCTCTCCAGAATCTACTGTTAAACATTATGGTTCCTTCAAACCATTGGCAGAGGCTTTAAAATCTGGTAAAGTTCGTGGTATCGTTAACGTAGTAGGTTGTTCTAACCCTCGCGTTATCTATGAAAAGGCAACTGTAGATATTGTTGATACACTTATTAAAAATGGCTGTATCATCCTTACAAACGGTTGTGCATCTTTCCCATTGATGAAACTTGGCTATTGTAATACAGATGCTAACAAGAAATGTAGCCCTGCATTGCAAGAGTTTTTGGGCGATGATCAACCACCAGTATGGCATGTGGGTGAATGTGTAGATAATGCGCGTTCCTCTGGTATCTTCGGCGGTATTGCTGCAGAGCTTGGCCTTAACTTACCTCAATTGCCATTTGCTATGTCTAGCCCTGAATGGTCTAACGAAAAAGGTATCGACGCATCCCTTGGCTTCCGCTTGATGGGGATTAACTCTTACCACTGTGTTGAGCCACCTACACAAGGCTCTGATGCTGTAACAAAATGGTTGAAAGAAGACACTAAACACACATTAGGCTCCGTTATGTATGTAAATACTGATCCTGCTAAAGTAGCTGAGAAAATCTTGGCAGATATGGATGAAAAACGCGCTGCTTTAGGTTGGGCTGAAGTAAAATAGTTTATCTTTTTGATAAATTATAATTTGTAGTTAAGTATAAAAACGCGCTCTATAGATCTTGTAGTTATTATAACGGCTCTATACTAAATGTTGGGGCTACTCATATAAGAGTAGCCACCAACATTTTTTTTCAATAAAAAGGAAAAATACTACCTGTACCTACGTATTTTAGTGTGGAATCTCAGGTATTTTAGTAGGCCTTTATCCATCTGTTCGTGACTCAAGATACATACAAAACCATGTTCCTCATGGTATAATACGATACGATGCAAGGAGGGTATATGCAGATACGAGATAGAATTATGGCCTATTGGAAAGGGCGAAGCGATGATTTTGGTGCGCTACGCATGAAAGAATTGCAATCGAATCTAGCGCCACGCTGGTTACGTGAAATAACACCACATATTAAGGATACTCACCAACGTATTTTAGATTTAGGCACGGGGACGGGCTTTTTTGCGTTTTTGTTGGCCCAGAAGGGCTATTCGGTGACTGGTGTAGACGTAACGAAAGAAATGATTGATGTAGCTAAAGCACAAGCTGTAGAGTTACAGGACGATCTAATGGGTCAAGTGGACTTTCACTGTATGGATGCCATGCAGTTAGAGTTTCTCAATGATTCTTTCGATGTGATTTTAGCGAGAAATTTAACCTGGACCCTGCCAGATGTGGAATCAGCCTATAAGGAATGGTATCGTGTGTTAGCACCCAAGGGTGTGCTTATCAATATTGATGGCGATTATGGTGTAGAGCTGAAAGTTCCTGTAGTGGCAAATCATCATATTCATGAAGGGGTTTCCAGCACAACGATGCAGGAATGCATTGCTATAACAGAGGAACTTACCATCAGTCGTATGGACCGTCCTCATTGGGATGTACACATGATGCGCAAGGCAGGATTTTCTAGAGTGTATTTAGACATGGCGGTGAGTAGCCGCATTTATGAAGAAGAAAATGAATTATATAATCCAGTGCCACTCTTTTCCATTGTGGCAAGGAAATAAGGAGTTAGTATGCAAACATTTGAAACTTTTAATGTAACAGAACAGAATAAATTTGGTATGGCATCTGCCTTAGCGATGACAGATTTTACAAAATGCTTTGAACCAGTGCTATTTCTATTTGGTCAATCTGGTGTGGGTAAGACGCACCTATTGAAAGCCATGGAACAAGAGGCGGTGAAACAGAATGCAGCTATCCGTGTACGTTATGTGACGGGCGCACAGTTCATGAAAGAATATAACGACAGCGTTACCTATGGTGAAGTAGCAGATTATATGGAAGAATATTGTAAATTACATCTATTGTTGGTCGATGATGTACAGGACATTGTGTATAGTGATGATGAAGGAGCTAAGAAGATGTTTATGCGTCTTGTACTTGGTATGAAGGCAAAAGGGCGTCGTATGGCAGTCACCTTTGATGATAGTTTTGATTCTGAAGATCGCTCCAATGAATTGCAAAATGAATTAACTGATAGTGTGGTAGCTTTCATAGAATAGAAATCAGTTATTATAAGGTATAAAAAAGTCGTATAACCTATGAAAAAAGGCGGATTTCAAGGTATAGAAATCAGTTTTAATATCTGTTATACTTACTAGGAGAGGTTTCTATTGAGCGAGTGCTCAGGAGAGGAGAAAGTATAATGGCTATTTCAGAAGAAGTACGACAACGATTTGCAGGGGAGTTCGAAAAGTTTCAAGCAGGGATTGAAGGTTTCTTTAAGAAGGAAATCGCCCCAAAAGATTTCAAAGGCATTGGTGGAGGATTCGGCAGTTATGCAGAACGCGGACATGAAAGCGCGATGTTGCGTTTGCGTTTCTTGGGATCTCGTATTCTTCCTTACCAAATGAAATTCTTGGTAAATTCTGTAAAGAAATACGATTTAAAATATGTACATTTCACAACAGGTCAATGTATTCAATTCCAT
>CAUREE010000040.1:0-7212 GCA_963523985.1 uncultured Veillonella sp.
ATTTAAAAGGGTTAGCCATGAGACGTAAGTCTATGGCTAGCCTTTTTTTATTTCCTATTGCAATAACAATACATTGTAATTATTGTTGTAAATCCTGTCATGGTATCAGTTATATACTTTCAGATTAATCATGTAATTTGATAGTAGTGTCATGATAGATAAAAGAATTGCATAGGAAGATAGTGAATCAATACTTGTATAATGCATATAATAGACGAATAGGTGAAATATGAGTCAAGAAATTTTTCCCGTAGTGCAGTGGTTTCCAGGCCATATGGCAAAAGCCACTCGTATGATTACGGAACATAAAAAGAAAGTAGATGTGGTTATCGAATTACTAGATGCACGTATTCCTCGGAGTAGTGCTAACCCAGTGATTCGTGAATTGATCGGCGATAAGCCACATGTAGTGATTTTAAATAAATGTGATTTGGCAAATCCAAAAGCTACAAAAGAATGGATTGAATTTTTCAAAAACGAAGGTATTCATGCCATAGCTATTGATTCCAAAAATGGGAAAGGTAATAAACAGTTGGTGAAAACTGTAGAATCCTTAGCACAGCCCATCATCGATCGTTGGCTAAAAAAAGGTATCAAAGGTCGCACCGTGCGCACTATGATTTTAGGTATTCCCAATGTAGGCAAATCCACATTAATCAATAAATTAGCTGGATCTGCAGCGACACGAACTGCCAATAAACCGGGTCATACACGTGGTCAACAATGGGTTAAGGTAGGTAAGAATTTAGAACTGTTAGATACGCCAGGTGTGTTGTGGCCTAAGTTTGAAGACCAGCGAGCGGCCGCACGATTAGCAATGACAGGGGCAATTTCTGACGATGTATATGATTTAGATTCTGTGATTAAGCAGTTATTGGCATATCTAGAAGAGCATGAACCGACATTATTGCATGAACGCTATAAATTGACGGAAGAAGAGCGCACGTCCGTAGATACTATGTTAGAAGCTATTGGACGTCGTCGTGGTTGTTTGGTAAGCGGTGGCATCGTAGATTATGACAAGGTACGTCGTGTGATTTTGACGGATTACAGAAATAACAAATTGGGATATATTACCTTTGATGGCGTCGATGAGGAGCCGTACTATGTTGACGAAGAGTGAGTTTCAGGAACTTAAAGTTAAAGATATTAAAAATCTACTGCAAGGGGAATGCCCTTTTGACTATGTACAATGGGCATTAGAAGATTCTCGTGAATCCGTGAAGAACGCAGCTGGTGTGTATTTACGAAAGCAGAAAAAAGTCTTAGAAGAGCAACAACGGTTAGAAGCTATGTATGCCTATGAAGATAGCTTCTATGAAGAAGGAAAATTCTTAGTAGCTGGCGTTGATGAAGTGGGTAGAGGACCTATTGCAGGTCCTGTCACAGTGGCAGCCGTTATATTACCACCCCATTGTAAGTTAGTAGGTTTAAATGATTCTAAAAAACTAACACCAGAAAAGCGGGATGCCTTGTTTGATCAAATCATGGACGTAGCAGTAGCTGTACACTGTGTGTCTTATGAGGCGGAAATCATTGATACACTCAATATTTATGAAGCTACGCGACAAGCTATGTATGAAGCCATACGCAATTTGCCAGTGCAGGCAGAAGCTGTCTTGTCGGATGCCATGAAATTACCAGATTTAGAGGTACCAGTAGAATCTTTGATAAAAGGGGATGCAAAAAGTGCGTCTATTGCAGCTGCTTCTATTATAGCGAAGGTAACACGGGACCGCTTCATGGAATCCATGGAAGAAGAGTATCCAGGGTTTGGTTTTGCTATTCATAAAGGATACTATACAGATGTACACAAGCAGGCTATCAAAGACTTAGGTATTACTCCATTGCATCGGCATAGTTTTGAACCTATAAAATCCATTGTAGCAGGTAAGCCTGTGGAAGAGATATAAACGGTAGAGTATTAGCCTAGTATAGGCTTACAGGTAATATCGTATCTGTCATCTCTATTGGTGATAAATAATAGTATATCGTTTTATAAAAGCATTCTTATAGATGATTCTATGAGAATGCTTTTTGCATATCGATAATTGTATATGGATTATAACACTCTTAGAGGAGTACACTCCTAACAGTGTGGGGTGCACCGTTTACATTCTTTCATAATGAAAGTAATGTAGAACTAAGGAGGTGCCTATGAACCACATTGAATTAGGAAGATACGGAGAAGATCTAGCTACAAAGTATTTAAAAAGACAAGGCTATGATGTATTGGAAAGAAATGTACGCTATCGATTCGGTGAAGTAGATATTATCGCTAAAAAAGAAAATATACTTATTGTAGTAGAAGTGAAAACGAGACGTACCCAAACCTATGGAATGCCCTGCGAGGCGGTGCATTGGAAAAAGAAACAACACATACGTCATGTTATATCTATGTTTTTGGCAACTCGTGATATAGAGTATGAATCTATACGATTTGATGTGATCGAAGTATATGTGCCTCAAGCAGGAGATACTGAGTTACGGCATATGAAAGCATGTCATTTATAAGATAGGAGGAGAACCATGTATGCAAAAACCTATGGAGTATGTGTAAGTGGTATTGATGGCTATGTGGTAACCGTAGAAGTAGATATCAGCCCAGGTTTGCCAAGTTTTGATATTGTTGGCTTACCAGCTACCTCTGTGAAAGAGGCAAAAGAGAGAGTCCGATCGGCTATCAAAAATGGGGGATTTGAGTTCCCTATGAAACGAATCGTGGTCAATTTGGCGCCTGCACATATTCGGAAAGATGGATCATCCTTAGATTTAGCCATTGCCATGGGTATTTTAGCAGCCCTAGAGGAAGGTAAACATAAGAAAAAACAGTCTATACAATGGAATCACCATGTATTTATAGGAGAATTATCATTGGATGGTTCTTTGCAACCTGTAATGGGTATGTTATCTATGGTGATGGGGGTGACAAATCAGGAGTTAGGAAATGAACATAGTTATACTTCTATGGTAGAAGATATTATTGTGCCACTGGGAAATCATGAAGAGGCTACTAGTGGTTCCTCTATGCCTGTATATGGTTTGTCTACTTTATCTGAAGTTGTAGAATTAGTAGAGCATCCTGAAAAGAAAGCAAAGCTGTGTGTACAGACATCGATAGTGCCGTCAAAACGTAGAGTGGAAATATTAGATTTACAAGATGTAAAAGGACAAGTGATGGCTAAGCGAGCCTTAGAAATAGCAGCGGCGGGTGGGCATCATTTGTTGATGACCGGACCTCCTGGGTCGGGAAAGACTATGTTAGCTAAACGATTGCCGTTTTTATTGCCACCTCTTTCACGAGAGGAACAACTAGAGGTAAGCCGTATTTATAGTGTGATGGGGTTATTAAAAAGTGGTCGATTAATGGAAGAGCGACCATTTCGGAGTCCTCATCATACGAGTACCTTAGTGGCCATGGCAGGAGGGGGACAACCACCGAAACCAGGGGAAATCACGTTGGCTCATAAAGGTGTGTTATTTTTGGATGAAGCACCAGAGTTTCGTAGACCTGTTATAGAGGTATTGCGACAACCCTTAGAAGAACGACAAGTACATATTGCACGCATTGGTATGGCAACGACCTATCCCAGTGATTGTATTGTTGTCATGGCTATGAACCCATGTCCATGTGGATGGTTTGGGACGGATGAAGACCATCGATGCACATGTACAGCTACGCAAATTCAACGGTATCAACGGGTTTTATCGGGTCCTATTTTGGATAGAATTGATTTAGTAGTTCCCGTAGAACGGCCTACGTTAACAGAGATATATGCACCAAAGGATGAAGTTAGTACGAAACAAGTACGGAACCGTGTAATTCGTGCGAGATCTATGCAAACTAAAAGGTACAAGGGTACGAATATCAGCGTGAACTCACATTTAAGTCATAGTGATATTGAAATCTATGCAAAACTTTCTGAGGAAGCTAAAAATTTACTAGATTCAGCTTTTACCACATTGCATTTGAGTTTACGTAGTTATGACCGCATCATCAAGGTAGCAAGAACGATTGCTGATTTGGCAGAATCTGAAGAGATTTTGGCAGAGCATGTGGCAGAGGCCTTAAGTTATCGGCAAGTACAGGAGGGATTGTAAATGAAAGAGGAAATCTATGCGAGTGCTCTCCAACATGTGGTAGGGTTAGGAAATGTTAGTTTAGGTAATTTATTTACTTATTACGAAAGTGCAAAGGAAGCTTGGCATCATGTGTTACATCATAATGTAGAACCATCGTTAGGTTGTAAATATGAATTGTTTGATGAAATTCGTCGACCTATCAATGAAAGCTTTCTATTACAATTAGAAGAAGATTTAGAGCGCTTTCATATGCATGTGATTACTTGGGAATCTCCTTACTATCCTAAATCGTTACTAGAGATTTATAATAGTCCTCGAGTGTTGTATGGGCGTGGAAATATAGAAGTGTTGCAGCATATGGATCGTTCGTTAGCAATGGTAGGCGCTAGAAAATGCTCTTCTTATGGTGTACAAGTAGCTAGATACTTTGGCCGTGCTTTATCTAACTTAGGTATTATCGTTGTTAGTGGCGGCGCTATGGGCATCGATCGTGCTAGCCATGAAGGAGCTTTGCAAGGACAAACTCCAACGATTGCCGTCATGGGCTGTGGTTTAAATGTAACCTATCCAAGAACAAATCGGAATTTATTTTTAGAAATTTTAGAAAAAGATGGATTACTACTATCTGAATATGGACCGCATATGCAAGCTAAGAGCCATCACTTTCCCTCTCGAAATCGCATTATTAGTGGTATGACGAGAGGCACCATTGTAGTGGAGGCAAAAGCTAGTAGTGGTTCTTTGATTACTGCTGATATGGCGATAAATGAAGGAAGAGATGTGTTTACCATACCAGGGAATGTATTGACACATACTTGTGATGGAAATCATTGGCTCATTCAGCAAGGAGCTACTGTCTTAACAGATCCTGAACAAGTATTGCATGAATATGGTTGGCAAAAAGTCGCAAAGTATAGTAACATGAATAGTGAAAAAGTAAACACAGTGAATGAAGAGGAACAACGTGTGCTAGAGGCTATGAATCCTGGTGGAAATACAACGTTTGAAGAATTAGTACATACTACTCAATTGCCTTTAACAAATCTTCATACATTGCTGTTACAATTAGAACTAAAACAAATGATTACACATACCTCTCAGGGGTACGTACTACATACTTAGAGGAGGAAGATTTTTGGCCATTACTAGATCCTTCGTTACAGGGGAGAAGAAAAAAGACAAAGAAGCAAAAGAAGCTGTCAAATCAAGCGCCAAAGCACCAGAGCCTAGACCTTTGGTTATGCGTCCAGAACCGATTGAAATAGAGCATAAACGGACTTTCAAAAAAGATGGAAAAACTTTAATCATCGTGGAATCTCCAGCAAAGTCAAAGACCATTGAAAAATTTTTAGGTGATGACTATGTGGTAAAAGCTAGCATGGGACATTTAAGAGATTTACCTAAAATGCAAATGGGTGTATCTATTACTAATGGATTTTTACCTAGATATTTGAATGTACCAGGTAGAAAGGCTGTTATCGAAGAGTTACGTAAAGAAGCAGATAAGGCAAAAGCTGTATATTTGGCAACTGACCCTGACCGTGAGGGAGAGGCCATCTCTTGGCATTTAGCTCATATTTTAAATATAGATGGAACTACGCCATGTCGGGTGACTTTCAATGAGATTACTAAGCATGCTATTCAAGAAGCGATAGCAGCACCTAGACCGATTGATATGCATATGGTAGATGCTCAACAGGCTCGTCGTGTATTGGACCGTATTGTAGGTTATAAATTAAGCCCTTTACTGTGGAAAAAAATTTGTAAAGGTCTAAGTGCCGGACGTGTTCAATCTGTAGCCGTACGCATTATCTGTGATCGGGAGCGAGAGATCCAAGCCTTTGTTCCAGAAGAATATTGGACTATTGAAGGTGTGTATCAAACTGCTAAGAATGAACAATTTGATGTGGTAGTGACTCACAAAGGCAATGAAAAGTTAACGATTTCTAATGAAATAGAAAGTAATGCCGTATTAAGCGTTATTCGTGGTCGTGAAAGTGTAGTTAGTTCTGTAGAATCACGGCAACGTAGTCGTAAAGCACCTGCTCCATTTACGACGTCTACGATGCAACAAGAAGGTGTACGAAAACTGAATATGAATGCAAAACGCATTATGTCTGCTGCGCAACATTTATATGAAGGTAAAGAAATTGGTGGCTATGGTCATGTAGGTTTGATTACGTATATGCGTACGGATTCCACTCGGATATCGAAGGAAATGCAAGAAGCAGCTAAGGCCTATATTCTTAAGACTTTTGGGAAGGAGTTTTATCCAAGTAAACCAAATGTATTTGGAGCGAAGGCGAATGCACAAGATGCGCATGAAGCAATTCGCCCTACCATGTTGGAATTGCCACCTAAAGCGGTAGCGTCCTATTTAACTAGTGATGAGCTAAAATTATATACCTTGATTTGGAATCGATTTTTAGCTAGTCAAATGGCTCCACAGAAAAGTGAAACAGTAACCATGAACTTTCATGTAGATGAGTATACATTGAAGGCATCAGGGAATCGTGTGCTATTCAAAGGTTTTACAGAAGTCTATGAGGAAGCTAAAAAAGAAGATGACCATATATTGCCAGCTCTAGAGAAAGGGCAAACTATTATGCCTATTTCTATAGATGGTATACAGCATTTTACGCAACCTCCAAGTCGTTATTCTGAGGCAGGTCTTATCAAAGTATTAGAAGAACAAGGAATTGGTCGTCCAAGTACCTATGCAGCAACCATTGATACCATTTTAAAACGGAATTATGTGGAACGGAAGGACAAACAGTTTATTCCTACTGACTTAGGATTTGCTGTGGTGGAGTTTTTAACAACTCACTTTGAAAAGTTCATTAATATGAAATTTACTGCTTCAATGGAAGAAGATTTAGACCATATTGCACAAGGGACTAACTTCTACGAAGCTGTGATTCATTCATTCTATGAAAGTTTCGAGAAGGAGTTATACACAGCTGAATCGGCTGAAAGGATAGAGATAGAAGCAGAGAAGAGTGGTATTCTTTGTGAAAAATGTGGACATGATATGGTCTACAAATTAGGGCCTTATGGTAAATATTTAGCATGCTCTAACTTTCCAGATTGTCGAAATATTAAGTCCATTACAGTTAGCACAGGGGTAAC
>CAUREE010000041.1:0-6802 GCA_963523985.1 uncultured Veillonella sp.
GTTGCCCTGCTAACATGGCAACACCCATAAAGTATTCATCCCAGCTAATATAGTCCTTACGTTTTTCCATAGGAACCTCGTTTTATTTGACTACAATATTAATTAACTTTTTAGGTACTACAATCACTTTCACGACAGTTTTACCTTCTGTAAACTCTTGTACACGTGGTAATGCTTTTGCAGCGACTTCTAGTTCTTCTTTAGATAAAGAAACGGATACTGTTAATTTATCACGTACTTTACCATTTACTTGCACTGCCACTTCTACCTCATCCACAACTAAAGCAGATTCTTCATAAGTCGGCCAAGATGCAGCATGTACAGAACCTTCAAATCCGCATTCATGCCAAATTTCTTCTGTAATATGTGGTACAAATGGAGCTAACAACAATGTTAATTTTTCAACTAATTCTTTTGCTAACTCACTTTGTACTGTGTCATGACTATCTTTAAATTGGTACATAGCATTTACCAATTCCATAACTGTACTGATGGCAGTGTTAAAATTGAATTTACCATCTAAATCTTCTGTTACTTTTTTGATGGCCCGATGTAATTCACGGCGTAATGCTGTTTCATCTTTAGATAAGCTATCATGATGTCCAGATGCACCTAATTGTTGGTATGTATCGATAATACGCCATACACGACCTAAGAAACGATAGGAACCTTCTACTCCTTGATCACTCCAGTCAAGGTCACGATCCACTGGTGCGGCAAATAAAATGAATAAACGAGCTGTATCAGCACCGTATTTGGCAATGATTTCTTCTGGAGATACTACATTGCCTTTAGATTTAGACATTTTAGAACCTTCTTTTAGTACCATACCTTGTGTTAACAAAGCTTTGAAAGGTTCATTTACTTCTACTAATCCAATATCATGCAATACTTTGACAAAGAAACGAGCATATAATAAATGCAAAATCGCATGTTCAATACCACCAATATATTGGTCTACATTCATCCAGTATTTCGCGATTTCTTTGTTGAACACTTCTTTGTCATTGCGAGCGTCAGTGTAGCGTAAGAAATACCAAGAAGAATCAATAAATGTATCCATCGTATCGATTTCACGGCGAGCAGGTCCACCACAGCATGGGCAAGTAGTGTTTAAGAAACTTTCAGAAGTTGCCAATGGAGAAATAGCACCACCATCAAAGGATACATCTTCTGGAAGTTTTACAGGCAATTGATCCTCTGGTACTAGCTGTTCTCCACATTTTTCACAGTACACAACTGGAATTGGACATCCCCAGTAACGTTGACGAGAAATCAACCAGTCACGAAGACGGAAGTTTACAGTCTTACGACCAGTGCCTTGTTCTGTAAAGTAATCTCCCAATGCTTGGCGTGCTTCTTCTGATGTTTTACCACTGAAGTCACCAGAGTTCACCAATACACCATCTTCTGTAAAGGCTTCGTCTAATGTTTGGAAATCTAAATCTTTGGCATTATTTTGAATTACCCAATTCACAGGTAAATCATATTTTTTTGCAAATGCATAGTCTCTTTCATCATGAGCCGGTACGCCCATAACAGCGCCTGTACCATAATCTGCAAGTACATAGTTAGCAATCCAAATTGGCACTTCTTTGCCCGTAATAGGATGTGTTGCATAAGAACCTGTGAACATACCTACTTTTTCTGCTTCTGTAGAAGTACGTTCAATATCACTTTGGTTGCGTAATGTTTCGATGAAAGCTTCTAATTCTGCTTTATTAGCAGCATCTTGAATCAATTCTTTTACATATGGATGCTCAGGTGCCAATACCACATAAGACACACCAAACAAAGTATCCACACGTGTTGTATACACTTCAAAAGTTTTATCAATTTTAGGCACATGGAATGCAAATTGTGTACCTTCACTACGACCAATCCAGTTGCGTTGCATTGCTTTTACACGGTCTGGCCATTGATCTAATGTATCTAAATCTTCTAGTAAGCGATCTGCATAATCAGTGATTTTTAAGAACCATTGTTTCAAGTCCTTTTTTACCACATCATTGTCACAGCGCCAACATTTCCCATCGATAACTTGTTCATTCGCCAATACTGTATGGTCATGTTCACACCAGTTTACTTTCGCTTCTTTTTTATAAGCTAAGCCTTGTTTATAGAATTGTTGGAATAACCATTGTGTCCAGCGATAGTAATCTTCTTTACAAGTCGCAACTTCACGTCCCCAATCATAGGATAAACCCAACTCTTTTTGTTGACGTGTCATATTGGCAATATTATCCAATGTCCAATCTTTTGGAGACACACCATGTTTAATCGCTGCATTTTCCGCAGGCATACCGAAGGCATCCCATCCCATTGGATGTAATACGTTAAATCCACGCATCTTTTTGAAACGCGCCACTACATCACCGATAGAATAGTTACGCACATGCCCCATATGTAAGTTACCAGATGGGTATGGGAACATTTCTAATACATAATATTTTTCTTTACTTGGGTCATATTCTGTTTTAAATACTCCAGACTCTTCCCAATATGTTTGCCATTTCTTTTCAATATCTTGCGCCACGTATTTTTCGTACATGCTATGCCTCCTCATTTGTATGTGTTAATACATTTAAGTATACTCCAAACTTTAGTCTTTAGGCAAAGACTTTTTTTCTTTCGTAACCTTTACGATGCCTGTTTCATCAGACTGTTTATGTGGTTTCTTAAATTTTAACACCACTTCTTTACCATCTTTAGAAATTTTTGTCACTTCTGAAGTATCTATATGTTTAGACTTTTTCTTCTTATCTTTCTTTTTTTCTTGTTTTTTTACTTCTTTTTTATGATCTTTTTTATCTGAATCCGCTTTCCCTTTTTCAGTGCTATTTGTAGTAGCACTATCTAGAGCAAAACTCAACACTGGCCATACATCGGAAGCTTCAAAACCTTTACGCCAAGCCGCTACTCCTGCAAGTTGGAATTCTTTTACAAGGCCCACTTTATAGCTTAAAGACTGCGGATCTTCAAACCAGATTTTTGTGAGTGTTCCCTCATATGGTTTCTTTTCATCATAGATACCATAGACGCCATTTTTATTCGTTAATGTTAAATAATTACCTTTTAAACGATCATCCCAACGCAACGCAGCTCTGTATTCACGTTCTAAATCTAGAGCCTTGGTCATAGCAAGGGTTTTACTTTTTGCTTTTCCTTCCCAAGAACCTTTCACTGGTACAGACCATTCACGCATATAAAATGGAATACCCAGTACGAGTTTTGATGCTGGCACTTCTGAAAGCATTTGCTCTGTATGCTTTCTCACCCATGGATAAGAGGCGACTGGTCCCGCTGTAACACTGGATGCCCACGTTTCATCGTATGCCATAAGCACCACATAATCCACTGCATCAGCATAGGCCTTACGGTCATACACTAAGGACCAGTTTTCACTATTGGAATATCCCGTTACATCAATAGAGCTATGGATATTATACGTTCGTAATCCTTTCGCTAAAAAATCTACAAACTTAGTTAGCTGTGCTTTATCTTTATAGTGGACATTTTCAAAATCAAAATTATATCCATCATAACCATACTCTGTAGCATAATTAATAAGCCCTTGTTTATATCGTTCCCACATCGATTCATTCGCAAGGATTTTACTAGTCATGTCTGGATCGAATTGGTTTGTGATTAAAGGCCATACACGATATCCTTTTTCTTTATAACTATTCACGTAGTCATGAGATAGCTTAGGACTAACTTTTAGACCGGACGTTGTCAATTCAAACCAACTTGGAGACATGATTGACGTGCCATTCTGTACATACTTTGTATCATATGTAGTTTCTGATACTATGGGATCAAATACCATGGTAATAGGCAATGTAACTTCTTGTTTCTCTGGGACATGTAACATAGGACCTACGTATTGTGTAGGTGCTACTGCTGTTGTTGTATTGGAAAGTGCTGGAAAAGGAATATGGATTGTTGCCTCTGCCACTTGATAGGAAGCAAATAAACTCAAGGTTGATATTCCTAGCACCATATGTTTCATAAATTGTAAGTGTTTCATAAGCGCTCCTTTAATCTTTATATTATACCACATTCAGTCTATATATTGGGAACACTATACTATTTCTCTAAAATTTATGGTACACTACAAAGGTAGGAATATTAAAAATATATTTAGTAAAATATCAGGAGGTACTATGTATCAATATTTATTTTTCATCGGAGGCTTTCCTGTCAGAGCCTACGGATTACTACTTGCTTTAGGTATTATTAGTGCTGCTATTGTGGGCTACTTTATTATGAAAAAAGATGGCCGTGGTTGGGAAAATCATATGGTGGATTTCACCATTACTGTCGCTATCGCTGGCATCATTGGTGCTCGACTATGGGATGTATTCTTCTTCGACTGGGGATACTACCACAATCACTTATTGGAAATCCCTTATGTGTGGCAAGGTGGTATGGCTATCCAAGGTGGCGTATTATTAGGTGCTATTGCAGGGATTTATTATTTAAAGAAACAACAAGTAGATCCTTGGGCATTTGCTGATTTATTTGCACCAGCCCTTATGGTAGGTCAATCTGTAGGACGTATGGCGAATGTAATGAATGGTGATGCCTTTGGTCACCCTACCGGGGGAAACTTTGGTATTCTCTACCCAGAAACTACATTGGCATACCGTACCTATGGTAATCAACCATTATGGCCTGCTGAAATTTGGGAAGGTCAAGTAGATGTTATTTTATTTGTTATCTTACTATTGGCTAATGTATTCCCTCATAAAAAAGGACAAATATTCTGCTTATATGCCTTCTTGTATTCTGGCTTACGATTTTTCTTAGAATTTTTACGTGGAGATTATGTCAATCTAACATTAGGATTTAAATCTGCACAGGTTACTAGCTTAATTGTAATGGCTGTATCTTTTGGTATCTGGCTATACCTTCATTATAAAGGAACAACAGATACACATGTATTCCCTACTGAAAAAAGCAAAAAAGTAAAATAATAGATTCTATTATCTTCCAACACGTCGTGATAGACGCAACATCAATATAATAACATATCTATTATAAATACAAAGAGGAAAGAATGTCATGACGACTTCTTTCCTCTTTTTCATATTTATAAGACTTCAATTATTACAAGGTTCTATTTTCTTTGTACATCTATAGTACTATACCTATTGGGTACCAATTCATGAATTAAGATAGTAACTCTTCTTCTACAATTAATGCATCTAATTCATCTAAAGCACGTTGCGCAATTAATGCATTTTTTTCTTTTTTCTTACGTACTTTAGCTCCCCAAGGTTCCATGATACCGAAATTTATATTCATTGGTTGGAAGTTAGAACCTTCATAGGCACTGATATAATGACTTAACCCACCAAGAGCCGTTGTTTTCGGGAATGTAACAAATTCTTTATCCTGTAACATACGTGCCACTTGGATGGCTGCCATCATACCCGCAGCTGCTGATTCTAAATAACCTTCCACACCTGTCATTTGACCAGCAAAGAATAATCGTGGATTAGACTTTAGTTGGAATGCTTGGTTTAACAGTTCTGGAGAGTTAATATACGTGTTACGATGCATCACGCCATAGCGAATAAATTCTGCATTCTCTAAACCTGGAATCATTTGGAATACTCGCTTTTGTTCGCCCCATTTTAAATGTGTTTGAAAGCCCACCAAATTGTACATAGTAGCTTCTTTGTTTTCCTTGCGTAACTGCACTACTGCATGCCACTCAATATTGTTCCGAGGATCTACGAGACCAACTGGTTTTAAAGGTCCATAACGCAATGTATCTACCCCACGGGATGCCATAATTTCTACAGGCATACAACCTTCAAAATAAATTTCTTTTTCAAAATCTTTGGGTTGTACCACATCAGCTGTAGTCAGAGCTTCATAGAAAGCATCGTATTCTTCTTTCGTCATAGGGCAGTTTAAATAGTCTGCATCCCCTTTATCATACCGTGAGGCTGCAAATACTTTATCGTAATTCAAAGAATCTGCTGTTACTATAGGGGCTGCTGCATCATAGAAATAAAAATCTTTAGAGCCAGTTAACTCCTTAATCTTAGTTCCTAATGCTTCTGATGTAAGTGGACCACTTGCAAAAATAACAATACCTTCTGCCGGAATCTCAGTCACTTCTTCATGAATCACCGTAATTAAGGGGTGTTCTTTAATACGTTCTGTGACCCTTTTGCTAAAAGCATGACGATCTACGGCCAAGGCACCACCTGCTGGAACTTGAGTAGCATCGGCAGATTCCATAATTAAGGAATCTAAGCGACGCATTTCTTCTTTCAAAAGACCCACTGCATTTTCTATGGTATTTGCACGCAAAGAGTTAGAGCATACTAACTCCGCAAATTGATCTGTATGATGAGCCGGTGAAGACACCTTTGGGCGCATTTCATATAGGTGTACAGGAATACCACGTTTAGCCAATTGATAGGCTGCCTCAGAGCCAGCAAGACCAGCTCCAATAATAGTTACAAACTCTTTCATTCTTTATCTTCTTTCTTTGTTCTAGGTTTACGTTTTGGCCTTGTTTCACAATCAGGATTGGAACAAAACTCTTTCTTATTGCCGTTTTTATATACTTTTTCAGCCATTAAGCTGCCACAAACGGGACAGGTTTTATCAATAGGTTTATCCCACATAGTAAAATCACAAGATGGATACCCTTCGCAACCATAAAAGATACGACCTCTCTTAGATTTACGTTCTAAAATTTCATGAGATTTACATTTCGGACAGGTTACCCCTGTGCTAACTGTAATGGACTTAATATTTCGACAATCTGGAAAGTTAG
>CAUREE010000042.1:0-5836 GCA_963523985.1 uncultured Veillonella sp.
TGCAGGTAAAAGGACTCCCCATTTTCTACGATATAGTAATGGGTGAAAGCTACTATTTCATGGCCCATGTTGTGCCATTTTTCATCTTTCACAGTCGGGAAAAAAGTGCCTCCATAAAATACGTATGCATATTGTTCTCGGTCAACGTCGTCTTTCACCACCGCCAATCGTTTAGCTCCTACCACCACACGATCGCTTTGACGGTCCACCCAAAAGACCCGTTCTTCCCCCTCGAAGTTTAGCCAAAACTCCAAAGGATTGTCTAATTGTAAAGGCTCCTTAGTATATTTCATATGACTCCTCATCATTCGTAACATATCCACTGCTAGCCGTGCCTCAAGCAGCAAGTTCTCCCAAACCCTATCCCATATATACAGGAACGACTAGAAAACTTACTATATCATACTCGTTTATTACAATTATACCACATGCGTCACATCTGATAGTTACTAAAATGAGTACGCTCCATTATACCACACCCACAACAGCTAATCGCATTTCAAAATTAGCGGCAATCATTACACACTCTTCTTAACACTACCTCGTGTAAACAAAGGACCTTCTACTGGTTTTACCGACGATGCATCCGATTGCATTTTAAATAAATAATCTTCTCGAGTACGTTGAATACGGTCTACTTTGATGAAAGGCTTTTTAAAAAATTCTTCTGATGCATCATTGATAATATTCAATTTCTCATTTACCTCAGAATCTGCACCTTCATTGGTATCAAAAGATAATGTATAGGTCTGCTCGGTACGATGATCATAGTACTCTGCCTTCGGCACCCGCTTATCAAAGGTGATTGTAAAGTCGTTATTTTCTTCTACCCACCAAAAGTACCATATAAGATGGCGCATTTGCAAATGATGACCGGTCACCACCTGTACATCCCCTTTGTCCTCAAAGGTCTTTTGTGGTGTATAGCTCACATAATCAGGAACGGTACCTCCTCTATGAACATACCCTACAATCCAGCCCGGCGACGCTGTTATCGTTTCAACGCTTCGTATACTAACTATCATACCTATCGCAAAAACAACTCCAAAAATAGCGCAAATCCACTTCTCCTTCTTCGTAAAGGTAAACAGTTCTCGTAAACTCATGTTTCCTATCTCGTTCCATGCGTCTTTCCATTTGCTTTTCCAATTCATGTTCATACCTCTTTCTGTCATGTAAACATACTATAAAACTATTGATGTTTTCAGTATATCGAAGAGGAATGACAAAATATGTCATTGGTAAGAATTTTTTAACAAAAAATACATGCTAGGATACCCTCGTGGAGTATACCTAACATGTATTCCTATCATAATCTTAGTTTTCTATACACTAGGAGATACCCTAGTTATCTATTTGCTAAGTTATTTCTTATTTAGCTTGTAATTTTGCATAGATATCGTATAACGCTGCTTTCACTTGTTCGTTTTCAGCAGTTAAACGATCTACTGCGCTTTGTAATTGAGCTACTTTAGGGGACTCAGCTTTTACACTTTCACCGCTACCGAAGCCGATAGTCACACCAGCATTAGCCATTGTACCACTGCCGTTGCCAAAGCTTACACCTGCATGGTACATCAAGTTTTCGCTAATATAATGAGCTGCACCTAATGCAACTGCATTTTGTCCGCGATATGTACCCACACCTGCCATGATTTGTGTAGTTTGACCAGGGTTGTATTGTAGTGGTTTTAAGGCTGCCAAAGCTGCTGCGCTAGCACCTACAGTTTTCACGTCTTTTTCTACTGCTGTAATACGTACATCATGAGCTTTTTCAGTTTCTTGAAGAGCTGCAATATCTTTATCGTACTTTTCTAGCTTAACAGTGGTATTATCTAAGCCTTGGAATTTTGTTTCTAGTGCTGTTTTAGCTGCTGTAATTTTTGCATCTGCATTTTCACCAGCTATTGTAATAGCTTCATTTTTTGCTTTAGTAATATCTCCTGCAATTTCAGCTTTAGCTTCTGTAATTTTTGTTGCTGTATGTTCGTCTGCTGTTGCAATGGCTTCCGTTTTTGCTGCAGCGATTTTATCATCAGCTTGTTTACCTGCTTCTGTCACTGCATCATCCTTAGCTTTTTTAGTACCCTCATCGATTTTTTTGTCTAAATCACCGATTGCTTCTGTAACAGCCTTTAAACCAAGTCCAGCGGCTTGAATTTTTTTAGTATTTCCATCTACCTTAGCTTCTACATTTTTAAGCATTTCAAGACCTTCTTTGGTTCCTTTTACAGCTTCTAATGCAGATGTGCGACCATCCAAATTTGTAATAGAAGTTTCATGCTCTGAATATCGTTTTTTCAACTCACTAATGTCATTTTCATTTTTTTCTACATCTTTAGATAATGGATTAAGAACTTGATTACCCAATTCTGTTATAGAATTTGTAATTGCTTTGGCTGTAAGTTCTTTCACTTTATCAATACGTTCATTTGTCTTTGTATTTGCTTCTGCATTTTTAGCAATTTCTTGTTTATTTGTTTCAATATTAGTAGTATTTATATCAATATCATTACGATTTGCTTGTACTGCTTCATCAACTTCATTTAACTTTTCTTCATCTTTATCTACAGACTCTTTAAGAGTTGTAATAGCTGTATTATTAGCATTTACACTTTCAATAGCTTCTTTAATTTTTTCTGTATTGGCAGCAATAGCCTCTTTATTAGTAAGGATATCACTAGCATTAGTATCGATTTTCTCACCATTTGCAGCAACATCATCAGCTAAATTATTTACTTCATCAACTACACCATCAACTCGTGTAGCTTGTTTCTCGATCTCAGTTTTGTTGTTTTCGATATTAGCAGCATTTGTATCAATATCGCTACGATTTGCTTGTACTGCTTCATCAACTTCATTTAGTTTTTCTTCATCTTTATCTACAGATTCTTTAAGGGTTGTAATAGCAGTATTGTTAGCATTTACACTTTCAATAGCTTCTTTAACTTTTTCTGTATTGGCAGCAATAGCTTCTTTATTGGTAAGGATATCGCTAGCATTTGTATCGATTTTCTCGCCATTTTCTTTAACATCTGCAGATAATTCATTTACTGCATCAACTACACCATCAACTCGTGTAGCTTGTTTTTCGATTTCGGTTTTGTTTTTTTCAATATTTGCTTTATTTTCTTCAATTTGTGCATTATTTGCAACTGCACCTGGTGTACCAGCAGTTACCTTAGCATTAATTTTGGAAACGGTTGTTTCTAAAGAAGTTAATCGAGTATCTAAATTATCTACATCCGCCGCATTAACAGCTCCAATTCCACTTGTTAATATCAATGCTGCCGCTACAATAGATGCTTTTTTACCATTAGATTTAGCAAATTCAGATGTTACTACATAACATTGTTTTGCTGCGCTGTACACAACTTTAAAAATCTGATTCATAATAATCATTCTCCTTTTTACACTCATGCTACATAATATTAGACAAAGTGTAGGTGTCATTTGCTAATGGCTCTCTCTACAATTTCATCTTGTCTTCATAATAGCAAAATTAATTAGGTAAATCAACAAAATAAAGTAGAAAATTACCCCCCCCCCCCCGCCATTCCTTTTATTTATATCATATATGAATATTTTTCATTTTTAAATTATTATCATTCACTTTCATGTAGTATTTACATTTTTGCAACTCTATATATCTTAATATCACAACAAAAATTTGCTTTCTCTATAGAAAATAATTTCATCACCGTAACTACTATAGATACTAGTGTGTAATTTATCACTTTTTTTGATATACTTATATATAACTATATAAAATAAGCCACTCCTATAACTTGTGAGTTGGTCTTTGACATCCCAGATAATAAAGGAGTTTTTATGCGATACAATACACGAATGACTAAAGAGCAAACCAAAGAAATCTATTCTGACTTAGGATATTTATCCCAACCCTTTCCATATGCGTCTGCACCATTTTTGGAAAGTTATGCTCGACTATTAGGTCTTTCACCAGCCCCTGCTAAGACAGCTCGCATTTTGGAAATCGGATCTTCCTACGGTGGTAATTTAATCTCCCAAGCCCTGTTCTATCCGCAGGCTACTTTCACAGGCATTGAAATTGCCCCGACCCAAGTGAGTGTGGGAAAGACCTACATCGACCAATTGGGCATCACTAACCTTGAATTGTTAGAAGCTGATGTGAATGAAAGTCACGAGCACCTCGGCACTTACGATTACATCATCGCTCACGGCTTCTATTCTTGGGTTGATGAAGAAACGAAGGATAACTTTCTTCGTCTCTGCAAAGAACATCTAGTAGAAAATGGTATCCTGTACATGTCTTATAACACCTACCCAGGTTGGCATAAAATGGACAGTATTCGTGCTCTCTTGAAGTTTGCCAATAAAGATATCGATACCTTGAACCATCGTGAAAAGGTGCGCCATGGCAAAACGGTGGCTAGTAAACTAGGTGCTTTGATGTTGGAATATGACACAGTCAAAGCGCAACAAGGTCCGTTCCTACAATCTTTGCGCCAAACATTGCAAAAACAAGATTGCTACGTTGGTCATGACCATTTAGAACCAGTAAACACGCCTGTGTACTTTCACCAATGCATGGACCATATGGCAGAACATGGGTTTACCTACCTTTGTGACTGCGATCTGAATTTGTCATTCCCTGAAGTGTATGATGAAACATTACGCACTAAGTTACAAGAACTTGCTCCGCATGATCCGTTAGCTCGAGAACAATATTTCGATTTCATGCTGAATACAGCATTCCGTAAGTCCTTATTCACACACAAGGGTGCCACACCAAAACGTATCACGGAAACATCTGTGACAGATGCAGGATTCCAACACAGCTTAGAGCAATTCCTATTCACTCTGCGCATTCCATCAGAACATCTTGAACCAATCTTTGAAGACTTGGAGAAACGGATGCCAATCTCTATAACAGATGGTAATACTACACATGAAAGTGCTACGGATACTAATACGACTTATACACCTAATGATAACTCTAGTCATAACTCTAGTGATAACTCAGGTAATTGTCCCCATACTGAATCTGTAGCTAAGTACTTAGCAAATCTATTCCAACAAGAAGGCCCTCACTTCTATGTAAAAAATAACACAATAGTGACCTATACAGGAGAACACAAAATCCCTGATATGTGCTTACCATTGTTCTATCAATTCTTGGTGGAACACATCATCCAAGGTGGTATCAGCCTGTCTGTGTTAGAAGCAGAGCATCCTTTCAAACATCATATTTTTGAAGAGAAGAAAAGCTATATCCCTGAACGGTACATTCCATTCGTAGAGATTATGCCACAAGAAGGTGTGAACGCTTACATCTACCCTGGCAATCGCTACAATGACCCTATTTCCGATTTTAACGAAGAAGATTTAGAGTTTATGAAACTCCTCAGCAAGCCCACCACAAAACATGATGTGATGTGCAAAATCTACGAGGCTATGACAGAAGAGTCCATTAGCCCTCTGGCCCTACAGCAATCTAACAAATACACCATGATCCTTGCTTTCTACGAAGAAATGATTCGACGTATGGAATACTTTGGATTCCTTGAGGTAGAAGAAACACAGTTTAGTTGATCTATGACACTGCAACCTCAACTGCGGCACTCTATCCTGCTATAAGTAAGATCAATCACATACTATACAGATTGCAAATGCAACGTATATCAAAACAGCGACTCCATCCCACGGGACAGAGTCGCTGTTTTCATTTATTCAGGTTCTATAATAAATATTATCGACTACTCTTATATGAGTAGCCCCAATATTTATTATAGAGCCGCAAAAAAGGCTGTAACAGAATGAGTGAAACTCATCCTATCACAACCAGATTGCG
>CAUREE010000043.1:0-4535 GCA_963523985.1 uncultured Veillonella sp.
CCGGTTGATCCATAGAGGATGTCACCATATCTGTGACCATGGCAGTAATCATTTTGGAATGGGTATCTCCGAAGACCTGTACCACTTCTTTCGGTAAATCATTCACCCTGAGCATATGTGCTCGCAACGCATCATCAAAATCATGACACAAATAGGCGATACGATCAGCAGTGCGTATAATCTGCCCTTCCAAGGTAAGAGGCATATGAGAGCCTGTATGCCCTAAAATACCATCACGAACAGCAGTTGTTAGGTTAAGACCTTGTCCATCCTTTTCTATACTTTCCACCATGCGCAAGCTTTGCTCATTATGATTGAAATGACCTACCATATCACGAAGGGCGTATTCCCCCACATGTCCAAATGGTGTATGTCCCACATCATGCCCCATAGCGATAGCCTCCGTCAAATCTTCATTCAACCGCAACGCCCGTGCAATGGTACGTCCAATCTGTCCCACTTCTAAGGTATGTGTCATACGAGTCCGATAATGGTCCCCTGGAGCAATATATACTTGTGTTTTATGTTTTAATCGACGGAAACATTTGCTATGTAAAATACGATCTCGATCTCGTTGAAAATCCGTCCGATATGGATCAGGCTCTTCCTTACGATCTCTTACAGATTCTCTACTTTTAGCCGCATAAGGACTTAACATAGTATATTCTCGTTCTTCTAGCATTTCACGAATACTCATATGACACCTCCTAGCTTAGCGTGTATCCATGACACGATTTTTTTGAATGATTTGCATCACCATACCAGCTGTTTCTTCGATAGATTTATTAGTTACATCAAGTACTGGACAATGCAACCGTCTCATCACAGTTTTTGCATAATTTAACTCTTCTTCAATACGGCTTACATTCGCATAATTAGCGTCCGCATGTAGTCCCATGGTACGAAGACGTTCTTCACGAATATTGTTCAATTTGAAAGGATCAATAATTAACCCCACAATCTTGCGCCCTGGAATTTGGAACAATTCTTCTGGTAACGGTACTTCTGGTACCAATGGTAAATTGGCTGCTTTTATTTTTTTATAGGCTAAGAACATAGATAATGGTGTCTTACTAGTACGAGAAATACCAATAATGACAATATCTGCTTTTTCAAAGCCTTTTGGATTTTTACCATCGTCGTATTTCACGGCAAATTCAATAGCCTCTACCTTTTTGAAATATTCTTGGTCTAATTTATGAATCATACCAGGTGCCAATCTAGGCTCTGTATCTGTCATAGTTCCTACTGCATCCATAACAGGGCCCATAATATCTACGGCTTGCACACCCTGTGCTTTACAAGCTGTATCTAAATAAGACCGCAATGCTGGTGATACAATGGTATGACAGATCACATGTCCGCCGGTAGCAGCTTCTTTTACCACTTCATTGATTTGTAATTCATCATTAATATAGGGCACACGAACGATATCAATCGTTTCTTTATCATATTGACTTGCCGTAGCACGTGCCACCGATTCAGCTGTTTCCCCTAGGGAGTCAGAAATTGCATAAATAATTTTAGCCATAATTACTCCTATCGTTTTCCACAATCCCAAAATAAACGGGTCACTGTGGTTTTAGAAATACGACCTACTACACGATATTCTTTACTTGTCTCTAATAATACCTTATCTACCACCGGTACGCAATCGATTTCAAAATCAATCATCCGTTCTACGGCTTCCACAACAGGCATATCTGGATATGCTACTACGACCTTACTAGTAGGTGTCATAATCATGGAAATAGGCATAGTATTTAAATCAGACCCACCAAGAGAGGCCCGTAATAAATCTTTACGAGAAACCACTCCTTTTAATATACCATCATCGCAGATTAAGATAGTTCCTACATCTTCTGTGAACATAGTAACAATTGTATCATATACGGACGCTGTAGAGCTGACTGCTACCACACTGGACATAACTTGTGCCACTGTAAAACTATTAATTTCTGCCGCTAAAGGATTATTTGCCACTTTACCAACATAGTAATAGCCAACCTTTGGCCGTGCATCTAAAATGCCCATCATCGTCAAGACCGTTAGATCCGATCGCAACGCAGACCTTGTTAAGTCTAATTTTGTAGCGATAGCTTTTCCTGTGATAGGCCCCTCTTGTTGCACAATTTGTACAATCGATTCTTGTCGTTTTGAAAGATTCATAATGTTACCTTTCTATGAAAAAGGAGGCTCTCGCCAGAGCCTCCTCATCTATTACCAATCTAAAGCTTCTGTATTTTGACGACCTTTGCCTGTCAAAGCATCTAACATAATACGTTGTTCTAATTGTGCCACCATTTTTTTCGTAGACACCACAGCATCTGGATTTACAGAAATAGAATCAATACCATGTTTTACTAAAAACTCACAGAACTCTGGATATACACTTGGTGCTTGTCCACAGATGGATACTGTTTTGCCATCTTTGTGTGCTGTTTCAATTAAATGTTTAATCGCACGTTTTACAGCCAAGTTTCTTTCATCATAAATATGTTGTACAGTTTCATTATCCCGATCACACCCTAATACAAGCATAGTTAAATCGTTAGATCCGATAGAGTAACCATCCACATATTGATTGAATTGATCCGCTAAGATAATATTAGCAGGAATCTCAGCCATCAACCATACTTTGAAATCTGCATTACGTTGTAAGCCGTGTTCTGCCATAATACGAGTGACTTCTGCTGCTTCCTTCACAGTACGGCAGAATGGAATCATGACTTGTAAATTTTTAAAGCCGAATTCATTGCGTACTTTTTTGATGGCTTCTAATTCTAATAAGAAAGCTGGCGCATAGCGTTCATCATAATAGCGAGAAGCCCCACGGAATCCAAGTAATGCGCTAGATTCTTCTGGCTCGTACTTGTCGCCACCATTTAAATCACGGTATTCGCTGGATTTGAAGTCGCTCAATCGCAATACAACTTGACGAGGTGCCAAGGCTGCACATACTTTACGCATGCCTTCTGCTAAGGTGTCTATAGCAAAATCACGACGACCGGTTTCGATTAAATGCATTGGATGTTCATGGATGAACGTCGTCCAAATGAACTCTTCACGCATTAAACCGATACCATCACAAGGTAATACACCATATTTTTCGGCTAAATCTGGATCCCCTAAATTCATATAAATTTTAGTTCCCGTAATCGGTGTTGGCTCTACATAGCGAGCTTCTACTGCAGGTTCTGCTTTTTTTGTAGCTTCTTCTAAAATACCATCATACACAATACCATTGGTAGCATCTACAGTAATCATTTGACCATCAGTAATCGTTTTTGTCGCCTCTTCACTGCGAGATTTTGTACCTACAATACAAGGAATCCCCAACTCACGACTTACAATAGACGCATGACAAGTCATACCACCTGCATCTGTGACAATAGCTTTAGCTTTTTTCATCGCCGGTACCCAGTCAGGTGCAGTCATAGTAGTAACAAGGATTTCTCCTTCTTTAAAATCATCGATATCTTCTGGATTTTCAATCACATGAGCACGACCTGCTGCTTTACCAGGGCTCGCAGGAAGACCTTTTACAACAATCTTACGTTCTGTTGTAGTCGCTTCCACTACAGTTTCTTCTTTTTCTTTCTTTTGAGAGAATACAGTTTCTGGACGGGCTTGTAAAATCCATACTTTTCCATCGCGCTCATCGATGCCCCATTCCATATCCATATAGCAACCATAATGTTTTTCAATTGCTTTTGCATAAGTTGCTAATTCGATAACTTGTTCGTCTGTGATAACTTGTTGACGAGCTTGGTCTTCAGGAATTTGAATTTCAACGCAATCCCCTTCTGGTTTACGTACTAATGCAAGATTTTTATCATTAATCATACGATCGGTAATTTGCATTGTTGCTTTATCTACAGTGAAATTATCTGGTGTCACTGTACCTTGCACTACATACTCACCAAGACCCCAAGATCCTTCGATAATAATGGATTTATCATCACCATTCATAATATTCACAGAGAACATAACGCCTGCAGCTTTAGAGTATACCATCATTTGGATGGCTGCTGACAAGGCTACTGTCATATGATCGAAACCTTGTTTTACACGATAGTAGGTAGCACGGTCAGTGAAAGTAGATGCATAGCATTCTTTTACTTTAGCAATGATCATATCTGCACCACGAACATTTAAGTATGTATCTTGTTGACCTGCAAAACTAGCATCTGGCAAATCTTCCGCAGTGGCACTAGATCTTACCGCTACAAATGGGTTCTCTTCCCCTACTTTACGTGCTAACTCTTCATAGCCTTCACGAATAGCCTCAGCTAATGGAGCTGGCATTTCCTCATCCATAATCATTTGACGTACTTCTGCAGTGACCTTACGTAATAACGCAGAGTTTTCCACATCATGCAATTCTTCCAATTTAGCTTTAATTCGATCTACTAAACCAGTTTCTTCCATAAAATAACGATAGCCATGGGCTGTAGTAGCATATCCATAAGGAACAGGTACATTCGTAGAAGAAGTCATTTCTCCTAAAGAAGAAGACTTACCACCAACAATAT
>CAUREE010000044.1:0-3444 GCA_963523985.1 uncultured Veillonella sp.
AAGCTTGTGCTTGTAGAGCCCACTCTGTTTCATTTTCCGTAGCAGGAATGGAAGGTTGTCCAAAACGTTCGCATAAATAGGTCATACCATAGTTTGCTCGTGTAGGATCAAGTAAATACGCCATTAATGTAAGATCTTTGATATGAACAGTTTCTTCTTTCAAAATTGAAATGCGACCTGTTGTTTCAGTACCTAATACTTCAAATAATAATTTTGCATTATCTGTAACCAGTTCCCTGGCCCCTTCAAAGACTGTTTCTAAATGCCCTACATCTACAAATCCATTTACAACTAATTGGGCATCCCCATTATATAGATATAAGGCTTCTATCGTCCTAAATGGATGTTTTCCAGCTTCTTTCAAGACAAGGCTAATCACTTTATCTTCGTAAAATTCTCGTGGCACTTCTGTGACATGAGTTAATTCAATTTCTTCTGCTGGTGGAGCTAAGAATTGATCGAATAGAGTCCCTTCTTCTGCCACACCCATAGCCTTTAGTAGTCTTGGTGTTACTGCGTGAAAACCTAACTTTTCAAATAAAGGTGTCACTTCACCACGATGTACAGCAGGAACAAATTGCTCTAGTTCATAAGGCATATCCATATCTGTTTTGATGGTAGCTAGTTGATGCGAAATGAACGCTAAGTCTTTGTTGTCTACTAAGCGTTCTTTCAGTTTTCCCTTTTGTTCCTCAATATGCTCATATACACCTTCTAAAGTACCATATTGATTTAATAGTTTAAGGGCTGTTTTTTCACCAACGCCAGGTACACCTGGAATATTATCTGAAGAATCTCCCATAAGAGATTTCATTTCAATAACCATTTGAGGCCCATACCCATACAGTTCTTCCATATTAGCCATAGTCACATGAAGCATATCAGTGATGCCCTTTTTCGTTAAAAACACACTGGTATACTCATCGACTAGTTGTAGGTTGTCTCTATCACCAGTAATGATATGAACAGCAAGGTCTGATGAGCCCCATTTTTTGCTCAACGAGCCAATGATATCGTCGCCTTCAAATCCTTCTTCTTCAATGACAATGATACCTAAGGATTCTAAGACTTCACGGATCAAGCTAAATTGTGGACGCAATTCATCTGGTGCACTTTGACGAGTTCCTTTATAGTCTTCGTAAATATCCATACGGAATGTTTCTTTACCTTTATCAAAGGCAACCGCAATGTAATCGGGATTGATTTCTTCATACAGTTTTGTAAGCATTGTTAAGAATCCATACACAGCATTGGTAGGAACTCCTAGAGCATTTTGCAGTGGTGGAAGTGCAAAAAATGCACGATATAATAAACTACTGCCATCTATAACCATTAATTTTTTCATATAAGCATCTCCTATTAATAGATTTATGTATTCTTAATTATATCATATTTCCTGCTCTCATGAGTGATGAAAATAGAGGTTATTTCTGTGTAAAGCCTTGCTATATAAGCCAATATTCCTTAGAGTAAATATAAAAATAGTTGCAAAACTGTACGCCCTATGATATACTACTTTAGTAATAATACAGTAAATCACAAGGAGGTGACTCAATTGCCAAATATTAAATCCAGTATTAGAAGCGTAAAAACGGATGCTGAACGTCGTGCGAAAAACTCTGCTGTAAAATCTCAAATTCGTACAGCTACTCGTAAGACTGTAGAAGCTGCTCAAGCAGGCGCTGTAGAAGAAGCTAAAAAAGCACTAGTTCATGCTACAAGCGTAATTGATAAAGCAGCCTCCAAAGGCGTTCTTCATAAAAATACTGCAGCTCGCAAAAAATCCAATTTAGCAGCTAAAGTAAATGCTCTATAATGAACTCTAAAAGAGGGTTAACAAGGAGAAATACCATTTCTCTTAGTTAACCCTCTTTTTTATATATCACCTCAATATTCTAGATCCACCGTAAGATACTAGTATGTATGCATGTATCTACTGATTCTAGTATTCCTCTATAAAATTATCAAGGCAATTATAACAAAAGGAGCTACTTTCATAGCTCCCCTCGTCGCATTCGTTCAAGCTTTTCCGCCACATCCCCATCAATATGTGCACCTAATTCATTACGTTGTAATGTCATAGCATCACGTTGATGATAACCTGTATATCGTTTTCGTTCTTCTTGTTTAGCTAAGTCTATTTGATGACGTAATTCACGTGCTGATATGCGTAATCCTCCAAATCCTAAAATTTGGTTTTGTTCTTCCCCATCACTTGTTACTACATAGATTGTTTTATATTGACCCTTTTTACTAAAGACTTCACGCTCAATATAAGCATCTGCCGTCTCATGGGTACCTGTAAAGACTTCAATAAAATCTGCAGATATACGTTGTTCATCTGCTGTAAAAGGTGCGTGCTTACCATCAAATACAAGAATAATTTTATATCCCTTATAGGTCCCATAATTGAGTAATCTATGACGTAATTCTAATCGGGCATGTTCTAAAGACTCCTTACTGAGTGATTTCAAGTCAGCCCAATCAAAAATAACATTATACCCATCTACAATTAAAATATCTTTTTTCATAGTATACCTATTATCGTTGACGTCTCGCTTCATATAAAAGGACCGCTGCTGCTACCGATGCATTTAATGAGTTAATGGTTCCAAACATAGGAATCGTTACCAATACATCACACAATTCCTTTGTCAATCGACTTAGACCTTTTCCCTCATTACCAATGACCAATACAATAGGACCTGTCATATTGACATCATACATCACAGTCCCATCCATATGAGCACCCATCACCCAGAATCCTTGACTTTTTAATTGCTCAATGGTCTGTGCTACATTACCAATTTGCACCAAAGGAATCGATTCTACAGCCCCTGCAGAGGTTTTACTTACCGTCGCATTAATAGGCGCATTATGACGTTTGGGAATCAATACAGCCGTAGCACCAACACACTCTGCCGTACGAATGATGGCCCCCATATTATGAGGATCTTCCACACCATCCGTTAAAATCAACAACGGATGCTCTTCCGTACACTTGAGCAATACATCTTGCAGCTCTTGAAACTTCACCGCATTCACCAAGGCTACCACACCTTGATTCGGCACGTCACTAGGATACTTCTGTAAATCCCGTTCCTTCACGCGACGAACCTCAATACCCTTAGACTTTGCCAAGCCCAATATCTCCGAAAGAGAGCCACCTTGCTTACCTTCTGCCACTAAAATACGATGAATCCCACGATCCGACTTCAGCGCCTCACGCACAGCATTACGACCTACAATAAACGTATCCATGAAAACCTCAAACCTTCCCAACAGTAATACGACCTATATTAGTTAAGCTATTACCATTACATAGCATCTATGTCATATCATCAGAATCTATAAAAACTAGCTACTACTAGCTATTACTCTATTATACCATTAAAAGAGGACAACCCCAACATAACACATGAGCGCCCCCCTGAAACGTTGTCA
>CAUREE010000045.1:0-3275 GCA_963523985.1 uncultured Veillonella sp.
ACAAGAAGAGCACGGTATGCCCCCGAACAAACATTATGAAATACCGTTTGAGAGGGGGTATGCCGTGCTCTTCCCTTTCCTCTAAGCGACACCCGCTGAAACGTTGTCAGAGCCAGTCTATAGTAAAAAGCGCGACATGTTCCAGAACAAACCTACCGTAGGATCAGTTTGTGGAGGAATATGTCGCGATTTTTACTTTATAAATGTGACAACGTTTCAGAAAAAGCGAATTCCATGAGAGTAGTAAGTCTCTCTTCATCCCCCTTGCGATAGGTATACCCCAACAACGCCTCAAAGGCTGTACTCATGCGGTATTCCTGTACACTGGCACTTTTCGGTACATGCACATTACTATTGCGAGCCCGTTTTGCCACTAATAACTCTTCCTCTGTCAGAGTTGGCTCTAATGCCTGTAATACTTTCGCCTGTGCTTTTGCATTGATAAATGACGTCACTACATCATGAAGTATTTGTGTTTTTGTAATGCCCGTTTCTACTACACGATTTCTGATAAATAAGGTATATACACCATCTCCAATATAAGCAAGCATAAGAGAGTCCTCTAAAGGACCCCCTCCATTTGCTTCTACTTTCACTGAAGATTTTAATTTATCAATCGCCATAGATCGTAGCTGTTTGTATCGATTAAAGTTCACGTTTTTTCCACCGTGCCCCTTGTGGGGAATCTTCGATGACAATTCCAATATTGGCCAATTCATCACGAATGGAGTCTGCAATGCCCCATTGTTTTTGATCACGAGCACATTGACGAATATTCAAGATGACTTCCATTAATTGATTATATTCTTCATTACTAGTTTCTTGACCTTTCCAGCCCTCTTCTAATAAACCTAGAATATCTAACATCATTTTAAAGATTTCTTTAACTTCACCAATAGTACTATGGCATACAGTGCCATCACAGCTTTGAACAGATTGGTAATAGATGTTAATTTCTTTTGCCAAACCATAGATTGGTGCTGTTGCTAACGCTGTATTGAAATCATCGCTCATAGCTGCTTCAAACTCTTCTTTATAGTTACGAGCATTTTTCAATAATTCTGCTGCTTCCAGTTCACACAATCCTTCTGGACGACTTTCTAAGTACAGTAAGTTGTCAATCACGGTTTGGAATCGTTCAATAGCCTTAGTCGCTTCATCTAAGCGTTCATCACTGAAGTCCAATGGACTACGATAATGTGTGCTCAACAAGAAGAAACGTAATGCATCTGCACTATATTGTTCTAAAATATCTTTCACCAAGAAGAAATTGTTCAAGGATTTACTCATTTTTTCTTGATTAATCGTAATGAAACCATTATGCACCCAATAACGTACAGCTGGATGGTGTTCAGAGCATCCTTCAGATTGGGCAATTTCATTTTCATGATGAGGGAAGATTAAGTCAGATCCACCGCCATGGAAGTCAAATTCTTCGCCCAAATATTTTTGACTCATAGCAGAACATTCAATGTGCCAACCTGGTCGGCCTTGCCCCCAAGGGCTTTCCCAGAATGGTTCGCCTGGTTTTGCCGCTTTCCATAAAGCAAAGTCCATTGGATTTTCCTTACGGTCATCTACATCTACACGAGCACCAGCTTCCATATCGTCTAAAGTACGACCAGATAGCTTACCATAATGCTCAAATTTCTCTACACGATAGTACACATCACCATCTACTGCATAGGCATAGCCATTGTCGATTAATGTAGTGATCATGGAAATAATTTCTTCCATATGCGTAGACACACGAGGATATACATCGGCACGACGCACATGTAATGCATCCATTACATCATAGTAGGCATCAATATAGCGATCAGAGATTACATTCCATGCTACCCCTTCACCATTAGACGTATTAATGATTTTATCATCCACATCTGTAAAGTTTTGTATATATGTTACTTTATAGCCTACATGGCTCAAATAACGACGAATGGTGTCCCAAGTTACAAAAGGACGTGCATTACCAATATGAGGATGATTATATGGTGTTACACCGCATACGTAGATGCTAACTTCCCCTTCTTTCACAGGTTGGAATACTGATTTTTCACGAGTCATCGTGTTGAAAACGGTCAGTTCTCTCATTAGAAATAGCCTCCTTGTATGCACTTAGCCTAGACGGCGAAGTACTTTTTCTTTGCCAAATAAGGTAATAATATAATTCAAATCAGGACCGTGCATTTGACCTGTGGTAGCAATGCGAATTGGCATAAATACAAATTTGCCTTTTAATCCTGTTTCTTTCATAATCGCTTTGATTGCTGCTTTGACAGCATCTGGGGTAATCTCATCCATAGCTTCAATTTTTTCTTTAAAAGTCCCAATTACTGTTGGATAGGATTCTTCTGCTTTCACAGCTGCAATCTCTTCTGCATGTTCTGCATCTTCTAGGATATCATCTTGGAAGAACATATTTACTTCATCTACGATTTGAGCACCATAACTAATATGGTCTTTCACGCAAGTACAAAGCATTGTGAGCCATGCTTGTTCCTCTGTAGACGGACTTTCACTAGCGTAGCCAGCTTTTACCAAATGAGGTAAACATAATTCATATAATGCATCTGGTGTCAATTGTTTCATATAATTGAAATTAATATAATTCAATTTATCAATATCAAAGACAGCTGGATTTTTTGCCACTCGATCCATAGAGAATTTTTGACACAACTCTTCCTTAGTGAATAGTTCTTCCTCACCTTCAGGAGCCCAGCCTAGTAAGGCTAAGAAGTTCACAATCGCTTCTGGTAAGTATCCCAACTCACGGTATTGTTCAACAGAGGTAGCACCATGTCGTTTACTCATTTTTTTGCCATCTTTGCCCATAATCAAGGAAATATGACCAAATGTTGGTACATCCCAGCCCAAAGCTTTATAGATCACGATTTGACGTGGTGTGTTAGATAAATGTTCTTCCGCACGGATAACATGAGAAATACCCATTGTGTGATCGTCTACCACAACGGCATAGTTATAGACAGGAATTCCATCGGATTTAACAATAACGAAATCTCCAATACCATTAGACTCAAAGGATACATGACCACGAACCATATCATCAAAAGCTACTGTTTCATGCAACGGAACACGTAAACGGATGGTTGGTTTACGTCCTTCTGCTTTGTAGGCAGCTTTTTGTTCTTCCGTTAAATGATGACAATGACCATTATATTTTGGAGTTTCACCACGACCTAATTGCTCTTCCCGAACGGAATCTAATTCTTCTTGGGAACAATAACATTCGTAAGCATGACCAGATTCTAACA
>CAUREE010000046.1:0-3176 GCA_963523985.1 uncultured Veillonella sp.
TGCCAAAGAAGACTCGTAGGGTGAATACCCCAACATTTGACAGAGAGCCTTTTATTTAATATGTTTACTACCACGTTCTGTCATCGGTGTGCCATTTTGGCAAAGTGGGCATGCATCAGCTTCAAATGTTGGTACAGTTAAGTTCAACAAGGCTTGTACTTTGTCATTTGGTACACCGAAGTCAGCTTTACCACCGCTGCGGTTTACAAGAAGGCCTACGCCAACGATTTCGCCGCCAGCTTCGTTCACTACGTCAACAACTTCACGAACAGATCCGCCTGTAGTCACAATGTCTTCTACGATGAGAACACGTTGTCCTTTTTCAATGCGGAATCCACGGCGCAATGTCATTTTACCTTTTTCTCGTTCTGTAAAGATAGCACGAGTGCCTAAAGCCTTACCTACTTCGTGGGCCAACAAGATGCCACCAGTCATAGGTCCAATCACAAGTTCTACGTTTTGGTCTTCAAAACGGCGAGCTAATTCTTGGCATAATTGCTCTGTGTATTTTGGATGGGATAAAACGTTAAACTTTTCCACATACATAGGGCTGTGAAGTCCGGACGTTAACAAGAAATGTCCTTCTAAAATAGCTTGTGTATCGATCAATAATTGTTTTACATTGTCTTCTGTCATCATTTTTGAACTGTCTCCATTTCCTCAATAATTAAACGAACTGCTTCTTGTGGGTTCTCCGACTGTGTAATTGGTCGACCTACTACAATGCGAGAGGCTCCATCTTGTAGTGCGCTACTTGGTGTAGCGATACGTTTTTGGTCGTTGGTAGCTGCAAAGGATGGGCGAATACCAGGGGTAACGATTAAGAAATCTTCTCCGCAGGCTTCACGAATCAGTTTTGCTTCTAATGGAGAAGCGACAACGCCATCTACACCAGCCTCTTTGGCTAGCTTCGCTAACTTCACAACATGCTCTGAAATTGGTAAAGACCCACCAATAGCGGACCAGCTTTCATCATCAAAGCTCGTTAGGGCTGTGATAGCCAATAGCTTTGGACGCTCCACGCCGAGCTCTTCTGCTTGTTCCTTGGCCGCTTTCATAGCGGCTTCCATCATCACCTTGCCACCTTGGCTATGAATGGTGATGAGCTTTGCCCCTAACCGTGTTAAGGATTTAATGCCGTGAGCCACAGTGTTCGGGATATCATGTAATTTCAAGTCAAGAAATACAGATTTATTGTGGTCTCGCAAATAGGCTACAGTTTGTTCGCCTGCTGCATAGAATAGTTCCATGCCAACTTTGTAATAGCTGACGGAATCGCCTAGGGATGTTACGATGGATTGCATCGCCTCCATTGAGGACACATCTAAGGCTACAATTAAACGATCATCTGCCATAGGAACCTCCTTGTTTCACAAATCGTACTATTATTTCATAGTTTATAGTGAAAGTCAAGAACTTTATATATTCGTTGAAATTTGAATGACTATAATTTATAATGAAACTAAAATTGGATACGTATTTGATAGGAGATGACAGTATGAAATTAGTTGTGACAGTGGTAGGGCAAGACAGAGTAGGTATTATTGCGGGTGTTACCCGTGTGTTAGCGGACAATGAAGTGAATGTGGTGTCCATTAACCAAACGATTTTGGATGGTATCTTTAATATGATTATGATGTGTGAAGTGAGTGACTCCGCTGATCTAAGTGGTATCCAAAAAGCGCTAGTAGCAGAAGGTGAACGGTTAGGTGTTCAAATTTTGGCTCAAAATGCAGCCATCTTTTTAAGTATGCATCGTGTGGGATAAGCGAGGGTACCTATGTTAAGTATAGAAAATATTTTAGAAACGAATCGGATGATTCAAGATAATAAACTAGATGTGCGGACCATAACCATGGGGATTAGTCTATTAGGATGTGTCTCTGAAGATGGCGATCGCATGTGCACTCGTATTTATGACCATATTACAAAAGAAGCGGAGTACCTTGTGAAAACAGGGGAAGACTTAGAGCGTGAACTAGGGGTGCCAATTATTAACAAGCGTATTTCTGTAACGCCTATTTCTTTAATTGGTGGAGCTTCTAATTTGCCCAACTATGTGCCTATTGCTCGTGCCTTAGATAAAGCAGCAAAAGCGGTAGGCGTAAATTTCATCGGTGGTTTCTCTGCTTTGGTGTCGAAAGGGTATACAGAAGGAGATCGCAAGCTCATTGCCTCCATTCCTGAAGCGTTAGCGACGACAGATATTGTATGTAGCTCTGTAGGCATCGGTTCTACA
Source organism: uncultured Veillonella sp. (assembly GCA_963523985.1). Classification (GTDB taxonomy): domain Bacteria; phylum Bacillota; class Negativicutes; order Veillonellales; family Veillonellaceae; genus F0422. The sequence continues at coordinate 2,240 of CAUREE010000046.1, forward strand.
AAGGCAGGCATCAATATGGATGCAGTGGCTGACATGGGACACATTGTGAAAGAAACAGCCCGTCTCACAGCCGATAGAGATGCGTTGGGTTGTGCGAAATTGGTGATTTTCTGCAATCCTGTAGAAGATAACCCTTTCATGGCAGGCGCTTTCCACGGTGTCACTGAAGGTCAGACAACAATTAGCGTGGGTGTCAGTGGTCCTGGAGTGGTGAAACATGCTTTGGAATCTGTGAAAGGCGAGCCATTTGATGTAGTAGCAGAAACGATTAAACGGACAGCTTTCAAAATTACTCGAGTAGGACAATTAGTAGCTCAAGAAGCATCACGTAGATTGAATAAACAATTTGGGATTATCGATATTTCTTTAGCACCTACACCTGCTGTAGGGGATTCTGTGGCACATGTGCTAGAAGAGATGGGGCTTGAAGCATGTGGTACTCATGGTACGACCGCAGCCTTAGCTTTGTTGAATGATGCGGTGAAAAAAGGTGGCCTTATGGCATCGTCTCATGTGGGCGGATTGAGTGGTGCTTTCATTCCTGTTAGTGAAGATAAAGGCATGATTGATGCGGTTACGTTAGGCAGTTTGTCCTTAGATAAATTAGAAGCCATGACTTGTGTGTGCTCTGTGGGATTAGATATGATTGCTGTACCGGGAGATACTTCAGCAGCGACGATTTCTGCAATTATTGCGGACGAGGCGGCTATTGGTATGATTAATAATAAAACGACAGCGGTACGACTCATTCCAGTGCCGAATAAAACCGTAGGGGATATCGTAGAGTTTGGCGGGCTCTTGGGATATGCACCGATTATAAAAGTACATCCATTTAGTTCAGAAGAGTTCATTCGTCGTGGTGGGCGTATTCCGGCGCCAGTCCGTAGTTTGACAAATTAATGAGTCTAAATCATAGGGAACCTTCCCTAGTAGTTGC
>CAUREE010000047.1:0-2965 GCA_963523985.1 uncultured Veillonella sp.
CGTGGAAATCGATCCCTGGCAACGAAAATAAATCCGCTTCTGATTTTGCCACAGCGATCAAAGGCGAAAAAGGCGATAAAGGTGATGAAGGTAAATCTGCTTTAGATGCGTGGAAATCCATCCCTGGCAATGAAAACAAAACAGCTGCAGATTTCGTTACAGCGATTAAAGGTGAAACTGGAGCCGCTGGTGCTGATGGCAAATCTGCCTATGAAGTATGGAAAGCGAAAGATGGCAATGCAGGTAAAACAGAAGATGAATACCTAGCATCCCTGAAAGGTGAAAAAGGCGATAAAGGTGACCCAGGAAATTTACCGGACTTTATTTCTATCGTAAACCCTAATGGCAATCCTACACCAGGCGGTACGAATACTGGTACAGGCACAACACCAGGTGGTGCGACTCCAGGAACTGGAACAACTGGCAACACAAATCCAGGGGCAGGTTCGCCTCCAAATGTGGAACCTAATGGTGGAAACAATGTTACCATTACAATTTCCAACGGTACAGATGCATCCAATCCTATGCCTACGATTGCTTTCAAAAAGGATGACAAAGGCAATGGTACTGGTGTAATTACAGGCCTTAAAACCCCTGATGGAAAAGATGTAACGGCAGCTACGAATGTGGAGTATGTGACAAATGCGATTAAAACGTCTAATCACAATGTGGATACAGCGTTGCGTCGTTTGAATGATGTCATTGGTGATGTGCGTGATGAAGGCCGTTCTGGAAATGCCATGAATGCGGCGTTGGCTGCCTTGAAACCATTGGATTATAAAGAACATGAACGTACGCAAGTGATGGCCGGCGTTGGTCACTATGAGGACAAAACGGGCTTTGCCTTGGGTGTAGCACATTTCACAAATGAAAGAACTATGTTCAATGCAGGTGTTGCTCTTTCAGGTAATAAACACATGTATAATGCAGGGGCTACTTTCAGATTCGGATCTAGTAGTGACGAAGTGGAAACAGTTCCTAAATCTGAATTAGAAATGCTTCGAGCTGAACTAGAACGTGAAAAAGCTAGAAATGCAGAGCAAGAAGCTGCGATTGAAATGCTAAAACAACTAATTATGAAAAAAGCATAAGTTAAACTACATACTTACATTACATGTTGGGGCTACTCAGAAAGGAGTAGCCCCAATTTGTATTCTAGAGATAAAATTTAGGTTTGCTCGAGAAAAGCACTTCATTTTTCTTTCATAATCATTAAATATACTATACATATTGAAAAAAATATTTAGTAATTGATGATAATTTTTGCTCTGAGCAAAAGTTCTACGTAATAGGATAAGAGGGTAAATGATGAATTATAAACGTTCTATACTATTGTTAGGGATGGGAATGTTAACTGCTAGTGTAAGTTATGGAGCAGATGATGTAACTTTACCACATGACAAAAATAATTATGCTGCTGGTCCTGGTGCGGCTGTGACGAATGGAAATCGTGCAGTTGCAATCGGACATTTGGCGACTGCAGTGGATTCTGGATCTGTTGCTCTAGGGGATGCAGCAAAATCTACAAGAAATGGAGTGGCTATTGGTCGAAGTGCATGGAGTGCATATGATAATGCAATAGCTGTGGGTGATACAGCGGTATCTGCTGAAAATGCTGTAGCTATAGGTAATACGGCTAGAGGTTACTTTAAGGAATCAGTAGCTATTGGCCATGGCAGTGAAACAAATGCAGATTTGAGCGTGGCTCTAGGTACAGGTGCTAATAGTAAAGTGAAAGAATCTATTGCATTAGGTTCAGGATCTATCGTTAATAGAGAAGCTGGAAGTGTAGGATATGATCCATCTGGTGATTTCACCATGAAAGGACCGAATAATACCTTGGAAGTGCGTACAATCACTAGTCCAGAGTTGACCGCTAAGGAAGCTGCCTATGCAGTATTGAAGCAGGAAGTGGACACACTAGAAGCAACAAGAGCAGAATTAACAGAAAAAATTAAAAAAGCTCAAGATGATTATGATAATATGCTTGAGCCAGATACTTACAACAAATTAGAACTGAATCGAATGGACCTTGAAGAGAAAAAGCAACAATTATCAGCACTACGTGGTGAGATAGATAAAACAAAAGCACCATGGAAATCATCTAAAGGGGCCGTATCCATTGGTAATCCAGCTGGTGGTGAGACTCGTCAAATTATTGGACTATCTGCGGGTATAGAAGATACAGATGGTGTGAATGTAGCACAATTAAAATCTTTAGAGACGGCTGCTTATCGTGCGATTGATGCATTACGTGGAGAGATGAGACAAGGAACTGCTATGTCTGCGGCGCTAGCAGCCTTAAAACCTGTACAGTATAAGAAGGATGAACCAACACAAGTAATGGCTGGTATTGGTCAATATGCGAATAAAACAGGATATGCATTGGGGGTTGCTCATTATACAAATGAAAGAACTATGTTTAATGCAGGTGTAGCACTATCGGGAAATAAATTGATTTATAATGCAGGAGCTACCTTGCGATTTGGCAAAGGGAGTAGCAATGAGAAACCTTACGGATCTAATGCGTCGGTAGCGGTGCTGTTAGAAGCGTTAGAAAAAGTCCAACGAGAATCACAACAAACTATTTTACAACAAGGACAAGCTATCAAAGCTTTACAACTAGAAAATGCACAATTACGTGCTGATGTGGATCTGTTAAAACGTATGGTATTAAAATGATTTGTAAAAGGCGCAATCATCCCTTACCTAAGAGTACGATATAATCGTTATATTTAGGGGGCTCAGCGCCTTTTTATAAGTTCTGAAAAAAGTTAAAAAATTTTTAATAAAACACTTGCATTATACATAGACGTATGTTATTATATACAAGTAGTCAGGAACAGCACTACAGAGTAGAAAAAAGTTCTTGACAAACTACATAAGAACATATATAATAATATATGTAAGTGTGCTGGCGTAGCTCAATCGGTAGAGCAGCTGACTTGTAATCAGCAGGTTGTGG
>CAUREE010000048.1:0-2647 GCA_963523985.1 uncultured Veillonella sp.
TCGTACCTTACTTGATGGAAAAATGGGATATGACATACCATGAAATCGATGCTATTATGAACAAAAAATCTGGTGTATTTGGTATTTCTGGTGTTTCCAATGACTTCCGTGTCATCGAAGAAGCAGCTGAAGAAGGCAATAAACGTGCTCAATTAGCATTGGATATGTTCCATTATAAAGTTCGTGCTACAATCGGTGCTTACGTTGCTGTTATGGGTGGTGTTGATGCTATCGTATTCACAGCTGGCATCGGTGAAAATGGTGTTGCTAACCGTGACGCAATCTGTAATGGTTTAGAATACTTAGGCACCCGTATTGATGCTGAACGTAACAATGTTCGTGGTAAAGAAGCTGAAATCAGTGCAGAAGGTGCTAAAGTTAAAATCTTTGCAATCCCTACAAATGAAGAAATCATGATCGCTCGTGATACAAAACGTATTACTAGCCCATTAGTGATGAAAAACAGGTAATCTCTGATTATCTGTGAAAGAGTCTCCTCTATGAGGGGGCTCTTTTTGTTATTGACAAATGCTTTTATCCATTGCTATCCTAGCATTAAGAGTGATGATGGTAATCATGAAAGGGGACAGTATGCCTATACAGTATCAAGAACAATCGAAACATTCCAAAGCGGGAATTGTATTGGTCAGTGTATTTATTGCGATAGCATTGGGAGTATTGCTATATAGTGTATGGCGCTATATAGAGATAGGTAATGTAGCCTTAGCGGAAATATTGATAGAAGGAATGATTCTATTTGTCCTTGTATCGCAAGCAGTAGGGACTTACACATTTACCTTAACAGAATCTGAGCTTATAATTGATGAGATAGGATTGCTGGGTAAGAAGCGAATGGTCATTCCCTATGCTATGATAAATGGCGTGTATCAATTTAGGCAATCCATAATGCCACCTTTAAAGTTTCGTTATAAATATCGAAAGTTGTCCTCTACAGATGATCGCTTAGTGTGGGCACTAGCTTACTCAGTGGTGGAAGGGAAAAAAATAAAACATGGCCGTGTGTTATTGAAAGCAGAACAAGAGTTCTTTGATGCCTTAGCACAGCATGTACCGAATTTGATACAGGTGAAAGAAGACCAAGTTGTTTTTCATGCATACCTAAGAGAAGATGCCTTCAAACATGGTGAAGATTTTGAGATCTATGCAGCGAATGTATATGGGCAAGGTCAAGGGGAGGCAGAAGAAGCAAAAGAGTAAGGCTGGTTTGCACAGGTTACATAGGAAGTTTATATGAGGATGTATATTGTGATAGTTAGACCTCAATTGCTAAAAGATGTAAGACAAAGTTTGAAGAAAATAAAAGGATTTTTTCAGTCTACAGCGAATACAGTATAATACAGTATTAAAGAAAGATATATGAGTATCTATCCATGGTACATAGTGATGCGTCACACTCTTCGGAGTGTGGCGTGTTGTCGTTTATAGGAGTAGAGGATGTACTTTCAAATGTTGGAGGAATTATGTTGGATTTACAATCGTATCAAATGCCGCGAGAAAAATTTATTGCCTTAGGAGCTGAAGCGCTAGAGTTAGAAGAGTTATTAGCTATTTTATTGCGTACAGGATGTAAAGGGTCTACCGTCTTAGAAGTCGCTCATGAAGTGGTAACACGGATGGATGGAGTAGTAGGAGGTTTGAACAATGTTACTGTAGATGCTTTGCGAGAAATTGATGGCATTGGTCAGGACAAGGCGGTGACTATTTGTGCAGCTATTGAACTGGGTAGGCGTCTAGGACAGATGAAAGTGAAACGAGATTGGGAAGATTTTAGTACTCCAGAGGCGGCGGCTAATTATATGATGGAGCGTCTTCGTCATAAAACAGAAGAACACTTTTATGTCTTATTACTGACAGTGAAAAATAAATTAATTAAGTCTGTTCTGATTTCTAAAGGAGGATTGACTAGTAGTACGGCAGAGCAACGAGCCGTATTTCGTCAAGCTATTGATGCTAATGCGGCAGCTATTATTTTGATGCATAACCATCCATCAGGAGATCCTACAGAGAGCAGTGATGATGTACGGGTGACGAAAATTTTTGCTAGAGCTGGGGAAGTGATGGGGATCCCTGTATTGGATCATATTATTATTGGTGACGGTATCTATGTAAGCTTATTAGAAAAAGGGATACTATAGGTGCAGATGTTCTATAAATTTGCTATAATTAAATGATTGGAATAATGAAAAGAAATCAGAGGTTATAGCGTGCGAATTATTGGAATCGATCCAGGCTACGCTATCTGTGGTTATGGCATTATTGATGTAATAGGGAGTTCTTTAAAACCTATTTCCTATGGTGTGATAACGACGGAGGCAAAAACGCCTGAGGCAAGCCGGTTAGAAATTATATTTAATGAGTTGAGCGATATCTTGGAAGAATTTCGCCCTCAAAAGTTTGGTATTGAAAAATTATATTTTGCCCGCAATGTAACTACGGGTATCGGCGTAGCACAGGCAAGAGGCGTTACACTACTGGCGGCAAGTCAACAAGATTTACCGATTTATGAGTATACACCATTACAAGTAAAACAATCTGTGGTGGGCTATGGGAAAGCCACAAAAGAGCAGGTCACGTATATGACGATGAACTTATTGGGGATTCGTGAAAAAATTAAGCCTGATGATGC